>JAOPTQ010000026.1:0-108212 GCA_051531915.1 Colwellia sp. | reverse complement strand
AGGTTTCACCTAAAACTGCTGATGACGGTTGCTCCCAGCAATGGCCACTGTGACTCTTTAACTGTTTGCAATGCGGCTTTTCTTTTCTCCATTCCCGCTTTAGATTTAAGTACTATCCCTTCGGTGACCACAATGGCGTTATCAACCAACATCCCCAGTGAAATAATTAATGCACCTAGCGAGATCCTCTGTAGAGTAATATCCATCACATACATACCAATTAAGGTCGCCATTATCGTGATCAATAAAACAGCACCTATTATCATCCCTTCACGCCATCCCATAAAAATAATAAGCACTAAGACAACAATCAGCACTGCTGCTGCTAAATTAAAGACAAAGCCATCAGAAGCTTCTTTAACCGTTTTAGCTTGATCCGCAATAGAATGAATTGAAATACCGATAGGTGTTTTGACCAGTAAATTATTTAAACGCTGATGAATATCGGCTCCCATTGCAATAACATCACCACCAGAGGTCGTTGAAATACCCAATGCAATAGCAGGTTCACCGTTCCATAACAGCAGTTCGCTCGCTGGCTCTGCATAACCACGACTTATTGTGGCAATATCTTTGAGTCGGATATAATGTCCCTCTTGATTGTCGAAAATCAACTGCTGTTCAATAGAAGAAGGCGCTGTAAAATCACCACTGACTCTAAGGTGTATCTCCTTGCTCCCTACTTTAACCGTGCCAGTATCTATAACAGCATGTCTCTGATTAAGAGCATCAATAATATGTTGTAAAGAGATGCCCAATTTAGCTATTTTATTCCAGTCAATTTCAATATTTATAGTATCAGTTTGCGCCCCCCATAATTCAATACGCCCAACATCTGTCGCCAGCAGTAGCTCTCGCTTTAAATCCTCGGCATAAGATTTAAGCTCCCTTAACGAATAGCCTTCTCCTGTAATCGCAAAAAGGGTCCCATAGACATCACCAAAATCATCATTAACATAGGGAGCCGTTGCTCCTTGGGGTAGTTCACTTTGTACCTGTTGCATTTTTCTTCTTAATTCATCCCAAACCTGAGGCAGTGTTTGCTTATCAAAATTCTCTTGGATCTCAGCAAAAACCATTGATACCCCCGCTCTTGATATAGAACGAACCTCTTTAAGCTGCTTAAGTTGCTGAATAGACTTTTCAATTTTATCCGTCACCTCTTCTTCAACTTGCAGTGAGGTTGAACCGGGGTAATAGGTTGTGATCACTGCTTCTTTAATACTAAATTCAGGATCTTCTAACCTACCCAAATTAAAATAAGCAACCATGCCAAATAGCAAGATCAACAAACTTAAAACATATGTAATTTTTCTGTTGTAAATGAAATATTTAATAAGATTCATCCTGCTAACCCCTCTTTACCTGCTAGCATAGGACGCAATAGCTGTTTTTCATTAATAGCATGCAGTCCTGAAATAGCAACTAACTCTCCAGCATTAAGACCATGGCTTACAATAATGTTATCTGAATGATAATCGACGAGTGTGACCATTCGTTTTTCTGGTTTGCCACCTTCTTTGGGAATAATCCAAACAAAAGCATGACCAGCAGCATCAAACAACACCGAATCGGAGGGGATTTGAACACTCTTTGCTTTAAACGAAGTAAGATCGGAATAAGAAACTTTGACCTGAGCGGTCATTCCAGGATAAATAGAGAAACCCTCAATCGGCTTAATCGCAACAACAACATCATAAGTGTTAGTGCTAATGCTGGATTCAGTACGATGCTCTATCACCCGAGCAGAAAGCCAATGACTATGATCAACATTCAATTGCACGGCAAAAATAGCATTTTTCAAATAACGCTTATCGGCAATAAATTTCTCAGGTACTTGGATAACAATCTCAATATCAGAAATATCTTGCAAGGAAGCAATAGTTTGATCGGCCTGAATATGCTCTCCGTTTTCCAAGTACCTTTTTGTAATCACACCATCAAAAGGTACCCGCAGTACAGTATCAGAAAGAGCTTTTTTACTACTATCAAAATTAGCCAATGCAATAACATTAACTGCATCTTGCTGATCAAATAATGCACGACTGATCAACTTCTTATCCAATAAGTAACGTAACCGTCCCAACTCATTTTTTGATTGATCATAGTTTGCTTTAGCAGAATTAAGTCGATAACGGTAGTCTCTAGGATCCAAACGCGCAACCACAGTACCCTTTTTCACCCGAGCTCCTTCATTCGCCTTAAGAGATTCAATCACCCCTGAGACAGAAAAAGCTAAATTAACTCGCTTACCCGAACGGACCTTACCGGGAAATTTTCGCTCAAATAACCCTTTATTTGTTTTAACTATGACTGTTTTGACCGGCCTAATAATTGATTCTTGAATTAATGATATATTTCGCTCAGAATCTGATCCAAACACATACCCCGTTGTAAGCACAAAAAACATAGCACTAACAACATAAGCCAACTTTTTGGTATTTAACATAATAAAATACTCCACCATCTTATTTCGACTAAAAACTAATATTTGCAAACTTACCCAAATAGTTAAGCAGCTTAACTATTTGGGTAAAAAATTTATTTTTGTTTAAACTGCTGAGAAATAACCTTAGAAAAAAGCCCCAGCATTTCCTTAAAAGTAATTAATTGCTCAGCAGGAAACTGCTCTAATTGCGCCATCAAAGCAGCTCGTTCCTTACCATGAAGCTGTTCATGCACACGATAAGCCTCCCAACCTAGCTCTGTTAATACCAATTGCAACTCTTTATTATTTTTAGCCGAGCTACTTTTAAGTAAAAAACCCTTTGCCTCTAATTTTGAAACTAACTGAGAAGCTGCGCTTTTAGTTACCCCAAAATGTCGACCAACATCAGAAACCATATTCAGCCGTTTATCTCCAATTGCATCAAGCGTATGGATCTCTCTTGTTGAGATCATATGCTGCTCATTAATCATGATCGGCATCGCCTCTAATTGTGCATATTGACTCGCAACTTTCTGAAACTGACGGATCACATTAGTGGCATTTTTTGAATTCATAAACAATAAATATTCTCATTTAAACGAGGTAATTATCGCAATAGTAAAGCAACTTAACCATTTGTTCAACTGTTTTCTATTTGCTATACCTGAGACTAATAAAAAGCCTTAATTTAGATGCCCTTTACGATTCTAATAGTGCCTCGTCTTGAAATGTATTTATACTAATCAGATTAAATATGTGATCTAACTAGTGTTATCATAAGCCGAATAATCACCTAAATACTTTTCAAAGGGTGTGTCACCTTGAAAAGTTTTTCTCCCTCTAAAAATACGTATTTACTAGCTTAAAACGTCTATTTTAAACCTTTGTAACCTTATGGTTTAAATAGGATTTTACTTCTGGTTTTTACCTGTGATTCAATGATAGTCTCCCTTTATTAATTATTTGGAGCCTAGTTATGAGCACAAAAAATAAAACTTTTAATCAACATGATTTTTCTCATCAAGATTTGCAAGGTAAGCGCTTTGAGCAATGTAACTTTTATCAGTGTGATTTTAGTCGCGCTAATTTAAGTGATGTGCAATTTATTGAGTGCCAATTTATCGAGCAAGGCGCTATTGAGGGCTGCCGTTTTGATTATGCCGACTTACGTGATGCTAGTTTTAAGCAGTGTAAAATGCCGCTAGCACATTTTTTAGGGGCTAATTGCTTTGGTATAGAGTTGCGAAATTGTGATCTCAAAGGCGCCAATTTTGTTAAAGCGAGTTTTTTAAATCAAATTAGCTATAAATCTTATTTTTGCTCTGCTTATATTACCGGTTGTAATTTGTCTTATGTAAATTTTGAACGACAATGTATTGAAAAATGTGATTTGTTTGAAAACCGTTGGACCGGTGCTAATTTACAAGGCGCGTCTTTTCAAGGCTCTGATTTGAGTCGAGGCGAATTTTCGGAAGATTGTTGGGAACAGTTTTCTATGCAATATTGTGATTTAAGCCACGTTGAATTACAGGGTTTAAATCCAAAACGTGTCATTTTAACGGGTGTCAAAATATGTGCTTGGCAACAGGAAGAACTGCTGACTTCGTTAGGGCTAACGCTATTGCCAAATTAATAAAAACGAGGATTACATCTCGCTAATTTTCAGCCAAACCTCATTTGCGGCTTGGTGCTGCTCTTGTTCCGTTAATGCTTTAGCTAAGGCTTGTAGATCTTGTTTGTCATATTGCTCTTTTTGGTTATTAGCATCTAAATTAACTAAGCTGCCAAACGCTTTTTCTGCCATAGACCATTGTTCACTTACTATGGCTAAATGCCCTAAGCAGCTTAACCATTGCGCATTATGTTTATCTTTATGTAAATGCTTTTGCACCAAAGCAATTAATACTTCGCTTTGCTTTATAGGTAATGTTCGTAACTGTTTTAAAAAACTAGTATCGGGCTGTTTTTTTAACAATGGTTGTAATAACTTCGTTAATGGCTCAGTAATATTTTGCGCGGCTAACACCTTGCAATAAGCAAATAACACGGCCTCTCGGTGTTTTGTTTTACGACTAAGTTTTTGCCAATATTCTTGTAAGGTGTTTTGATCCTGTTGACAAATCTTATCAGTAAACACACCAAAATAAGCTTTGCTCTCCCATGCTTGTAGGGTTTTATCATCAATCGTTTTTTCTTTGCGCGCATTTGTTAAGTAATCAACCGCCTGTTCGAAACGCTGCTCAATAATACACAAGTCAATTTCTAAAGATAATAACCGTGCGTCATGACCAATTTGTTTATGATATTCATCAATGAGCACTCTTGCACTTTTATCGGCTTCTTTTTGCGCTTGATTCATCAATAATTTCACTTTAACAATAACGCTTTCTAAGCCCATTTCTTTTATTTTGCTAGACTCATTTTCTAACAGCGCTAAATAGTGATTAGTATTGGCATCAAGTTGTTGTTTTGATGCTGCAGAAGCGGCAAGTAAATAGGCGCTATGCTTACGTTTTGATGGCTCGGCACACTTATCAAAGAGTTTTTCTGCTTGTGCGTAGTCTTCTAGCATATAGGCGGAAAGACCTTTATTGAAATTAACAATTCCACGCCTTTGACTCGCAAAAACAACTTTGTGCCACGCGCCAAAACTGAATTTAAAACCACCTCGGATAATTTTATAGGTAAAAAACAAGATAACAACAATGGCGGTAAGCCAAAAAAAGGCCGCATAAACGGTCAATTCAAAAACATAATTGCCCACTGAAATTAAAATGTAACCTGGATCATCAAGTAAAAGTGGGCTAAATGCCACTACCGCAAAAAATAGTAAAACAATAATAATAAAGCGGATCATATGCTGTCTCCACCTTGTTTATCGGCTGGCTTTAGCTCTAACTCTTGCTCAGGTTTGATTGGCTCTTTAGGGATAACTTCTTCGGCTACTTTTTTAGCTGTTGGAGCGACAACAGCTTTGGCTGCGGGTAGTGCTAGTTTTACTTGTGGTTGTGGTTGATTATTCGTTTGAGCTGAGCTGTCTTTAAGCAAGCGTCTAATTGCTGATAATGACACTAAATCGTTAGCGTAAGTAAAGCTAATTTGCTGTTCTTTTAATGAAGTGACTGTTTGATAAAAGGTTTGACTGATGCCTTGTTTCATATCAAAAAACTCATTCAGCCATTGTTGAATATCATCAAGAGCCTTTTGATAAACATCTACTTTTTGTTCACTAGCCGCCCACAACGCTAATTGTACTTTCAAGCTCAAATTTTGTTTTAAATTTTGCTGTTGATCCGGCGAAATTAACGCTTCAACCATATCAGTTCTTCGACGAACACTAATAAAATCATCAACAAATTTTTGCCAAGTTTTTTGTAAATTATCTTTCCAGTCTGCCGCATCATTGGTCAGGGCTAAATCGGCAACTTTATCGCGGCTTTTTCCTAAATCATTCACCGCTATCGGCAAGTCTTTTACTTGTTTATTCATTGCCATTAACGCTAAAACAACCGGTTCAGTTTGCAATATGGGTATTGATTTTAATGACTGAATATCTTGGTGTATTAATGCTCTAACAGGTAAAAAACGTGGATCATTTAATTCAGTTAAACGAGCATCAGCATCTTTTAATAAGCCTATTGCCGCTATCGTATCCTGTTCAAGCCACATGGTACGGGCTGCAATTCTAATCAGGTATTCAGCTTCATGTATCAGCCAGTCACTTGGTTGTTGCTGTTCAACTAGCTGCGCCAAATGAGCTACGGTGTTTTTTAATTCAGCCATTTTTTCTTGGCTATTGTTATTTACTTGTGCAGTTAATTGTTGCAACGCTTGGTGAACTTCACGTTGGCTTGCCTTAAGCGCCGCATTAGTTTGCCCATTAAGCTGCTCTGCCAGTAACAGTCGTTGTTGGTTTTGCCAAAAATAATTGCCGCCTGCCGCAGCCATTCCACAAATAGCAATAAAGGTAGCAAACAACGCTAATTTAGAGAGCTTACTTTTATTCTCTTTTTGCTGACTTGGAGTAGCCCTTGACACTTTCTTTGGTGCCGGTTTTGAGCTTTTGTTTGTTGCCGTCTCCGCAATGACCGGTTTAGGGGTAACTTGTTTTTTTGTTGGAGCATTTACGTTGTCATCAACAGGAGGCGGTGTTTTATCGGTCATTTTGCGGTTCCATTTATAGGGAGCTACTTGTCTTTATGGTGATTATTTTACGGCTTTCAACTTGTGACTATTAATTTATACCTATCGTTTAAATCATCAGCGCGCTAATAAGTGACTTTGCACTAGCGCCTTTACTAATAATGACACTTTTTAAGCCTAATTGCTTTGCGCTATCGGCAATTCGTTGACTTGCCACAAGCCATAAGCAGTGTTTTTTCCAATAATTTTCATGCTGTTTATGTTTAACGCAGTCATTTGCAACATTAGCATCAGTAATATTAGCATCTGAAGCATTTGTGCTTAAAACTAACTGTAGCATTTTTTTTAATGATTCATTACTAGTAACAACAATACAATTTATTTGCTGAGCTTGCCATTGCTTAGCGATATCGTTGGCAAATGTTCGCCATACTCTTTGGTAACTTTCTAAATATTGCACGCTAGCACCACGTGCTTTTAAAGTGGTTGATAAATATTCCCGACCGCCATTACCACGCACAATCGTGATCACTTGGCTTGCTAATTTTTTATTTGATACTTTGTTAAATTCTTTAGTAAATAAAGGTAACTGCAATAAACCTTCACTATTTTCCTCTGCAGGGCATATCACTTGACGAATATTACAATCTTGCAATGCTTTTTTGGTTGCACTACCCACCGCTACAATCGTTTTTTGTTGATAAACACTTAAGCTCATACTTGCTTGAGCAAATTCAACCGCAGCAACACTGATAAAAATAAGGATGTCAGCAAGGTCAAGTTGCGCTTTTATCTCCGTTGGTGAAGCATAAGCTTGGTAGTCAAATAATGGTTGCTTAATCGACATTATGCCTTGCTGTTTTAACAACAAGGTTAGTTCTTGCGCTTTAGCTTCAGGCCGAGTAATTAAGACTTTAAGCGGTGATGAATTAATGGTTCTGAGCATAAACCTGTTGTAAAATTTTATCTGCGCCACGACGCAATAATTCTTGTGCAAGCGCATGTCCTAACGCTTCACCTTGCTCTACAGGACCGGTTATTTCACTTTCTATTAATTCACTACCATCAACAGCGCCAACCAAGCCTCGCAAGTATAATTCATGATCATTAATAATGGAGTAGCTACCAATAGGCACCTGACAGCCACCTTCTAATGCTTTATTCATCGCCCTTTCAGCCAACACCCGTTGACGAGTTGTTTGACATTCAAGTGGCGCTAATAAGGCTTTAATTTTTTCATCATCAAGACGACATTCAATGCCTACAGCGCCTTGTCCATTAGCAGGTAGCATTTCCTCAGGCTCAATAAATTGGGCAATACGCTCACGCATTTCTAAACGAATTAACCCTGCTGAAGCTAAAATAATAGCGTCGTATTCGCCCTCATCTAATTTTTTAAGGCGCGTATTAACATTACCTCGTAAATCTCTAATGTGTAAATCGGGGCGTTTTGCCTTTAATTGGCATTGCCGACGTAAACTTGAGGTGCCAACAATAGCGCCCTCGGGTAATTCAGCCAAATTGTTGTAGCGATTTGATACAAAAGCGTCACGCGGATCTTCTCGAGGACAAATAACCTCTAGGCCTAAGCCTTCGGGAAAATCGACAGGGACATCTTTCATTGAATGCACAGCAATATCCGCACGATTTTCTAATATCGCCACTTCAAGCTCTTTAACAAACAAGCCTTTGCCGCCAACTTTCGCCAAAGGCGTATCTAAAATAATATCGCCTTTGGTTGTCATGGGCACTAACTCTACCATGATGTTTTGGTGAAATTTTTCTAATTGTGCTTTTACATATTCTGCTTGCCACAATGCTAGTGCGCTTTTGCGTGTGGCGATACGTACGGTAGTTCTACTCATTCTTTTATCCTAATAGCCGTTATTGCTCAACAAGGTTTATTTCACTTTCGGCTTGTTTGCTAACCGCTTGTGAAATAAATTGCCAAAACTCACCGGAGCCTCGTTTGTCTGTCCAACAGTCATTTTCTAAAGCAAAGTGATGGCCATTAAATTTAGTGGCAACCCATATTTCATGCAAAGGTGCTTGTTTATTAATAATAATTTTACTGGCATTTTTAAACGTTAGCGTTAATAAGCCACCAACACCTTCAAAATCGATATCAACACCGCAGTCTTCAATCGCTTCTTCTACCGCAAGTAAAAGCTCATCGGCGATTAAATTATATTGGCTATCATTCATTGTGGTCCCTTTAACTGCTTCTAAACAGATAATAACTTTAAGTTAGTCTATGCATGTGAGTATAATACCAATCAACTAAGATAAATATAGATTCAAGGCAACTAAGTTAAGCTAACCGGCTTAACTTAGTTGCCTTTGATGACAAAAATAGTGATTCATGCAAAAAACTAAACAACTTTCTTTATTTTTACTGTTATTTTCCACGCTCACATTATTGTCAGCTTGCGGCTCAAAAGGTGATTTATATCCGACACCGAAAGATCCACAAGAAAATAGTAACAAAAAAGAAAATAATACCACTGAAAAAAAAGCAAAAGCTGAACTCATCAATAAGAAGCAACCGTAAATGTTAGTAAATTTTTCTAAAATGCACGGCTTGGGTAACGATTTTTTAGTGATAGATGGTGTTTCCCAAAATATTTTTTTGTCGAATGAACAAATCAAGAAATTAGCAGACCGAAATTTTGGTGTTGGCTTTGATCAATTATTAATTGTTGAGCCTCCTTACGATCCCGATTTAGACTTTCATTATCGAATTTTTAATGCTGATGGTAGTGAAGTCAGCCAATGTGGTAATGGTGCACGGTGTTTTGCACGCTTTGTTCGTATGAAGGGCTTGTGTAGCAAAACTAAAATTAAAGTGTCAACACAGTCAGGAAAAATGACACTTTTTGTTGAGCGAGACGGTAATATTTCAGTCACTATGCCGGTGCCACAACTTGAACCTAAAAAAATTCCTTTTAATGCGCAAAAAACAGAAGGAACCTACATTTTACGTAGTGAGTCTGAAACCGTGCTATGCGGCGCTGTTTCTTTAGGAAACCCTCACTGTGTGGTCACTGTTGATAGTGTTGCCGATGCTCCTGTGGCGCGTTTAGGCAAAGAAATTTCTGAACACGAACGCTTTCCTGAGCAAGCGAATGTTGGTTTTATGGAAGTCGTCGCGCCAAACCGAATTAAACTACGCGTTTATGAACGAGGCGCGGCAGAAACGTTGGCCTGTGGTAGCGGCGCCTGCGCTGCGGTTGTTATTGGGCAAATACAAAAAAAATTGAGTAAACAAGTCACCGTTGAATTACCCGGTGGAAAATTAAGAATTTATTGGAAAGGCCCGGGTCATCCAGTAAAAATGTCTGGTCCTGCTGTGCATGTGTTTGATGGGCAGCTATCCTTATAAACCCAAAAGAGTTAAAAAACCCAATGAGTAATGAGTTAACAAGCGAAAGTAGTGTAAATATTGATGACTTACCACTAACCGATGAATTAGTCAGTACTTTTTTACAAGACAACCCAGATTTTTTCAATCGAAATAATCACCTTATCACGGGCTTAAGACTTGCTGATAACAACCGTGGCACCGTGTCTTTAGTTGAACGCCAGCAGCAGCAATTACGTGAAAAAATTCATGGCTTAGAAGATGAAATTACGCAATTAATGTCTGTTGCCAACCACAATGAACAACTGTTTATTCTTTATAGTGATTTATACTTACGACTACTTGATTGCACGTCAACCAATGAATTACTTGACTGCTTACACCAAGCAACCACTGAATTATTATCATTATCCGCTTTTAAACTTTGGCTAGTTACTGATAATAAGAGCACCATAGCGTGCAAACATGACAGTATTGCGAGTAATGATTGTACAGGTATTATGCAAAATCGTTTAAGTGATGAAGATTATTATTTCGGCCGATTACAGCAAAGTGAGCAACAGCTTATTTTTTCTCAAAGCTGCACTGGTTCGGTAGTATTAGTAAAATTAATTCACCATGAGCAAGTGTTAGGGTTTTTAGCAATTAGCAGTGATGACGCCCATCATTTTGATCCCCGAATGGACACTTTATTATTAAGTCAATTCAAGCGTTTGGTGGCAAAGTTATTACACCAACAACTTGCCTTGTAAATTATAACCGATGAAGTTTTATCGTCATTTAGCACCGATTAAAGCCATTAGCTTTGATTTAGACGATACGCTGTATAGCAACCGTCCGGTGATGCTGTCTATTGAAAAAAAAATGGTTAGCTACTTTGCCAAAAGGCTACCGGCTTATTCAATGCTTTTTAACCGACATTATTGGTTTCCATTTCGACAGCAAGTTATTGGGCAACAAACTAATATTTCACATGATGTGGTTTTGCTACGCTTAGAAAGTTACTACTTAGGTATTAAAGCACTGGGGATTAACAATGAAATGGCTCGTCAACAGGCACAAGCTGCGCTTGATTATTTCATTGCTTTACGTAGCGACTTTACAGTGCCACAAACCAGTATCCAATTATTAGCAACCTTAAGTAAAAAAATGCCTTTAATTGCGATTAGTAATGGCAATGTTGATACTCAAGCACTCAATATTTCACACTATTTTCAGCATATTTATCATGCCGGTTTTCAAAAAACTAACGATGAAACCAAGCGATTATTAAAGCAAAAGCCAGCCACCGATATGTTTAACTTAGCGTGTCAACAATTAGCTATTTCTCCAAGCCAGTTATTGCATGTTGGCGATTGCGGTTATGCCGATATTCAAGGCGCATTAAGGGCGGGTTGTCAAACCGCATGGTTACCTCATTATGGTGTTGGAAAACCACTAAAAATACTGCCGCATATTGAAATTTCTACAATAACAGCGCTTGAATTACTTATTCATTAGATGGTTTAAATAAATAACCCTAGCCAAAAACTAACCAATGTATATAAACACAGTGCTTGATGGTTTATACTACAAACACTTTGAAAATATATACGCTAAATAAAGGTTTTTCCTCATTATGGACGTTTCTGATCTACTCAACGCTTTAAATGACAAACAACGAGAAGCAGTTGCTGCTCCTAAGCAAAACATGCTTATTTTAGCCGGTGCAGGCAGTGGTAAAACCCGTGTATTAGTGCAACGTATTGCCTGGTTAATGCAAGTTGAACACGTTGCACCCCATGCTATCTTAGCAGTAACCTTTACCAATAAAGCCGCCGCAGAAATGCGCGCGCGTGTTGAACAAACCGTTGGAAGCTCTAATCACGGCAGCGGCACTCATGGTATGTGGATAGGCACCTTTCATGGTTTAGCACATCGTTTATTACGCATGCATTTTCAAGAAGCTAAATTGCCACAAAGCTTTCAAGTGCTTGATAGTGATGACCAACTTCGACTCATTAAGCGTATTGTTCGTTCATTAGAACTTGACGAAAAAAAATGGCCAGCAAAACAATTTGTTTGGTACATAAACGGCAAAAAAGATGAGGGTTTGCGACCGCAGCATATTGACGATCAGTTTGATCCTAGTGAAGCCTTATTTGTCAAAGTTTATAAAGCCTACCAAGATACCTGTGATCGCGCCGGCTTAGTTGATTTTGCTGAATTATTGCTTCGTGCCCATGAATTATGGTTGCATAATCCGGCGTTGTTAGACCATTATCAACAACGTTTTAGCCAAATATTAGTCGACGAATTTCAAGATACTAACGCCATACAATATGCTTGGTTAACTATGTTAGGTAAAGCAAAAAGCAATGTGATGATTGTTGGCGACGACGACCAGTCTATTTACGGTTGGCGTGGCGCTAGAATTGAAAATATTGAGCGTTTTTTAAAAGAATATGAAAATACCCAAACCATACGTTTAGAGCAAAACTATCGCTCAACAGCAAATATTCTCAATGCCGCCAATCAACTGATCTGTAATAACAATAACCGCATGGGTAAAGAGTTGTGGACTGATGATAAAGATGGCGAAAAAATATCTATTTATACCGCATTTAATGAAATAGACGAAGCGCGTTTTATTGCTGGTCGTATTAAGCAATGGCGCAAAGATGGCGGTAAACTAGATGAAGTTGCCATTTTATACCGTAGCAATGCTCAATCTCGTTTAATGGAAGAAGCGTTACTACAAGGGCAACTGCCGTATAGAATATATGGCGGACAACGCTTTTTCGAGCGACAGGAAATTAAAGACGCCCTCGCTTATTTGCGCATTATTAACAATCGAGATGATGATGCAGCTTTTGAACGCATTATTAATACCCCAACGCGTGGTATTGGTAATCAAACCGTTGCTTTGGTACGTGATGCGGCTCGTAGTTTACAGGTCACCTTGTGGCAAGCTTGTCAGCAAATGCTACATACCGAGCAACTTAAAGGGCGCAGTGCAAAAACAATCACCCATTTTATTAACTTAATAGACCAATTAGAAGATGACTCAAGCCACTTAGATTTAGATCAACAAGCTAACTTGGTTATTCAAAATACAGGCTTAAAAGCAATGTATCAAGCCGAAAAAGGGGAGCGTGCGGCGCAGCGAATAGAAAACTTAAACGAGCTTGTTACCGCTTGTCAAACCTTTGAAAGTGAGCCTATATCAGAACTAGAGCACATAGAAGAACAAACTACCTTAACCGCTTTTTTAACCCATGCCGCATTAGAGTCTGGAGAATCTCAGGCCGACGAATTTGAAAGCGCGGTGCAATTAATGACCATGCACTCAGCGAAAGGGTTAGAGTTTCCATTAGTGTTTATTGCCGGTCTTGAAGAAGGTATGTTTCCTTCTCAAAAATCTGTTGAAGATATAGACCGATTAGAAGAAGAAAGACGATTATGCTACGTTGGGATGACAAGAGCCATGCGTAAGCTATACTTATGTCATGCTGAAAGCCGTCGCTTGTATGGTCAAGAAAAATTTCATAAGGCGAGCCGTTTTTTACGTGAGTTACCCGAAAGTTGTATCGAAGCTATTCGTATGCAAAGTCAAGTTAAAGCGCCTGCTCGTGTGGGTAAGTTTTCAAATACTTTCACCTTAGAAACCTTTGAAAATACCGGTTTTAACTTAGGACAGCAAGTGATGCATGCCAAGTTTGGCGAAGGTGTTGTGCTCAATTATGAAGGTAGCGGTGCGCAAAGTAGAATTCAGGTAAATTTTGTCGAAGTTGGTTGTAAATGGTTAGTCGTTGAGTATGCCAACTTAAAAGCCGTTTAGCCTATTTGGTAATAGCGATAATGATACGTGTTTATTATTAAAAATTGATAAATAAAAATACAATTATTAAGGTAAAATCCCATGACCCAACGTTTGTTAGTTGTTGAAGACAGTAAACCCATTGCCACAGTAATCAAGCAAATGGCTCGTTCATTACAATATGATGTAGTTATTGCCACTAGCCTAAGTCAGGTAGAAGAAATTCTTTCTGGCGATACTGATTTTTTTGCCGCAACCGTAGATTACGCGCTACCAGATGCACTTGACGGTGAAGCGATCGCTTGCGTGTTATCTCACGGTATTCCGAGTATTGTTCTAACCGGAAAAATGGATGATGACACCCGGAAAAAAATTCTTGCTCAACCTGTTATTGACTATATCCCGAAAGAAAACAGCCAAGCCTTTCTCTATTTAAAGCGCGTATTACATTGGCAACAAACAAATAAAAACAATGCTATTTTAGTGGTCGATGACTCCTCCTCAGCTCGCAATCATATTGTAGAATTATTAAAACGACGTAACTTCACTGTTTATACCGCAAACAATGGTGTAAAAGCGTTAGAAAAATTATCTGTGCATCGCGATGTAAAAATGGTCATTACTGATCTTGAAATGCCCGAAATGGATGGCATAACACTCACCAATGAAGTACGAAAACGTTTTACTCGTGAACAATTAGCGATTATTGGTATTTCCGGTGCTAACAATGGCATTCACTCAGCACGCTTTATTAAAAATGGCGCTGATGATTTTTTACGTAAACCTTTCTGCCCTGAAGAGTTCTACTGTCGCATCACCCAAAATATTGAAAGTTTGAATAATATCGCCAAAATTCAACATGCTGCCAACACCGATTATTTAACCGAATTAGCCAATAGAAGATCATTCTTTCATCATGCCGAATCTCGTATTACTGAATATGTAAAAAGAAATGTACCCTATTGTCTCGCCATGATAGATATAGATTTTTTCAAAAATGTCAATGATAGCTATGGTCATGATGCGGGTGATCAACTATTAAAAGTTTTGGCTTTGTATTTACGTAAACACTTTGGCAGCGGTTTAACAGCACGCTTGGGTGGAGAAGAGTTTTCTGTATTGATACACGGCTTAGATGATGATCAATTATACAACAAGGTAGATGATTTTCGTCGTGACATTTCTGTATCCTCATTACCGGCTGGCGACACACAAATATCCATAACCATTAGTATTGGTATCGTACTTTCAAGTAATGAGCCCTTAACCAAGCAAATGAATGAAGCTGACAACGCTTTATATTTAGCAAAAGAACACGGCCGTAACCAAGTTGTTGTCGCTGGTATTGATATAGAGGAGTAATATCAATAAATTTTTATAACTGTAACTATTTAACCTGACTATAATTAATAACATATTTGACTATAAATTATTCATTTTATCCGCTAAAGTTAAATGGTGTCATTTATAATGCCTAGTTTAATTGGAATGAACTTGTTATTAACTCAAATTAAAAGATCACTATCAACTGTATTCTTTGCTTGCTTAGGATTATTATTTATAAATCAAGCGTCTGCAATACAAAAGCTTGATCGTGAACAAGTTAAAATAGCTTACATTTATAATTTTATTAAACATATAAATTGGCCTGATGAAGGCAATAAAAAATACTTTGTTGTTGCGGTATACAATGATAATAAACTCTTTCACTTAGTAGAGAAAACGCTGGCTAATAAGCAAGTTAAAAACAAACTGATCAATGTTATTAATATTGATTCTGCAAAAAACGCTTCTGCTATAGATCTTTTATATATACCTTCTCAATTGAATAATAGCTTGGCTTCAATTGCGGCAAGTGTCAGAAGTTCAAAAACATTGCTTGTTACTGATAATAGCGATGATAAGCACAATGCTATGATCAACTTTTCCGATAATATTGGCGCGTCAGCAATCACCTTTGAAGTCAACAAGTCAAATATTATTTATGAAAAGCTAAAGGTCTCTGCTCAATTACTATTACTCGGTGGTACTGAATTAGATATTGCCTCCTTATACCGAGAAACAGAGCAGGCAATGCAGTTAACTCGTCAACGAGAATCGGCATTAAATAAACAATTGATTTCGCAAGAATATAAATTGCAAATGCAAGGCGATAAATTGCAAAGAGAAAGTAAACGGTTAACGCAATTAAAAATGGAGTTAACACAAAGTATAAAATTAGTGAACGATTATCAATTTTCTTTAAAAAAATTAAAAACAAATGAGCGTCAACAAAAAGAAGCAATGCAAAAAAATGTGCAAGAACTAACATCCATGTTAGTGCAGCTAGATAAAGTTCAAGAAAAATATAATAAACAAGTTAAAGCTGCCACTAAAAAAGAAAGCGAAAACCAACAAATGGCTACGCTAATTGCTCAAAATAAACAAATTTTACAAAAACAAACACAAAACATTAAAAAACAACAATATGAATTAGAAAGTCAAAAAGAAACGTTAATAAAAAAAGAAGCCACTATTTTTCAACAAAAAACCACTATTACCATTACGGTAATTTTTGTCACAATATCAACGATTGCGCTTGTCTCTGTTTTTATTCTATTGATTAAAAACAAGAAAACCTCCACCAAACTTATCAATACATTAACACATTTAGAAAAAACACAAGAACAACTGATAAAGTCAGAAAAAATGGCGTCATTAGGCGCACTAATTGCTGGCGTTGCCCACGAAATTAATACCCCTTTAGGCATAGCTGTAACTTCCACCAGCTTAATTCACGAAAATACAGAAATTATCGCCAAATCACTTGCCAATAAAACCTTAAAACAAAGCCAACTAAAATCTTTTATTGATATAGTGCTTGAGTCTGCCTGTATTTCAAATAAAGGCTTAAATCGCGTTATAATTTTATTAAGAAATTTTAAACAAGTTGCTGCGGATCAAATTATTGAGCAAATGCGGGAAATAAATATTGCCGATTATATTGATGAAGTAATGACAACTTTAGCCAATGAAATGAAAAAACATAATGTAAATTATCAGCTTAGAGGAAGTTCTAAAATAGAAATAATCACAATACCGGGTGCTTTTGCTCAAGTATTAACAAACTTAGTTAATAACTCTATTCGCCATGGTTTTGATGACAAGGAAAATGGTTCAATTACCATAGCGGTTGAAAAAAATTCAGCCGATGAAATTATTATTACCTACAAAGATGATGGCATAGGCATGACAGAAGAGGTATTAGCGCAAATTTTTGATCCTTTTTTCACCACCAAGCGCAACAAAGGAGGAACAGGTTTAGGCATGAATATTGTTTTTAATATCATTGAACAAAAATTAGCGGGAAAAATTCAAGTCGACAGTGTTTATGAACAAGGCATAACTTGCGCTATTACATTACCTAAATCTTTACAAAGCGCTTCACTCAAAACTCCGCACATAAAGCTCTCCACACAAAAAACAGAGATTAAAAGTTAACCCAGATAACTTTTCAGCGCTCCCTAGTGAAAATACATAAACAATAGAATATATATGCTTGTACTTATCAGGTAAAATAAACATTCTTAACTACCCTAAAAGAACATTTTTTTGAATATCCCCACCACAGAAAAAGCCATTAATAATTTAAGCACTGAACAATACAGTGAGGCTAAGTTGCTTGATACCTTAAAGCATTACTTTGGTTATACAAACTTTCGTAATGGGCAAGCAGAAATTATGACTCAGTTATTGCAAGGACGAGATAGTCTAGTATTAATGCCTACCGGTGGTGGAAAGTCATTATGTTATCAATTACCTGCAATATTACTGCCCGGCATCACTATTGTCGTATCGCCATTAATTGCTTTAATGAAGGACCAAGTTGACAGTTTAACTCGACAAGGGATCTCTGCAGCATTTGTTAATTCAACCCTCGAGCCTCAAGCTATTAATGAAATTTTTCAACGCTTAGCCAACGGCGATATTAAACTACTTTATGTTGCACCTGAACGATTAACGAATTATTATTTTTTACAAGGTATTAGCCAACTGCCACTTAGCCTGTTTGCTATTGATGAAGCTCATTGTATTTCTCAATGGGGTCATGACTTTCGTCCTGCTTATACTCAGCTTCACACACTTAAGCAGAACTTCCCAAATATTCCCGTTATGGCATTAACGGCAACAGCAGATGTAACAACCCGAAAAGACATATTAGCCCAATTAGCATTACCTGATCCTTATATTCATCTTGACAGTTTTGACCGTGCTAACATTCGTCTGACCTTAGCCCCTAAATATGATGGTGAAAAACAGGTGTTGGGCTATATTCGAAAACAAGGTGACGACAGTGGCATTATTTACTGTAATAGTCGTTGGCAAGTAGAAAAATTAGCTAAATATTTAGCCTGTAGTGGCATTAATTGTGCGGCTTATCATGCCGGCTTAGAAAGTGAAATTCGCTCAATGGTACAAGAAGGTTTCACCAAAGATAATATTCAAATAGTGATCGCGACGGTTGCTTTTGGTTTAGGTATTGATAAATCAAATGTGCGCTATGTTATTCATTTTGAACCACCGCGTACCTTAGAGTCTTATTATCAAGAAATCGGTCGAGCTGGACGTGACGGTTTACCCGCAGAAGCGCTGTTTTTAGTGAGTGAAAAAGATATTAAGCGCATAAAAAAGCGTATTAGTGAAGGTGACAACCCGCAAAGAGTGAATGTAGAGTTACAACGTTTTGCCGCAATGAGTGCCTTTATTGATGCGCAAACCTGTCGTCGACAAGTCGTGCTCAACTACTTTGCTGAATATACCGAACAAGGCTGTGGAAACTGTGATATTTGTTTAGATCCACCGACACAATTTGATGCAACAACCGCCGCTCAAAAAGTGCTCTCTTGTGTTTTTCGCATCCAACAACAAGGAGATATTAGCCATGTTGTTGATGTATTACGTGGAGAAAAAACACAAAAAGTACAGCACTTAGCGCATCAAGATGTCTCTACCTTTTCAATTGGTAAAGATAAAACACCCGGTTACTGGTTTGCCATTATTGGTCAACTTATTCATTTAGGCTATTTACAACAAGATATAGAACAACAATCTATACTTTGCTTAACTCAAGCTTCTCGAAGTATATTAAAAGCAACCGAGCCACTCATGCTAGCCAGTCCACGCTTACAAAAAGCAAGCTATTGGCAACATAAAACTCAACAAAAGCCTTATGATCGGGCCTTATTCAGTAAATTACGAGAACTACGCAAAAATATTGCTGATGGAGAAGATATCGCTCCCTTTATTGTTTTTAGTGATAAAACTTTATCGGAGTTGTCATCTGTACAGCCTCAAACATTAAAACAAATGCTTGATATAACAGGCATTGGTGATGTTAAATTGTCTCGCTATGGACAACCCTTTTTAGCGCTAATTAAACAGCACCTAGTTAAATAACGCCTAATTAAACGACATCTCATTAAATAATACGGCAATAGTCATTCATAAAAATTTTATACGGGTAAATAAACTAAAAAAGCACCGAATGGTGCTTTTATTAACTATAAATTATTTTTCTAACTTATTTTAAACTTGCATAATAAGCGGCAAGATCATCCATATCTTTATCCGATAAAGCAGCAACCATACCTTTCATTATAGGATCATTACGTTTGCCCGATTTGAAATCTTTTAATTGTTTAGCAAGGTACGCAGATTTTTGACCGGCAAGGTTAGGATAAGTAGGAACAGCTGAAATACCTGCTGCACCATGACATGCGGCACACATCATTGATTTTGCTTTACCTGCTGCAACATCCGCAGCAAAACCAGGCGATGACATCAGAACTGTTGCTACAACAGCAAGCGTAAGTTTTTTCATAGTTAAAATCTCTCTTTATTTTCAATGATTAAAAAGTCTTCAAAACAGTATATACCGTGAATGATTTAAAAGACAGAATTATGCTTAGACAACTTTTTTTTACTCCATTTTAGCTATATGATAGCCAAGTAATCTTCAGTTTAGGGTAAATTGGTATGTTTGATAAAGTGCTAATAAGTCGCTGCTTATTAGGTGAAAAGGTTCGCTATAACAATGAAGCAATTCCTTTAGGTCACCCTCTCTTGTTATTATGGCAAAAGCAACAACGCTTAGTGCTTATTTGCCCTGAAGTTTCTGGTGGTTTGCCTATTCCTAGATCACCTGCAGAAATACAGCCTAACACCGGTGAAGTGATTACTTTTTCTGGGATAAATGTGAGTAAGCAATTTAAACAAGGTGCGCAAATGGCGCTAAATTTATGTCAACAGCATAATATTCGCTTCGCCTTAATGAAAGAGTCTAGCCCTTCATGCGGTAGCACCGTGGTATATGATGGCTCCTTTAGCAATAACAAAGTTTTAGGGCAAGGACTTACTTCTTTATTATTGCAGCAACACAATATTAAAGTATTCTCTGAAGAGTCTATTGATCAACTAGCCGCTTTACTTGACAAATAACATACCTATTAACATAGTTAATTGGTATGTTTACTATCATCAATAACCGCTTTACGCGTTCTATTAATAAACTGATTTAATGGCTCTTTCGCTCGCATTTCACCAATCCCCAATGAAACACTCATTTTAGGCAACCTAACACCAGACTGTATGCTAACAAATCTTAGCTTTTCAACACCTTGCTTTATTTTTTCAGCAATCTCTACAGCTATGCTGCCATCAACATCGGGTATTAACAGCACAAATTCATCATGACCTGATCTTACCGGCAAGCCACTACTGTCAACATAACTGCGAATTTTTTTTGCGATTTTTGATAAAATCACCCCACCAATTAAACTACCAAAGCGCTGACTAAACTGCTCAAAGTAATCAACACTAACAACAATGGCGGCAATAGCTCGATCAGAATCAGCCTCTAACCATGAGTCAATATGCTTAGACATGGCTTTTCGGTTATATAAACCGGTAACGGGATCTAAATAAATTTCTTTACGAACGTCTTCTAGCTCAGCCTCTAATGCTTGTGTTTGTAATTGTGAGGCTTTAAGTTGTTCTGTAAGTTGCTGCTGTTGTTGTTTAAAGGTGGTTGATGCTTTTTGGAGTTTGGCTGCCGCTATTTTAACCTTGTCTCTATCTAAAGAAAGTAATGCGGGAATAGTCGTGTCTAATTGTTTGATTAGTTCTTGTGCCGAAGAGGACGATTTAACGCAGCTACTTTGAACATCACTCAGTAAAACACTTAAATCAGAGATGATTTCATCTCTAAATTTACTCTGTTCAAGTACGTGTTCTTTATAAAGCTCTTCCATAAAGAAACCATCAATACCTTTACCAAGCAATAACTGTTGTGCAATGCTAGTCACTAATCGCGGTTTGCTCTTTTTACAATATTCATAGCTAACTGCATAGTTAATAGGATCCACAGGCAAGCACCACTGCTTCAGCTGAGCAACTGACAGTGCCATTATTTCGCCTGATTTCTCTATTGAATCGTGATATTTCATCGATCCACCTCTACTGCATTAGCGCTAAGATGATCTACGCCACCTCTTAAATTAATTTACTTATGCCAAGTTTAAATTATCTTGCCTTCAACAGAGAGCGAGTAAGCTTAGCATAAATTATATTCTCTAGGATTTGCAGATAAATATCTAGTAAATTCAGCATTATTTATGAGTTAAGTTTGCTAAACTTGTTCGTTCCAGACATTCAGGTAAATATAATGCAATTAATCATCAAAATCCTATTCTTATTTTTTCTTGCGGGTTGTAGTCAGACTTCTCATCTTAGTAATCAAAAAACCGTTTCAAAAAGTGATTTGCAATTACAGCAAATAATGCGTACTTATCAAAAATTCTACGAACAAAGTAGTCCTTTTAATAAGCCAGAAGTTGGTGGAAATAATGGTAAATTACCTGATTTATCCCCACAGCGACTAGCCTCACAAAATAGAAAATTAGATCTAATCTATCAGCAACTTATCAGTATAAATAGCAATCTGCTTAACCTTGATAATCAAATAAATAGTGCGGTGTTAATTTATAGTTTAAAAAACCAATTAGATAGCTATAAAAACAAAGAGCATTACATGCCTTTAACCGCTGAATCAGGCTTTCATGCCTGGATTGCCAACATAGCTCAACAAGTTAATTTAAAAACAGAACAAGACTACCGAGATTATTTTGCAAAACTTCACGCTGTTCCCCTTTATTTTGAGCAACAAATGGCTTGGATGAATTTAGGAATTAAAGAAAATATAACGCAACCCAAAGTAGTACTTAAAGATTTTGAACGGTCAATTTCGGCATTTATAACAAAAGAGGTTAAAGACAGTGTTTATTACCAACCTCTTTTGAAAGTATCTAATTTTGTTAAGCCAGAACTACAATTAAGTTTGCAAAGAGAAGCGAAAAAAATAATTACTGAACAAATAATGCCGGCCTATCAAAAATATTATGATTATATGGTGCAACATTACCAACCGAATGCTAGAGATAATATAGCGGCTACATCACTGCCCAATGGTAAACGTTATTATCAAAATAGAGTCAATCATTACACAACGTTAGCTATATCAATTGATGAGATTCATAACCAAGGATTATCTGAGGTAAAACGTATTCGAAACGAAATGAATAGCATTATAGAAGACATTGGCTTTAAAGGCAGCTTTGCTGACTTTGTTAATTTTTTACGTACCGATGAACAATTCTATGCAAAAACGCCTGTAGCTTTACTTAAAGAGGCCTCATACATTGCTAAACAAATGGATGCAAAACTGCCGACGTTATTTAAAACATTACCCAGAACCCCTTATGGTGTTATTGAAGTACCCGCAAACATTGCGCCCAAATATACCACCGGTCGTTATTCTGGCCCTTCTCGCGATGGCCAACCCGGTAATTATTGGGTGAATACCTATCGTCTTGATAGGCGACCTCTCTATGTGCTGCCAGCATTAACGTTACATGAAGCAGTGCCCGGACATCATTTACAAGGTTCAATAGCAAGTGAAATGGAAAATGTTCCTTTGTTCAGAACTCGAATCTATATTTCAGCGTTTGGTGAAGGCTGGGGGCTATACTCTGAATATTTAGGCATTGAAGCGGGCATGTACCAAAACCCTTATCATGATTTTGGTCGATTAACCTATGAAATGTGGCGAGCTTGCCGCTTGGTTGTTGACACGGGCATGCATGCAAAGGGTTGGTCACGTAAAGAAGCAATGAATTACCTTGCTAATAATACCGCCTTGTCATTGCACAATGTTAAAACAGAAATTGACCGTTATATCTCTTGGCCGGGTCAAGCGTTATCGTACAAAATAGGTGAGTTGACAATTAAGCGCTTACGCTCAGAAGCAGAACAGTCACTCGGCAAGCAATTTGATTTACGTGATTTTCATGATCAACTATTAAAAAATGGCTCTATGCCATTATCAATGTTAGAAAAGATCATTAAGAAATATATCAGTGAAAAAAAGGAGCAACAAAAGAGTATAAAGGTTTAGAAGCTGAAAATTAAAGGGTAAGGGAAGCCACGCAAAGTACACCGAAGAAACAAACAGCAAGCTGTTAAAATAAACAAGCCCCCACTATATCTAAATTTGGCAGTCCCGCTGTCATAGGTTTCCCGTTAGACCGGTAACTTTGCGTCTCTAGCTTTCACTAGATTTGCCCTTATCGAGCTTTAGCAGCTCAAGTTCATTATAAGACAAAGTAATCTTTTGTAAACAAATAATACTAACAACTCCTCTTTAATGCGTGTAAAATATAACCACAAAATAGATAACCCACTGTTTTTATAACTATTTACAACAATGTCTTTTAAACCATTATTTTTTTTATTTGCTGTTTTTTTTACTATTAGCACTGCTGTCGCTGAAAATAGCCAACCTTTTGGTGCTTCAAATAAGCTTTTTGGCAAAGAGCAAGTGATTGCAAAAATTAACCTCCTTGTTCGACAAAATAAAGAAACCCTCATCGCTAGCGAGGTAATACAATATTCCGGTCAAATCATTCAAAATAGACTTGCTTACCCGACTGAAAGTGTTGCAAAAGCTTTTCTTTTACTCGCCAATATTGCCACAAACCAAGGAGATACAGACAAAGCATTTCAATTCACTCAAGACGGGTTAGCGGTGAATACCAGTAATGATCAGATAAAATTGTGTTTGCTATTAAAATTAGCTGAAATTTCTACAACAAGAAAACAATATCAACAATTACTTAGTATTGCAGAGCAGGCGGTTACTTCAACCAAAAATAACAAAGAGATAAAATATAATCTCTTTGCTTTAAGTTACCGAAGTGTTGCCTACGCACTACTTTCTCAACATCAAAAAGCATTAGCCGATTTACAACAAGTAGAAAAAGCAATGTTAGAACATCCAACTTTTGCTGATCATATCGAGCTATTAGACATTTTATCTACTGCACATTATCACTTAGGTGATTATCAAACAGCACTAACTTTGCAGCAAAAGATATTAAAATTACGGTTTGACTTAGACAAAAAACATAATATAGAACATACATACTACCGTTTAGCCATTGCTTATCAACAATTAGAACAATCTGATGATGCTTACAATGCTTTTTTAGAAGCGAAGATTTATGCACAAGAAAAGCCAGCACCGATAAGTATGGCATATGCAAGTCATGGCTTAGGGATGATTTTATTTCAACAACAAAGCTATCAACAAGCACATAATGAACTACAGCAAGCCAAAAAACTTTTTAAAAAGCATCACCTAACCAAGGAATATTTAGAAACAATAATCGATTTAGTGAAAGTGCATTTCGCAACTCAACACCCAAAAAAAGCCTATGAATTATTAAAAGAAGCTGAGCTGTTATCACTTAACACTTATTTAGAGCCCAATTATTTTGAGCTCTTTCAATTGCTTGCAAATATGTATCATGAGCAGGGTGATAATGATAACGCTTTTTTTTGGCAGAAAAAATTTCTACTTGCTTTACAAGCGCATACCACACAACCTAAAGTTATTGCCGCTAAAGGTGCGTATTCAAATAATCAACATCTACTGGGTAAATTGCAGAATAATGAAGCCAGTGATCGGTCACGAAATTTAGCCCTTAAACTCGCTGAAAAAAGTGAGCTTTCTACAACCTTCACTCGTAAGTTTCAACGTCAGCAACGTCTTATAAACACATTAATGTTTATTATTAGTTTATTATTAATTTTTATGATTACCCAATGGTTTATACTTCGCACCAAAAAACAAAAAAGGGCTTATGAAGAAGAAAACAAACCAAGTCATATAATTGCTACAGCAACTCAAACAAAGCAGCTATACCAACAGGCCTTTAACAAGTCTCGAAAATATCAATATCCACTCACCCTTGCCTATTTTTCTATTGATAACTGGCAAGAGTTGGCTTTTACTTTCAACAGAAAAACAGTAAATGAAGTAGGCAAATATATTGCCCGTATTATTAATGAGTATCTGAATGAATTTGAATACGCGGGCTTAATTAATGATGGTGAGTATTTATTATTATTTCCTCATCAAAATCAAGAGGATGTTACTGACAGAATAGAGAAACTAACACAAGCAATAACAACCCGGTTCTTTGCCAACTTAGGTAATTTTTCAATTACTATTAGCTTTACAATTGAAATGCCCAATTATCAAGACATTGATCCATATATATTCTTATCTAGACTAAGTGACTCTAATCACATTGATAAATTTAATTAAACTCTAAAACCAAAAAAAGCACCAACGGTGCTTTTTAAAAATATAAAAGTGTTAATAATTAACTTCTAATAATAATATTTGGTGAGGTGTCAATTTCTCCTTCACCAGAGATAGTAGCGGCATTTCCGTTGCACATTAATATAGCTAAACTTCCCATATTACTATTACGAATAAAGTTAAGATCATAACCAAACTGCGTTAAACTACTTGCTGCAAACTTTTGCGCTAAAGATAATTTCCCCCAAAGCGTTGATTGCTCAATACTTGTTTGTCGCCTTTCTAATAAGGTTTCTCTTTCCGCTACAGCATACATATAAAATTTCTCTATAATTTAAATTATAGAGAAATTTTTAACACTAGTCCTAACATAATACCTTTAATCACATAGCGCATCAACACCTTTAGTAAAAATAAACCTTTTAATTTAACAGGTAATCCCTGATTATACCTACATCACATAAAGAAGAATAAATTAGGCAAAAAATATGAGTGTTGTTTTAGATGAGTTACTCGCGTTATTAACGTTAGAAGCAATAGAGCAAGGTCTTTATCGCGGTCAAAGCCAAGACTTAGGTTTCAAGTCTTTGTTCGGTGGCCAAGTTATGGGGCAGGCTTTATCGGCAACTCAAGAAACTGTTGATAAAAATAGATTCGTTCATTCTTTACATTCTTATTTTTTACGTGCCGGCGATGCAACCAAACCGGTTGTATATGAAGTGGAAGATATTCGCAATGGCACAAGCTTTAGTACAAGGCGAGTGCAAGCCATACAAAATGGCAAGGCTATTTTTTATATGACAGCTTCCTTTCAGTGTGCGGAAGCGGGTTTTTCTCATCAAGATACTATGCCTGATGTTTCAGGGCCTGAAAATATTGCATCATATAGTGACTTTATTGAAGAGCATCAACATTTAATACCAAAATCACTGAGAGATAAATTTCTTAGTGAAAAGCCTATTGAAATACGTCCAATACAGCAATACAACTGGTTAAGCCCCAAAAAAACTGACGCTAGTTGTCAAATTTGGTTAAAAGCCAATGGTTGTTTGCCTAATGATTCTCGCATTCATACTAATATGTTAGCTTATGCTTCAGATTTTCACTTTTTACCCACGGCTTTAATGGCTCACGGAGCTAGCCATTGGCTACCTAATTTTCAAATTGCTACGGTAGATCATGCCATGTGGTTTCATCGTCCTTTTCGTTTTGATGATTGGTTATTATATTGTATAGACAGCCCATCGGCGAGTAACGGAAGAGGGTTAGTTCATGGAAAAATATTCAATCAGCAAGGCGAACTTGTCGCTTCAACCATGCAAGAAGGTGTGATTAGGCAGAGGTAAATCAGTTTCAAGATAAAAAATATCGAGTATCGAAGTTAGTATCTTCGATACTCGATATTTTACTTGTTCTTTTTTGCTCGCTACTTAATTCTTACTGCGTTTTGACTGAGTTTTTCCAATCAAAGCCACTGGGATGTTGGAATACACGTAAGTCAAAATGCGGGGCAATGGCAAATAGATGGTCAAAAATATCCGCTTGTATTGCTTCATACTGAACCCAGTCTGTCGTATTCGCAAAACAATAAAGTTCTAGCGGTAAACCACTTTGTGTTGCCGGTAGCTGCCTAACCATGCAGGTTAAATCATTGCGAATACAATTATTTTGATTTAAATACATCTCTATATAAGCACGAAAAGTACCAATATTAGTGAGTTGTCGAGCATCAATATTATTTACTTCTTCAGTTTGGTTTAGCTGATCGTTGTCATTCTTAAGCTGCTGTTTTTTATCTGATAAATATGTTTTTAATAAATTTGTATTTGCTAAAAAATCTACTTTTTCTAAACTATAAAAATCAATACTGGCAATATCAATGATCAAGGTTCGTTTAATACGCCTTGCACCCGTATGATACATATTTCGCCAATTTTTAAAAGAATCGCTAATCAATGCATAGGTAGGTACAGTGGTAATTGTTTTATCAAAATTTTCAACTTTTACCGTACTTAAACCTATCTCAATAACATCGCCATCGGCACCATACTTTGGTAGTTCTATCCAATCTCCGGCAACCACCATTTTATTCGCTGAGACTTGAATACTTGCCACTAAGCCTTTGATGGTGTCTTGAAAAACCAAAATCAAAACAGCGGTCAATGCACCTAAACCACTCAATAAATAAACCGGCGAACGATTAATAACCAAAGAAGTAATCACAATAATAGTCACTAAATAAATGACCAATTTTAATACCTGAATAATGGCATTAAGGGGTAAATAACGTTGCTTGGCACTTTCTTGATAAAGGTTTTTACTAACATTAAGTAAGGCACTAATGCTATGCGCTATTTGAAAGGTCAAAAACACTTTAGCCGTTAATATCAGTAAATAATGTAAAAAACTTTCGGCGGGGATTAGTAATGGAGTTAAAAAAAGTATGACCACAAAAGGTAATAACAAAGCCACCCTATTAAGTACATTATGTTCAATTAAGGCATCATCTAAAGTGTTTTTACTTTTTTTAATAATATTCGAAACGAATTTCAATATTTGATACTTTGCAAGGTAATGACTAATACTAGCAAGGAGAAAAATAATCGCCAAGCCTATTCCTATCACACTATTTTTCACATGGTTTACACTAACGCCTTGTTCTATCAACCAACTACTGATTAACTCGTTCATTTATCTTCCTTAGCTTTTGAATGCATCATCTGTGCTAACCTAGCATCTTTGTCATGCCAAAATTGTGTTAACCATTTTTGAAAAAAAATCTTATAGCTTCGATCATTAAAATAATCGCCATTTAAATCATTGGAGATTTCTTTAGTATGCACTTCAACCTGTACTTTTTTTATTCGGCCACAAAGAAAGTCAACAAACGATGGTACACCTTCAGGATAATGAATAGTCACATCAACAATAGTAGTAAGTTGTTCGCCCATGGCATCTAACACAAAAGCAATGCCGCCGGCTTTAGGTTTAAGTAAATGCTTAAACGGTGCTTTTTGTTGATCATGTTTTGCTTGAGTGAAACGTGTTCCTTCAATAAAACTCATAATGCTTACCGGCTTATGTTTGAATTTGACACAAGCTTTACGTGTTGTTTCTAAGTCTTTACCACGCAAATGAGGATTTCTTTTCAAAAATGATTGGCTATAACGCTTCATAAAAGGAAAATCTAATGCCCACCATGCCAAGCCTAAAATGGGTACATAAATAAGTTCTCTTTTTAAAAAAAACTTTAAAAAGGGAATTTTACCATGCAAAGCTCGTTGTAAAATGACTATATCAACCCAACTTTGGTGATTTGCTAGCACTAAATACCAATCTTTATCATTCAGATCTTCTAAACCGGTAATTTCTAACTCTATTTTCGTGAATAATTGTTGATTGAAAGTGTTTACTGCCACCCAATTACTTGCCATTAAATCTAATAAATAGCTAAATATTTTTTGAAAATAATTAATAGGGATCAGTGCTTTAAATAATGAAAACAGTAAAATAGGCACCAACCAAAATATCGTATTTATAATATAAAAAAACAAGGATAAAAAGCCAATAAGCTTAGCTGGTAAAAAATTTAGCATGTTATAACGCAAATTAAAAAAGGGTAATAATACCTTTATTTAATCATGGTTTGAGCATAATTTAAATTTTTAATTTCAACCCTACCAGACGTTTTTTCTATATCTATTCCTAAATGTTATGACAAAACATCATTTTGTCTCAGTTTTCTCACCGTTAAAGAGTCAGTTTAGTTGTAATTAACCTAACTTTGCCGCATGCTACGCGTAGAAAAACAACAGGAGGAAAAATGAATTTTAATAGAGCTGTGATCAAAGTAGGCAGCGCATTAATTGCACCAACTGAACGGGGTTGTAGCGGACAATACACCTTAGCAATAGCTCAGTTTATTACCAAATGCCAACAGCAAGGCAAAGAAATAATTTTAGTGTCTTCTGGTGGAGTTGCTGCTGGTAGAAGTCTTATTCAACATGGCTCTCCTAAATTATCTGTTGCGACTAAAAAAGCCATGGCTTCAGTAGGTCAAATGCAAATGATGACCAACTGGCAACGTTTTTTTGACTCTCCTTGTAGCCAGATTTTAATAACTCAACATGATTTGGAAGATCGTGAACGCTTTATTAGCATAAAAAAGACCATTCAAATTCAACTGAGTAATGGCGTATTACCGATAGTTAATGAGAATGACACCATCACCACAGAAGATTTAACGGTTGGAGATAATGACAATCTTGCTGCCTTAGTTGCCCAGGTTTGCGAAGCCGACAGTTTATTTATACTCAGTGACATTGATGGTGTTTTTACTAAAGATCCTAAAGTAAATAATGACGCGGTACTGATCCCTGAAATACCTAAAATTACCGATGAAATTTATGCGATGGCAGGAACAAGCAGAAATCACCTTGCCACCGGCGGTATGAAAACTAAAATTCAAGCGGCTGAAAAAGCCGTAGAGCATGGTATAAATACTTACATCATTAATGGTACACGTAGCGAAGTTTTTGCTTCATTGTTAAATCATAACAATCCGGGCACACATTTTATTGCTGATAAAGAGATTATCTCGGCAAAAAAACATTGGCTTAAGCATACCCGCAAAAGCCAAGGGAAAATTATTTTAGATAGCGGTGCGGTAAACGCTTTATTAAATAAAGGCGCCTCTTTATTACCCGCGGGCATTAAATCGATAAAAAACAGATTCAAAGCAGGTGAATCTGTTGATTTAATTAACCATCAAGACAATACCGTTATAGCCAAAGGTATCTGCTTATATGGCTATCATGATTTACGCCGAATTATGGGTAAACACAGTAATGAAATAATTAATATTTTAGGTCACAATCCCGGTGCGGTTGTTGTACATCGTGATGATATGGTTATTTTATAGTAATATCATCAACCACTAAAATCATCTTAACAAATAGATAAAAGAGAATATAAAATGTCTGCATTTAATATGACTGCAATGGCAAGTAAGGCAAAAATAGCTAGCCGAGTTGCGGCGCAATTAACCACAACAGAAAAAAATAATGTACTGCTTGCCATGGCGAATGCTATAGAAGAAAACAGTCACGTTATTATTGATGAAAATAACAAAGATATTGATGCCGGACGGGCCAAAAGCTTAACTGATGCCATGTTAGATCGGCTACTACTCACCAAACCGCGTGTTAAAGACATTAGCGATGCCATTAAAGAAATAATCACACTTAGCGACCCTGTAGGAAATATAGCTAATTTGTCACTACGCCCTAACGGTTTGCAAGTGGGAAAAATGCGCATTCCATTAGGTGTTATTGCCATGATTTATGAGGCACGACCTAATGTTACCGCTGAGTCTGCTGCCTTATGTATAAAGTCAGGTAACGCCGTTATTCTACGTGGCGGCTCAGAAGCGATTCATTCAAATTTAGCAATTGCCAACTGTTTACACCAAGTACTTGAGCAACAAGGTATTGATAAAAATATTGTCAGTGTTATTCCTGATACGAGTCGCAGCGTTATTGATGATTTACTACAGCAGCGAGAAAGTATTGATTTAGTGATTCCTCGTGGCGGTGAAGGTTTAATTAATTATGTTACTGAAAATAGCCAAATTCCGGTAATTCAACATTTTAAAGGTGTTTGTCATTTATTTATTGATAACTCTGCCGATTTAACCAAAGCGGTTAATATTCTTGTTAATGGTAAAACTCAAAAACCCAGTGCTTGCAACGCTTTTGAAACGGTTTTAGTACATCAAGACATTAGTAGTACTTTTTTACCTTTAGCTGCCGAAGCATTAGCTAAAGCTGCACAAGTAAAAATACATGCCTGCGAAAAGAGTCTAGGTTATTTTTCTAATGCACAATTAGCAACCAGTGACGATTATCATGCTGAATATTTAGCACAAGAAATTGCGATTAAAGAAGTTACCGATTTTGACGCGGCTATTAATCATATTAATGAATTCACCTCGGATCATACTGAAGTGATTGTGACTCAAGACACATCTAACGCTCAACAATTTGTTCGCCAAATTAACTCATCCGTGGTTATGGTAAATGCCTCTTCTCGATTTTCTGATGGCAATCAACTCGGCTTAGGCTCTGAAATTGGCATTTCTACCAGTAAATTACATGCATACGGGCCTATGGGGCTAGAAGCACTAACTACTGAAAAATTTGTTGTTTATGGCGATGGGCAAATACGAGAATAATAAAATCAGCGATTAAAGCTAAAACTGAATTAATAATAAATTAAATGGCCAAATTCAATGATAAGAATTTGGCCATTACAATTTTGGTCTCAATACTTTTTGTCATTATACTTTGAGGCTAAGTGTTAAGGCTAAGTATAGTGACTTAATCTATACAGGCTTAACCAACATGGTATTTCCAGTGATATCTACAATTTTACAATAGCTAGATTCACTAATATTTTCCACGTCACTACTTTCGTCCAAACGCGCACTCCAATTAATACCCGAATAACGAATACTACCGCCTGTTAAGGTTACTTCCTTACTAACAAGCACTTGCAAGCCAATCATATCACTAGCATTGGTATCACTTTTTTCATTTTGCAGTTTTTTTAGTGGCTTCCATAAAACAATTGCGGTTATGGCTGTCAATAATCCAACCGTGAGTATTTCTACTTGCCAGCCGTCAACAAAACCTACAGAGACTAATATTCCGGTAACCAAACTCGCAATAGCAAAAAACAATAAAGGCCCACTAAGTCCCATAATGCTGAGTTCAATCACAAAACTTAAACCGGCAATGATGAACCATAAATGATCATGATGTGCTAAAAAGTATTCCATAGTAACTCCTTATAACTTTAAGCTACTCGATACCGCAATCGCTTGCGCTACTGTATTGGCAATATTGTCACCTGTTTTACCATCGGTTAATACCACTGTACTGTCATTAGCAATAGCTTGATGCGCTTTAATGGCATCTTGTGCCAACGTTAACGTTACAGCCGATTGCCCTAGTTCAGTATTGGCAACTTGTCCGACAACATCTAATGCATTCGCATCTGCTTCGGCCACTAAACGTATCGCTTCGGCTTTACCTGTTGCCTCTAAAATTTGTGCCTCTTTTGACGCTTCTGCCGAGAGTACCTGTTCAGCTTTTGCCGCTTCAGCATCTAAAACTCGTGCTTGCTTTTGCCCTTCTGCTTCGGTAATTGCCGCCGTTTTAACACCTTCCGCGGTCAAAATAACTGAACGCTTTTCACGCTCTGCGGTCATTTGCTTTTCCATGTCTTCACGAATGGTTTGCGGAGGGGTGATATCTTTAATTTCATAACGAGTCACCATAACGCCCCAAGGCGCTGTAGCTTCGGTCATTGAGGCTAATATTTGCGCATTAATTGAATCGCGATTTTGGAAACAGTCGTCTAATTCCATTGAACCAATGGCATTACGCATGGTGGTCATGGCTAGTTGCGTTACTGATAATTTGTAATCCGTTATATTGTTAGTAGCCGCGGCAGCATCAGTAACCTTCATAAATAAAATACCATCAATTTCTAAGGTAATATTGTCTTTAGTGATCGCAGGTTGAGAAATAATTTCTAAGGATTGTTCTTTAAGGTTTCGATCGGCAGCAACAGACTGCACGTAAGGGATAATAAAATTTAAGCCCGCCGATAAGGTCTTATTATATTTTCCTAATGTATAAATAACATAACCGCGGTTTTGAGGGACAAAATAAATACCTTTCTTTAAGGTATATAGAATAACGAGCGTTATCCAAAGCAATGGACTGGTAATAATTTCTGCAAAAAGTGGCATTAGGGTTATTCCTTTAATTTTATTTAAGTATTAATTTGATATTTTAATAGAAATAATAAGTTAAATGAATGCCTTAACGAATGCAAGGTAATTTTTCAGCGGAGATTCAGCTGAAAAGTCACCTTGGTTCTAAAGTCTACTTGTGGACGAATTATTCACTAATATAAGTGCAGCAATAATCAATAATTGTTTTAGCTTTGATATCAAAAGAGCTATTAGCGGCAACGTTGAATGACTCTCCACCTTTAATAGTTTGCCATTGTGTAGCACCCGCAAGTAAAATTTCACAGTCGCCGGCCGTAATCTCCATTAACTCTGCTTCTTTCGTGCCAAAGTTATAGTCGCCCGCTTGCATAATACCCAATGTTTTGAAACTACCATCGTTAAAAGTGATTGTACGGCTAGTGACTTTACCATCGAAATATACATTCGCAGCTCTGTTAATACTTACTTCTTTAAAATCAGACATTTTGTCTTCCTTATTAAATTTTAGATAACTTTAAATAGTTTTTTGCAAATAAAAAACGGCACTGAACCCAACTCAAATGCCGTTTTATTTACGCTATACCTACATACTAGACATAAGTATTAGCGACAAATTATTTTGCGCTAGCAATTTTTTTCATGTCTTTCATGTAGCCACGAAGTTCTTTACCAATCACTTCAACGCCATGACTGCGAATCGCTTCGTTTACTTCAATTAAACGGGCATTATCAACATTATTTGAACTGTCTTTTAAGCCTTCACCTAATTGTTCTAACGATAAGTTAGACGCATAATCTTCAAGTAAAGGAACCGCAGCATGAACAAATAGGTAGTTACCATATTCAGCGGTATCTGAAATAACTACGTTCATTTCGTATAATTTGTTACGAGCAATACAGTTAGCAATTAATGGCGTTTCATGAAGTGATTCATAATAAGCTGACTCCTCAATGATACCCGCAGCAACCATCGCTTCAAAAGCAAGTTCAACACCGGCTTTGATCATGGCAACAACAAAAATGCCTTTGTCGTAATATTCTTGCTCGGTGATTTCTGTTTCACAATCAGCGGCTTGTTCAAAAGAAGTATCAGCTGTTTCAGCGCGCCACGTTAATAAGTTAATATCATCATTAGCCCAATCTGCCATCATAGTTTCAGAGAAACGACCTTCGATGATGTCATCCATATGTTTTTCAAATAATGGACGTAAAATTACTTTCAACTCTTCTGACATATCAAACGCTTTAATTTTCGCAGGGTTTGATAAACGATCCATCATGTTAGTGATGCCACCGTGCTTTAAGCCTTCAGTGGTGGTTTCTAAACCGTATTGTAATAATTTACGTGCATAAGCTGCATCAACACCTTGAGCAAGTAATTGTTTGTGCCCTAAAACAGCAGCCGTTTGTAACATACCACAAAGTATAGTTTGCTCGCCCATCAGATCTGACTTTACTTCAGCAATGAAAGATGATTCAAGTACGCCAGCTCTATCACCACCGGTAGCTGATGCGTATGCTTTAGCAATCGCTAAACCGTTACCTTGTGGATCATTTTCTGGGTGAACAGCAATTAAGGTTGGTACACCAAAACCACGTTTGTATTCTTCTCGTACTTCAGTACCAGGACATTTAGGCGCAACCATCACAACAGTGATATCTTTACGAACTTGCATGCCTTCTTCAACGATATTGAAACCGTGAGAGTAAGCTAATGTAGAGCCTTGTTTCATGTGAGGCATAACTGCAGTAACCGCTGAAGTATGTTGCTTATCAGGTGTAAGGTTTAATACTAAATCAGCTTGAGGAATTAATTCTTGGTAAGTACCAACAGTAAAACCGTTTTCAGTAGCCCACTGCCAAGATTGACGTTTCGAAGAAATAGCTGCTTCACGTAACGCATAAGAAATGTTTAAGCCAGAATCGCGCATATTTAAACCTTGGTTTAAACCTTGCGCGCCACAACCAACAATAACAATGTTCCAATCTTTAATGAAGTTGCAGCCATCGCTGAATTCTTCACGCTTCATAAAACGACATTTGCCTAATTGACCAAGCTTTTCACGTAAACTTAAGGTGTTGAAATAATTGCTCATGTTCTTTCCTCTGAATTTTTTAAAATAAGTAAATCAGTTTTCTGACGGTGCTTTTTACAATGAAAGCATCATACCCTAGCCAGTATGTTGCAAAAAGTGATATATTCGCATTACAGTATTGCAAATATTGCAACACAAAGTAATTTCAGGTGACTCTATGGATCAAAAATCATTAGCTATGTTTGTGCATTTAAGTCAAACTTTACATTTTGGTAAAACCGCACAAGCTTTTCATATGAGCCCTTCAACGCTGAGTAGAGCGGTACAGCGATTAGAGCAAGAAGTCGGTGATGACTTGTTGCTTCGAGATAACCGCAGTGTGGTCTTAACTGAATCAGGAAAAAAATTTCAACGCTATGCACAATTGCAAGCTGAGCAATGGCAAACATTCAAGCAATCTCTCGATCAAAACCAACAAACTCTCACCGGAAAACTCAGTGTTTTTTGTTCGGTTACTGCGGCTTACAGCCATTTGCCGCCTTTGCTAGAGCGCTTTCGACAACAATATCCTTTTGTTGAGATTATGCTAACCACAGGCGATGCTTCTGATGCTTTAAAGAAAGTACAAAATAAGTCAGTTGATTTTGCCATTGCAGCCAATCCAGAAAATTTACCTCGCAGTGTTTATTTTCATTATCTTGCAACCATTCCGTTAGCTGCTATTGCTCCCACTATGAGTTGCAAAGTGCAGCAGCTGCTTAATACTGACATATTAGCTTGGTCTGAAATCCCCATCATTTTGCCTGAGCATGGCCCGGCAAGAAAACGATTTGAGCTTTGGTATCGTAAAAAGCAACAAGGTAAAGCCAATATTTATGCCACTGTTTCTGGGCATGAAGCCTTAGTAAGCATGGTGGCTTTAGGTTGTGGTGTGGGCATAGTACCACAGGTTGTTGTAGAGAATAGTCCAGTGAAAGACAGGGTTCAGTATTTACAAAATGTTGGCGAAATAGCCCCTTTTGATTTAGGTGTTTGCTGTTTAAATCAATCAAAATCACAACCACTCATTAAAGCTTTTTTTGATGCCATTGCCTAACGTATACGAGTAAATGCACACCAATAGCAAACTACATTGCACTGGTTAAATGCCTCAACAATCTATCCATGGCACGATAAGATAATGCTTCTATTAAATATTGATGACTAATTGTTGGCTTATCATCCATGTCGGCTAAGGTACGGGCAATTTTTAATATTTTATGATGTGCACGCGTCGACAAACCGAGCTTTTCAACGGCAAGTTCTAAAAATTCATTATCTTGCGCACTTAAATGACAATGCTTTTTCAGTTCACTGGTGCCAATATGTGCATTGGCCTTGCCTTGACGTTCAATCTGTATTTCTCGACAAACTTGCACGCGTTGTTGTACCTCAACACTGGTTTCATTTTGCTGAGTATCACCCGCCCAAGTTCCTCTAGGTAAACGAGCTACTTCAATTTGAATATCAATTCTGTCCAAAAATGGTCCTGACAAACGGTTTAAATAGCGTAACACTTGCTCTGGCGTACTGCGATTATCGTTATAAAACCCCGTAGGGCTTGGATTCATTGCTGCAATCAGTTGAAAACGCGCAGGAAAACTTTGTTTGTGCATAGCGCGTGAAATAGTCACTTCGCCAGATTCCATAGGCTCACGCAGTACATCAAGCACTTTTCGTTCAAACTCAGGTAATTCATCTAAAAAGAGTACGCCGTTGTGCGCTAAAGAAATTTCACCGGGCTTTGGCTGGCTACCACCGCCGACTAAAGCGGCAGAAGAAGCTGTATGATGAGGCGCCCTAAACGGCCGCGTTAACCATGATTTTGCCTCAACATTTTTATTACTAATTGATTGAATAGCGGCAACTTCTAATGCCTCTTGCTCGGTCATTGGCGGTAAAATCCCGGCTAAACGGCTAGCTAGCATAGTTTTTCCTGTACCTGGCGGGCCAATAAACAGTAGGTTATGGCCGCCACTTGCCGCAATTTCTAAGGCGCGTTTGGCTAACGGCTGACCTATAACATCACTGATATCTAGGTTATTATCTTGACTCGTTTGTGCAATCGTCTTTTCGACCACTAGAGGTAAAGTTGTTTGTCGTGCAAAGTGTGAATAAAGTTGTGTTAAATGTTCAACCGCATGAATTTTAGCTTGTTTCACCCAGCTAGCTTGCTCTGCATTTTGCACAGGGATAATTAATGTTCTATTACTTTTTGAGCAAGCCATTGCCATCGGTATTTCACCAACAATAGCGCGTAACTCGCCTGATAACGCTAATTCACCGGCAAATTCATATTGCTGTAAATCAACTTGAGGTAATTGTTCTGAAGCCGCAAGTATGCCAACAGCAATAGGTAAATCAAAACGACCGCCTTCTTTTGGTAAATCTGCCGGCGCAAGGCTGATTGTGATTCTTTTAGCGGGAAATTCATAACCGCAATTGATGATAGCGCTACGCACGCGATCTTTTGATTCTCGCACTGAGGTTTCAGGTAAACCGACAATATTGAATGCTGGCAAGCCGTTGGCTAAATGCACTTCAACGCTCACAAGGGGAGACTCTAAGCCAACGCGAGCTCGACTATAAATACAGGCAAGTGACATGCTAATTCCATTTAATTTATATTCCTTAAATGTCAGTGTAGGAAATTATCAGTACTTTTTCGACTTTTATTAAGCCTATTTTCTAATACCTTACGCTCCTTATAATGTTTACTTCTTTATCAACCGTAAAAAACTCTAATAAAAAAGCTTGCGTAAACTATTAGAGCTATGGTACTAATTCATACAGAAGTGACCTACTCTGTTTGTATTAAACATTAATATTAAAATAAGGTCACAAAATTAGCGTAACCTATTTTGATCAATCGCATAGCAATTAGTGAATAAATAGGTATAATACGAGCATAATTATGCAAAACTTTATATCAACTATTAACGTTATTATTCGTAACATTCTCGTCGTCGTGGTGATTATTAAATCATCGCGAGGGTGTTCGTTGAGCTAAAGAAAAGCAATAAACCGAATTACAAACCCTCGCTTCGAAAGAACTGAGGGTTTTTTTAATTTACATTTTGGAATAATCATGAACACAAAAAAGCCTTTAACTGGCGGATCACTTTTATTTGAAACGTTAACACAACACGGTGTTGAGCACGTTTTTGGCTACCCTGGTGGCGCAATTATGCCAATATATGATGCGTTATACGACAGTGACATTCAGCACTTTCTTTGTCGTCATGAACAAGGGGCTGCTTTTTCAGCCGTAGGCTATGCTCGTGCATCGGGTAAAATTGGTGTTTGTTTAGCAACATCAGGACCGGGCGCAACTAATTTAATTACCGGCCTTGCCGATGCACTTGCTGACTCTATTCCAATTGTTGCTATAACAGGTCAAGTTCCCACATCGGCAATGGGTAGTGACGCTTTTCAAGAAATTGATGTTTTTGGTTTATCATTAGCATGTACAAAACATTCTTTTCAGATTAGTGATGTTAATGATCTGGAAAAAGTACTACATCAAGCCTTTGAAATTGCTCTGGAAGGTCGACAAGGTCCGGTATTAGTCGATATTCCAAAAGATATTCAATTAGCAGAAGTCACTAAAAGACTAGAAAAATTATCGCATTTGAAAAACAAAGTACATTTACCGCCTGCTGACGTTAGTAAAGCCATAGAAATGCTTACTCACGCCAAGCAACCTATCTTATATTTTGGTGGTGGCGTTGGTATGGCAAATGCTATTGATGAAGTTAACGATTTTGCTAAGCAAACGGGTATGCCAAGTGTATCAACCTTAAAAGGTTTAGGGGCAATAAACTCAAGTAATGAAAACTATTTAGGCATGCTAGGTATGCATGGCACTAAAGCGGCAAATATTGCAGTACAGCAATGTGATTTATTAATCGCTGTTGGCGCTCGGTTTGACGATAGAGTCACCGGAAAACTTACTGAATTCGCGCCAAACGCTAAAGTTATTCATTTTGATATTGATACCGCTGAAATTAACAAACGAAGAGTTGTTGATATTGCCATTTTAGGCGATTTAAAGATAAATCTTCCGTTATTAACCATGCCGTTAAATATTCAAAACTGGCAAGAAAAAGTTCAACAAATGAGAAGTGATTTCGCATGGCAATATAACAATCATCCGGGTGACGGTATTTTTGCCCCAGCAGTATTAAACGAAATTAGTAACTTAATGCCAAAAAATAGTTGTATCACTACCGATGTTGGTCAACATCAAATGTGGGCTGCACAACACATGGACTTTGATGACCCTAGTAACTTTTTAACCAGTGGCGGTATGGGCACCATGGGCTTTGGTCTTCCGGCAGCCATAGGCGCACAAATTAGTAGACCTCACGATACGGTAATTGCGGTTTCAGGCGACGGCTCTATTATGATGAATGTGCAAGAGTTGGCGACGATAAAACGCTATAATATACCGGTGAAAATAGTCCTTATTGATAATGAAAAATTGGGCATGGTACGCCAATGGCAAGATTTGTTTTTCAATGGTCGCTTAAGTGAAACTGATTTATCAGACAATCCTGATTTTATTATGCTAGCAACCGCGTTTGATATTAAAGCCAAACAGATCACTAAAAAGTCTGAAGTAACCGCCGCCATTGAAGAAATGTTAGATCATGACGGGCCATATTTCTTACAAGTAAAAATAGATGCAAAAGAAAACGTTTGGCCGCTAGTACCACCTGAAACAGCCAATGATAAAATGATGGAGAGCGCTTAGTATGAATAATTATCAATTAACCATTATGACCGACGACAAACAAGTGGTGCTTGAAAGAATTTTACAAGTCACGCGCTATCGCGGATTTTTAATTAACGGCATGAATGCTCGAGTGAATACCGGCACCAATATTGGCATCATTGAATTAATGATCAGTAGTGAGCGTCCAATCTCTCTTTTAATTGATCAAATTAATAAACTGATCGACATCAAGAGTGTCAAGGTAGACAATAGTGCATCACAGCTATCTAAAGCGACAGAATGCCGAGCTTAATATTGATTAACTAGGTAGATGAGTATTTATACCTACGCGGATAAAACAGAATCCTCATCGACACATAACGAAACAAATTTAGGAAAATACAATGGCAAAAGTAAATGCAGATTTAATATGGTTTAATGGTGAACTCATGCCTTGGAAAAATGCCACCGTGCATGTAATGAGCCACGCCTTACATTACGGTTCTTCTGTTTTTGAAGGCATTAGAGCTTATGATACTCATCAAGGAACATGCATATTTCGTTTGAAAGAGCACATTGACCGTTTATTTGATTCCGCCAAAATTTACCGTATGAACATTCCTTACACGCCTGAAGAAGTCATACAGGCCTGTAAAAATGCGGTAAAAGAAAACAATTTAAAATCCGCTTATTTACGTCCATTAGCCTTTTTAGGTGATGTTGGCATGGGTTTACGACCACCTACTGATGCGGTTGCCGATTTAATGATCGCGGCCTTTAGTTGGGAAGCTTACTTAGGTGCTGAAGCCATTGAAAATGGTGTTGATGTTGGCGTATCAAGTTGGAATCGTTTAGCACCAAATACCATGCCTACTGCCGCAAAAGCTGGCGGTAACTACTTATCTTCTCAACTTATTTCTATGGAAGCCGGTCGTCATGGTTATACCGAAGGTATTGCTATGGATATTAACAACCAGATCAGTGAAGGCGCCGGACAAAACTTATTTTTAGTGCGTAGAGGTGTTATTTCTACACCTCCGGGCAGTGCTTCTATTTTACAAGGCTTAACCCGTGATTCAGTATTCGTGTTAGCGAAAGAGTTAGGTTATGAAGTGCGTGAAGAAACAATTTCTCGTGAAGCTTTATATCTTGCTGACGAATTTTTCATGACCGGAACCGCCACTGAAATTGTGCCGGTAAAATCAGTTGACGGTATTGCTGTAGGCACTGGCTCTCGCGGCCCAATAACAAAAGCATTACAAGATGCTTTCTTTGGTATATTTGATGGGACTACCGAAGATAAATGGGGTTGGCTGGAATCTGTAGAATAAAAATCCTTTTAATCTTATTGCAAGGTTAGAAGCACTTATTGACTATCGTCAGCTCCGTGCTTCTGCTTTGCTCTAAGGCTAAAATTTTCATTTCTTATCCACATTCATCAATATTAAACTTTAATTCAAAGAACAAAATAGGCAAATAACCATGGCAAAACTACGTTCAGCAACTTCTACCCAAGGCCGAAATATGGCTGGCGCTCGTGCTTTATGGCGCGCAACAGGCATGACAGATGGTGACTTTGGCAAACCGATTGTTGCCGTTGTGAACTCTTTCACTCAGTTTGTTCCCGGTCATGTGCATTTAAAAGACATGGGACAATTAGTTGCCGGCGCAATTGAAAAAGCCGGTGGCGTTGCCAAAGAATTTAACACTATTGCCGTTGATGATGGTATTGCCATGGGGCATAGCGGTATGCTTTATAGCTTACCTTCTCGTGATTTAATTGCTGATTCTGTTGAATATATGGTCAATGCTCATTGTGCCGATGCTATGGTTTGTATATCTAACTGTGACAAAATAACACCGGGCATGATGATGGCAGCAATGCGTCTTAATATTCCCGTTATTTTTGTTTCTGGTGGCCCAATGGAAGCGGGTAAAACGAAGCTTTCAGATCAAATCATCAAACTTGATTTAGTTGATGCCATGATTCAAGGCGCTGATCCACAAGTTTCTGATGAACAAAGTGATCAAATTGAACGCTCAGCTTGCCCAACCTGTGGTTCATGTTCAGGTATGTTTACCGCCAATTCAATGAATTGTTTAGCAGAAGCCCTTGGTTTAGCGCTACCAGGCAATGGTTCAATGCTAGCAACTCACGCAGATCGCGAGCAATTATTTTTAAATGCCGGTGCTCAAATTGTCGAATTAACCAAACGTTATTATCACAATGATGATAACAGTGCCCTACCGCGTAATATCGCCAACAAAGCAGCATTTGAAAATGCCATGTGTTTAGACATTGCCATGGGCGGTTCAACCAATACCGTTTTACATTTGTTAGCCATAGCACAAGAAGCTGAAATTGACTTTACCATGGCCGACATGGATAAATTGTCACGTATAGTGCCGCAGCTATGTAAAGTTGCTCCGTCAACGCCAGAATATCATATGGAAGATGTTCACCGCGCCGGTGGTGTTATTGGTATTTTAGGTGAGCTAGCCCGTGCAAATTTATTAAGCACTGACGTGGTTAATGTACTGGGCACAACATTAGCTGAGTTATTGGTTAAGTACGATATCGTTGTGACAGAAGATCAAGCTGTTAAAGATTTCTACAAAGCAGGGCCTGCAGGTATTCGTACCACCAAAGCCTTTAGCCAAAACTGTCGTTGGGACACGTTAGATGATGACCGAGCCAACGGTTGTATTCGTAATATTGAAAATGCCTTTTCTCTCGAAGGGGGTTTAGCAGTATTGGCTGGTAATATTGCCCTTGATGGTTGTGTTGTTAAAACTGCCGGTGTTAGTGATGACAATTTAATATTTACTGGGCCTGCACATATATTTGAAAGCCAAGATGATGCTGTTGCCGGTATTTTAGACGGCAAAGTTGTCGCCGGTGAAGTGGTTGTTATTCGCTACGAAGGCCCTAAAGGCGGCCCCGGTATGCAAGAAATGCTGTACCCAACCACGTATTTGAAATCTATGGGGTTAGGCAAAGCTTGTGCTTTACTCACCGATGGTCGTTTTTCGGGTGGCACGTCAGGTTTATCCATTGGTCATGTTTCGCCAGAAGCAGCAGATGGCGGAACTATTGCACTGGTTGAGCAAGGCGACATTATCCATATTGATATTCCTAATCGACTTATTGAAATACAAATTAGTGATGACGAATTAACACAGCGCAGAGTTGCCATGAATGCCAAAGGTAAACAAGCGTGGAAACCTAAAGATCGTGTACGTCCAATTAGTTATGCCTTGAAAAACTACGCCATGTTAGCCACCAGCGCAGATAAAGGTGCCGTACGTAACCGTGATTTATTAGATGGTTTAGTAGACAAATAATGACCAACACACCAAGCCAAACATTATTGGCTGAGCAAGCTGAACAACTAGACTATCTTAGAAAGATATTATTAGCGCCCATATACGACACGGTAGTAGAAACAGAGTTAACGCCCTTAACTAAATTATCTACGCGATTAAATAATCAAATTTATTTAAAACGTGAAGATCAGCAGCTAGTACATTCTTTCAAACTTCGGGGTGCTTGTAATAAGCTAGCAAACCTGAGTGAAGCGGAATGTATTCATGGTGTTATTGCTGCCTCCGCAGGAAACCACGCGCAAGGTTTGGCATTAGCCGCTAGTAAATTGGGTATAAAAGCGACCATTGTTATGCCCAAAACCACGCCCGATATTAAAGTAGATAATGTTAGGCGATTTGGTGGTGAAGTGCGCTTGGTAGGTCATAGCTTTAATGAAGCACAAACGGCGGCTATTGATTATGCAAAAACTGAAAATAAAACCCTGATCCACCCATTTGACGACGTTGATGTTATTGTCGGTCAAGGCACTGTTGCGAAAGAGTTATTACAACAACAGCCTAATGCTGATGTGGTTTTTGTGCCTGTAGGCGGCGGTGGTTTACTTGCCGGTATGGCGGTTTATTTAAAACAGCTTAGCCCTAACACCAAGGTGATAGGGGTTGAAGCTGAAGACTCTGCTTGTCTAAAAGCGGCATTAGCCGCTGGCAAACCGGTTGATTTAGCACAAGTAGGTTTATTTGCCGATGGCGTTGCAGTAAAACGTATTGGCGAACATACCTTTAATTTAATTCAACGCTATTGTGATGAAGTTATTACCGTCAGCACCGATGAAATATGTACCTCAATAAAAGATATATTTGAGCAAACCCGTGTTATTGCCGAACCTGCTGGCGCGTTATCGTTAGCCGGCTTACAAAAATATTGTGCCACAAATAAGAAAAACGAAGAATCGCTTGTGGCTATTTTATCTGGCGCTAACATGAACTTTCACAGTTTGCGTTATGTCTCTGAACGCTGTGAATTAGGCGAGAAAAAAGAAGCAGTATTAGCGGTCACCATCCCTGAAGAAAAAGGCAGCTTTAAGCGTTTTTGCCAAACCATAGGCAACCGAGCAATCACTGAGTTTAATTATCGATATACTGGCGAGCCTAGCGCCAATATTTTTGTTGGTATACGCTTAAGTGGCAGTATTGATGAACGTCAGCAATTACTCTCTGAATTGAACAGTGCTAACTATCAAACAACGGATTTTACTGACGATGAACTGGCTAAGCTACACATTCGCTACATGATTGGCGGTAAAGGCGTGGTAAGTAATGAATCTGCAAAAAATAAATCCATAAAGAATCAAAATGAGCGAATTTTCTGCTTCGAATTTCCTGAGCATCCCGGCGCATTAGAAAAATTTTTAGCGGCTATGGGTGAATTGTGGAATATTACTTTATTTCATTACCGGAACCATGGCGCTGCTTTTGGACAGGTTCTTGCCGGTTTTGAGATAGATAACAGTAAAGAACAAGCGTTTTTTCAGCACTTGAATGCTTTAGGCTATCAATGGCAAGAACAGACAGACAACCTCGCATACCAAGCTTTTTTACAATAAATTTACAAAAAAAAGCAAAACCGCTTGACATATTATGTCAAGCGCGCAATGCTATGTCCGTTATTTAGTTAACCCCGTTAGTGAAATAATTATTAAACACAAAACAAGGAAAAATCATGTTAAATAATGGCTTAACAACAAAAACCGCTACCATTGATACAAGTGCTGCCACCAAACATATCGGTAAAGTGATCACTGGCATTATAGCAATTATTATTTTATGGCAAGTATTTTACACCATCGATGAAGGTCATGTCGGCATTGTTAAACGTTTTGGTGAGGCGACCACACAAGTAAATCCCGGCTTACATACTAAAGTGCCTTTTGCAGACACTATTGAAGAATTAGAAATTCGAACCCGAAAAAATGCTGAATCATTAAAAGCATCAACCTTTGAACAAATGCCTGTACAGGCCGAAGTTTCGGTTAACTGGACAGTGATTCGCGCGGAAGCATTCGAGCTTTATAAAGGCTATGGAGGCTTAGATCAATTTGAAAACCGTATTTTAGATCCTCGTTTACGTTCAGCAACTAAAGATGCATTGGCTCGATTTAAAGCAGAGCAAATCATTCAAAATCGAGGGCAGGTTATTCAAAAAATTGAAGAAACATTATTGGCTGCCATGAGTGATTTTCCAGTAAAATTAGACAGTGTTCAAATTGAAAACCTCATTCTACCGGCAAAATATTTACAAAGTATTGAAACCAAACAAACGGAAAAAAACTTAGCCGCAGCTGAAATGCATAGACTAGAACGTCAAAAACTTGAAGCTCAACGCGAGGTTAACACCGCCGAAGCTAAGCGTGATGCTGAAAAAGCACGTGCTGATGGTAGTGCTTATGCAATAACTATTGAGGCAACTGCCGAAGCTGAAGCCATTAAAGTAAAAGGGTTAGCCGAAGCACAAGCGATGATGAAAAAAGCGCAAGCACTCAAAGCCAATAAAGACTTAGTTGACTATGTAAAAGCCCAACAATGGGATGGTAGATTGCCAACAACTGTCATGGGTAGTGGTCAAGATATTTTATGGAATATGAAAGAAAAGTAACCCTATAAAATAACTTCCTATTAACACTCATCATTTCACAAAATAAATAGCAACTAACGTTTTTCATTTTTACAATAACGTTAGTTGCTTTTTTCTAGCTTAAAAGCCTATCGGATTTATAAATAATTTATTTTTAAACTCGCAAGCAACCTAATTTTTTACCTGCGCATTTTCATTCCAATTTCCTTAACGATAGCTTCAAATTACTGTATTTTAGCAGCCATTTTACATAAAACTGCCAATGACAATATCTATATATAGTTATCTTTTAAAAAGTTGACACAATATATAGTGCTAATTAGTTGATCGAGATCAACTAATTAGATCGACAAAATACTATATATTGTGTCTCATGATAAAAAACAACCTATATATAGGTAAAAAGATGGACTTCAACTGCATATCTCCAACAGTCGTTTTTCAAGAGGTGCCTAATGAAATTAGTTTATGTTTTAGCATTACCGGTTGCAAAGTTGGTTGTAAAGGCTGCCATAGTACTGAACTATGGAATGAGCAAAACGGTATTTCTCTTAATAAACAGAATTACATTCATTGGTTAAAAAAATATTCAGGCTTAATTACTTGCGTGGTTTTTTTTGGCGGCGAATGGCAACCAAATGCATTAATAGAAAAACTGCTCATCGCAAAAAATTTCGGTTTAAAAACGTGTCTTTATTCGGGCGAAAAACACATAGACATAAATATATCTCAGCATTTAACCTACCTTAAAACGGGCGCTTGGCAAGAGAACTTAGGCGGCCTTGATAGCCCATTAACCAACCAAGTATTTCGAGAAGTTGCCAGTGGTAAAAAACTCAACCATTTATTTCACAGCAACACTCAACAACACATTAATAGCAATAATAATTTCGCTTTAGGAGCACAAAATGTTGCGGCTTAGCCAAGAACAAATTACCAATAAAAAAGACTTCATTCAACAGTATTTTTCAGCCAAAAATGCCGCTGATGGTTCAAAGATGGATGCCAATGCCAATGTCACGCATAAAAACATTGCTACTTTAGAAGCCGAATTACTCAAAGATTGTTTTGTACAAATCAATCGTGCTTTAGTGTGTGAAAAAATCGCAGAAACTTTTGATGATGACTTAGCGAAAGAATATATGCGACAAATTGAAAATCATGAAATTTATGTGCATGACGAAACCAGTTTAAAACCATATTGCACCTCAATTAGCATGTACCCGTTCTTATTAGAAGGCTTAACTAAGCTAGGGGGTGAATCAAAAGCGCCTAAACATTTAGAATCTTTCTGTGGGTCTTTCGTTAATCTTATTTTTGCTATTTCAGCGCAATTTGCTGGCGCCGTAGCAACGGTAGAATTTTTAACTTATTTTGATTATTTTGCTCGCCTAGAATACGGAAATGATTATTTAACAACTAACTCGAAGGCTATTGAAAATCACTTACAACATGTGGTTTATGCAATAAACCAACCTGCGGCTGCAAGAGGTTATCAAAGTGTTTTTTGGAATATATCATTATTTGATCAACATTATTTTGAAGCCATGTTCACTGACTTTGTTTTTCCTGATTTCTCAAAACCAAGTTGGCAAAGTGTTTCTTCGTTGCAAACATTTTTTCTCAGTTGGATCAACGGCGAACGTGATAAAGCAATTTTAACGTTCCCTGTTATTACTGCGGCCATGTTAACTGAAAATGGTCAATGTAAAGATAAAGACTTTGCCTATAAAATGGCACAACAAAAAGCACAAGGTAACTCTTTTTTCATCTACTTATCTGACAGCCCAGACTCATTAGCGTCATGCTGTCGTTTACGCAATGAAATTACCGACAACACTTTTTCATACACTATGGGCGCAGGTGGTGTTGCAACGGGCTCAATTAACGTTATTACCGTTAATATGAATCGATTAGTACAAAACAAACGTGATCTGAAGGTTGAAATTGAAAAAGTACAAAAGTACCAAGTAGCCTACAGAAAATTAATGGAAGACTATTTAGCCAAAGGCGCATTGTCAGTTTACGATGCAGGCTTTATCACTTTAGATAAACAATTTTTGACCATTGGTATAAATGGCATGGTGGAAGCGGCGGAATTTAGTAATATTACCGTAGGTAATAATGATCAATACAAACAGTTTGTTAGTCAGCAATTAAAAGTAATTTACCAAGCTAACCAAGCGGCCAAAAAAGAATATGGCTATATGTTTAATACTGAATTTGTGCCGGCCGAAAACTTAGGTATTAAAAATGCTAAATGGGATAAAAAAGCAGGTTATCAAGTCAATCGTGAATGTTATAATTCATATTTCTATTTAGTCGAAGATGAAGAAACCAACCACCTAGATAAGTTTATATTGCACGGTAGAGAAATTACCCAATACTTAGATGGCGGCTCTGCGCTACATCTTAATCTTGATGAAGCATTATCTGCTGATGCCTATGTAAAATTGTTCGATGTCGCCGCAGCAACAGGCTGTAACTACTTTTGTATCAATGTAAAAATTACCATTTGTAACGATTGTGAAAAAATAGATAAACGCACATTAATGCACTGCGATGCTTGCGGCAGTGAAAATGTTGACCATGGCACGCGTGTTATTGGCTATCTAAAACGTGTCACTTCATTTAGTGAAGGACGACAAAAAGAACATGGTTTACGCCACTACCATAAAGACGGCATAAAACAACTCGAGAAAAGTGCGGCTTAACATTTAGCTTCACCAACCTACTTGTAAATGACAGGGACCTATTCTTTGGCCCTGTCATTATTTTTCAGCGCACCTCCCCTCCTTTTATAGCCACAAAACAAATAGCAACTGACGTTTTCACTCCTTTTTCCTTGCCGATAGCTTCACAATACTGCACTTTAGCAACCATTTTGCTTAAAGCTGTGGTGAACTATAGATATATACAGTTATCTTTTAAAAAGTTGGCACAATATATAGTGCCCAAAAGTTGATCTCGATCAACTAATTAGATCGGCATAATACTATATATTGTGCCTCATAGTAAAAAATAGCCTATATATGGGTTAGTGATAAATAACACCTAAATATTTGTCCACAGTAACACACAACAAAATACTAATAATAATTTTCCATTAGGAGCAAAAAATGTTGCTTAATCAAGAGCAAATAAAAACTGATACGATCGAAAATCCCGCTGTTTTTGACCCAAATCATTTACAGTTAGCCTCGCAAGATATTTGGAGTTCAAAGTATCAATTAAAAACCTCAACGGGAAAGCCTGTCGACCATACGGTCATCGATACATTTGAGCGTGTAGCTAAGGCTATTGCCAATGTAGAAGCAACGCCAGCAAAACAAAAAAAATACACCGCAGAGTTTTTGTGGGCACTGATGAATGGTGCTGTTCCAGCGGGTCGCATCATTTCAAATGCAGGTTCTGGAGAGCAAAAACCCACGGCATCAACAATTAATTGTACGGTATCTGCTACCATAGAAGATTCAATGCAAGGCATTGTGGGTGAAGCAGTTAGTAAAGCAAGTTTAACCCTAAAAGCGGGTTGTGGCATTGGCTATGATTTCTCAACAATTCGCCCTGATGGTGGTTTTGTTGCGGGCGCAGGCGCCACAACGTCAGGCCCATTACCTTTCATGGATATTTTTGACACCATGTGCAAAACCGTTTCCTCTGCCGGTGGTCGTCGCGGTGCACAAATGGGAACGATTGACTGTCAACATCCAGATATCATGGCATTTATTAAAGCTAAACGCGAAGATGGTCGTCTACGTCAATTTAACCTATCAATATTAATCACCGACCCTTTTATGGAAGCCGTTAAAGCGGATACTGATTGGCAATTAATTTTTCCTACAAATCAACAGCAAATTGATTTAGAGGGCTTAACATTTGACGCTAAAAACAATTCAGATGATGTAATTTGGCGTGATTGGCCATTATCTATGGATGGATATATAGAAAATGATGCTGGCGAAACTGCTTGTAAAGTTTACCGCACTATCCGTGCAAAAAACTTGTGGAACATGATCATGAGTGCAACGTATGACTATGCAGAGCCAGGTTTTATTCTAATCGATAAGGTTAATGAATTTAATAACAATTGGTTTGCGGAAATGATTCGTGCAACCAATCCATGCGGAGAGCAACCATTACCGCCAAATGGTTCATGTTTATTAGGCTCTGTTAACTTAACCGCTTTTGTCAATAATCCTTTTACTGCGCAAGCAAGCTTTAACTGGGAGCAATTCAAGAAAGTTGTCCGTATTTTTACCCGTATGCTTGATAACGTGGTAGAAATTAATGGCTTACCATTGCCTGAACAAGTTGCTGAAATTGAAAACAAGCGCCGTCACGGTATGGGCTACTTTGGTTTAGGCTCTGCTATGACGATGCTTGGTATGAAATATGGTAAAAATAATTCGGTTAAGTTCACCCGTGAAGTCACTAAACATTTAGCATTAGAAGGGTGGCGTGAAGCAACAAAGCTTGCCAAAGAGAAAGGAGGTGCGCCATTCTTAAATGAAATGTATACCATCACGGGAGATTTATTACGTAAACGCCCAGAATTAGCCCAAAAGTACAAATTAGGTGATCAGGTTAAAGGGGTTGAATTACACATTAATTATAGCCATTACATGAAAAACATTGTTGCCGAATTAGGCGACAAGTGGGCAGAAGAAGCATTAACAACAGGATTACGTTTTACTCACCACAGTTCAATAGCCCCCACAGGAACCATCGCGTTATCGATAGGAAATAATGCAAGTAATGGTATAGAGCCAAGTTTTGCTCATGATTATAAACGTAACGTTATCATCCCTGGAAAATCAACTAAACAGCAAGTAAACGTTCGTTCAGCCGAAGTATTAGCCTATGAACGCTTGATGAAAAGCACACACGGGAATGATTGGGGATTACCTATGTGCAAAGTAGGCTCCGTATTATCACTAGATTTATCACAGTTACCTGAAAGTTTTGTTGATACCTCAACGGTTACCCCATCAGAACATATTGCAGTTCAAGCAGCGGCTCAACTGTGGATCGACAGTTCAATCTCTAAAACTATTAATATTCCAACAGAATTCCCTTTCGCTCAATTTGAAGATGTTTATTTAGAAGCTTATACCGCAGGATTAAAAGGCTGTACAACTTTTCGTTTCAATCCTGAAAATTTTTCGGGAGTGCTTGTCAATGAAACTGATCTAGCAAATACAGATTATCAATTTACGCTTGAAGATGGTGAGGTGATCACCGTTAAGGGTAATGAAAAAGTGATATATGAGGGTCAAGAGCATATTGCTTCTAACTTATTTGATGCGATAAAAGAAGGGCAGTACGGACGCTTTTAGCACATGGTTAACATAGGCCTCATTGCATAGAGGCGTAGTAACGACCAAAAATGACTTGCAGAGCAACGTCAAGCAATATTAAATTTATTAAACGGGTTTAATTACCCGTTATTTAAAAGAGGCAAGAAAATGACACAATCATCTTCATTGATAAAACCGATTAAAATCAGTAAAAAAATTACCGGTGTATCAGTAGTTACTAAAGAAGACAGCGCGGCTAATACTATAGAAAAAAAAGCCCTACAAGTGGAACTAATTCAAGAAACTAAACGGCCTAAGCAGTTAAATTCCAGAACGTATAAAATTAAAGCTTCAGCAGGTTATGACCACGCCTATTATGTGAGTATTTCAAATGTTGTCCTTAACGAAGGCACTGTGCTAGAAGAAGTGCGTCCCTATGAAATATTCATAAACACCAAAGACAAAATAAATGTTCAGTGGGTACATGCATTAACCTTTATGATGTCAGCCATCTTTCGCAAAGGTGGTGAATATATGTTTTTACTCGATGAATTACGTGAAGTTTCGTCACCAAATGCAGGTTGGTTTGGACAACACACTCGCGGTGGTAACCCTAGATACATTGAGTCAATGGTTTCAGCGATTGCCGATACAATTGCTTATCATGTTGAGCAAACTTGTGGCGTTAGTATTAAAAAAATTGAATTATCGAGTGAAGCCAAAAAAATTATTGAAGAAAAAAAAGCCGAATATCTAAAAAACCACACCTCAAGCATAACGCCAACAGCAATTGATGGCGAAGATGCTGGTATGCCAAACGCATTAGATTGCCCTAAGTGCAAAGTTACCAATGCGGTGATAAAACTCGATGGTTGCTTAACATGTGTTTCCTGTGGCGATTCAAAGTGTGGTTAATAGCTTATAAGAACCATTATAGAACTTAAACAAAATGAAAAATTCTGTAACAAAAAACTGCCGTTTATACCACAAAGTAACCATTTATTTAGTAAAGCAATAACGTAGACGGTAGTTACTTTCTACAAAGTTCTGTTACACTCGATATCAATATGTTAAATGTAAATACAATGTGAATTTCCATGTCAAGTGAGAAGCTTAGATGAATAAAATTTCAATATTATTATTAACTAGTGCACTAATTAGTGGTTTATTAACTGGTTGCTCTGGTAATGGTTATGAAAACACTAATGCTGCTGTCAAGCAATCAGCGGCTGACTCTGCCAGTGTTAACGTAACTTCCCCAGTAATTTATCCAGTAACAAAACAAGGAGCAGTAAGTACTGATTATTTTGGCACCCAAGTTGCCGATCCATACCGTTGGTTAGAAGATGATCGCAGTGAAGAAACTGGCGCATGGGTGAAAGCTGAAAACAAAGTCACTTTTGATTATTTAGCACAAATTCCATACCGTGAACAATTGAAAAATCGTCTTGCGCAATTATGGAATTATGAAAAAGTCAGTGCGCCGTTTAAAGAAGGGAAATACACTTATTTTTATAAAAATGATGGTTTACAAAATCAATACGTAGTGTATCGCCAAAAAGACGGAGGCGAGGCCGAAATATTTTTAAACCCGAATACTTTTAGTGAAGACGGCACCACGTCTTTAGGCCAGTTAAGCTTCTCTAAAGATGGTTCTATAGCTGCTTATGCTATTTCAGAAGGTGGCAGTGACTGGCGTAAAATAATCATTCTTGATACCACCACTAAAAAAGTATTAGAAGCCCCGTTAGTTGATGTGAAATTTTCAGGGATTTCTTGGTATGGTAATGACGGTTTTTATTATTCAAGCTACGACAAGCCAAAGGGCAGTGAACTTTCCGCAAAAACTGACCAGCATAAACTTTACTACCATAAACTAGGACAACCACAAAAAGACGATGTCATTGTTTTCGGTGATACCGCTGAACAAAAGCGCCGTTATATTGGTGGCACCGTAACAGAAGATGATCGTTACTTACTTATTTCTGGAGCCATTTCAACCTCAGGCAATGATCTTTACCTTAAAGATTTATCTAAACCAACGAGTAAATTAGTAACGCTTGTTGATAACTTTGATTCCGATACTTTCGTTATTGAAAATAAGGGTAGCAAGCTTTACTTAGTCACCAACCTAAATGCGCCTAATAAAAAAATAGTTACCGTGAATGCTAAGCAGCCAAGTTCAGAAAATTGGCAAGATTTTATAGCCGAAACAGATCATGTATTAACAGCATCAACGGGTGGCGGTTCTTTCTTTATTGAATACATGATTGATGCTATCTCTAAAGTTTATCAATATGATTACCAAGGTAACCAAATACGTGAAATAGAGTTACCTGGTGTTGGTAGTGCTAGCGCTTTAAGCGGTAAACAAGAAGATAAAGATCTTTATTTTTCTTTTACTAACTATAAAACACCGTCAACTATTTACCGCTTTAATGTGAACAGCGGTGCGAGCAAAACGTACCGTAAATCAGGCGCTAAATTTAATAGTGATGAGTATGAGTCGAAGCAAGTCTTTTATCCTTCTAAAGACGGCACTAAAGTTCCTATGATTATTACCTATAAAAAAGGCACTGAACTTAACGGGAAAAACCCAACTATTTTATATGGTTATGGTGGCTTTAATATTAGCTTAACACCAAGATTTAGTGTTACCCGCGCGGTTTGGCTAGAGCAAGGTGGTATTTATGCGGTGGCGAATTTACGTGGTGGAGGTGAATACGGTAAAAAATGGCATGACGCTGGCACTCAGTTAAAAAAACAAAATGTTTTTGATGATTTTATTGCTGCCGGTGAATATTTAATTAGCAGTAATTATACAAGTAGTGATTATTTAGCCATTAATGGTGGTTCAAACGGTGGTTTGTTAGTAGGCGCTGTAATGACACAACGTCCTGACTTAATGAAAGTTGCCTTACCTGCCGTTGGTGTTTTAGATATGTTGCGCTACCATACCTTCACTTCTGGCGCAGGTTGGGCTTATGACTATGGCACCTCAGAGCAAAGCAAAGCAATGTTTGAGTACTTAAAAGGTTATTCTCCAGTGCACAACGTTAATGCTGGTGTTAGCTACCCTGCAACGTTAGTTACTACCGGTGATCATGATGACCGCGTTGTTCCGGCTCATTCATTTAAATTTGCCGCACAATTACAAGCGAAGCAAGCAGGTTCAGCACCCACATTAATACGCATAGAAACCAATGCAGGCCATGGCGCAGGTACTCCTGTCTCTAAAACCATTGAACAATATGCTGACATTTATGCTTTTACCTTATTTAATATGGGCTTTAGTGCATTGCCTAAATAAATAATCTAAGTTAATTGGCTAACTAAATTAGTTAAAGTAGTTAGCTAATAATTAACTTAAAGACGTAAAAGCCTGATCTCGATCAAGTACTTGAGTAAACTACTCGGGTATTATAATTGCCAGTTTAAGATTTTTTATATTTTGGAGTAAATTATGGGTTGTTGTGGCGGCTGTGGTGGCGAAGACCATCAAGCAAAAAATGAAAACGAACAAGAAACAAAAGAGCAAGCGACTGAGCAAAAAGAAGCCGATAGCGAAGCGTAATTATTAACGGTAATTACTGTTAATAATTGGTATTAATACCGAGTTACAATGTAAAAGCAGTCAATATAACTATTGACTGCTTTTTTGTTTCTTAAGTTCCAATGGCTTTCTTGGTTATTTTGACGTACTTATTCTTTCGTAATAATTTTTGCATATTTACTCTTGAGCAATATTAATTTTTGGCTGCCAGTCTAACCAACTTTTATCTAGATTTTGATGCAAAATAAAACGCTGACCTTGTTGAACCTCCTCGCTATCAGACACAGGTGAGGCAAAAGCGATACCGCCAGAAATTAACGTTTCTATTGATTCGGAATCAATCTTCACACCCGAAAAAATTCCAGCTTCTATATTAATACCACTGGTATTCCAAAACTTACTCTTGTCATTAATTAAAGGCGCATAACGTTTGGCAATATTAATAAAAACATCAACGGTGTCAGCGCTATCTGATAAATCAATGCCGATAACCTTACCTACTTTTACTTGACGATAAAGCACAGGGTTACCTATACGCACCGAGCCCAGACGCTTAGCGGTTAATTTAAGGTTTAATCCGTAAGGTAGTTCTTTAATGGCTGGCGGCAATTCAAGCGCTTCAAATAATGTTTGTGTTTTGCTTGTCTTAGTAGCGCTTGTATTAACACTTGGCAGCAACGCAATAAAAGCGCCATCAAAAAGAGCATTAATATTTTTTGAACCAACTAAACCGATTTCAGGCTCTACTTTCCAAAACTGAGTGTTTTGTACTGCATATTTAGCGCCCTTATCATTAAGTATAACTAGTGCCGTTACGCCCACCTTATCATCACTAAAAACTAACCGTTCGACAACACCTAGCTCTTGCTCTTGGTAAAGCACCTTAGTGTTCACTTTTAAGCCAGCAACATCATTAAAGTGAATATTTATTGATAGTCCGGCATTTTCTGCCTGTTTGATATGGTTAAACAAGGTAAATAAATCAAGCTCTTTTACTTCGCTTTCTTTAGTTTCTGCTACGGTTGTTATTGGTTTGGGAGTATAAAAACTAATACCGCCACGCAGTATGGCGTCTATCGATTCGGTTTTAACGACAAAGTTACTTAAACCTCCGCTCAGGGTAACACCACTGGCATTATAAAAACGAGTATGCATTTGAATTAACGCTTTATGCTCTTCATCTATAGTGATATTTACCCGGACATTATCAGCCAACTTATCTAAATGAACACTATCTACCTGACCAACAACTATGCCACGGTAACTTACCGCACTTCCCGGGCTTGCAACATTGGCACTTTGGCTTATCAAGCTAAGTTGCAAACCGGCAGCACTCGCATACTTTGCCGGTGGTGATGTTAATAGGGTAAAGCTATTTTTTAACTGAGCTTGCTTGGTTAATTCACCAAGATTAAAAGTGATGTAATCTCCCCCTAATAAAGCTTCTGTATCCGTAGCTCCTGAAAGGGTTAAATTAGGTTTAACAAGCCAAAACTGCGTACTATCCCGTAAAATATATTGATACTCAGGCAATAAACCAACGGTTAACTTTTTATAATCACCTTGATGCTCAACACGGTGAATAGCACCAATTTCATTACCTCGATACAAAATTCGTGTATTAGCTTTAACTGGCTTATTAACCGAAATAGTTAAGGTAAAGCGTGTTCGCTGTTTAGCTAACTCTTCGTTAGCATATAAGCGAAACTTATCGCCATTTTTAACCACTGTTGTCGAGGTGCTGTTGTTATCTTCAACTCGTATTTTCTCATTGTTACTAAAAGAAATACCGCCGGTTAATATACTTTGTAAAGACTCTGCTTGAATATCTACGCTGAGTAAATTAGCTGAAATTTTAATACCGCTATTATTGTAAAAGTGACTATCAACTAACACATTTTGTTGAAATTCAGGTGAAATATGAATATGTAATAGATGTTGATCTGCACCAACCGTTTCAATCGCTTGAACACTACCAACAACTTGTTGCTTATAATAAACATTACTGCCTACTTGCAAAGAACTTCGATCGTTACTTTGTAGCACTAAATGCAACCCAGGTTCACTATACTTATACGGAGGCTTAGCGCTGTACACTTTGAACTTATTACTAACTTCACCTTGTAAAGATAGTCTCATGCTAATGTATGTGCCTGTTAATAACGTTTTTGCATTAGCAACGCCCGACAAACCAAAACTAGGCGCAACCAAATAGAACTGCGATTGATCGGTCAAATAAGGAACAACTCGGGGGTTTACATGAGCAATAGCGACAAGCTCTCGCGTTTTAGGGTCTATTTTGCTAAAAGATTTTATCTCACCAATAGCTAAACCTTGAAATAAAATAGCAGCATTATGATTAATCCCTGAATTCCAATCGAGCGTTAACTCTATTTCATGCCCCATTTCAGCCTCTTGAAAGTCAGCATGCAACGGGTAAATTTGACCATTTTGTGCGGGGGCTAAGTCTTCTTGATAAGTCAAAGTGTCAACCGCAATACCACCCGAAATAATTGATGAAAGAGATTCAGTGTTAATATTCAAACCAGAACTCAATGAAGCTGTTACTTGCACACCACTAGCATTCCAAAACAAAGAATTTTCTTTTACTAAGTGGGCAAATTCCGGTTCAATAAAAATATTAATGGCAATTTTTTTTGTTTTTTCAAGATAATGATAACTAACAACATTACCAATAGGCATTTGTTTAAAGGTAATTGGCGAGTTTTCACTGATAGAGCCAAGCACACTTGTTTGTAACGTAAGGTGCAAGCCCGGTGTACTCATATCAAGTAAGGGCGCTTTATGTAACGCAGTGTAATGTTTAGATTTTAAAGCAAATAAGTTAATTTGATTAAAATCAGAGCTTGGTAATATATTGATGTAACTGCCTGATAATAGTGTATCTAACCCTGAAACACCTTGTAGCGAAATATCAGCACTAACCAACCAAAATCGCGTATTTTCACTTAAATAGTCAGAAAAGTTTGCTGAAATTTCTACTGTAGCAATAACATGCTGTAAATCATCTGAGGGCTTAACACTTTTAACCATGCCAGTAATTAAGCCCTTGTAACGAACTTCTGTTTTATTGGGCACAATACCCGTGCCATTTTCAAATTCAATGGTTATAAAAGTACCCTGCTCTGAAATAACTTTTATCGCTAACCAAAGGCCAAAGAGCAACGCAATTAATGGCACAAACCAGACAATAGAAAGCCCCTGACGAGGGACTACTTCAGGAGCTTCTTGATAAATTGGCTGAGTAGATTTAGATGACTTTTCAGTGGTCATTTTATTCCTTATTATGTTTATCCCAAAGTAAACGGGGGTCAAAACTATTGGCGGCTAACATGGTAAAAATCACCGTTAAGGTAAAATAGTTAATTGCTGGCCCCGCCGCAACCGAGGTAATAAAACCTAATTCAACGACCGCAATTAACAAAGCAACAACAAAAACATCAAGCATTGACCACGGACCTAAAAACTCCAACGCTAAATAAAACTTATTGTGCTTATCTGGTTTTAGCCTAACACCAGTATGAGCCCTATAAACCAGTAAAAACAGCCCTATAATTTTAACCAGTGGTACAATAATGCTCGCGGTAAAAATAATAACTGCGATAGGGTATAACCCCAAATCAACAAACTGCCCGATACCTGACAAAATAGTTGAAGGTTCACCAAATCCCATCGAATATACAATCATTATGGGATATAAGTTAGCAGGAATAAAGGCAAGCAGCGCAACAATATTCCAAGCAAGAGTATATTGTAAACTATGATTTTTACGTTGATAAAACAAACCATAACAACGTTGGCACCGTTGGGGCTCTGATGCTTTAGCATTTAATTTATGACATTTAGGGCATATGCTTAGCCCTGCCTGTTTAGCGGTTCTCATTGGCAAACCTTTGCTCTAACTCACCCCAAATATAATCTTGATCTAATGAGGTTGACGCCATTGTTGAGCAAACGAGCCAAAATATAAAGGCAAACAGACCTAAATTTATCGACAATTCGGTGTCATCTAAAAGCTTATACATAGAGACGATAATACCGAGCATAAATACATTAAGCATAGCCCAATGACCAAGATGGTGATATGCGCGAAAAAATTGTAATAACGAGGGTTTTAATCGATTATATTTAAAACAGTAAGCAAGATAAAAAGCGCCGACAAGTCGAACAGTAGGAACGGCAATAGTAAATAAAAACACTAACATAGCAATCATAAAGAACTTACGCTCAATAAGTGCTAAAATACAATCAAGCAAAGAAGCATGATGATATTGCCCCACTAAGGTAACACCCATTATAGGTAATAAAATAGCAGGCACTAAAAATATTATGCCCGCAACAGACCAATAAAAACTACGCTCAACAGAGTCAACTTTTCGCTCAACCAAAGTACTTCCACAACGGGTACACTTAGCATTTTGTCCCTGCAATAAAGACGGTTTATCAAACAACGCATCACACTGCAAACAGGCAACTAACTGGTTAGCTTTTAAGGTCTCGTTCAAGTTGTATTACTCAATTTTTTGTTTTTATTTAAAACAAAAAAGCAGCGATAATCGCTGCTTCAAGTTAAAATATCACGTAAATAACTATATTATTTCAGTGAAGACATATATTGAACTAACTCTTTGATATCTGAGTCAGACAATTTAATGGCAATATTACCCATAATATTATTGGTGTCATTAACGCGACTACCATCACGGAAGCTCATTAATTGATTTTTCAAATAGTCTGAATTTTGACCCGCAATAGAGGGAAATCCAGCTTGAGACATGCCTTTACCTTTAATGCCATGACAAGCGATACAAGCCGTTATCCCTTTAGCGGCATCACCACCAAGATAAAGCTTATGACCTACTTCACTTGTTTCTCCCGCCCCATCCTTTGCTTTTTGTACGGCAAAATAAGCCGCCAGATCATCCATGTCGGTATTACTTAATGCCACAACCATACCCACCATAACCGGATCAACCCTTGCTCCTGATTTAAAATCGGCAAGTTGTTTAGCAAGATAATTAGCACTTTGGCCTGCTAATGTAGGATAAGAAGGAACAACACTGTTACCATCAACGCCATGACAAGAAGCACACATTACTGATTTTTCTTGCCCTGCTTTTACTTTTCCAACATAAAGGTTTTTAGCATAGGTCATGGTTACTACATCAACACTTTCTACTGGAGTAGCCGCCGTTGATGTTGCTGACACACCTTCACTGCTAGCAGCTTGTTCTGAGCCACGCTTTTGACTCTCAAAATAAGCGCCTAAATCAGCCATATCTTGCTCAGATAAATTAAGGGCCATTGGCGCCATCATCATATCGGTACGAGCGCCTGATTTAAAATCCGCTAACTGTTTAACAATATAAGCCGCATGTTGGCCGGCAAGATCAGGATATGTTGGGTTTGGGTTAATGCCATTAGCACCATGACAGGCACCACAAACGGCTGATTTAGCTTTTCCTGCTTCAGCATCGCCTTGAACAGCAACCGCGGTATTAAGCATACCTAGCCCTAATAACAGCGAAATAATTATTTTTTTCATTGAATTGCTCTCTGCTTGTTGTTTACTAAATATTGTTAATTAAATAAATACGAATAAATTTTTTTATAATAAACGCTTTATAATGAAGTTATTATAGTCATTTAATTAACACTATCGAATGAATAACGGATAAATGTTGCAATATTTTACACTAATCTAAGTATTGTGTAATAGCCTCTGTTCAATTATCCCTGAAAAATCACACTATTTAGCATTTTTCACCTTAAAAAATAGAATAAAAAAGCTATAATAGTCTTTTATATTTTTAACGAGATAAGCTCTTGCCTTCAAAAACAATCCATTTAAGCAAAGCAACTTTTACGATTAGCGCCCCTGACATTCGTCGATTACCCGAAGATACCGGCATAGAAGTAGCATTTGCGGGTCGCTCTAATGCAGGTAAATCAAGTGCTTTAAACACATTAACCAATCAAAAAAGTTTAGCGCGTATTAGTAAAACGCCCGGCAGAACCCAACTCATTAATGTTTTTGAAATTGGCGATAATAAGCGTTTAATTGATTTACCCGGCTATGGTTTTGCCAAAGTACCATTAGAAATGAAAAAAAAATGGCAAAAAGCATTAGGAGAATACTTAGAAAAACGCGAAAGTTTAAAAGGCTTAGTGGTTTTAATGGATATTCGTCACCCGTTAAAAGACTTAGACATGGACTTAATTCAATGGGCTGCTGATAGTGAACTGCCTGTTTTAGCGCTATTAACAAAAGCCGATAAATTATCGCAAGGCAAGCGCAGTGCTGAAGTGCTAAAAGTGAAAAAAACGTTAGCAACGCTTAATGCAGATATAAAAGTACAGGCTTTTTCATCGCTTAAACGAACGGGAGCAGAGCAAGCCGATAATGTAATTTGTGATTGGTTTGCACAAGAGGAATAAAAGCGATATTCAATGACGTTTCGTTAACGCTAAGCCAACAGTGAATTTTAGCCATAAAAAAGCCGATAAAAAGTTAATTATCGGCGCATAAGCTTATGGGGAAAGCTTGAATAAAAATTATTACAACAAGTGTTCATAAAGAACACCGCAATTATAAAGTTTCCGCCGGCCGGAAGTAAAGTAGTTACTCTATTTCTGTTGATCTGGATCAACTTTTTTATAGCCATAACCTTTTTATGTGTTGTTCTTAGACAAGTCTTCTCGTTGAAATTACTGATTCATTGCATGATTATTTATTTGTTCAATGGTTCCATCACGCCAAAGGCTCCGTAGTGCTATTCGAATGATTTCTGCTCTTTTTTTTGTATAGCCTTTAGCATTTTTGGGCATAAAAAAAGAGGCTTGTTTCTTGTGTAAGAGTTTAATACTACCAAAATCAGATCTTTCAAAGTTTGAATTTTTAAGAAACTCTGCAAAAGCACCTTGAGTAAAAATAGCGACATCTACTCGTTTAAGTTGAAGCATCTTAAATGCCTGTGTGTAGCTTGTTACCAAATAAGGTTTTTGCTTATTTAAGTCAATCTCAAAAGCGGCAAGGTCTTCAATGGGAATAGATAAATCTTCACGGAGAATAACAATACTTTTAGGGCTTTTAATTTGACTTTCTGATAGCCCTTTGGCATATAACAAATATTGACTTAAATCTTGTATCTGATGTATCTCATCAACATAAGGTCGAAACTTTTCTCTCATAATCAGCATGCCAAAATCTGTTTGACCTTTTTCAACTTCTATAACAAATCGAGCTAATGGTCTTAATTCATAATTTATTGTAAGCCCTGTTCTTACAGAGATTGCATCCAAAATGTTTTTATGAATACCATCAACTTTACCTGCTTTATTAATATAGCCCCAAGGGGCTAAATTAATAATTGTTCCGTTTAAATCAGCAGCATAAATAACATTAAAAAAAGTAGAAAGTATGATTATTCCTAACACTACTTTTTTAATCACGATAACCTCTTAAAACTACAACAAAAAGAGGTCATATTATAAGGTAGATAATTAGAAAAAACTACCTACTGCCAATTAAGGAGTGCTACCTATTTCCTGTTTATGAAAATATTTATTAAGCGCTAAAGATTGGAGTAAACTTGTAACACTGGATGTTGCCCAATATAAACCGATAGCAGAGGGAAAGTTGATCAAGGTAATAATACAAATAATAGCGGGAATAATAAACAATAGAGTACTGGTTTGCTCCGCGCTACCGGGCATCATAATCATAGAAAAATAAGTAATAACCCCAACAAATAACGCTAATGCAATATCAGGTTTTGCAATATTAGCAATCCAAGCAAACTTACTATTAAACACTATTTGTTGAAGAGCTTGGAACATACCAAAACCAAAAGCGCCTTGACTGGCAATATTTACAATACTATTTTTATCCAAAATTTTAATATTATGTTTTTTATATAGAGCCATTGTACCTTTAGCTATTTCACTCGGTTTATCTTTATGCATAGCTTTGATTTTTTCTAACTCTGGTTTTATTGCAGATATTGCTTTTTTATTTCTATATATATTTGCCATAGCAAAGAGGTTAATAGGCATTAAAACCAAGCGGCCTATCAGAGTAAACAAAATAATTGCTACCGCTTGACCAACACCAACTTCGTCAGTAAAAAACGCTATAGACTGTATAATAAAGCTTGTAAAAAAATTCCAAATATCCATTTAAACTTCCTTTTTGACATAATATGTCTAGGATGCCCTCAAAGACATATTATGTCAACGGTTTTTTATACTGAATCAATAATGTTCATTAACCTAGATCTCCTCGATATCTTTCAATTATTTTATGACCACAGTTTTTACATATTAAATGCACATCTCTCAGTTCCATAAACCCAGCAGTAGCTCCGGCACCCCAACCAGCAATAAGCGCAGATATAAATTCTTTTACTTTTTCTTTTCTTCCCATATTTAAATTAGGCTGAGGTTTTACTATAACCCCAATATGATCAACCTCTTCATTACACTCTTTGCAATAACGCTTTTCAATTTCCATATTATTCTGCCCCAGAATTAATTCTTCGAATTTAAGCAAATAGCTCTTTCACAGCAAAAAATCCTCGTTTACACGAAGTTATCTTACTTTACATGCTTTTTACACACTTTAAACAATACAATATAAAATCAATATTTTCAACAAGTTAAGTGTTTGTAATCTTTCAAGATAAGTGAAGTAGTGAATAAGCCTGCTTTATTATCAAAAACAGACCGTTTGGGGGAAATTGCGACTAATCTACTTTTTCAGGAAAGGCTTGATCTTCACTGTAGAGCCATTGGCAAATAACGATAATATTTATTTGAATACCTATTTTTTTGTAGACATACATTTCAAACACCCCGTTGCAAACGATAATCATTCTTATTATAATATTCAAAAATTTATAACTAAAACACTCTCTTAAATGGAATAAAAATGATTAAAATGAAATTAAGCATGCTTGCTATAATAGTTGCTCATAGCGCCAGTGCTGAAACACTAGAACGTAATGAAAATGATATAGAACGTATTGTAGTTACTGGAAGCCGAATAGCTGAGAGTATTGATGAAGTACCTGCCTCCATTACAATTATCAATCGTCAACAAATTGAAGCGCAGTTAAAAGTATCTTCTGAACTACAAACATTATTGGCGACTTTAGTGCCGGGTATGGCACCAAGTACTGGTTCATCAAGTAATTCAAGCCAGACCTTACGTGGTAGATCACCTCTAGTCATGATTGACGGGGTACCACAATCAACACCATTGCGTAACGGCTCTCTTGGTATTAGAACCATTGACGCTAACTCAATTGAACGAATTGAAGTCATCAAAGGTGCAACCTCTATTTATGGTAATGGTGCTGCTGGCGGTATCATTAACTACATTACAAAAAGAGCCAATAGTGATAAAAAATTAAGCGGCAAGATAAGCATCTCGAGTAAATTTAGTGCCGTTAAATTAGAAGATAGCGCTGGTCAACGTGTTGAGGGTATGATCAATGGTCAGCTTGATAAATTTAGTTATGTTGCCAGTGCCAGTTATGAAGATAATGGCGTGCAAAGAGATGCTAAAGGCGATGTTCTTGGTCTAAAATATGGCTTGTCAGAAGCGGTTATGCAAAACTACTTCACTAAATTTAATTACCAATTTAATGACGATATTTCCTTGCAGTTTGTTTATAACTATTATGAATCTAAACAAGACAGTGATCTCATTGATATTGTTGGTAGTGTAAATACCGGTGTTAAAACTTATGCGATAGAAGCACCTGCTGGCACTTCTACTTTAGGAGAACCGCAAGGACCAAATAATAACAATATGATGCTAAAGTATACCGATGAAACATTATTTGAAAATACTCAATTAGTCATTGATGCTTACGCTCAAGAAATAGAAAACATTTTTTTCTTTTCTCCAACCTTAGCCAACTTAGATGAGGGTTACAGCGGAGGACAGTCACTGATCAAATCAGATAAAAAAGGCCTTCGTGTTACTTTAAACAGTCAATTTGAGTGGGATAATATTGAAGCAACATTCATTTACGGTATTGATGCACTCAATGATGTAACTTCGCAGCCACTGGTTGATGGTCGAGCATGGGTTCCAGAAATGGATATGGATAATTTAGCTGGCTTTGTGCAGAGTAAATGGGTAATCAACGATGACTTAATTATTAAAGCAGGCGTCAGGCGTGAAGACATTGATTTAGGAGTGCAAGATTATGCTACTCTCAAACTGTGTAAAACACCGGATGTTTGCTCTGTTCCAGTTAATGTAACTGGAGATATTTTAAATTACAAAGCAACCACTTACAATTTTGGCATTCGATATAATATTAGCGACCAATTCCAACCTTTCGCCAGTTATTCTCAAGGCTCTGACATTTCAGATATCGGCCGTTTATTGCGTACAGCAACAGTAACAGATATTGCGCTAATACAAACTGAAGCATCAATTATAGATAATTATGAAATTGGTTTTACCAGTGAAATTGATAAATTACGTTTAGAGTTTTCGGCTTATCGCAGTACCTCAGAACTAGGAACAACAAATAAGTATGACCCTGTTACCGGTGTTTATATGCCAGTTAGAGCGCCACAAGAAATATATGGCTATGAAGCTCTTGCATTCTATAAATTTCATAATGAACTAGACATGACCGCTACCTACGCTTGGGTTGAAGGTAAAGATACTGAAAATGATATTTACTTAGGAGCTAAACAAATTAGCGCCCCTAAAGGCACTATTAACGTTAACTGGCAACCACTTGATAAGGCAAATTTATCAATAACCTATCTATATGTTGGCAACCGTAACAAGTTTGACACCGTTGACGGTGAGCATGTCGGAGATAAAGGTCCTATCGATAGTTATCATGTTTTCAATGTCAGTGGAAATTACGAATTTAGCCAAGATTGGTCTGCATTTATGGGGATAGAAAATTTATTTAACCAAGATTATTATCCTGCAAAATCTCAGGCATACACCTATGGTGGTTACAATGTAAAAGGTTTAGGAACAACAATCAATATTGGTGTAACTTACCAGTTATAAACCTATATCACCTTTAAAAGCAAAGCCTTAAACAGGGCTTTGCTTTTTATTGTAAAGATTCATTAAGAGAAATACCGTGTTAAAGATTACACTAAGAAGAATTCATTTAATTCTGGCATTAATCAGTGGATTATTCTTAATCAGCCTAAGTATTTCTGGTGCCTTACTGCTTTATGCCAAAGATATACAAACATTCGTTAACCCACAATATTGGTTACTTACCGACAATTCAAACCAACAAAAACAAACGTTACTAACGCTGTCAGAAATCACCACAAAAATTGAACAGCAAACAAAGCAAAAAATTCAATTTATTCAACCAGAGCATAATCAACAAGTTGCGTGGCAAGTCAGGTTAGTAAATAAACACTACTTGAGTATAAACCCATATACCGGTCATATTTTATTAACATACCATTTATCCGACACTTTTTACGGTTTTATCATGTCTTGGCACAGATGGTTACTCTACTCTAATAATACCGATGAAAAGCCAATGCAACTGTGGATATCTATAGCGAGTTTAATTTTTATCATTGAATTAATTATTGGCTTTTCTTTGTGGATAAAACCTAAACATAGATTAAAGCGCCTTAAAGTTAGATGGCAAGCAAAAAACAAAATACGCTTTATACAACTGCATGGCAGTATTGGAATATTGTTTTGTATTCCATTAATACTCATTGCCTTTTCAGGCATCGCCTTTTTTTGGCAAGACGCCAGTAAACAAATTGTTGAATGGGTTAGCTTTAGTAAAATACAGCAACATAACTATCAAAACAAACCGCTAACCCAACAGGGAGAATACAAACTCAACAAAGCTTATAATATAGCCCATTTAGCCTTAGCAAGTGGTAGTGTTTATCGCATTTACCTACCACAAGCGCATGGCAACCCACTAGCTTTACGCATAAAAATGCCAAACGAAAGTCACGCCTATAGTTGGAGTTGGGCTAACCCATATACCGGAAAGTTAATACATAGTTTTGATGCAAGTAAATCATCATTAGCAACACAAATATGGAACTTTAAATACAAGTTTCATATAGGTGAATTTATCGGATGGCCCGTTAAAGTACTTTGGTTAATAGTAAGTTTACTGCCATGTTTTTTTGTTTTATCTGGCATTTATTTGTGGATAAAGCGTCAACCGACAGCAAACATTTCAAAAGTAAAAGCTCATTTATCAAATACGCATAAAACATGACTAGGTATTCACATTAGATTGGCTTTTTTAACATTTATTCGTTTAGAATACTTCTTTTTCATGAGCATAAATTTCATCATCAATCGATTCAACTCTAGACTCAAATATTGCACGGGCGTCATGAAGACCACGATTATAAAAGTGAGCGCCAATGTTTTTAGAAAAAAAGTCTAAAAGAAATTCAGCGTCAAATTGTTCAAGTTCTTGTTCTAATTCATGGTCAAAATAAGTTTGCAGTTTTTGAATCATCGCTTGTCGTTGTTCTATTGAAAATTCAATGGTAGACATTTAAAAAAGCCTTAAAATATTACTTGCCAATGGTTGGCTAAAAAAGAAGTTAACATGAATGCACAATCGGCTTTTCATCCTGGCACTGCCAGCATATTTCAAAAGATGAATCATTGGCTTCAGAGCAGTTTTCACAGATCCATTCTTCGCTATTATTACCCTGTGATGATTCAACAATTTCTATGACACGATCATAATCTAAGTCGTTAACAACCCAAATTTCTGGCCAAGCATCAAAAGCTGATATTTCTCCCACAGCCCCTGAAGAATACTCATTTTTGAGGAATACCTTTATGTCTTGAGCTTCAATGATATTTTTTACATTATTGACTAAAAAGAGACTTTCATTGCTATATACCATCTTCATAATTGAATACTCATTGTTTTGCTAAGCACCAGTAACGTGTTTATTGGTAACTTCACGCTTTATAATAATTTCCTGAAGGAGCACCACCAAAAAGTGACATAGCCGCTAACATTTCATCTTGAGGAAAGTTTGCAACCGACTTTTTATGAGAATCTATGGAGTCCCATTTTTCAATAATGGCAAAATCTGATAAGTCGCTGCTATTTTGTAATACCTCATAAGATAGACACCCCTTTGATGAGGTAATATATGAAGTTAACGATTGTAAAAATTCAAAAAGTTCAGTCTCTTTGCCTTCAGCAGCTTTAAATTGATTGATACGTGTAATACTCATAAAGTGTCCTTTTAAGAAGTGATTATTTTTAATTGCACGGTAAATTTTGTGCTATTTTTTTCTTACATCGAATAACGATCTTTATTTTTTCATCTTCTGTTTTATTCATCCAATCAGTAATTTCTGCTGCAGATCGATAACAACCTATACAAATATCACGTTCATCTAGATCGCATTGATTCACACAAGGCGTTATTACATTAATACTATTGCCGATAAACATATCAGTGGTTCTCTCATTAACAAACACCTAGCGCTCTGATACCCACTCCACAGGGTTTAACTGAAATAAACTTAGCTCGGATAGGTTTTAAAGGTATCAGCTGACTGTCCTTCGTCAAACCAACAAGGGCGTTCTTCCCAAAAAATGTTTGCTGAGGGTCTTATTTCAGGATCGCCAGAAACATAGCCTGCAGGAACAATTAAAAAGGCGCCATCTCGACTAATATAAGGTACTTGAGAGCCACAATGAGTACAAAAAGCATTACTGAATCGTTTCGCTTCAGGTAAATCAAATCGGTTAATTAAGTCTTCTCCACAATGCCATTCAATTTTGTCTGGGGTGGTAAACATCAATGAAGCAAAAGCAGATCCAGTTTTTTTCTGACATCTATCACAATAGCATTGATAAAATTTGTTAAAAGGGCCAGTAACAGTGCTCGAAACTTTACCGCATAAACAACTGCCACTTATTTTATTGTTTACCATTTAAATAATACTCCCGTGTTATAATTATTCACTTAACCGTTTAGCCATTTATTAACGATACTGCTTTGTAATATTAGCACCATAAACTTTATCTCCTCCATAGTATCAAGAAATTAGACCTCGTAAAGGTCATTTTTTACTGTACCTTTATTAGTCTCAACGAATAAAGGTTGAACACAAGCAAACTAAACGTGCTATTCTTTTTAAAAAATCACAAATGAACCTGTTCACTTTTATAATTTAACGCGTTTAAATTATTTTTACTGGTGTTGTTTTATTTACCGTTACAAAAACAACCACAAGGTATTGGTTGAATTTTAAAACTATTGTTCAAGGAAATATAAATGAGTACTATCAGAGATGTAGCCAAAGAAGCAGGCTTATCTACAGGCACAATTTCAAAAGCACTCAGTGCACCTAAAACAGTATCGCCGAAAAATTTAATCAAAGTGCAAGCCGCAATAAAAAAGTTAAATTATAAGCCAAACATGTTGTCGCAAAAATTCCGCAATAAACAATCTAATACCATTATAATTTTAGTACCTGATATCGCTAATTTATTTTTTGCACAAGTTATCAGTGGTATTGAATATGTGGCTCAAAAGCAGGGTTATAGCGTTTTATTAGGTGACACCCGTGACGATATAAAACGAGAGCAAGAATTTGTTAATATGGTTGAAACCCGCCTTGCCGATGGCATTATCAATTTGCGCCCCTATATTGAAGGTGACTCTTTACTACCCAATAAGGATGTTGTTGCAGTAAGCGCCGGTAGTTGCGAAAACACCCCTTATCCATCAGTTAGAATTGACAATGCGGGTGCTAGTGAAAGAGTGGTTGATTATTTAGTTTCGCTTGGCCATACACGTATTGGTATCATTACTGGCTTAGCAAAAAATCCCCATACGATTGATAGATTTTCCGGATATAAAAAAGCCCTTGAGAAAGCCGGTTTAGCCTTTGACGAAGCATTAGTTTTTGAAGGCGATTTTAATTATTGGTCAGGCCTCAATGCTTCAGAATACTTTTACCGTATGAAAGATAAAATGCCAACGGCAATATTCTCGATGAATGATGAAATGGCCATTTCAGCAATTAAAGGCTTTATAAATCATGGCTTACGTATTCCTGAAGATCTTTCTATTACCGGTTTTGATGATCGAAACGTTTCTCGTTATTTAAACCCTGCACTAACGACAGTCGCTCAACCTGCAGAGAAAATTGGTGAAAAGTCAGCCGAGCTGTTACTGCAATTAATAAAAGGCAATAAACCTCATCAAACTGAGTTTGTTTTACCTTATGATTTTGTGATCAGAGAAAGCACAGCGGTTTACAAAGCTAAAAATTTGGGCTAAACCATTCCCGAAGATGATATAAAAAAATCGCGGTGTTTATAAAAATAAACACCGCGTAAAATACTCATTTACACAGACAACGCTTTAACTATCTTTCACTATCGCATCATCAACACTTTTCATGGTGATACCTTGGCGTAATTTTTCATTAATATTTTCAACAACATCATCCGTTAAGTTATAAAAATAAATAAAAATGCCGGAGAGCAGTGCACCAAAACTTGGCAAATAACTGACCATCATACGCAAACCTTCTTTAGCTGTTTCTGTTTGCTCTGCATTGGCCTCATAGCCATATATCGCAAGCGTCCAACCGGTTATTGCGCCACCTAATGTCCAACCCATTTTCTGAGCAAATGATGCAGAAGAAAAGATTAAACCGGTAGAGCGTCGACCCGTTGTATATTCAGAATAGTCTGCGGTATCAGCATACATAGACCACAACAGTGGAAAAATAATTCCTGCACACATGCTTATTAACACTTGTGATAATAAAATTAACCCTACTTGCGTGGCGCTAAAATAAAAAACACCTACCGACAACACCGCCGCAATAAACATGGCATACATAAAGGTGTTCTTTTTGCCAATTACCGCCGAAATTGGTTTAGCGAGCATAACGCCAACAATATTAGCGGCTTGCCCTATCACTAAATAGGTGGCAATAAGGCTAAAAGAAACACCCAAAATATTGACTTGCTCAACCGCAAAGTAATATTTCAAATAGTAGACAGCGGCACCATCTCGAACACTATTAAAAATAAGCGTGGATAACGCCGCTCCTAATAAAATGAACCAGTGCTTATTTTTAGCTAAATTTTTCAAATCTGATTTTAGCGAAGTTTTTTGCTCAATGGCTGGTTTGACACGCTCTTTCGTCCAAGCAAAAGTGAAGTAAAATAATATGGTACATAATATTCCGTAGACCATTACCGTATACATCCAGCCCGTTTGCATATTAGGTTCACTACCCGACATGGTGCTAAAATAGTCGAGTAAAGGCTCAACCATCGCTAGCGAAACAATACCACCGGCAAAAGCAAATACCATTCGAAAAGAAGCAAGGGTGGTTCTATCTTCACTGTGTGATGACATTACGCCTAATAAAGATCCGTAAGGCACATTCACTAACGTATATGCCATCATCATTAATGAATAGGTGACATAAGCGTATGCTATTTTATACTCCATAGACCAATCTGGCGTAGTAAACGTTAAGACGCCGACAATTGAAAAAGGTATCGCACCAAAAACAATAAAAGGTCTAAATTTACCCCAACGTGTGTTTGTTCTATCGGCAATAATCCCCATAATGGGATCATTAGCGGCATCCCAAATTCTTACCAATAAGAACATGGTACCAACCGCTGCTGCAGACATACCAAAAACATCGGTATAAAACACCATTAAATAAACGGCAAATAATTTCCAAAACATTGACGAGGCAAAATCACCAAATCCATAAGCAATTTTTTCTTTTAAACCAGGCCTATCATCATTTAAAACCATACTGTTTGTGCCCTTTTTATTAATACTGTTTTACGGTGGTTCGTACGCTAAAAATAGCGACATACACATTATTGTTTGTTCAATCCGAACATTATAGTGGAAATGAATCAAAGCTCCACCTATGAACCGGTTCAAACCGTGCCAGTATAGTAATCGAGAACCTGACAAACAGTCAATACAAAAATACTTAGTAATAAAGTGTTTAGAGATAAATGTTAATCAACACCCCTTTACATCTTCCGTAAAAACAATTATAAAGCATCTAACATGAATTCTATGACAAGCAAACAATCAAATATGAAAAATTTAATCAACATTGTTTGTATAAGCATAGTGTTAGCAATAAGCCACCCCGCGTTATCTAGCCCTTCTGAGATTAACGTCATTCTTATTAACCCTGACAAACAGGGTCGACCTTTTTGGGATTTAACCACCTCTATCGCCCAAGCTGCCGCCAGCAACCTCGGCATAAACTTAACCGTAAAGTATGGTGGTGGTAATCGTTTTAATAATTACAAATTTATTCAAACATTGGTCAAAGAGTCTACTGATATTGATTATATTGTTTTTTTGCCTCACAAAGGCAAATCTGCACAATCTTTCGACGTTTTAGAAAAAGCTAAAATTCCCTTTTTTTCACTCGAAAGAAGTATGAACAAACATGAAATGAAACAAGTAAAGCTTCCTGGAGATAAATACAAATATTGGTTAGGTGAAATTTATTATGATGACATTCAGGGCGGTGAATTATTAAGCCAAGCTTTATTAACGGCTCATGCTAACAAATCAAAAAATGTCCCCGCCATTTTTGGTTTAAACGGTGATTACAGCCAGTTATCAACCAATAGAGAATTAGGTTTACAGCGTACCCTTAAAAAGTCAAAATATTTAAATCAGACTGTTAAAACTATCTGGGATCCTGAGGTAGCTAAAAATAAACTTAAGGGCGCACTTATAAGATACCCCAATACAAATATTATTTGGGCCGCTTCTGATGAACTGGCATTAGCAGCATCACAGGTAATCAAGGGTTATACCGATAAGAACATCACCCTTGGCGGTATTGGTTGGTTACCAAGTGCCATTAAAGCAGTAGACAACAAAGTGCTTGATGCCACGGTAGGCGGTCATTTTATGCAAGCAGCATGGGCAATAGTACAAGTATTTGATCACAGCAAAGGTCTTCATGCCGTTGAGCATAATCGACCTTTAGAGAATCGACCTTTAAAATACAATTTAATTGACCAAAACAATAGTAAACAATTTCTATGGTTAACGGATAGTAACAACTTTAAACTTATTGATTTTAAAAAACATTCTTTATTTTACAACACTGAATTAACAAAATATAACTTTTCATTCCCCCCTAATCCGAATGACATTAAACACAATAACTAGCTTGATAACTTCTGATTTAGATAACGAAATTTATATACTGATGCCTTTCACTCAATAGAGTGTACACTGATCTAGATTTAATAATTGTTCTTAGTTTGTAAAACAAAAAACGACCACTCGAAGAGGAAGTCAGCTTACATTCCAGAAAAATAAGGGGTTAATATCACTTTGGGTTTGACTATATTAATTAAGGTGGTGTAAGAGATAGTTTGTTAACAATTACTTTTTGACCTATACGGCTACTTTTCATTGCCAGCTCAATAAGTTGGATATTCCACAATGCATCTTCCGCAGATACCGGAGGCGCTGTGCCATCATTAATCGCATAGGCCATTTGCAAATAAAAATGTTGGTAGCCCCCATGTTCAGTTACCGCTATTTTTGATGACTCAGCAAAATATAAATGTCCATATTGTTCCTCATTTTCTTTGCCCCAGTCATTTAGATCAAGCAAGGTACCGTCTTTTAACTGCTGTTCCTGAGGGTCCATTCCTGTTTTTATATACTGACCTTTATCCCCCTGAATATTAAAACGCAAGTTGGGTGCCGCACTAAATAACGACGCGTGTAATAGTGCAAGCTTATTTGGATAATGGAGGGTTAAATTAAAGTAATCAATATTAGTAGATCCTTCACGCATAATTTCACATTGTGCCGTTATAGCGTCAGGCAAACCAAATAGTTGTAATGTTTGGTCGATTAGATGGGGGGCTAAATCAAATAGTATTCCCCCACCATTTTGAGATTGTTCTCGCCAGCGCTGAGTAACGGTTGGTCTGAAACGGTCAAAATGAGATTCAAAATGTTTAATATTACCTAATTTTTTTTCTGATATTAATTTTTTAACCGTCAGAAAATCACCATCCCAACGACGATTATGATAAACACTTAGAATTAATCCTTTTTCTTTTGCCAAGGCTATTAAGGTTAGACCATCTTCTATTTTAGTCACGAAGGGTTTTTCTAATATTACATGTTTATTATTTTCCAATGCCAATTTAGCCAATGAAAAATGCACCTCATTAGGCGATGTAATAATCACTAATTGTGCATCACTACTTTGTAACATATCTTCTGCTGTAAAATAATGTATCGCACTAGGCCAGTCTTTTTTAACGGCTTCTACTTGACTACTGCTAACTGCTGTTACATCAAACTCGGCTAGTGCATTGATAAAAGGAAGATGGAAGGTTTTGGCAGAAAAACCGTAACCAATTATGGCCGTTTTAATAACACCTGTGTTTAATTTATTATTCATTCTTTGTCCTGAATTAGTTTTATTTACTATCAGTAGATCTATTCTGTGTTTTCGACACTGTTGTGTGAGTTTGGCATGAATAAAGCTTATTGAAGACAATACGAGTTATTTTAATGATGTAAATGAAAGGAACTTCATAGTAACAATAGTTAAGTTGATTGTTTGTTGCCTATTGAAAATAAACACTAGAGGTAAGTGTATTCTTTATACACTTACTAATCAGCTCTTCCTAAAGGCTAAAGGACCGTCCCCAAACCAACGTTTAAAAGCACGATTGAATGAAGAAAAATTACTATATCCTAAACTTTCACTAATCTGCAATAATTCCGAGTTTGAATGCTGTATTAGTTTCATTGCATTAATTCGCCTTTGTTCTTCTAATATATTTGAAAAACTTTGATCTTCTTTAGCCAAATGTCGTTGCAATGTTGCTGAACTCATATGAACTTCTTGGCACACTTGCTTTATATTTATGACTTGATTATGCGTATTATTAAAATAGCTATTTACAATTCCTCTTACTTGCTCAGTAAGAACCTGTTGAGGTTTAAAAGTTAAAAACACCTCACTTACCATATTATTTGTATAATTAGTAACTAAAGGATTAAAGAAAGGATTTTTAACTTCTAATAATTTAGTTTTAAATTTTATTCCTGAAAAAGGCTGTAAAAACTTAATCTTACAACCATTATGCTGTGTAAATTTGTCTATATTAGGAATAGTTTTGCTCGTAAACAAAAATTCAGGGTATAAGTCAATATATGGCGCTGTTTTCTTAATAATTTGATTAATCCCATGTAATGCTCCTTGTGAAGTAACAAACGCCCTCTCCTGCCCAGGAATATCATGTTTTATATAGGTATAATTTTTATTGGTTTTATAAGAAACTTTACTTTGCTTATAAGTGTTATTTGAAAACGTTATTATTAAATTTAAGTTGCTAATAAAATTTGGCTGATTCATTAAAGCCATAAAAAAAACATTAAAATTTTTATAAATATTTAAAGATTGAGGTAAAATTAATTGATTAAAAAATAACTCGATAATATTAATTTCATCATTTTTATAAAAACCACATTCATTTAATAGACTTAATAATAAAACAACAGCTTTCTGTTCGGAATAATAATTAAGCTGAGAGTTTTCAAGTAAGTTTAAATTTAGACCTGTATCCATAGCCAACTCTTTAGGCGTCACATTATAACCATAAGCTATGTTTGCCCAACCTAACACCTGATCTCTAGTATAAGCCATATTTCCCCTCTAATTTTGCTAATGCGCACTCGACACTTTTCAATCAACCATGGTCTTACCATCAGTTAAAGGCTATATCAATTAGGCTCCTGTATATTTAAATAATTATAAACTGGATTCAAAAATAAATTTGATTTTTTAATGTCGCAATAAAGATAATTTACCTTTTTAAACAATAAAAGTTAATACTTTTTCATTGAGTTGATTCGATTGGTTATTTAACGTAACCGCTTGTGCTTGATTATGATTCGCATCATTTGATACATCCTCCGCTAGGTTTTGAATAGAAACACAGTTACGCATAATATCGTCGGTCACTAGGTTTTGCTCTTCTGCACCTGATGCAATTTGAATGGTCATATCACTAATATTACTAACAGAGTCACTAATTTCTTCGATAGCCAAAGCGGCTTTATCTGAATGCTCGACCGCACATTGAGTTAACGTTGAGCTACTTTGCATAATATCAACAGCTTTAATGGTTGATTGCTGCAAGGTGTTGATCATCTTTTGAATTTCCTCTGTAGAAGCGTGTGTTCTTTGTGATAAAACTCTAACTTCATCAGCAACAACGGCAAAACCTCTGCCTTGCTCACCTGCACGTGCAGCTTCTATTGCAGCGTTAAGTGCCAGTAAATTGGTTTGCTCCGCTATGCCTTGAATCGTCGACAATATACTGTCAATAGTTTTAGCATGTTGATTCAGTTCACTAATAACATCAGTGGCTTGCGTTATTTCTTGTGCTAACTCATTAATTGTGGCGCGAGAATTCATCACTAATTCTTTACCGTGTATCGTTTGTGTTGATGATGTATTCACTGTTTCCGCTGTTTTTTCAGCATTGAATGCAATTTCTTTAGTGGATGCGGCCATTTCAGTAACGGCTGTTACCACTAAGCTAATTTCTTGCTGCTGTGTATCTAAGTCTTCCACTGATTTTTTACATTGTTGTTCGCTTATTTTAGCTAATTGACCAAGCTCAACACTTTGCGCTCTAACATGAGAAATTAAAGACTGTAAGCTGCCAATAAAAGTATTAAAGTTGCTGGCAAGTACACCTATTTCATCATTAGTTTTGATGTTAATTCGCTGGGTTAAATCACCACCACCTTGTGCAATAAGTGATAGAGCGTCAGACATATGGGTAAGCGGCATAAATAAAATGCGGCAAAGTAAGTTCAATAAAAAAGCACATACAACTATGGCTAACAATGTTACAACTGTTTGCGTATATAACATCTCATATAAAGGGCTAATAACTGAATCATAATTCACTACAGCCACAGAATATAAATGTGTACCATTAATTTTTGCAACATAAATATAAGCCTTTTCACCGGAAAGGTTTTTAACTGAAACAGCTTTGTTTTGTGCAAGGCTGTTTAACATATTTTGAGAGAAGTAAGCATTAATATTACTGGCCGGTTGATTCAACAATTCCGTATTATTGTGCGCAAACACCTTGCCTTGTGTCGTAGCAATAAACATATAAGCATTGCCCGGTAAAATAACCGACTTTAATTGGTTTAAAATATCTGTTAGTTCTACATCAGCGCCTAAAACAACTCGCTCACCATTGATAAATTGAGCTTTTCCTAAAGAAACAACATTAGCGCCCGTTGCTGCCGCTACGGTTGGGTTATCCATAAAGACTTGACTGGGGTTGGCAATTGCATTTTTATACCAGCCCCATTTTCTTGGATCATTATTTCCAGTTGGTAATATAACTCCATTGGCATTTTTATTAGCGCCATCAGAAAAAGCCATAAAAACATTGTCGAATTTGGCTGAGTGTTTCATTTGAATAAGGTGACTAACAATTTGATTAGCTTCTACATGGGTTGGCATAGCACTAAGGGCTGCACCTTTTGCCTCTAACCAATCCACCACATAATTATTATATGATGAGGTAACATTTTTAAGCCGACTCTGAATTTCTTCTGTTAATCGACTTTTTGCCGATATAAACGAAATAAGGGTCACTAATAAACAAGCTATAACAATGGCGCTGTTAGCAGAGAATGTGATTTTTTGTTTTAGGGTTAATGTAATCATAAATACCTCTTCATATTAATTGCAGTCATTAAAAAATCACTTAGTTTGATAACCTTTTACACCATAAAAAGTAAGATAAAGATAACAAATTGCCGGTAAAATAAAGGCTAATTGAATACCAATGGTATCGGCTAGCGCGCCTTGTAATAATGGAATAAGTGCTCCGCCAACAATAGCTACACATAATAAGCCTGAGCCTTTCCCGGTAAGTGGCCCCAGTTTATTTAACGCCAAACTGAAAATGGTGGGAAACATAATTGAGTTACAAAAACCAACAGCTAAAATGCAATACACTGCAACATAACCTTCAGAAGTAATGGTTAAAGTAATAAGAATAACCGCAGTAAGGCTATTGAATATCAGCACTTTATTAGCGGCTATTTTAAGCATAACTACTGCGCCAACAAATCTGCCAATCATGGACGCTCCCCAGTAATAGGCAACTAAATGAGCGGCTTCAACCTCACTAAGGGCTGCTATAGTAGGCTCAGCAAAAAAGTTAACTAAAAAACTTCCGATAGAAACTTCTGCACCAACATAAATAAAAATAGCTATAACACCCAAAACCAAATGTTTTTGTTTTAATAAATCAACAAAATTAACTTGGTCGTTACTTGCATTATCTTGTTTGATAACAGGTAGATTTATAAAGCTAAAAATTACAGCTAAAGAAAATAATACCGCTGATAAAACTAAATAGGGAATTTGTACGGTCTCTGCATTGCTTGCTATATTATTAACAGCATCAACAGAAACAGATAGAATAAAAGTGGCGCCTAATATTGGCGCAATAGTTGTACCCAAAGAATTAAATGCTTGCGTTAAGGTAAGGCGGCTAGAAGCGGTTTCAACCGCACCCAAGCGCGTGACATAAGGATTAGCAGATACTTGTAATATAGTTACACCGCAGGCAAGGACAAAAAGTGCCCATAAAAACAAACCGTAGGTTTGAATAGCAGCAGCAGGATAAAATAAGGCACAACCAAGACCGGTAATACATAAGCCGACAACAATACCTTTTTGGTAACCTATTTTTTTAACTAAGCTGCCTGCAGGATATGACATGAATGCAAACGCACCAAAAAAGGCAAAATTAACGGCCATAGCTTGAAAGTAATTTAAAGAAAAAAGTGCTTTTAAATGTGGAATTAGAATGTCATTTAAGCTAGTAATTAATCCCCACATAAAGAATAAAGAGGCTAATATAGCCAACGGTAAAAAGTAACTAGTCTGTTGTTTTTTATTATTATTTTTTGTTATTATTTTTTTCATGAATCTATTTTTTTCCTATATTTTCTAGTGGTGTTTTTTTGAACAATTAAAATTGAAAAGCCTCCAGCTGCGAAAGCATTGAAGCTGCTAGAGGTGGGGAAATAGTTTGTCCATCTAAAAAGTCTAATTATAAATTAGCAAGATTAAATAAGTTAATGTGGCTATGGGTACAAGATATTTAGTTTTTAAAGTAAAAAAGTAAGCGGTCAAAAATTTTCTTAACCGCTTAAAAAATTGAGATTAAATTATAATAAATAAGGTTATTCTGCAGTAATATGATTATTTCTCATATTTTAAAAAAATTAAAAATAGGTCATTTACCAACTTATACCAACGGAAAATTCATACTAATTTACCTTATCTAGACCGCCGTTCTTAATAACTGACTGCATAAAGTAATAACTGTCTTTAGGGATACGTTCTAAATCATTATCAAAGTCTACATAAATCAACCCAAATCGTCGGTTATAAAAAGACCACTCAAAATTATCAAGAATAGACCAAACATTAAACCCGAATAATTCAACACCATCTTCCATTGCTTGCCAGCAGGCTTTAATATCACCTTTGAGATAACGAGTTCTCATGTAATCATGTACTCTATTATTGCTGGTTACAACGTCACCATAAGGATCTCCATCTACAAATCCCGCTCCGACTTCAGTGATAATTATGGGTTTATTACCGGAACGTTCATAAAGCCACATTAGTGTGTCATACAACCCTTGAGGGTCATATTCTCCATTGGTCATAAGGGTGTCCTCTGCACCTTCATCTACGACCATTATATCATCCAAAAACACACCATCATCTGGTTGAGCCAATGCCCAACCCCATGTTGTACCTGCTGCATGACTGGTATCGACTGTGGCTCGTGAAGTAACTGGTCTAGAGTAATAGTTAAGTGCAACAAAATCTCCAGAGTTATTCTTCATAAATGCTAAATCATCCGCCAATTGCTCATCTGACAAGTGTAAGACATAATCTGAATTACGGTTTTTAAATGTCTCAAATAGCTTATCTGGATATCTACCTTGAAATACTGGATAAACGAAAAGACCGGCTTTAAATTCATTATACGTTTCTGTAGCCAAGATATCCTCAGGGTGATCTGAGGCTGGCTTGGCAATACCCATGTCAATAGTAAGGCCAATTTCTGCATCAGATCTTATATCACCAGTACTACGCATTTCTTTAAATACGCTAGTTGCTTTAGCGTGAGAGAGAAGATAATTATGAACCCTATCTAAAGATGCACCAATATAATCATCAAAACCAAATTTATCTTTAGTATCATATTTAGACAATATCCAACCTTGTTTATCTATATTTTTGGTACCTTGGATTAACAAAGGATAAGTACTAGGTTCATTTAATGTAGTCCAATATTTAACCTCGTGTCCAAATTCTTTGAAGGTAGCTCTAGCATATTCTTGAAACATTTCTACGATAAATCTAGAGTCAAATCCACCATCAAAAGCATAAAGCATCAGCGGTAAATCCCAGTGAAATAATGTGATAATAGGTTCAATATCATAATATTTAAGCTCATTAATTAGATTTCTATAATATTGCACTGCTATTGCATTTGGTGCTACTGGTTGGTAATCACCATTATCATCTAATTCTGGAACAAATTTCATTGTACTCCAGTCTGTTCCACCCTTAACAGGGTATCCACTGGTATCTTTAAATAAACGGGGCCAAGAAATAGAAAAACGATATACTTTCATACCCGCTTCAGCCATTAATTTAACATCTTCTTTATAGCGATGATATTGATCTGATGCTACATCACCGTGTGCACCAGAAGCCGTTTTAGCAATCCTGTCCCACATAGATTGACCTCGTAGTTCTTCACCTGTTTCAGGATCAAACCGTCCACCTTCTATTTGAAACGCTGATGTAGCTGTTCCCCACAAAAAATCATCATCAAAAGATAGAAAATCTGGGGCATTAGCAGGAATGACAACATCGTTTGCAGATAGTCCTGATTCAGCTTTATTTTTACTCGTGGAAGAACCTGTATTACATGCTGTAAGAAAAATACTAATTAAAACTCCAGAAGCTATAAATGTAAGTAATTTTTTTTTCATAACAATACCTTTTTCTAATTTTAAGAATAATCAAATTATTAAATAGTGTAATTTATTGGATAGACTTACCACCAAGCTTCAACCTGAGCCCCAAAACGCCAATTATTTGCTTCTCCATCTGCATTTCCTGATCTAGTTCTATCTGCTACTTCACCAAAGAATGCTCCGGTATAAAATCTAAGTGTGGGTTTATTTGCTAAGCCGATATCAACTGCTACCTCCTGGGAGAGCATTATTTTACCAAGATCTTGACTTTCACTATCGCTAGCAAACTTATAATTTGTATATCCTAATTCTAATGTGGTTTGGGATATATCATTCCAAGTATATGATGGTCTAAATACAAAACTCATTCTTTGTGGATTATTTTCAGGTACGTCAATCCCAGAATCATAAGTATCTCCAGAGGCATACAAAACAGAGTATTGTAAATTTATTGCATCCGAGATAGGGGCTTGACCAAAGTAGATAAATCTATATGCATCTGATATTTCTCCTTCCCAACTTACATATTGATCAAATACAGCCCCATCTAAACTGTGAAAGACATTGTTTGCCAGAACATCATTTCCATATTGAAATACAGCTGTATTAGTTGAAGAACCAATTGTATGCTTGACTTCAGCCGTGTACATAACTCCATTACCCCCAGACTCATTTGCCTTATCTTGTACCTCTGTTAAATCTGTAACCCCGTAAATCAGAGCAACATTTAACTTTACATCATTCCATAGAGGAATATTTTCATATCTCAAATCTAGTTTTTGAACCTGTGTTGTCATTTCACCATTTACGTCAGCTTTGCCTCTTGTTGTCTCATGAGCACCTACCATCCAAGCAACAGATATATTTCCAACCCCTAAAGGTAATTTTTCCAAACCTGCACCATAGCCAGAATTATTCAAATAATATAAGTCCATAAGATGCACATCTTTACGTTGGTAAAAACGTTTTCCGATCCATAATGTTGTATCAGGAGAAGAGTCGAATATATTTGATACTCTGGCATTGAGTTGCCTTAAGGATAGATCTGCTCGTGAAAGAGGGCTTGATGGCGTTGTATAGCTTTGATAATCATTGCCTTGAACTAGAGCCCTTGCTGACAACATTGTTTCAAAATAAAATTTTGCTCCTGATTTTGTGTCATAACCCTTACCAAGACCAAGCTCTAAGTAACTATCGCATTCATCTCCTAAGGTTCCTACATAGTGGCTTCCATCTACCACATCACCATAACAGTGTTGAACCCCACCAGAAGCAGTAGTTGATATCCCTGCTCTTCCGTATCCATAAAAATCAACAGCAAATGCGTTCACTGATATAACTGCTGTAGCAATTGAAATTGCGATAAGTGTTTTTTTAATTACCATACGATTAATTAAACTTAAGTTCTGTTTTCTCATAAAGTTACCCCTTGTTTTTTATATATATTATTTTTTGAATCTTAATGAAAAATTCGAAGATACTTTATATTAATCTTGACTACCCCCCCTAAACAGCAGGCATCATATTTATAGCAACAGGCATCATATTGATGCTGTAATTGCATTTTTTATGGGGGAGTAACAGTTTTTAGATCCAAATTTATAAGGATTTTTGTAAAGATAACATTTGAATCGAGAGGACAGCCTAAAGGGTTATTAGTATTCACTCTGATAGCTAACACATACACGAGTCAATAGCCTGGTAATTAGTTCGACAGTTTCCCTTGACACTAATACAGCAAGGGCTATACAACAAACGTTGCAACCTTTTTATTTAATTGGCTAGCCTGATTATTTAAACCAACAGACTGTTGCTGGCTTTGTTGAACGTCTTTTGATATTTCTTCGGTTAAAGGTTAGGGTGCAATTATAATTTTGAAATGCCTACCGAAAAATATGTAATACACAATGTATGTCATAATGCTCAACATGAATTAATAATTCTAGATAAACTTAAAAGTTACCGGTTTATCAATCGGTTGAAATATTAGTTGGAACCACTCAATCTAAGTAAAAACGCAGTAACTTTTGAGTTTCACAGGGAAAATCCATGGTAGAGGTTTATTCACCATCTAGAATTCGAATTGAAATCGCCGCTGCAGAGGTACGATTCTCAACACCTAATTTTTTATAAATTTGTTCAAGGTGCTTATTTACGGTTCTTGGGCTCATGGTTAATATTTGCGAAATTTCCCAACTGGTTTTACCGTACGATACCCAATAAAGCACTTCTGATTCTCGTTTAGTCACGGGTAACGCTTGCTGCAAATCTAAGGGTGATTTTTCTTTTTTTGTTTTTACGATGCTTAATAAATGCATCTCAACTTGTTGGCGTTCATAAAATATAGTCACCGTTTCACTAAAGTCATTGAACACTAAATTTTGTTGATGATCATTTGATAACCATTGCTCAATAACCGTCGCTAATGTTGCCCATGGGCTTTTATCAGTACCCGATAACTGATCAATAAAATCATAAACATAAGGAGTAGCCCAAGATAATAACCCTTGGTTGTTGACACAAAAAACATTTTTTCCCGCATGATCTAATGCATCTTGTGCGCTCAATGCCTGTTTTGCCGTTTGCACATGCCTTTTAATACGGGCAATAACTTCATCGGGAGATATTGGTTTAGTGACATAATCAATACCGCCAGCTTCAAAGCCTTTCACCACATCTTCAATATCAGTAAGGCCGGTCATAAAAATAATAGGGGTATTAGGTAATAGTTTTTTTAGTCTCTTGCAGGTTTCAAAACCGTCCATTTCTGGCATTACTGCATCTAGTAAAATAACATCCGGCTCAACCTTGTCGATAATAGATAACGCTTGCAGACCATTTAAAGCGACTAATGCGGTATAACCTTGGGTATTTAACGCAACATTTAACATACCTAATGACTCAGGTGAATCGTCAACTACCAGTACAACATCACTCATTTTATTATTCATGGTTTAACTCATTTAAATACTGGATAATTGCAGGAAAATTACACAACTCAATATATTCACTCAATTGAGAATTGACCTCTGCGGGTAAGTAATAGTTTTCTTTCAATTCGATAAATTTCTCTTTAAAACCCGATAAATAACCGATTTCAGCAAGTGCCATCAGTGCTTGATATTCTGAGGCTTTCGCTAACGGCTTAGTGGCGTGGTCAATGTTATCATTTTCGAGGCAACTATTGCCTTGTTGAATATTCTGATACTGCCACGTTAATGATAATAAACGTCCAATTTTTCCTAATAACGCATCAAAGTTCAATGGCTTAGCGATATAGTCATCATGATAGCCTTCTGCCTGTAAATTAAACTCAGCATCTCTAGCATTAGCCGACACCATAATAACCGGCATTAAGTATCTTTTTTCTCGTAATTGTTTCGCCATTTGCCAGCCATTGGTTACTGGCATTTGCACGTCAAGTAAGATCAAGTCTATCTGATTTTTTTCTAATATTTCAAAGGCTTTTTTTACATCGGGCGCACTAAAAAAAGTAAAACCTAGTGGGAGTAATAAATCGTGCATTAAACGACGTTGGTTGTCATCGTCATCTACCACCAGTATGTTTTGGGGTTTGCCACCATAACCAATCGCTTTTGTTTTTGCATATTCAGGCTCACTTTGATCTCGGTTTATTGATAACAACATTAACCGAAAAGCAAAAGTGGAGCCTTGTCCTAAAGTGCTCGATAAGGTGATTTCTCCGCCCATCAATTCAGCCAGTGAACGTGAAATGGTTAAACCTAACCCAGTGCCGCCAATAGCTTTAGTATGGCTATTACGTATTTGCTCAAACGGTTTGAAAATTAATTCTTGGTTTTCTTGAGAGATACCTGTGCCTGTATCGGTAATTCTAAAATTCGCTACTTGGCTACGATAACTCACTTCAAAGGTAACCGAGCCTCTTTCGGTGTACTTAATCGCATTAGAAATTAAATTAATAATAATTTGCCGAAACCGTTGTTTATCCGTTGCAACATAATCAGGCACAGTACCTTTTATAAGGTAATGAAATTTAATGCCTTTTTGACTTGCTTGCATTTGAAACATATCAACTAACTGTTGCAAAATAGCATTTAAATTAATTTCATCTCGTTGCAAGGTGACTCGACCCGCTTCAATTTTAGAAATTTCTAATAAGCCTTCGATTAAATCCGCTAAATGTTCACCATTACGCTTTACAATACCGAGTGTTTCTCGTTGTCTTAGTGGCACTTCCTGATCTTGACTTAATAATTGTGCATAGCCTAACAATACATTCAGTGGCGTTCTTAATTCGTGACTCAAACCAGCAAGATAACGACTTTTGGCATCATTAGCCGCTTCTGCAATCTCTTTTGCGTCTTGCAAAGCTAACGATGTTTTTTCATGGGCGGTAAATTCATTAGCGAGTGCTTTAGCCTGTGAGCGCAATTCACGCATCGCTAATGAATTACTATTACGGGCTAATATAAGTAGCCAACTGACAACACCAATAATGATGAATAAGACAAAAAATATTTTAATTAAGGTGCTAGCAAAAACAGCCCTTATGGCATTATCTTCCATGGGTAATTGTACATAGATAAGAAAAAGGATGCCTGCGCCAATGCAACTGAGCCCAAGCGTGAGGGCAATAAAATGCATTAAGGGCGTGGAGAGCTTTCGTAAAAATTTATCACTGAAAAAGTGTTTAAAAAAATCATATGACTGCTTTGATATGGTTGCCTCTGTTCTACAGTGATCACCACAACGCACATCTAAACTACAACACAACGAGCAAATTGCTTTGCTATAAGCTGGGCAAAAGCTCATATCTTCTTGATCAAAACTATTTTCACAAATATGACATTGTGTCATTTCCGTAATATCAGGTATTTTGGTGCTATTGGTATTAATTAAATAAAATTTACCTTGCGTTAACCAGCCAATTAGCGGCACGGTTATAAACGGTAAACCACAGGCAATAAAAGAGGCAAATGCTTTGACCATTTCACCATACCAGCCAAAATGTGCGGTAAAGCCAACCAGTGACGCAATCAGCATTGAGCCAACACCCACGGGGTTAATGTCATATAAGTGAGAGCGTTTAAATTCAATATGTTTAGGGCTAATACCCAAAGGTTTATTAATCACTAAATCGGCGACAACCGAACTAAGCCAAGCTAAAACAAGTACCGAATAAACTGAAAGCATACTTTCAATGGTTTGATATATTCCTAACTGCATTAAGAGCAAAGCGATAGCCACATTGAAAACCATCCATACAACACGCCCGGGATGATTATGCGTTACTCGAGAGAAAAAGTTCGACCAAGCCAACGAGCCAGCATAAGCGTTGGCAACATTAATTTTTAACTGTGAAATAACCACAAAAACACAGGAAAAAATGATCACTAAATCAATGTTGTCAAAAACATAGCCAAAGGCAAGTTGGTACATATGCGCAGGATCATCCGCTAAATCAGCCGGAATACCATGCTGTAAAGCGAGGTAGGCTAAAAATGAACCTAAAAACAACTTTAATGCGCCAAATAGAATCCAACCGGGACCCGCAGCAACCAAAGCAAACCACCAACGCCAAGCTTTCTTTTTAGGCTTTTCCGGTAAAAAACGTAAAAAATCCACTTGCTCACCAATTTGAGCCACTAAAGAAAGTAATACTGCGGATGCAGCGCCAAAAAGTAAAAGATTAAAAGAGCTGCCTTGCGCGCCAGCCTGTCCGGTAAAATTAAGCCAACCTTGTAATTCACTTTTTTCATGGGTGAAAACGAAATATAGGGGGATACATTGCAAGACAACCCATAAAGGTTGTGTCCATACGTGAAACCGGCTGATATAAGCGATGCCATGTGTAACAAGCGGAATAACCACTACCGCACTAATAATATAGCCAATACTTAGCGGTATGCCCAAAGATATTTTTAATGCCATCGACATAATTGCAGCTTCAAGGGCAAAAAATATAAAGGTAAAAGACGCATAGATTAACGAAGCTATGGTTGAACCTATATAGCCAAACCCGGAGCCTCGGCTGAGTAAATCAATATCTACGCCGTACCTAGCTGCATAATAACTGATGGGCAAACCAGTAAAAAAAACAACAAACACCACCGACAAAATAGCCCATGCCGAGTTTACAAAACCGTAGTTAAGGGTAATTGCGCCGCCAATAGCCTCTAAAACCAGAAAAGAAATTATACCGAGCGCTGTTGTAGCAATTCGACCAAGCGACCAATGTCTTGCTCTTCTTGCGGTAAATCGCAAAGCAAAATCTTCCATCATCTCGTTAGCAACTAGCTTGTTGTAAGTTCGACGAGTGGCTAATATTTTTTGGTTAGACTGCATACAAAAGTAACTTACTCAAATGATTGCTTTGTTGCTCTTTTTTTATCAATGAAGAGCAAAATATATTAAATTTTAAACCCTTAATACTACCGCATTAAAAGCACAAACACATGAAAAACAGTGCGTAATTATTTATTACGCGCGGGCGTTAAATTAACTCATTTTCAAAAAAATAATATACGCAGTTATACGTAGTTCATTGCGTGCTTTTGCGAATATTAAACCTTGACGGTTATCGACATAATAAATGCAGTTCAGAATAGTCTTGGTGTGGAGCTACCAGCTAAAAAGGTAACCATAACACTCGTTTTACTTTTTAAACATTGGAATATCAACATGAAATTACTCACTAAATTAACACCAGTAGCGGCTACATTGCTACTTTCATTCACAGCAGTATCAGTACAGGCAGAAGATAAAACAGACCCATTAAGTGTCAGTGGCTTCGTTGATATGTCTTATTACTCTCTTGATGTAGATGGTGCCGATTCATCGGTAACCTCTGGCCTTGATCAAGCAGAAATTAATGTTGCTTATGATTTTGGCAACAAGCTATCTGTTAATGTTGATGTTGAATATCAAAATTCAGATGAAGGTGTCGATCTTGAACAGGCCTTTATCACTTATGCTTACACCGATAATATCAGTTTTAAAGCTGGTCGCTTTTTAAGTTACTCAGGGTTTGAATCTGAAGAGCCTACTGGTTTATTCCAATATTCAGGTACGGGTTATGCGCCATACTTCTACGGTTACTACCAACAAGGTGTTTCCGGCATGTATAGCGGTGATAAATTCGCGGTTGCCGTTTCTTTGGTCAATGATTTAGCGGGTCCTCAGGCAACAGATGCAGAGTCTCCTGCCATTGAAACCATGCTTGCCTTTATGCCAACAGATGAAATTACCATTAAAGGTTTCTACTCAAAAGATGGCGATGTTGAATTAATCAATACTTGGGCGAGCTACTCAAAAGACAAATTAACATTAGCAGCAGAATACAACACTGCTGAAGACAGTGCATTTGTTGGAAGTGATGCTAGCGGTTATTTACTGATGGCTAACTACGCGATAAACGACAAAGTTGGTTTAACGCTTCGTTACAACGCGTGGGACATTGACAACGCAGATGGCACCACTTTCGAAGAATCAACCGGTATCACAATATCACCAAGTTACACCGTAAACGACAACCTATTAATGGTGTTTGAATACCGCATGGATGAAACCAACGGTGTTGACATGACTTCAATCGCAGTTGAAGCGCTTGTTACATTCTAATTAGCACTTTTTAATTAGGTGTTCTAATGATCTTATGGTTAGTCCACCTTTGATAAAAATATCAAGAAATAATAATGACTAAAGGAAAACACAATGAAATTTAAAAAACTCATTTTAGCAAGTTCTATCATTGCCAGTAGCTTAGTTGCTCAAGTAACCATGGCAGCTGACACCATTAAAGTCGGCGTTTTACACTCACTTTCAGGCACAATGGCTATTTCTGAAACCACATTAAAAGATACCGTTTTAATGATGATTGAAGAGCAAAACAAAGCCGGCGGTTTATTAGGCAAAAAATTAGAAGCGGTAGTGGTTGACCCCGCGTCAAACTGGCCATTGTTTGCTGAAAAATCTCGTGAATTATTAGCCAAAGAAAAAGTAGATGTGATCTTTGGCTGTTGGACGTCTGTTTCTCGAAAGTCAGCATTACCAGTACTTGAAGAGTTAAACGGTTTATTATTTTACCCGGTACAATACGAAGGTGAAGAGTCCTCTAAAAACGTATTTTACACCGGTGCTGCGCCAAACCAACAAGCCATTCCTGCCGTTGATTATTTAATGGAAGAAATGGGGGCTACACGTTGGGTTTTAGCCGGTACTGATTATGTTTACCCACGTACCACCAACAAAATATTAGAAGCCTACCTAAAATCAAAAGGAGTGAAAGATGAAGACATCATGATCAACTACACCCCATTTGGTCATTCTGATTGGCAAGGTATCGTTTCAAACATTAAAAAGTTTGGCTCTGAAGGAAAGAAAACTGCTGTTGTTTCAACTATCAATGGTGATGCAAACATTCCTTTTTACAAAGAATTAGGCAACCAAGGTGTTTCTGCTGAAGACATCCCTGTTATTGCTTTCTCAGTAGGCGAAGAAGAGCTTTCAGGTTTTGACACTAAACCACTTGTTGGCCATTTAGCGGCATGGAACTACTTCCAAAGTGTTGAGTCTGACGAAAATGAAGCATTCATCGCTAACTGGAAAAAATATATCGGTGATGATAAACGCGTTACTAACGACCCGATGGAAGCAACTTACATTGGTTTTAAAATGTGGGCTAAAGCGGTTGAAAAAGTGGGTACTACCGACGTAGATGCTGTTGAACAAGGGTTAATTGGTATTGCAGTGCCTAACTTAACCGGCGGCATTGCGGTAATGAATGCTAACCACCATTTATCTAAGCCAGTACTGATTGGTGAAATTCAAGAAGACGGTCAATTTGAAGTGGTTTCAGAAACGCCAGATACCGTTATTGGTGATGCATGGTCTGACTTTTTACCCAGTTCAAAAAACCTAATTTCTGATTGGACTGCGCCAGTAAAATGCGGCAACTTTGATGTGAAAACGGCAAAGTGTTCAGGTCAAAATTTCTAAGTTTAGTCTAACTATTGCTCAGTTACTCTTTCCCTGGTAACTGAGCTTTTTCATTAGTACCTATAGCAATAAACAATGCTTTGATTATAGACACCAAAACATTTATCAAATTAAAAAATATTTTGAATCAGCGAAGTGAGAGCCTTATCTGTTTTAAAATTAAGAAGGAATACGCGATGAAGCGATTATTCTCTGTATTATTAGTTGTATTAATTAGTTGTATTATATCTCTGCAAGCTTTTGCTAATGTGAGCTCAGAGCAAGATGTAAGTACCGCTAAAAATACTAATACAGATTCAACCTTGGCACAGTTAGTCAATAAACTGACCGCTACCAAATTAAAAAAAATGCCACCGCTAGTAACCAAAATAGCGGAAACTAGTGACAAAAGAACGCGCAACATTTTACAGTTTATGATCAAAGGCGAACTGTATTACATAAAAACGGATAAAACCGTGGTTCGTGCCGTTAAATCAGAAGATTCTCTCTATGCGTTAACCAATATTTTAACCGGCCAAACATTAACGCCAGTTAAAAAATCTCGCTTAAGAAAAGTTAAAACGAACAACCGATTACGCGGTAATATTCGTAGTTATATTGCTAAAATAGACCTTACCAACCCAAACAAGCCTGTACGCATTAAAGCGGTAAAACAGCTGCTTGATAATCCGTCTGCTTCTGGGCTTGCGGCAGTACAAGAGTTGATAACACAAGAAAAAGATGAAGATGTTCGCGAATTAATGAATATCACTTTATTGCTTAATCAATTACAAACAGGTTCTCATGCTGAAAAAATAGCAGCTATTAGCCAACTTGAAAACACCTTAGAGCCATCAGTAAAAAACGCCATGGTAAAAACATTATCGGCGTTACCTGAAAAAAACAAAACACCCGAACAAAAAACCTTAGTCTTAAGTTTAACTAAAGTGATTAGTAGTATTGAAGATAAGCGTAGTTTTTATGAAGTTATTGAAACCATCTTCTTTGGTTTAAGTTTAGGCTCTGTGCTATTACTAGCAGCCATAGGCTTAACCATTACCTTTGGTGTTATGGGCGTAATTAATATGGCTCATGGCGAAATGATGATGTTAGGTGCCTATACCACTTATGTTATTCAACTTGCATTCCCTAACTTAATTGAATACTCACTGTTAATGGCTGTTCCTGCGGCTTTTTTGGTGTCAGGCTTTGTTGGTATCATTATAGAACGTGGCGTTATTCGTTATTTAAAAGGCCGTCCATTAGAAACATTACTCGCCACTTTTGGTATTTCGCTTATTTTACAACAACTGGTTAGAAGCATTTTCTCACCACTTAATCGTCAAGTGCAAGCACCCGAATGGATGACCGGATCTTGGGTAATCAACCCAGTATTTTCATTAACCTACAATCGTTTATATATCATTATTTTTTCATTAATGGTGTTTTGTACGCTATTACTTATTTTGAAAAAAACATCACTGGGTCTACATGTACGTGCAGTATCACAAAATCGCGACATGGCCAGAGCGTTAAGTATTAAAAGTGACTGGGTAGACGCTATCACCTTTGGTTTAGGCTCAGGTATTGCCGGTGTTGCCGGTGTGGTATTAAGTCAATTAACCAACGTGGGGCCAAACTTAGGTCAAGCTTATATTATTGATTCATTTTTAGTGGTTGTTTTTGGTGGTGTCGGTAGCTTATGGGGAACTTTAGTTGCCGCTATGTCACTGGGTTCCATTAACAAATTCCTCGAGCCGGCAGTAGGTTCGGTGTTAGCGAATATTATCGTGCTAGTCGGTTTAGTGTTGTTTATACAAAAACGACCTAAAGGATTATTTCCTCAAAAAGGGCGAGCGGCAGAGTAATGACTCATTCAACTTCAATGCAAAAATTTTCTTTGCAACAACTATTTAAAACGCTAAGCCATTTACACGTAGTTATTGGCACTTTATTTATCGCAACACTGTACGTGACCTTCTGTAACTTATTTTTTACCGATGGCTCACTACTGCATGTCAGTGATTACACCGTCAGCTTATTTGGTAAATATTTATGTTATGCCTTATTGGCATTAGCGGTTGATCTAATTTGGGGCTACTGCGGCATATTAAGTTTAGGCCACGGCGCGTTTTTCACCCTAGGCGGCTATGCTATGGGTATGTATTTAATGCGCCAAATTGGCGACCGTGGTGTTTATGGTAATCCCGATTTACCTGATTTTATGGTCTTTCTAAGTTGGACAGAATTACCTTGGTTTTGGGCAGGCTCTAGCAGTATTGTTTGGATGATTGCCATGGTGTTTATTGGCCCCGGTTTACTGGCTTATATTTTTGGTTCAATGGCATTTCGCTCGCGGGTAAGTGGTGTTTATTTATCCATTATGACGCAAGCGATGACTTACGCCTTAATGTTAGCCTTCTTTAGAAATGAAATGGGTTTTGGTGGCAATAACGGCTTAACTGATTTTAAAGAAATTGCTGGCTTTTCATTACAAAACCCACACACCAAGCTAGCTTTATTTGTTATTACCGCTATCGCCTTAGCTATTGGTTACTGGGTAAGTAATTACATTGTTAACTCTAAAATGGGTCGCGTTATTACCGCCACCCGTGATGCAGAAAGCCGTGTCCGTTTTGTTGGTTTTAAACCGGAGCATTACAAAGTATGGATCTTTGTGGTCTCTGCCATGCTCGCCGGTGTTGCCGGTGCATTATATGTACCGCAAGTCGGTATTATTAATCCAGGAGAATTCTCACCGCTTAACTCTATTGAAATGGTTATTTGGGTTGCTATTGGTGGTCGCTGTACCTTATACGGTGCAATTATTGGCGCGATTGTGGTTAGTTATGCAAAAACACGATTTACTGCCATTATGCCCGAAGCGTGGTTATTTGCTCTCGGTGGCCTATTTGTTTTAGTGACTTTACTATTACCCAAAGGTATCGCCGGCTTGTTACCAAATCTTTTCGATAAGTTATCTATCTTTAGTGCTGAAGATAAAACAAAAGATGCGTTACAAGATTCAAAAGCCAAAGCGGAGGCTAAATAATGATCCTTGATAGTACAGGCAGCCCATTAATGGCTACCGAAAATATTAAGCCAGATACCCGACATGGCGTTATTTTATACGTGGAAGGTGTCAGTGTCAGCTTCGACGGATTTAAAGCATTAAATGACTTAAACCTCTATATAAATGATGGTGAGTTACGTTGTTTAATTGGCGCAAATGGCGCCGGCAAAACCACCTTAATGGATGTAATTACCGGTAAAATACGCCCCGATAAAGGCAAAGTCAGTTTTGGTCAGCAGGTTGATTTATTACAACTTGATGAGTCTCAAATTGCCATGGCTGGTATTGGACGAAAATTTCAAAAACCTACCGTATTTGAAGCACTTACTGTTTTTGAAAATATTGAACTGAGCTTAGCGGGCGATAAAGGTATATGGACGTCACTTTTCCATAAACTAACCGGTGAGCAACGCGATCGTATCGGCGAAATTTTAACTACTATAGGGTTAGTCAAAGAAGCTTATTACCCTGCGGGGCGTTTATCTCATGGTCAAAAACAATGGTTAGAAATTGGCATGTTACTCGCAGCAGAGCCGCGTGTTTTACTGGTTGATGAACCCGTTGCCGGTATGACCGGACAAGAAACCGAACGTACCGCCGAATTGTTAACCTCGCTTGCCGGTAAGCATTCAGTTGTGGTTGTTGAGCACGACATGGCCTTTGTTCGCTCAATTGCTAAAAAGGTAACGGTTTTACATCAAGGCTCAGTATTAGCCGAAGGTTCTATGTCAGAAATACAATCAAACCCCGAAGTGATTAAAGTCTACTTAGGTGAAGATAATGGCGAAGATTGTAGTGAAACTAGCGGTAAAGAGAATAGCGAAAATGGAGATAACGCATAATGATTGAATTAACTTCTGTTGATCAAAAATACGGTGGCACTCAAATATTATGGGATCTCTCCCTTAACATTAAAAAAGGCTCTCGCACCTGTATTATGGGGCGTAATGGTGTTGGTAAAACCACTTTGCTACAAGTGATTATGGGCATGTTGCCTATCAGTTCAGGTAGCCTTATTATTAATGATAAAGACATGGCAAAAAGCTCCGTAGAAGCTAGGCCTGAATTAGGTATTGGCTATGTTCCACAAGGACGCCATATTTTTCCCCAGTTAACGGTTGAAGAAAATTTAAAAATTAGTCTTAACTGTAAGCGGCAAAAGAGTAAAACCATACCAGAGCATATTTACGAATTATTTCCGGTATTAAAAGAAATGCTGCATCGCCGTGGTGGTGACTTATCAGGTGGACAACAGCAACAGTTGGCAATTGCTCGTGCGTTAGTATTAAACCCAAATATTTTAATTTTAGATGAACCTAATGAAGGTATTCAGCCAAATATTGTACAGCTCATTCGTGATGTTTTATTAAAATTAAACAAAGAACACGGTATTACTATTGTACTGGTTGAGCAAAAATTACCTTTTGCTCGCGCCGTTGGCGAAGAATTTGTTTTAATGGAAAAAGGTCACGTTATCGCCTCTGGGGCAATGCCTGATTTGACCGACGACTTAGTGAATAAACATTTAGCTGTTTAATCCATTAAAAGTCGTATATTTTAGAGGGGTTCATCGGCTAACCCTCTAAAATATAAAGATAGTTAACATAGTAATTTTAGGTAAATATTTTAACAAAAATGACAGCTAACATCGTAACGAATATAGAAGCCAATACAACAGGTGATAACTTCACTTTGCCCAATGCTGTTAAAAATAGCTGGCTTGCTAGTTTATCATTAACCTTTAGTTTAACACCTAATGGTACTCAGCTTACCCGCACTAAACGGCATGGCCCGCTAACGGTGCAAAAAGCCTTTTATCCAGAAGGGCGCGATTGTGCACATGTTTATTTATTACATCCACCCGCAGGTATTGTTTCGGGTGATGAATTGCGTATTAACATTGAAGTAAACGCGCAAGCACACAGCTTAATTACCACCCCCGGTGCTAATCGCTTTTATCGCGCACGAGAAGATCTTTCCATTGGCGATTCTAAACAAGTTCAACATTGTCAATTACAGCTTGCCAATCAAGCAAAGTGCGAGAACTTTCCGCTAGAAACTATTATTTATGAAGGTGCAGATGGCTTTAATACGGTTGATGTACACTTAAAAAGTGATAGTGCTTATTTAGGCTGGGATATTACCTGTTTAGGTTTACCGAGCTCAGGTCAGTTGTTTATTAACGGCAGTTATACCCAACTAAATCGAGTTTATTGTGACGATACTTTACTTTATCACGATAGAATTGCCATCAAGCCTGACAATCAAATACATCAGCATCGAGCAGGCTTAAATAATCACAATGTTTTTGCTACCTTTATGGCTTACGCGCCAGATGGCAAACTGAGTAATGCTGAAAATATCGCTTTGATCGCACAATTACGTGAGTGTATGGCAGAGGCGAGCGCAGAAAATAAAATCAGTATCAGCCAAATACGAAAATTATTAGTGATACGTTATTTAGGGCAACATGCCGAAGAAGGTAAAGCGCTCTTTGTGCAATTATGGCAAATAATAAGGCCATTATATTTAAACAAAGACGCCACTATTCCGCGTATTTGGCATACCTGACCAATATTTTAAAATAATTGAACACGAACTGAATACCAACTAATTAATACATTTACAGTAGAGAAAATTATGGATTTATTACCAAGAGAAAAAGACAAACTACTGATTTTTACCGCGGCATTATTAGCAGAGCGACGTTTAAATCGTGGGGTAAAACTAAATTATCCTGAAGCTATGGCATATATTTCAATGGAGATCATTGAAGGTGCGCGCGATGGCAAAACTGTCGCACAAATGATGGATTATGGTCGAACCTTATTAACCCGCGAGCAAGTGATGGATGGCGTTGCCGAGCTGATCTCAGATGTGCAAGTTGAAGCGACCTTTCCTGATGGCACTAAGTTAGTAACAGTGCATAACCCTATTATTTAATCGTTATAGCCAGTGAAATCACTAATCTTAGCTAAAACTAAACCCATGGAGCAATTATGATCCCCGGTGAAATAAAAACAGACAGTGGTAATCGCGAACTCAATGTCGGTCGCGAACAATTAAAAATAACTGTCGCTAATTCTGGAGACCGACCCATTCAAGTTGGCTCACACTATCATTTTTACGAAGTGAATAGCGCACTAGTTTTCAACCGAGAGCTAACGAAAGGCTATCGTTTAGACATCACCTCGAGTACGGCGGTTCGCTTTGAACCCGGACAAGAGCGAGAAGTTACCCTGATTGCTTATCGTGGTAAACGTCGGGTATTCGGCTTTCGTGGCGACATTCAAGGAGACTTATAATGGCTAGTATTGATAAACATTCTTATGCCCATATGTTTGGGCCAACCACAGGCGACCGTGTTCGTTTAGCCGATACCGACTTATGGTTAGAAGTAGAAAAAGATTTTACCGAATACGGTGAAGAAGTAAAATTTGGCGGCGGTAAAGTTATTCGTGATGGCATGGGACAAAGCCAAGCATCATGCATTGAAACTGTCGATTTAGTGATCACCAATGCCCTTATTTTGGACCACTGGGGCATCGTCAAAGCTGATGTTGGCATTAAAGAAGGTCGCATTGCGATTATTGGTAAAGCGGGTAATCCTGATATTCAAGATAACATTGATATTGAAGTTGGCCCCGGTACAGAAGTTATTGCCGGCGAAGGTCAAATTCTTACTGCTGGCGGTATTGACGCCCATATTCATTTTATTTGTCCACAGCAAATTGACGAAGCTTTAATGTCAGGCGTTACTACCATGATTGGTGGCGGCACAGGCCCAGCAACAGGTACTAACGCGACCACTTGTACTCCGGGACCTTGGAACATTCATAAAATGTTGCAAGCGACTAATGACTTTCCGATGAACTTTGGCTTTCTCGGCAAAGGCAATACCAGTTTACCTATTGCGCTTGAAGAACAAATTGAAGCTGGCGTATGTGGTTTAAAGCTTCATGAAGATTGGGGCACAACACCGGCGGCTATTGATAATTGTTTATCGGTTGCCGAGCGTTACGATGTGCAAATTGCCATACATACCGACACCTTAAATGAGTCTGGCTTTGTTGAAGATACTTTAGGCGCATTTAAAGGTCGCACTATTCACACTTACCATACCGAAGGGGCTGGTGGTGGTCACTCACCTGATATTATTAAAGCTTGTGGTGAGCCAAATGTATTACCGTCTTCAACCAACCCAACACGTCCATATACAGTTAATACCATTGACGAACATTTAGATATGTTGATGGTTTGTCATCATTTAGATCCATCAATACCTGAAGACATTGCTTTTGCTGACTCTCGTATTCGTAAAGAAAGTATTGCCGCCGAAGATATTATGCATGATTTAGGGGCTATCAGTATGATCGCTTCAGATTCTCAAGCTATGGGACGTGTCGGAGAAATGATCACCCGTACTTGGCAAACCGCGCATAAAATGAAACAACAACGAGGCCCTTTAGCACCAGATACCGAACGCAATGATAACTTTCGCGCTAAACGCTATATTGCCAAATACACCATAAACCCAGCAATTAGCCATGGTATCAGCCATGAAGTTGGTTCAATAGAAGTGGGGAAACTGGCTGATTTAGTCTTATGGAAGCCGGCGTTTTTTGGCATAAAACCCGCGATGATTTTAAAATCAGGTTTTATCGCAGCTGCGCCAATGGGTGATGCTAATGCCTCAATACCAACACCGCAACCTGTGTATTATCGTCCTATGTTTGGCGCACATGGCAGCGCTGCGGCGAATACATCAATGACCTTTATGTCACAAGCTGCTATTGATGCTAACGTGCCAGAAAAAATAGGCATGACACGCTTAATAGGTGTTTGTAAAAACACCCGAAATATTGGTAAAGACGATATGATCCATAATAACTGGCAGCCCAAAATAGAAGTTGATGCACAAACTTATGAAGTACGCGCCAATGGCGAATTACTCACTTGTGAACCCGCCACCTCTCTTCCCCTCACACAACTTTATTGTTTATTTTAGGAAAGCACATGTTACAAGCATACGAACGCTTTAGTCATACTCACAGTGAAATAACTGATTCAATCACCTTAGATCAAGACACTCGTAAAAAAGCACGCATTAAAGGTAAAACTGATGGCGGTTTAGACATTGGTATTTTTATGGAGCGAGGTCATCCCTTGTTAGTCGGCGAAGTGTTAAAAACTGAATGCGGTTTGTTTATCGAAATTAAGGGACAAGCAGAGCCAGTATCAACGGCTATTGCTAGTGATTGGCTCACTTTTTGTAAGGTTTGTTATCACTTAGGTAATCGCCATACCTCATTACAAATTGGGGAGTTATGGGTACGTTTTAAACCTGATCATGTGTTAGAAGAGTTGGCAGAAAAATACGGCTTAACCATTAATAATACCCCCGCTATTTTTGAACCTGAAAATGGTGCTTACGGTAGTAAAAATCACGGGCATTCGCATGCACACTAACGTGAAAAATAATCCGCAAACACAAGTAATTAAGCTAAATAGGCTATTACAGTTGTGTAGTGCTAACTTGCCTGTTGGCGGATTCTCTTTTTCTCAAGGCTTAGAATATGCTGTAGAAATGGGTTGGTTAACCTGCCCAAAAACAACCGCTAGTTGGATCAACATTAATTTAGCAGAATCGATAGCGCAAACGGATCTCGCCATTTTAAAGCGCTTATTTATCGCATTGAATAATCACGATTTAGCGGCTTTTGAATATTGGAATAATCATTTAATCGCGTGTCGAGAAAGCCGTGAATTATTACTGGCTGATTTAGCCATGGGCAAAGCCTTAATAAGATTAATCAAACAGTTAGATGCAATTGATCTTGATAGTTTTCAAACAATTATTGCACTTAACGAAATCAGCTTCGTCAGCGCTTTTGCACTTTGCGCTTATGTATTTAACCTTGATTTACTGTCAGCACAAAGTGGTTATTGTTGGACGTACATAGATAACCAAGTTGCCGCTGCCACTAAACTAATACCGCTTGGGCAAACTCAAGCACAAAATTTATTATTTTCATTATCTGAAAATACCGAACAAATTATTGAAAAAGCAAACAATATTAATGATGACGAAATTGGCACAAGTTTACCGCACTTAGCCATGGCAAGTGCGTGGCATGAAACGCAATATTCGCGACTGTTTCGTTCATAAATAACACATATAACTTACCCTATAAAAATATTTTAAGGGTTGAATTCAAGAGAGAATAAAATGAAAAAACAAGTTTTACGCATAGGTGTTGGCGGCCCCGTAGGCTCTGGAAAAACCGCATTATTACGCGAGTTATGTTTAGCTCTTCGCGATAAATACAACATGGCCGTAGTAACAAACGACATTTACACCCTCGAAGATGCTGAGTTTTTAACAAAAAATGGTGCTCTTGCTGCAGACCGAATTATCGGCGTTGAAACAGGCGGTTGTCCTCATACCGCAATTCGAGAAGACGCATCAATGAACTTAGCGGCGATTGACGAATTACAAGCTTTACACCCAGATTTAGACTTTGTATTAGTTGAAAGTGGTGGCGATAACTTAAGTGCCACCTTTAGCCCTGAACTCTCTGATTTAACCCTTTATGTTATTGACGTTTCTGCCGGTGACAAAATTCCCCGTAAAGGTGGTCCCGGTATTACCAAGTCAGATTTATTAATTATTAATAAAATAGATGTTGCTGACTTAGTTGGTGCATCACTTGAGGTAATGGACAGAGACACTAAGAAAATGCGCGGCGACAAAAAATTCATCTTTTCAAATATGAAAACTCAACAAGGTTTAGCTGAGATCATTGAATTTATTGAAAAAGAAGGCATGCTGAAAATATAATTTCAGCAGTTATTAACAAAACACACCATTAATAAAGTCATTAAAAACTAAGGAATAACCATGAAATTTTTAACCCTACTTATCAGCTTTTTCAGTTTACTTTCAAGCCAAGCATTCGCACATACTGACCACGCATTAGGTGAAGGATCACTTCACGCCTTTTATCATGCTACTTTCTGGATATTGTTTGCGCTAGTCGTATACAAAGGTTACAAATGGTTTAAAAACAAAAAATCGATAAAAAGTTAGCGCTTACTCTACGGTGACATCAGTTATCAATGACTTATTTTAAGGAGTGATCTACTTTTTAAAATATTAGTCCACTTTCATCTCTGCTTGTTGGTTAATTCACTATGCTTGATTTCAATCATTCAATTAAAGAATGAATCGCTAATTGCTATTACTGTAAATCAAAGAATAAGCATAACCGTCAACATCTTTATTATTTAAATAAGACGATAGATAACAGCAAAAAAAGGCTCCTGAATAAATTCAGCAGCCTTTATATACTCGTTAGAAAATTGGTCAATGGATCGTTAAAGGCACCTTAACTGATCGACATTAGGATATTTCAAAGTTTAAAATATATTTAGCTTAATATTACGAGTACCTTTTTCAGCAACTTCTTGACCCTGAGGCCCCATATTATGTGCCGCATGGAACTTAGTACCAATAGCACTAATACGATGTAAGAAGCTAATTTCACCGTTGTACGTTAATGCCACGGTGTTGTCAGGACGGGCACCATCTTCAGGCTGCATAATACGTGCAAACAAGTTTGGTGTTGCTGTTGAGAAATGAATCTCACTATTTTTAGCGCCTAAGGTAAGCCACTGAATATCAGAAAAGTAGCCTTTGAATTCTGGAAACTGCCAGTTCTCACCCGCCACACCTTCGTTATAGTCATTTTCCCAAACAGAAAAATTAACACCTTCTAAACGGTTTGCCCACACACGGTAAGGACCATCGCCCAACCAGCGTTTGTGCTCAATAGCTTCTTTGGGATAGTTAAAAGCAATTCCATGTAAAATGTATTTCCCATCTACAGAGTAATCTAAATCAAGAGATAAATAGCCGGTTGCATGTACTGTCCAGATAAGTTTGCTAATACCTGCTGGCGGATTTTCTACTCCAATAATTAGCTTATCCTTTTTCTGCTCGATTTTAAGTTGTGCCAAGGCTTGTGCTGTCTCTGTAGTATTGGCACCGTTTGCTAGCCAAGTGCCTATGCTATTATATTGACCTTCATATAGCGCATTATCTGAGCGCAATAAACGTGGGCCGTTTGTCAACGCTGATTTATTACCCTGCTTAGCATACGATTTAAGTAAACCGGTTGTTGTATCAAAAATAATAGTGCGATCAGCAACGCTAATTTGTAGCTCTTTATCGTTGTGAACAACAATTTTGGGCTGACCCGTATTAACTTGTTTTACAAACGCCTGTTTCATGAATGCTTGTGCTGTTAACTGATCAAGCTTGCTTGTACTTTGAATCGGCCAAGCATCTGTCCAAATGGAATTTTTTTCAGCATTAAATAACTCAACTTCCAACCATCCTTGCTGTTGCCACTGCTTGGGTAAATTTAAGTTAACGGTGCCAGAGGCATCAGGTTTAATTGCAGGTAACATCTGTTTGCCGCTAGCAACTAATTGCTTGTCAGGTGAAAACGCGGTTACCGGTTGATAAAGGCTCCACTCCAGGCTTGTGCTAGATAAATCAATAAAATTGTACAGGTTTTTTACTTGTAGTTGGCCATCAAACTGTTGTGGTAATAGTTCACCATTTGGTAAGTTTTCAATTTGAATAGGTGACCAAATTTCTTTAATAGTAAAAAAGCTTGCTTCTGGCTCACCATGAGGGCCAACTATACCATCTGGCGCATGATTGCCATCGGTATCAATACGACCACCTTGATCGGTTCTAACCACACCTTCATCAGCCAGTACCCATAAAAAGCCACCGGCACCCAATGGAGTAGACATCATAAAATCCCAAAAATCTCGTAAGCCCGCACCATGACCACCGTCATACAAGCCATGTAAAAATTCGGTAGGAAAGAACACTTCGTTTTGCGGTTTTTTCGCTAACAATTCAGCATAGGTAGGATAATGATCGGTATCAATATTTCGAAATAGCTCCCATGGATGTAACACGGGGCGGTTTTGTATATCGTATAATGCGTAATCATCATCCACTTCGGTATTCCAGCCACCTTCATTACCGTTGGCCCACATTAAAATACTTGGGTGAGTTTGATCGCGCTTCACTAATTGCTCAACAAGTCGGCGTGCAGGCTTGGTATCCAGTACTGGTTTTTGCCAAGTAGTTAACTCATTAATGACATAAATACCCATACGATCAGCCGCTTGCAAAAAGTGTACATCTGGTGGGTAATGAGACATACGAACAGCATTCATATTCATGCTTTTGATCAGTTTGATATCGTCGATACTGATTTGTTTAGAGGTTGTGCGTCCAGTTTCGGGGCGAAAACTATGGCGATTTACGCCTTTTAAGATGATTTTTTCCCCATTGAGATAAAGACCATCATGAGCGCGAAGTTCAAAGGTTCTAAAGCCAATGGTTTTATCTAAAGTATGTAGGGTTTTATCTCCCGCTTTAAGTTGAAGCCTGACTTGATACAAATTAGGTGTTTCGGCAGTCCATAAACGGGGATTCTTTACTTGAGTTATCAATTCAGCTTTATCACCAACGATGTTAGCGGTAAAAAAATCACTCATAGGTTTACCTGTCATATCTAGAATTTGCGCTTGCACTTCAGTCGCCTGAATTTGCACCATATTTTGTTCTTCGGTCTGTTCAAGAGCTTGTTCTAGACCTTGTAAGTGCACATCCGCGATAAACTGCCCATTGGCTTTAGCATCTAAATTAACCCAGTCAATATGCGCTTTGGGTAAAGTTTGTAAAAACACCTGTCTGAAAATTCCACCGAACACCCAGTAATCGGCTTGTCGCTCTGCTAATTCAATACTCTTATCTGCAGATATTTTATTAACCACGACTTTAACTTCATTTTGCTGACCAAACTTCAAAAAAGGAGTAATGTCGTAACTAAAGCGATAAAAACCGCCTTGATGGGTAGGCCCCACTTGTTGTTGGTTTACAAAGACAGTGCTATCTGTCATCACCCCATCGAAGACTATTTTAACGGTGCGCTGCTGCCAGTTTTCCGGCACATCAAAATCACGGCGATAGATACCTTGCTCATTATGTTTTTCACGAACATGACCATAGTCATAATTACCAAAGCCTTGCAGCTCCCAGTTTGACGGTACTGCTATGGTTGACCATTCACCACAATTGTTGCCTTTATCACAATAAAAGTCCCACTGAATGGCATCGTCGCTGCCCGTGCCACTAAGCATTAATGTCTCTGTGAAAGTTTCAGTAAATGTCTCAGTGGATTTTTTTCCCGTGACGCTATTTAATTCAGATTGATTAGAACAAGCGCAGAGAATAAGTAACAGAAAAAAGGCTAAAGTATGACGAACTTTATTGATGAGCACTGCAGGTAAAGTTAAGGTCGATAAAGTTAATACCGGTAAAATCAAGTCCTTGGACTTCTTTTTAAGTTTAAGTGAGTCAATCAGGCAACTAAAACAGCCATTGAACATGCTGTAATTCCTCCACGGTTAAGTTATTTCTATTAGTTTATAATAATATACGACTTGCGGCGGATATCTACTTTGTTGATTTTACTAAAGCTACAGAGTTAAAAAAAGGCTAACTTCCTATTCAAATAAAACAGATATTAACTTTCAAAACTCTTTTTAATATAATTTTTAATATAGTTTTTAATATAGTTTTTAATATAGTTTTTAATATAGTTTTTAATATTTTTACTCCATCAGGTTATGACGTACGACAGATAAGAAACCGTAACGATAATTTTATATTATCAACAGTTAAGTAGTGATTAATGTTGGTAAACACCATAAAACAGAAGGGCTATAGCCAAGTGCTAAAAACATCTTAATAGCATAAGTTTATTTACGGTTTTTTCTGTGTGGTGCGTCATACTTAAAGTAATAACGAACAATTAATACCAAGTTGATTTTTATAAGGTAAATAGATGTCGATAATTTCCCGCGTATTCGTGGAAAAAAGTACGTTCCTGAAAAACTTTGTCAAAAAGTTTATTGGTACAGAGCAAGGCGTAGAAGACATTGTGCAGGAGGCTTACCTGAAAGCGCGGCGCGCAGAACAGCATACAAAAATTGTAGAACCCATTGCTTTTTTAGTGCAGATAGCCAAAAACCTAGCCCTTGATGAACTAAATAAAAAAGCAAGACAAGCAACTGGTTTTATTGAAGAACACCTTGAAGATATACCTCACCATGGCACCGCATCGTTAGAGAGTGAAGCAGAGGCTCAGGAATCGATTAGAATCTATTGCCAAGCGATTGAACAATTACCAAAACAATGTCAGAAAATTTTCTTGTTACGCAAAGTACATGGCCTAAAGCATAAAGAAATAGCAAAAAAGTTAGTAGTATCGTTAAGCACAGTTGAAAAAAACTTGAAACAAGCGGGTTTATTTTGTGATGAATACATAAATAATCATCATGATACGCCGGTTACGTCTGTTAATGAGAGTCAAAGATTAGGTGTAAGGAATACCCAATGAGTTTATTTGAACAAGTTACCCAGAATGTCAGTGATCTTAAATCTCAAACCTGGGATTGGGTGATCCGTTTAGATGGTGACGAGCCGTTAACAGCTAAAGAAAAAGTGGCTTTAAAAGCTTGGCTGGCAGAAAGCCCTGATCGAATGGCAGAAATATACCGGTTAAACAAACTTTGGCATAAAATTTTGCTCAGTGAACTAATGGATCTCACAGAAAATAAAGCGCTACAGCGTGAAGAACTAGCTAAAACAAGAATAAAAACAGCAATATTAAAGCCAACATTGGCTTTTGCTTCTACCTGTTTGTTGGTAATTGGCGTACAGTCGTGGTGGAGTAAGTCTTTAGTGCCTGAATCTTATACCAATACCATGTTTAGTACGGCTATTGGCGAACAGCAAATCTTTGCTTTAAGTGATGGTTCGAACTTGATGTTAGACTCAGGCAGTCAGGTTAAAGTGGCTTATTCAGACAGCTCCCGAGAGCTTTGGCTGCTACAAGGAGAAGCGCATTTTGAGGTGGCGACAAATATACAACGACCTTTTAATGTATACGCCCTTAATGGTCGGATACAAGCTGTAGGCACAGCCTTTAATGTTAGCCTAAACAATAGTAATCAGCTTGAAGTGTTAGTTACCGAAGGTAAGGTTGCATTGGCGTTAGCATTAACTAAGTCTCTGTCGAATGAACCGAAACAGACTAATCAGCCAAATCAAATAAACCTAGCCCCATTACAAGATATTACTCATATGAATGCAGGTGAGTTTACCCGTATTGACAGCACCACCTCTTTTCAACAAGCTAAAAATCAAGCATTAACTGAGCTAAAAACCTTGTCTGCAAATGAAATGCTTGCCGAGCAAGCATGGCGTCAGGGCGAACTCATATTTACCGGTGAAACATTATTGCAGGTGGTTGAAAAACTAAAACGTTATTCGCTTTTGGATATTGAAATTGTTGACTCAGAACTTGAACAGTTAAAAATCGGCGGTCGATTTGAATTGACCCAGATTGACCAATGGTTAAAGAGCCTAGAGCATAATTTCGGTTTGCAGGTGGAGCAAGTAACGGATAACAAGATCCTCATCAGAGTCAAGATGCCCAATTTGTAATAACTTGAACTGATACTTTAGATCTATATGTTGTAATCAAAGCTAACCGTTGCAAAGCCACCAAAGCGGTCGTTCACTTAATGGCATTGGTATGACTTAAAAGTACGTACTGAATACAATAACCTTCAACTTTTTTCATATGTTTTCTAATGACTCAGTTTAGCCATATTATTGAAACATCGTAATTTGTTGTTACATTTACATTGTTACTAATATCTTGAATGTGTGGGATATTAATATAAATGAAAGTTATGGGACGGACATTGCTGAGAAGTTTTCATAATAAACTGTAATATTTCTATCGATTGGATAGTCGAATGAGCATACTATTTGAATTTATACCTAGTTTTTTCGTAGCTTTAGCTTTTGATTTTATATTGTATATAACTGGAGCAGGAATTTTACGGGGTATTTCTTTCGGTTTATTGAAATATCAAATACATAGCTATAGTGAATTTAAAAAGCTAAAAGGGAAACCTAACAAAAATTTTTTCATGGCATATATAGTAGGGATTTTGTTTTATGTCCTACTCATTGTATTAATTGCTTGGCTTAACTAAACGAAATATACAAGCCAATCAAGAGGGAATATTTAAATGAAATCGATATGTAAAATATTTTATTAGGATTTTTTTAATAGGATCACTGTCTTGTTCAGATACTCCTCAACAGCCTGACCCTGATTTCAAACCTAAAAACACTAAAGTTAGCTTTATAAAAATCACTCCTACGTATACACGTTAAAGCACATTAGTTAACGCAATACCTAAACCAAGTCGCTGTTGTTTATGGTTATAATCAATCATACTTTCACCATAACCAGTAAAATATTGCGCATAGCCTCGCAATTTCCCCCACAATGGGAAGGTGAAACCAAGCTCTAACGCACCATGGTGTTCGGAAAAGTTTTCTCGCCCCATGGCTGAAAACTCATAATCACGCCACTTGTAAACAGCACTGAGTTCGAAATGCCCCATATAGTCACCAATATCTGGGTTATCATCGCCTTTAGGATCAAATTCTGATGTTTTATCTTCTTCTGGAACACGCCACCATGGCTTAAAAGAAAGGGCGAAATTATCTTTTTCATATAGAAAATTTAGATACGCTCGATTCCAACTTCGAGACAACAGTTGAGTTCTCCCATTAGATTCATGTTCAAAGCCAACAATAAGCCCTGTATTACCTTCAAAAGGATGCCAATTTAAAGGCGTTAAGTAAAAAATTTCTGGCTTATAATTCGTTTCTCTAAAGGGTTTAGAGATGTTATCAGAATATATTTGCCACCACGACTGTAGGGTAATGCCAAAATACAAACCATCACCTTCAGTAAATAATGTATCTGTCAAAAGCGGCACTTTAATACTTAATTGAAACTTAGCCTCTACTTCTTCAAAATTTTCATCCCAAGTACCTAAATCAGAATAAGCATCAGGATTAATTTCATTTGTCACTGTTGCGGGTAAAATGTAGTTCATTTTATGAGGGCTTATTACATAAGGGTCAAATCTAACTGCTCTTTCAGCAATAATTCGTTTTGATATTACCCCTCCTCTAATTGGTTTTCGTTCAATACTTTTATTACATTTTTTTATTAATGTCTCAACTAATGTATTTTTTTCTGCCGACTTAATGTTCTTTAATAAACACTCATCAATATTTTTATCGACTGTCGCCGCAAAAACAGTGGGGCTGAATACGAGTGAAAAAGCTAAAGAGGTAATAGCACTATGTTTTGAATATTTTATCACATTAATTGTTTTCATAAAGTCCACAAATCCATTTTTAAACAGCACGATCAAGCGCTACACTTTGAAAGTTGAATGTTTTTTTCATTATAATAGCCTTACAATGTATTATTTTCAATTTAATAAAGTGCAAATATATATGCTTTACTAGCCAACATTTACCTCTTTTAATATTATATTCTATTTAGCTAAAAAACAGCCATGAGGTTTCAGAAAAATCATTTAAAAAATGAAACACTGTTACATATTTTTCAAGAACAAGAATGTATACTTTTATTAAAAGATTTAACTATAAAGCTTTAGCACTTAAAATATACTTTACTAAACTGGAATAGAAACCATGATTGTTATTCAAAAAGCGATGGAAAAAACTCACCTTTATCAAATAGATGAATATGGTGTAACAAACTACAATTATGCCATTCTAGCATTTGTTTCTTTTGTCCTATTCCTAGCTTTAAACCTTGGCTTAGGTTATGTAACTTTTATTGCTGAAATAGCGGTTAATGGCTCACCTATACAGAATTATTCCGATGCTTTTTGGTTAATGGTAATGTCCTCAACCACCATAGGTTTTGGCGATGTATACCCCATTACTTTAATTGGCAGAACAGCTGTTTTTATCATGTTTTTGTTAGGTGTTGGTATTCTTGGTAGTGTTGGAGCAATTTTTGCGAATAAAATTTTTGGCTTTGCCGATACCAACATTAAGAATCGTGAATTAAGAAAACAAAATGAAGATATTTTAAAACTAAATACTCAAATTTATACAAAACTCTCACGACTTGAAAAACAGATAGAATTTTTTCAAAAGCAAAAATAGCACATATTTATAAAC
>JAOPTQ010000025.1:0-14417 GCA_051531915.1 Colwellia sp. | reverse complement strand
AAGGTTTCACCTAAAACTGCTGGTGTATAATTGAGTAGTTAATATACTTTGATGGCCTAATAGTTTTTGAACAAAGCGGATATCGACACCTGACTCTAGTAATTGGCATGCAGCTGAATGACGATACATATGTGGTGTGACTCTATCGATTTTTGCATGTATAGCTATCTCTCTTATTAGTTTTCGAATAAAGTGTGTGGAAGCCATATTTCCTCTGCTATTAGTTAATAAAAAGTCGTGTTTAGGTTTGGTTATTTTTCTCAAGGAAATGTATGAATTAACTAGTTCGGTTAACTCTTTACTTGGTAAAAAGACGAAACGTTCTCTTTGTCCTTTGCCTAATATTTTTATCTTTTTCTCACTGAAAAATATTTGTGAAATTTCTATATTAACTAATTCACTAACTCTCATGCCTGTAGAAAATAAAAGCTCAACAACTAGTAGAGATGTCAATTTGTTAACTTGTTTAGGTGTCGAAATTGACGCTTTGAGTGTCGTTAGGTTGTAATTATCTTCTTTGTGTAAATTTAGGTTTATTCTCGCAGACTTTAACATTTTTCGTAGGTTGTTTTTAGGGATGTTTCTCGGTAGCTGTCTAGGTAGTTTTATGCTTACATCCGTTTTGTGAAAAGGGTTAACTTCAATAATATCTTCTAGTTCTAACCACCTAAACATCGATTTTAAACAAGCAATCCTGCGCTTAATTGTTCTAAGACTTAATTCCATTTTGTGTAATTGGAAAACATAGTTTTTAAGCTGTTTTTTATCAAAGTCGTAGATCTGCTGTTCCTGCACTAGTAGATTAAAGCTTGCGAGATCTTGCTTATATGCCTTTATGGTGTGTGTTGATAGTTGCTTGGTGTGCTGGCAATGGGATAGAAATTGTTCACAAACATCTTTGGTTAGCATTTATTTTCTCTGTGAATTCAATGAAGAGAGCATGATAACTGTAAGAAATTAAATAACACCTTTTAAGGAAATATACGTGAGAATTATAATTAAATTTAAAGCTCACTTGAAAAGTATGCAGTTGAGCATTATGTCTTAAAAATGCTTCTAATTTGGGAAGTTTTAACGAAAAGGAAAACACTGTGACAAAATTCAAAAAATCTGACATGCAGTACGATCATTATGATTGGAGAGTAACGGCTGGCGATGATCCTAAAATAACAGGTAAACCCGATAGCACTATGTTTAGCCGAAAAGAGGGGTATGAAGTACTTTATATGATAAATAAAGTTTTAAATCACCGTGACTTAAGTAGCGTGACATCTGGTCGTAAAGCAGAGTCACTAATCAAGTCAGACTTACCCGGCACTATACGTAGTCAAATTAATGTGTTCGATTGGATTAATGATAATTGGTAGATAAGTTTTGAAGTAAGCTAAATGAATAGTCATTTATCATTTAAGACTGAAATATAATATTTTGTCCTAAAGTGAACATATCATCAATATGGTCTCGGAAAATCACTAAGTCTTTATTAGTCTTTATTAGTCGTGATTTGAGTATAGTAGTGATGTTATTGCCCTTTTTAGTTTTTATTTTAAGTGTGTGTGGAAGTATTATCAATAGCTGATAACTAGGGTTAACTTTTAGATCATACTCATTAAATTCATACTAAAGATACTAAGTTAGTAGGCGAACTTTTTCTATCATCTTTTTTATTTCTTAGGTATTTAAGTTTAAATCTAACGTGAAAAATTTTAGTGCCGTTAGGGGAATAACAAGCTTCAGCTAATATATTCCAATTTTATTGCTATTCATTTGTCATTGTAGCGAGAGTTTTTTTTGTTAGCAGCAGCTTTATGTTGGGCGATAAATGGGCGCATAATCGTGTCATTTTTAAATCACCATGTCTAATAAGGATAGGTAAATTTGTTATTAAATTACAATTATGTAATTTAATTTCATAATTATGAATATAAAGCATGAAATTACTTTATCTCTATGGTAAATTTTATTGTGTCAACTAATAAAGCCTATTTGGTGGTTTGTAATGTAGGTTATTCAAGTATAGTTGTTCATTTAGGTACATTATTTTTTTATAAGTTTAAAATTTATCTGTCATTTAGAAGATTTGACGGAAAATTATGGATTTATGAGTATACCCGTTCCATTTCAACGAGCTGAAACCTGCGCCTTGAAATAGAACGTGTATATAAAAATTGGCGTGGTTATATTGGTAGAACTACTTATCAGTTTTAGTAATCTGATGGAGTGCTAGCTGAAATTTTAGCGCTATTTTATTATCACAACATTAATTTGTAGGAGAGAAACATGGTCAATGAATTGTTTGATTTAACCGGAAAGGTAGCTTTAGTCACTGGCGGTACTCATGGTATTGGTATGGCATGTGGTCGATTGCTCGCAAAAGCGGGCGCGAAATTAGTTATTAATGATATTTTTGAAGATAAACTTGCAGAGTCTAAAAAAGCCTACGCTGAAGAAGGTATTGATATTTATACTTTAGTCTTCAATGTGGCCATTGAAGAAGAAGTAGACAAAGGTATTGCTCAAATTGAAAAAGAAGTGGGCCCTATTGATATTTTGGTTAACAACGCGGGTATTATTAAACGTGTTCCAATTCTTGATATGCCAGTAGAAGATTATCGCCAAGTTATTGATATTGATTTGGTTGCCCCATTTATCGTATCTAAGCGTGTAGCGCCGAGTATGATTGAGCGTCGCACGGGTAAAATTATCAACATGTGTTCAATGATGAGTGAATACGGACGTCAAAACGTATCTGCTTATGCTTCTGCCAAAGGTGGTTTGAAACTATTAACGCAAAATATGTGTTGTGAGTGGGCTAAATATGGCTTGCAAGTTAACGGTGTTGGTCCAGGATATATTGCCACAAGTCAAACGGCGGAAATTCGTGTTGATGGTCATCCGTTCAACGATTTAGTGATGACTCGTACGCCGGCTAACCGTTGGGGTGAAGCTGATGATGTAGGTAAAGCCGTGTTGTTTTTAGCTTCTAAGGCCGCAGACTTTGTTAATGGACAAGTTCTTTACGTTGATGGCGGTATTTTGGCTAACTTTGGTTATGTTGAAGGCGAAAACACTGACGTTGATTAGTTGAATGGCAGTTGTTTGTCATAAAAAATAAGTGTAAACCTGAAATGCTGTTCATTTAAAATGAACAGCATTTTTTGTTTATGTAGATAACTTAGTCGTTATTGTCAAATTGAATAAAATTTTCTTTGAGCAAAAAGCATAGACATATTACTTTTTGGATAAATACCCGTTACTATTCAAAGCACTCTGAAATTTGTATTTTGAATAATAACGGGTATATATTATGAATTTAGATAAATCGACAAAACGTATAGCAAAGCGAGTTAAAAAGGGATTTCAGGGCTATCCTCAAATTTCATTGGCTTATTATGGCAAAGCAGCTGATTGTGCAACGGAAGTCGCCATTGGTTTTACTTTAGAAGAAGGTGGCGATGTTCAAGAGCAAAGGTTTTCTAGTGAAGGTGATGTTAGAAAAGATGAAACGATTCAAACAACCTTGTTAAAAGTTATTGAACGGGCAAATGCCAAAACAGTTGTCGAAGTGTCAGGTGTTGCAATTATATCTGCTGATTAGCAAATAATTGATCGCATAATATTATAAAAACGGGAATTAGCTTCAAATTAAAGCTGATTCCCGTTTTGTATTAATTTATGCTTTGTATAGCTAGCTGTTTATTTCTGAGCGATTTTTACGCGAATTCTATTTTTTGCAACTCTTGTTTCGTGCAAGGTAGAAATTGCAGTTTGTGCTTCACTCTCATTAGGCATTTCAACGAAAGCAAAACCTTTGGATTTACCCGTTTCTTGGTCTAACACTAGGTCGCATGTTGTCACCGAGCCATGAGCAGAAAACAAAATGCGAATTTCTTGTTCAGTGGTAGAGCGTGAAAGGTTACGAATTAAAAGTTTCATAATGAGCCATTTGTTGAGTTATAAGTAAGGTGAGTTGAGCGCTAATGTAAAATTCTTGCTCTGATCGTCCCTTCAATATTTTTCAATGCTTTCAATGCTAAAGCGCTATTTTTTGTTTCAACATCAATAACCACATAGCCAATTTGACTATCTGTTTGTAAATACTGGGCGGCAATGTTGATATTATGCTCAGCAAATTCTTGGTTAATGTGCGTTAAAACACCCGGTTGGTTATGGTGAATATGTAATAGTCGACTTGTGCCAATATGTTCAGGTAATGAAACTTGAGGAAAGTTAACGGCAGATAAACTTGAGCCATTGTCTGAATATTTAGCGAGTTTACTTGCTACCTCTAAACCGATATTTGCTTGAGCTTCTTTAGTGCTACCACCAATGTGCGGGGTTAAAATAACATTGTCGAAGCCACGTAATGGCGAAATGAATTCTTCATTGTTTCCTGTTGGCTCTGCAGGAAATACATCAATGGCAGCGCCGGCAACTTTTTTACTCGTTAACGCTTCAGCGAGTGCATCAATATCAACAACCGTGCCACGTGAAGCGTTGATGAAAATAGTGCCGGTTTTCATTGCTGAAAACTCAGCAGTGCTGATCATATTTTGTGTTTGTGGTGTTTCAGGAACATGTAAACTAATTATGTCAGCTTCGCCAAGTAATGCATTTAAAGAGCTTGCTTGACTGGCATTTCCTAAAGGAAGTTTAGTTTCAATATCATAAAATCGTACACGCATACCTAAGGTTTCAGCTAAAATACCAAGTTGAGTTCCAATATGGCCATAACCTATAATACCAAGCGTTTTTCCTCTAGCTTCAACAGCGCCTATAGCTGATTTAAACCATTCACCACGATGTGCTTTGGTACTTTTTTCAGGAATGCCACGAAGCAGTAATAAGGTTTCACCTAATACCAGTTCTGCCACCGAACGCGTGTTAGAAAAAGGGGCATTAAATACCGGAATACCAAGTACTTGCGCTGCCTTTATATTGACCTGATTGGTACCAATGCAAAAGCAACCAATAGCGACTAATTTTTTAGCATGGCTGAGTACATTTTCGGTTAATTGAGTGCGCGAACGAATACCAATGAAGTGTACATCAGCAATTTTCTCAATAAGTTCGGCTTCATTAAGTGACGTTTTTATATATTCAATATTAGAATAGCCCTTAATTCTTAGCTCTTCTAGCGTGCTTTGATGAACACCTTCAAGTAATAAAATTTTAATTTTGTCTTTTGCTAATGAGTTTTCATTTACTGTAGTCATGGTTGTTGGTTTCACTTATCCGTTAATGCTTAAATTTTAGGTAAATTAAAATATGTTTAGATGGCTAGATATCTATAATTGCAAGTAAGATAACATATAGTGCATAAACTCTAAAGATATTTTACCTAAAGTAGAATATTTATTCGTTGGCTTTTTGAACAATAAATTATAACAAAGCCGTTTAGTTGATAACTTTGGCGCCTGCCTCTGTACCTAGTATTAAAACATTAGCGCCACGAGCAGCAAACAAACCATTAGTGACTACGCCAACAATGGCATTAATGTTGGCTTCCATTACTTTGGGCTCAAGTATTGATAAATTATGAACATCAAGAATAACGTTACCATTATCAGTAACAACACCTTGACGATAAACAGGATCACCACCAAGTTTCACTAATTCTCTCGCAACATAACTACGCGCCATAGGAATAACTTCTACAGGCAATGGAAAAGCCCCTAAAACAGCAACTTGCTTTGACGCATCGGCAATACAAATAAACTGTTTTGCTACGGCAGAAACAATTTTTTCTCGTGTTAATGCCGCACCGCCGCCTTTAATCATGCTCATGTGTTGCGTTATTTCATCAGCGCCATCCACATAAACATCTAAAACATCAACACTATTTAAATCGAATACTTCAATGCCATGTGCCTGTAAACGCTTACTTGACTCATCAGAACTTGATACCGCACCATTTATTTTATTTTTAATGGTTGCTAAAGCATCGATAAAATAATTAACCGTAGAGCCGGTGCCTACACCAACAATAGTGTCGTTTTTTATAAATTCTAATGCTTTAATTGCCGCGGCTTTCTTCATGTCATTTTGAGTCATTGTATTGCCTTTTTAAGTCGATCACTTAGGTAGATTGCTAAGGTAAATTTCTAAGGGAGATTGCTTGGGTAAACAAGTGTGCTTATTTTGGCTGAAGATTATAACACTGCTTATTAATAAAGCTATATAAGGGTATAAATGAGTAGAGAAACGTCATCTTTTTTAGAAGGTAAAATTTTTACTTGGCGTGATTATTTCTGGTAGTGGGATATCCCACGGGGCTTTAGAAATAGAGGCTACCTGTTGGCAGTCATGGGCTATGCCTATCGGGTAGAAAGTAGTTGGTAAATGCGTTTGCTGATTTGTATACCAAGCAGCAAGGGTTCTATCATAATAACCACCACCCATACCTAATCTTTCGCCAGTGTTATCAAAGGCGACAAGCGGAGTACATATGACGTCGAGCTTTTCTGTTGGAATAACGCTAGTGACCTCAAGTTTTGGCTCTAAAAGGCCAAAAGTGTTTTTTATTAAAGTTGTGTTTTTGTTATAAAGCAAAAACAATAAATGCCCCTTACAAAAAGGATGAAGTACTGGTAAGTAAATATCTTTATTATGCTGCCAACACCAGTGGATGAAGTTGATTGGATCAAGCTCGCCGTCATTAGCAAGGTAAACCGCTATATGCTGTGCAGATTTTATTTTAGGATGAACAGACAGGCGCTGTAATAATCGTTCACTGGCTTTTTTTTGCTGATTTGTTGAAAATTGCTTTCGCTTTTCACGAAATTTTTTTCTAAGGTGTGAACGTGTATTCATAGGTATGTTGATGTGTTTTTGTTAACTTTACTAGCATAACGTTAACATAAGGTTAGTATAAACAACTAAATAAGAAAAATAAAAAAGCTGAAAGAATTACCTGTCAGCTTTATTTTTATAGCTATTGTCAGACTACAGGTTTTTGTTCCTGACAAAGCCTAAGTACCTACGTCCTTATAGGCAAAGTCTGACCTACATTTTAGTTATGTGTTTCAGAAATACCTTCATGAGAGGCCGTAACTGATAACTCTTCTTCAAGTTTTTCATTTAAGTCTTTGGTATGGACGTCTTCAACGCAGTGCATCCAATCGACTAATTTTTCACGAATTGAAAATAAAATAATTCCTGAAATAAATGAAGCAATAACAACACCACCAAAAGCTTGCAATGGCCCAGTTTCACCAACAAGTTTTCCTACTTCAGCAGCGGCATAATTACCTACACCAGAGAAGAAGAACCACATACCCATCATAAGCGATAAATAACGCATCGGCGCAAGTTTAGTTACCATAGATAAACCTATAGGCGAAAGGCATAGTTCGCCAATTGTGTGAAATAGATATGCACCAACAAGCCATAAAATATGAGCTTTAACTGTTGAGGAATCACCTATTTGCAAAGCAGCGCCAACCATGCACAAAAAACCTAGTCCGAGAAATAGAAATGCAAGGCTAAATTTCACTGTAGAATTAGGTTCCTTATCGCCCATATTAATCCACATGCTTGCAAATATAGGGGCAAGAATAATAATAAACAAAGGATTAACCGATTGTAACCAACTTGCCGGCATCTCCCAGCCAAAGAAAGCTAAATCGGTTTGATTTTTTGCAAATAAAGTCATTGAACCAGCGGCTTGCTCGAAACCCATCCAGAAAACTATTGTAAAGAAACTCATAATTAAAATAACTTTAATTCGATCTCTTTCCTCTTTAGTTAATGGTTTTACAATACCCTCTGATTCTTTTTGTGATAACTTAGCTGAAGGTTCTTTACCTAGATCTCCTAAATATTTTTGTGAAGACGAAAGTTGTAAAATAACCCCTATTAGCATACCAATACCAGCAGCAAGGAATCCGTATTGATAATCAACTTTTTCAGCAATAGTACCTACTACCATGTAGCCCATAATTGAGCCTAAATTTATACCCATATAGAAGATGGTAAAAGCACCATCACGACGATGATCTCCTTCTTCGTACAAATCGCCTACCATAGTTGAAATATTAGGTTTGAAGAAGCCATTACCTAATATTAATAAACCAAGGCCTAAAAATAAAAATTCTTTTTCAAAACCTGAAATCATGGCATATGGCGTAGCCATCGCAAATTGCCCTAACATCATTAATATACCACCAATAATAATGGACTTTCGCTGTCCTAACACATTATCAGCTAACCAACCGCCTGCAACAGGTGTTACATAAACTAAAAAGCCATATAAACCTAAGTAACTTAATGCATTTGCTTGAAGTTCTTTGGTGCTCATATTCCCCCAACCCATTGTTACGGCCGTGGTTGCTTGCGTTAAATATAAGACCAAAATACCACGTAAGCCGTAGTAACTCATCCGCTCCCACATTTCCGTACCAAACAAAAGGAACAACCCTTTTGGGTGTCCTAAAAAATCACCAACATTGGTTTTTTTCATAAAATTATCCTAAAATTTATTTTTTTGAGTCAATACCAATTCATTCACTTGGTATAATTTGCGTTAATGCGAAAATTTCTACAACGAAGAGTTATACCTGTGCAAAGCATTAAAGGCAAGTTAAGAAGATATAAGAAAGATTTTTTTGATATAAATGCTGTAGCGAATAGTTTCCTAATTAACGCTTAAAAGCGTTTTATCACCCTATTTTCTTTTCGTGATAACCACAGAGCAAAGCTATATATTTGTCAGTTGTTTAGGGATAGATATGCTGATAAACTGCTGCGTTGCTAGTGTAGTTTAATCTTATTGGTAAAATTCAATGAATTTAACTGCAGATGAATTCAAAATAAACGCATGACAGGAACATCTCTGTGCTAACAACAATTTCTATTCAAAATATTGCTCGATATTTAGTTAAAAAAATCCACTTTATCGTCACAATATCTCTTGTGGTATTAACTTTTTCTATTTCTGCTTATTCGGCGCAAATTAGTGAGCAACAAATAGCGCAATTTAAAAAGTTACCGCCAAGCCAGCAACAAGCTTTGGCTAAAAGCATGGGGATTGACTATAAAGCCTTGCAAGCTCAATTGTCTGGTGATAATTCAAGCTCAAGCGAAGATGATTTTACTACTCAGGTATTTCCAAGAGGTACTTTATTTGACGAACAAGGTAATCCATCTTTTGCCGAAGAAGTAACAGAGAAAAATGAAGATGATGCTAAAGAGATAAAACCTTTTGGTTATGATGTTTTTGCAAATGCACCCTTTACTTTCGCCCCTTCTATGGATGTTGCTATTCCTGAAGGTTATGTTATTGGCCCTGGTGATCAGTTATCTATTCAAGTCTTTGGTAAAGAAAACTTAACCTTAGAAGTCACTGTGAATAGAGAGGGAGAGCTTATTTTTCCTGAACTCGGTGTTTTTAACGTAGCGGGCTTAACTTTTACGGAGTTAAAGCTGTTTATTAGCACAAAAATAAAAGAACGTATTATTGGTGTTAATGTCGTTGTTGGTATTTCTTCTTTACGCTCTATGCGAGTTTTTGTGTTAGGAGGCGCTTTTAAACCGGGGCCTTATACTTTAAGCTCATTATCGAGTATCACCCATGCATTATTTGCTGCTGGCGGTATCAATGACATAGGCTCCTTAAGAAACATTCAACTAAAACGTTCAGGCAAGTTGATTAAGACGCTTGATTTATATGAGCTGTTAATTAATGGTGATTCATCTAACGATATATTACTGCAGTCAGGCGATGTGATTTTTATTGCCCCATTAGGAAAAACCGTTACTGTTGATGGTGAAGTACGCCGCCCTGCTATTTATGAATTAGTGCAAGGTGATGATTTTTCAGATGTTATTAACATGTCAGGCGGGTTTTTACCGTCGGCATTTGCAAAATCAACTATTGTTGAACGTTATAATCAAAGCCATTTACGTAGTATTGTTAATATTGATTTAACCGATAAAAAGCAATTGTCAGCAATAGTTCGAGAAGGTGATTATATTCGAGTGATGCCAACCGCTGAAATGTTCGAACAATCAATTACCGTTATTGGCGCTGTTACTCGCCCAGGGAAATATCAATGGCAGCAAGGGCAAAAAATAACTGATTTGTTGCCTAGAGTAGACTCTCATATTCTGGCTAATGCTGATTTAAATTATGCCCTTGTGGTTCGAGAAAAAGATGTTGCCCGTAATATTGAAATTTTGCAACTATCACTTGCCAAAGCTATAGGAAACCCTAGCATGGAAGACAATTTATCATTATTGCCTAATGATAAAATAATCATTTTTTCAAACTTCTCTAAAATTAGCGAAGAAGCTATGACATTAGATACGTTAGCTTTTACCCAAGAAGAACTATTTGAAAAAGAGAAGCAGCTAGCAAAAAAGAAACATAAAACTAAACTTTTTTGGCAAAAATATGGTGAAGAAAATGCTCAATATGATATTAATGCGGATGAAGAAGCTGCTGCGGAGTTAGTTAATCAATCTATTGTGCAAATGATTGGTGGTGAAGTTCAAGAAGAAGTTAATATAAAAGAGCTAAGTCTTTTCTCTCGTCAACGTTTGCTTTTACCTATTATTCAAAAATTAAAGCAACAAGGTGGCGCTGGCGAACCTATTCAATTAATTGAGGTTGATGGGCAAGTTAAATATCCAGGTGTATATCCTTTACCTAGTAATGGCCGTGTAAGTGATTTAATTGCCGCTGCAGGTGGCGTTGACGAATCAGCCTATTTAGCTAAAGCGGATATTAGTCGAAATACAATAGGGGCTTTAGGTGTTGAAAAACATACTATAGCGATAAACCTTGCTGAGGCTCTTAAAGAAGAGCAAGAGCATAATGTGTTACTCATTAGTAAAGACCGGTTAAATATTCATAAAATTCCAGCGTGGAGTGAAAATCATGTTATTGAGTTGCGTGGCGAGTTTGTTTTTCCGGGGAAATACACTATTCGTCGCGGAGAAAACCTTTCTGATTTGATTAAAAAAGCAGGTGGGTTAACTCGTTTTGCCCATGTAGAAGGTTCGGTATTTTCACGAATTAAACTTAAAGAATTAGAGCAACAAAACCTATTAAAACTAGCCAGTGATTTGCGGGTTGAAATGGCCTCTAAGTCATTAACTGATAGCAATTCAAACCAATCTTATCAAGAAGCGCAATTAATGCTATCAGATTTAACAAAAACACAGCCCGTAGGTCGTTTGGTTATTGATTTGGATAGAATAATATCTAGTGCTGAGTATGATGTGTTATTAGATAATGGCGACATATTATATGTGCCAACCATGAATAATTCGATCAATGTTATAGGTCAGGTACAAGTGACCTCATCACATATGTTTGATGAGTTATTAGATGCGCAAGATTATATAGTGCAAAGTGGCGGTATTAAAAAAAGAGCCGATGAGAGTCTTATTTACATAATATCGGCAAATGGCAAAATAAAAATGATGGACAGCGGTAATTGGTTTGCGAATACTGACTCATCAAAATTGCGCCCCGGTGATACCATTGTTGTACCACTTGATTCTGAATACATGAACAATTTAACCTTATGGACTAGCGCAACCACCATTATGTATAACACTGCGGTAGCGATAGCGGCTATTAGCGGTATTTAATCAATGTAGATCTGTTGTAGGGGGTAATTCATTGCCCTCTTGGTCGGACAAAAAACCAAGATACCTAGAAAAATATTGAAGGAAGCATTAAATGTTACATGAATTAAATAACGTAAAAATAGCCATTATTGGTTTAGGTTATGTTGGTTTACCTTTAGCGGTTGAGTTTGGAAAAAAATACCCAACGCTAGGTTTTGATATCAACAGTAAGCGAGTAGCCGAGCTAAAGCAAGGACATGATTTCACCTTAGAAGTTTCTGCTGACGAATTAGCGGATTCTGCTTTTATTACTTATGCTTGTGACGTAGAAGCATTGAAAACAAGTAATATTTATATTGTCACCGTACCCACGCCTATTGATGAGCATAAGCAGCCTGACTTAACCCCTTTAGTGAAGGCAAGCCAAATGTTAGCGCAAGTTATTTCAAAAGGGGATGTTGTTATTTATGAATCAACTGTATATCCCGGTGCTACTGAAGAAGTCTGTATTCCTCACATAGAACAATCATCAGGGTTGGTTTTTAACCAAGATTTTTTTGCCGGCTATAGTCCTGAACGAATAAATCCGGGTGATAAAGAGCATCGAGTGACCAATATTTTAAAAGTGACCTCAGGCTCAACCCCTGATATTGCTGATTTTGTCGATAGCCTTTATAGTTCAATTATCACAGCAGGTACTTATAAAGCGTCATCAATTCAAGTGGCGGAAGCCGCCAAAGTGATTGAAAATACCCAACGAGATTTAAATATTGCCTTAATTAATGAATTAGCGGTAATTTTTAATAAACTAAATATTGACACTGAAGAAGTATTAAAAGCTGCAGGGACTAAGTGGAACTTTTTACCTTTTCGCCCCGGTTTAGTTGGCGGGCACTGTATAGGTGTTGATCCCTATTATTTAACGCATAAAGCACAAGCGATAGGTTATAACCCTGAGGTTATTCTTGCGGGTCGAAGAATTAATGATGGTATGGGGGAGTATGTTGTTTCTCAGTTAGTTAAAACCATGATTAAGCGAAAATTAACCATTAACGGCGCGAATGTTTTGGTGATGGGCTTAACGTTTAAAGAAAATTGCCCTGATGTACGAAATACCAAAGTTGTTGATATTTTAACTGAATTAAAAGAATTTGATATTAATGTTGATGTTTATGACCCTTGGGTAAACCCTGAAGATGCTATGCATGAATATGGTGTTGACTTAATTAACAAACCTATTAAAGGACATTATGACGCGGTGATTTTTGCAGTTGCTCATAATGAATTTAAAGCATTATCAAATGAAGAAATCAAAGCGTTTATGAAAACTGATCATGTTATTTATGATTTGAAATATATGCTCGATGTTGAATTAGCAGATATTCGTTTATAACTATATTTCTTAAGATCACTATTTTTAATAAGGACTAAAATGACTCGCTATCATCAAATTAAAACTGAACTGAAATCAGCACCTAAAACATGGTTAATTACGGGCTGTGCAGGGTTTATAGGCTCTAACTTATTAGAAACCTTGTTATTGTTGGATCAAAAAGTTATTGGTTTAGATAATTTTGCTACGGGTCATCAACATAATTTAGAGGAAGTTAAAAGCCAAGTGTCTAATGAGCAATGGGCAAACTTTAGTTTTATTAAAGGCGATATTCGTAAACTTGAGGACTGTAATAACGCCTTGAACCTATCAGAAGATAAAGTTAATTACATATTACATCAAGCTGCTTTAGGCTCTGTACCTCGTTCTATTGCCGACCCAGCGCTGACTAACTCGGCTAATATTACCGGCTTTTTAAATATGCTTATTGCCGCCAAAGACGCTAAAGTAGACACTTTTGTGTATGCAGCTTCTAGCTCAACCTATGGCGATCACCCCGCATTACCAAAAGTTGAAGAGCATATAGGTAAACCCTTATCGCCTTATGCAGTAACAAAATATGTTAATGAACTCTATGCCGATGTTTTCCAAACAACTTATGGCTTAAATTCAACCGGATTACGCTATTTTAATGTGTTTGGTAAACGACAAGATCCCGATGGTGCCTACGCAGCGGTTATTCCAAAATGGACGGCAGCCATGATTGATAACCAAGATCTTTTTGTTAATGGCGATGGTGAAACTAGCCGCGATTTTTGTTTTGTTGAAAATGCCGTACAAGCGAATATTCTAGCGGCAACAGCAGATGAAACAGGAAAAAACCAAGTGTATAACGTAGCGTTAGGTGACAGAACCTCGCTTAATACTTTATTTAATAGCTTAAAAATAGCATTGAATAGCAATGGTGTTAATTATAAAAAGTCACCAATATATCGCGATTTTAGAGCCGGTGATGTGCTCCATTCTCAAGCCGATATATCAAAAGCCAAATCACTTATCGGCTTTGAACCAGAATTTAAAATACAACAAGGTATAGATAAAGCAATGCCTTGGTATATTCATTTTTTAACAAAATAATTTTATAATTATTCATCTTGTTGCTGTATTGCTTATGCTGTTCATGTAGGGCGTACTTTAGTGCGACAGTCAGGTGATACTTAATAAACAAAAAAGGCAATGAATTCCCCCCTGAAAATATTATATATTTCCTAATTTCAATTTATATCAAACTATTTTCAATAAAAACTAGCAAGTTATAAATGTTTTGCTAGACTTCTAGTGTTATGCCAACTGGGGATTATCCCTAAATCACATGATGTGAACTATGCGACTAGCATAGTGATAAAAGGACTTTATTATGAACATCAACTGTTTACCTCGTACTCTGTACACTGCTTTCGTTATTTTCATCATTCTCGTTAATCTATCGTAAACGTATAGCTAACGA
>JAOPTQ010000024.1:33287-33478 GCA_051531915.1 Colwellia sp. | reverse complement strand
TAAGGGGTTAATTTCAAGTAAAGCAAAATCAAAATCATTAAACATTTTAGCAAGACCCATACACATCTTAACAAATTGCTTCATTTGAACGGGTGTTAAACCGAGTTTAAAGCCAAGTTCACGTGCTTGATAAGGCTGAGGACCAACTAACGGGTCAATTTCAGCTTTATGAATAAGCTCTGGCGTTTCTT
>JAOPTQ010000024.1:0-33237 GCA_051531915.1 Colwellia sp. | reverse complement strand
CCTTCGGTAGATGCCATGAAAACAACTTTTTGAGAAGCTCTATCAACAACAGCACCAAGATATAACTCGTTAGCTATGTCGGTACAGCTTTCTACTAAAATTTTAGTCACCGGCTGACCATTTTCATCCGTTTGGTAGGTTACTAAATTTTTACCTAACCAATGTTGAGAAAACTCTCTAATTTCATCTTTGGTTTTAACTAACTTAACGCCGCCAGCTTTACCACGTCCACCTGCGTGAACTTGAGTTTTAACAACCCACGTATCGCCGCCAATTTTGTCAGCCGCTTCTGCTGCTTCTTGAGGAGTTTCGCAAGCGAACCCTTCAGAAACAGGTAATCCATATTCAGCGAATAATTGTTTCGCTTGATACTCATGCAAATTCATGGTGCTTTATCCATTTATCTGTAAATGATGACAGCCGCTTTTTTATAAAAATAAAAATGCCACTGCCTGTGAAAATTCGTAAAATTATAGTATTAAATCAACCACTATAGTAGTGTTCTCATTAATACTTTAGTCTTATAAATTGTACGAAAACATTAAAAATCAACTCACTATATATCTAAAAGAAGACGCGCAGGCTCTTCTAGTAACTCTTTAATAGTAACTAAGAAACCAACCGACTCTTTGCCATCGATTAAACGGTGATCATAAGACAACGCCAAATACATCATTGGTAAAATTTCAACTTTACCGTCAACAGCCATAGGTCTGTCTTGTATTTTATGCATGCCCAAAATAGCCGCTTGGGGTAAATTTAAAATAGGTGTTGATAACAACGACCCAAATACTCCGCCATTAGTGATGGTGAAGTTACCACCGGTCATATCAGCAAGCGAAAGTTTACCATCGCGACCTTTAATCGCTAAATCACGAATACCATTTTCAACAGCAGCCATACTGAGTTGATCGGTATCTCGCAATACAGGTGTTACTAAGCCTCGCGGTGTTGAAACTGCGATACTGATGTCAAAAAAGTTATGATAGACAATATCATCACCGTCAATTGATGCATTTACCGCAGGATAGCGTTTTAATGCTTCAGTCACGGCTTTTACGTAGAAAGACATAAAACCTAAACGCGTATCATGGGTTTTTTCAAACAACTCTTTATATTGGTTACGTAAATCCATAATGGGCTTCATGTTAACTTCATTAAACGTTGTTAACATGGCTGTTGAGTTTTTAGCTTCTAATAAACGCGTTGCAATTGTTTTACGTAAACGCGTCATTGGTACACGTTTTTGAGAACGTTCACCTAAGTCTTGAGTTGCTGGAATTGCTATTGCCGTTGGTGCTGACGCTTTTCCTTGTGAAGCGTTAGCAGCAACTGCTGCTTCAATATCTTCTTTAGAAATACGACCGCCTTTACCAGAGCCTTTAACATCACCAGCAGATAAGCCTTTTTCAGTCATCAAACGACGAACTGAAGGGCTGGCTAACTCATCAGCACTGATTGCTTCGTATTTTGAAGCAGCCGGTGCAGACGTTGTCGTTGCTCCTGCTGCAAGTTCACCAATTTTTTGTTGACCTAATACGGTATCGCCTACGCCATGCAGTATTTTACCAATAACGCCGTATTCTTGTGCTACCACTTCTAATACAACTTTGTCAGTTTCAATATCAACTAAGTTTTGATCAACAGAAACCACATCACCTTCTTCAACATGCCAAGTAGCAACTGTTGCATCAGCAACTGATTCAGGTAAAACGGGAACAACAATATCAATGATATTAGCTTCTGTTCCGGTTGTTATTGATGTTGACTCAGCAGGTGCTGCTGAAGTTTCTTGCGCGTTATCACTTCCTTCAGAAAACACGCCAATCACTTGATCGCCTAATACCGTTGCGCCTTCTACTTGGCTAATTTCAGTAATTACGCCATCATCTGTAGCCACTACTTCTAAAACTACTTTATCAGTTTCAATATCTACAAGGTTTTGGTCTCTTGTAATGCTATCACCCACTTGAACATGCCAAGTTGCTACTGTTGCATCTGCAACTGATTCAGGTAATACGGGAACCTTTATTTCGGTTGTCATTTATTTATTCCTTACAAACAATCTTTACTAAAAAGAAAGAGTTAATGCTTGATCAACAAGCGCATGCTGTTCTTTTACATGAACTGACATATAACCAACAGCGGGTGCTGCAGAAGGCTTACGCCCAGCATACATCAAATAAGTACCATCAGGGATTGCCGCTCTAAAATGATGCTGAGAACAATACCAAGCACCTTGATTTTGCGGTTCTTCCTGACACCAGACGAATTGCTTAACGTGTTGATATTTCGCCAACACACTGTCAAGTTCATCTTCTGGAAATGGGTATAGTTGCTCAATACGAATAATAGCAACATTGTTTAATTCATCTTTGCGACGTTGATCTAATAATTCGTAATAAACCTTGCCGCTACAAAAAACGACTCGCTCTACCGATTTAGGATCTAAGTCATCTATTTCATCAATCACGTTATGAAAAACACCCGTTGACAATTCTTCTAACGAAGAAACGGCTAAAGGATGACGTAATAATGATTTAGGAGACATAACAACCAATGGACGACGCATAGGACGAACAACTTGACGACGCAACATATTAAATACTTGCGCAGGAGTTGTTGGCACACAAACTTGCATATTGTGATCGGCACAAAGTTGCAAGAAACGTTCTAACCGAGCCGATGAATGCTCAGGTCCTTGACCTTCATAACCATGTGGTAACAACATGGTTAAGCCGCATAAACGCCCCCATTTTTGTTCGCCTGAACTAATAAACTGGTCAAAAACGACTTGCGCACAGTTAGCAAAATCACCAAATTGAGCTTCCCAAATGGTTAAGCCTGCTGGCTCGGCAGTGGTATAACCATATTCAAAGGCTAATACTGATACTTCACTCAGTACAGAGTCATGAATATCAAATGGCCCTTGCTCTTTACTTATGTTTTGTAATGGTAAATAAGTACTACCGTCATCTTGATTATGCAATACCGCATGACGATGAAAGAAAGTACCTCGACCAGCATCTTGCCCGGTAATACGCACTCGATCACCCGCATCTACAATTGACGCATAGGCTAAATTTTCAGCCATCCCCCAGTCGAGTAACTTTTCACCGTTAGCCATTTTAAGGCGATCATCGTAAATCTTTTTAACGCGTGAATGTACGGGATGATCATCAGGGTAAGAAGATACTTTAACTGCCAATGACTTTAATTTATCTAATGGTATTTCATGGTCATATTCATCATCCCAGTCATGACCGATATAAGGGGTCCAGTCAACTGAATGTTCAGTCATCGGACGCCATTGATCAACAGTGCACTGACCCTCATCAAGTAATTGACGGTAATAAGACGATAGTTCATCAATTGTGGTCATCGGCAAACTACCTTCAGCCACTAACCTTTCAGCATATAATTGACGCGGTGTTGCATGATGTTTAACCGTTTTATACATAACCGGTTGGGTTGCACTTGGCTCATCCGCTTCATTATGACCATGACGACGGTAACAAACTAAATCAATAACCACATCACGTTTAAATTCATTTCGATAATCAAGCGCTATTTGTGTGACTAAAATAACCGCTTCAGGATCATCGCCATTCACATGCAAGATAGGCGCCTGTACCATTTTGGCTATTTCAGTACAGTATTCACCACTTCGAGTGTCTTCTGCTTTTGAGGTTGTAAAACCAACTTGATTATTGATAACAATACGCACCGTACCGCCTACTTTAAAAGCACGCGCTTGCGACATATTAAAAGTTTCTTGTACCACACCTTGGCCCGCAATAGCGGAGTCACCATGAATGGTAATAGGTAATACTAAGTCACCTCGATTACAGTCACGCCTATCAAGACGAGCACGTACAGAGCCAATAATCACAGGATTAACAATTTCAAGATGCGAAGGGTTAAAAGCTAAGGCTAAATGTACATTACCGCCAGGGGTAACAAAATCAGATGAGTAACCTTGATGATACTTAACATCACCAGATCCTATTACTTCATCATGTTTACCACCAAATTCATCAAATAGTTTTGATGAATTTTTACCCATAACATTGACTAGCACATTTAAACGACCACGATGCGCCATTCCCATAACCACTTCTTTGGCGCCTGCGGCACCTGCACGGGTTATGAGTTCTTTAAGCATAGGGACAAGTGCATCGCCACCTTCTAAAGAAAAACGTTTTGCACCGGGAAATTTTGCCCCTAAATACTTTTCTAAGCCATCGGCAGCAATTAAACCTTTTAAGATTTCAGTTTTTTCCGCAACTGAAAGGTTTGCTTTAGACTGCACAGATTCAATACGATGTTGTAACCAACGCTTTTCTTCTGTTGAAGTAATATGCATATACTCAGCACCCACTGAACTACAATAAGTAGTGCGTAGCGCTTTGTATAATGCTCCTAACTTCATTGAGTCTTGACCAATAGCAAATGAACCCACGTTATAGGTATTATCAAAATCATTTTCTGATAAATCATGGTGAGACAATTGCAAATCGCGCACTTTATCTCGTTGCCATAAACCTAAGGGATCTAAATTAGCATTTTGATGACCACGAACCCTAAAAGCATTGATTAATTGTAAAACTTTAACTTGTTTGACATCACTGCCACTGGAAACAACTTGCTTATGTGTTTCTTTCGCTAAAACTTTAAATTCATCACGTACAGTAGAGTGTCTATATTCGACCTCACTACCTTCAACTTTAGGGAGTTGTTGAAAGATATCTCGCCACTCTGCTGATACAGATTCTGAGTTATCTAGATACGACTCGTACATTTCTTCAATGTAAACGATATTACCACCGTTTAAATGGGAAGACTCTAGCCAAGCCTTCATTACACCTTCTGGCATGCCCTGTTCCTTTGCTTGTATTTAGCAAAAAAAAACGTAATGATTTTAATCTTTATAAATTTCAATTATTTCATGATAAAAATAAAAGTTTATTATTGAGAAAAACATTACCATTATTTGTAAATAATCATTATTACTATTTAAAATAGCAGAATGTTTACATAAGTAAACGTTGTAAACATTCTGCTGTCATCTTTTTAAGTAATTATACCGCTCTACTTAGTAGCATCGATTTGATATGACCGATAGCTTTCGTTGGGTTTAATCCTTTAGGACAAACATCAATACAGTTCATAATGCCATGACAGCGAAATACACTGTAAGCATCTTGTAAATTATCCAAACGTTCTTCTGTTGCTGTATCACGGCTATCAATTAAAAAACGATAAGCATGTAATAAACCCGCAGGCCCAATAAATTTATCAGGATTCCACCAAAAAGAAGGACAAGAAGTTGAACAACAGGCACACAATATGCATTCATAAAGCCCATCGAGTTTGTCACGCTCTTCAATAGTTTGTATATTTTCACGCGCCGGTTGCTGAGCATCATTAATTAAGTAAGGCTTAATTTTTTCATACTGCTCATAAAACTGACTCATATCAATAATTAAATCACGCACTACCGGCAAACCGGGTAACGGACGTAAAATTATTTTATCGCCTTTAAATTCTGACAATGGCGTAATGCAAGCTAAGCCATTTTTGCCATTCATGTTCAAACCGTCACTACCACACACACCTTCACGACATGAACGGCGAAATGATAAAGTAGAATCTTGCTCTTTTAATAAAATAAGCGCATCTAATATCATTAAATCAGAGCCTTCAGGAACGTCTAGCTCATAGTCTTTCATGTAAGGTTTAGCGTCTACATCAGGATTGTAGCGGTAAATCGAAAAATGTTGTTTCATCGTATATCTCCTACAATTAAGTCCTTAGTAAACACGTGCTTTCGGTGGGAAAGCTTCGCGGTGAATGGGTTTCATATTAACATCACGCTTACTCATTTCTTCGCTCTGTGGCGTATAAATTGAGTGGCATAACCAGTTTTCATCATCACGTTCGGTGAAATCTTGTCTTGCGTGTGCACCACGAGATTCAGTACGGTAGTTTGCAGCTTTTGCAGAGCAGAAAGCTGTTTCCATTAAGTTATCAAGTTCTAAACACTCAATACGTTGGGTGTTAAACTCTGATGACTTATCATCTAACTTAGCATCTTTAAGGCGTTCACGAATTTCAGTTAATTCTTTCATACCTTGTGCCATAGCTTCACCTTCACGAAATACCGAGAAGTTCATTTGCATGCACAATTGTAAGTCTTTACGAATTTGTACTGGGTCTTCACCTTTAGTTGATGACTCCCAACGGTTTGTACGCGCTAAAGAAGCTTCTAAGTCAGATTCTGAGGCATCGTTACCGTTTTGAGTTTCATTTAAGTATGTGCCTAAGAAATTACCTGCTGCACGACCAAACACCACTAAATCAAGTAATGAGTTACCACCTAAACGGTTAGCACCATGTACTGATACACAAGCAATTTCACCAACCGCGAATAATCCTTCAACAATACTTTCACTGCCGTCTGCAGCAACATTAAGCGCTTGACCATTAACATTACAAGGTACGCCACCCATTTGATAATGACAGGTAGGTATAACAGGAATGGGTTCATCAGCAGGATCAACGTGGGCAAAGGTTTTCGATAACTCACAAACACCCGGTAGGCGTTTATATAAAGTTTCACGGCCTAAATGATCAAGCTTAAGCTTAATATGTGGACCCCAAGGGCCGTCACAACCACGACCTTCACGAATTTCCGTCATCATTGAGCGAGCAACAACATCACGGCCGGCTAAATCTTTAGCATTTGGCGCATAACGCTCCATAAAGCGTTCACCATCTTTATTTAGAAGATAACCACCTTCACCACGACAACCTTCAGTAACAAGTACACCAGCACCAGCAATACCCGTTGGGTGGAACTGCCACATTTCCATGTCTTGCATTTGAATGCCTGCACGAAGTGACATACCAACACCATCACCGGTATTAATATGAGCATTAGTGGTTGAAGCAAATATACGTCCTGCGCCACCCGTAGCAAGTACCGTTGCCCGGGCTTTAAAATAAACGATTTCACCGGTTTCGATACAAATAGCGGTAGTACCTACTACGGCACCATCACTGTTTTTAACTAAATCTAATGCGTACCACTCAGAGTAAACATTGGTTTTATTTTTAACATTTTGCTGATATAAACAATGTAGAAGAGCATGGCCTGTACGGTCAGCTGCTGCTGCGGTACGGGCTGCTTGTTCACCGCCAAAGTTTTTAGATTGACCACCAAAGGGACGTTGATAAATTTTACCTTCTTCGGTACGAGAAAAAGGCAAACCCATTTTCTCTAATTCAATAACGGATTGTGGTCCTACTTTACACATATACTCAATTGCGTCTTGGTCACCGATATAATCAGAGCCTTTAACGGTATCGTACATATGTTGTTCCCAATGATCTTCATGGGCATTACCTAAAGCAACAGTAATACCACCTTGAGCTGACACTGTATGAGAACGAGTTGGAAATACTTTTGAGATCAAGGCACAAGATTTGCCTGACTCAGAAATTGCTAATGCAGCGCGCATACCCGCACCGCCTGCGCCAATAACTATGGCATCAAATTCACGAATTGGAACGCTCACTTATACACCCCACACTATTAAAAAGCCTGCTGCAACATAGGCTAATAAGAGAACTGAAAAGAAAAATTGCAATGCACCGCGTAAAAAAGCAGGTTTAACATAGTCTGAAAACACTTGCCAAAGCCCAATTCTGGCATGAACAAGTAACGACATTAACGCTAATAAGGTTGCTATTTTTACAATAATACAAGCAAAGAAATCATGCCATATTTCATAAGTAACACTCGGTGTTATTAAAAAGAAACCAGCAAGAAGTAAGGTATATAGCGCAAGAATAATTGCACTAGCTCTTATTAATATAAAATCATGCACGCCATTTCGGCCTGCTGATGAGACGACATTTACCATAACCAAACCCCCACTAAAGCAGAAACAGCTAACCAAATAACTAAAATTAATTTAGCTGTAGTGTTACCTGAAACTAATTCTTCAAAGTGACCTAAATCCATCAGCAAATGACGAACACCCGCTAAAAAATGAAAAGTCAGCGCTGAAAGACAGCCAAAAATAATAAACTTAAAAAAAATGCCATCAAGGTAGCCTTGAATTTGGGCAAATTCTTCAGCAGAAGAAAGAGATAATGAAAGTGTCCACAATAAAATACCAATAGCAAATACTATCATTACACCTGAAACTCGGTGAAGTATTGATGCATTAGCGGCTATATGCATTTTTATTGTAGTTAGATCTAGATTTACAGGACGTTGTTTTTTCACAATTGTTGCCTAAAGAGCTCGAAAGCCTTCAACTTTTATTATTGTTACTCATGAATCACCTTTTACGGTTTATTTACCTTAAAAAATTCATTGTAAATAAATTGCAAATAATAATTCCCGAAGTGAGCGATAATTTTTTTTAGTTTGTACTACTTTTTAAATAAGTAATTTTTCATCTATAAAATTTCAATTAAAATCAAAACTATATTCTAAAACTAAAAAAGATCACAGGTCCCATTAAGTATATAGCCGATATTAAATAAATACAATTTTCCAACTAGCGAAGAAAAAGCAGTGTTCATTTTTTGAACTATTTTGTGACATCAGTCAAACTTTAGTCTAAAGGCTATTACATTTTATTAGTCATTTAGGGTAGAATGTTTGCAGTTTTATATTCACAAATACTGATTATTTTTTCATTCTGCTTTTAAATTAGTATTACAATTTAGTGTTAACATTAGCAGAATAGTAAAAAAATAAATTTCAAATTATAATTAATAGGGGATAGAACATATGGCTGAATCGAAAGCCTCTCTAAGTATTGCCGGCAAAAAAATAGCCGACTTTCCAATTCTTAGCGGTACTGCAGGTGCCGACGTTATTGATATTAGAACTTTAGGTAGTCATGGCTTTTTTACTTACGATCCTGGCTTTTTAGCTACGGCTTCTTGTGAGTCTGCCATCACCTATATTGACGGTGACAAAGGCGTTTTGCAACACCGCGGCTACCCTATAGATAGCCTAGCAAAACAAGCAAGTTACTTAGAAGTTTGTTATATCTTATTAAATGGCACCGCACCAACAAGATCTCAATACGATGATTTTAAAGAAATTATTACTACTCATACGATGGTTCATGAGAAATTAGCACATTTTTTCCATGGTTTTTTACCTGACGCGCATCCAATGGCAATGGTATGTGCAGTCATCGGGGCATTGTCTTCTTTCTATCACAGTGATTTAGATATTGAAGACCCTGCACAACGCAAAAGAAGTGCTCACCGCTTAATCGCGAAAATGCCAACTATTGCTGCTATGGCATTTAAATATAGCATGGGGCACCCTTTTGTTTATCCTCGCAATGATCTTACCTACGCAGAAAACTTTCTTCATATGATGTTTTCTGTGCCTGCTGAAGAATATAAAGTGAGTAAAACGATTGCTAAAGCGATGGATAGAATATTTACTTTACATGCCGATCATGAGCAAAATGCGTCTACCTCAACAGTACGCTTAGCCGGTTCATCTGGTGCCAACCCTTATGCCTGTATAGCCGCAGGTGTTGCTTCATTATGGGGACCTGCTCATGGCGGTGCTAATGAAGCATGTTTAACAATGCTTGAAGAAATAGGCACGTTAGATAGAGTTGATGAATTTGTTGCTCGCGCAAAAGATAAAAATGACTCGTTCCGCCTAATGGGTTTTGGACACCGTGTTTATAAAAACTTTGACCCACGCGCTACCGTAATGCGTGAAACTTGTCATGAAGTACTTGGTGAGCTTGGTATTAAAGATCCATTACTTGACGTTGCCATGGCATTAGAAAAGGTCGCTTTAGAAGACCCTTACTTTATTGAGAAAAAATTATACCCAAATGTTGATTTTTATTCAGGTATTATCTTAAAAGCTATTGGTATTCCTACCAATATGTTTACGGTGATTTTTGCCATGTCGAGAAGTGTTGGTTGGATCGCTCATTGGGATGAAATGCTAACTCAAGAAGGTCAAAAAATTGGGCGTCCTCGTCAAAAATATACCGGTAGAATCAACCGTAAATTTGTACCTCTTTCTGAAAGATAGTAAAAAATATAACAAATAGTCGTTACAAAAAACGAGTTTTTTAATAAAAAAAGGTAGCATTTGCTACCTTTTTTGTTTCTATTAAAAAATGTGTCGATATAAATCGTATATTTATTAAACATAAACAGGCAAAACATTTCAAAACTATTTATTTTTTATTTATTAAAAAAATAGTCATTATTCATATTTAAAATACAGACAGCCTCAAATCAATCAAGAAACAAACAAAAAGCAGTCAAAAATCAAACTAAAAAATAAGATCAGCTAAACTTTTGTCGATAATCTTTTGGGGTTAGCCCTGTAAATCTTTTAAAAAGCTGCCTAAAACTACTAATATCTTCATAACCTACCGACCAAATAATATGATTAACCGCCTCTGTCGTTTTTTCTAATTTGTCTTTGACTTGCTCAACACGAATTCTTTGCAAGTAGTTAATTGGATTTTCATTCGTTGCTTGTTTAAAACGTCGCTTAAAAGTACGAGATCCTAAACCCACTTTAAGAGCAAGATCATCCATAGAAATATTACTTTTATAGTGCCGTTCCAACCAGTCTTGTGCTGTTAAGATGGCCTGATCAGCATGATTTTTTTGCGCTTTAAAAGAGACATAAGGCGATTGCTTTTCTCTTATGGGGTCAAAAACTAATAATTTAGCACAATCAGACACAACCTCTTTACCAACAAAACGCTCAATAATATGTAAAGAGAGATCAATATAAGAAATAGAACCTCCTGAACAAATAACATCACCGTTATCCACTATTAATTGATCACAATCAAGACGAATATAAGGAAATACTCGACGAAATAAATCAGCACTTCGCCAATGTGTTGTAGCAGTTTTACCCGCCAATAGTCCTGACGAAGCTAACAAAAAAGCACCCGTACAGAAGCTAGTAATTAATGTACCATGCGCTTTGCAATATGTTAGCCATTGCTTAATCTCATCTTTTTTAGCTAATTCAATATCATCGCCACAGCAATCAATGACAACTTCAACGGTTGCTGAAACAATAATAACATCTGGAATTTCACTAACGGGTAACACTTGAGTCGGCTTAATTTCTATCCCGTTGTAACCATGCACTGACTTATTATTGATGGTAACAATCTGACAATCGAATCTATCAACACTCGACTTTCCATACCGTTTATCAAGGCAATAATTTCCAGTAAAAAACACATCAAGTACACCATACACTGCCGAAACCATACAATCGTCATTAGCAAGTACTAATACTTTCATCATTTATCCTACAAGTTAAAACCATTATTTATACAATAGAAGTAAAAACAACGCCTAAAGATGTCACTTTTACCATTAAGTATGGCAAATATGCCACCATATAAAATAAATAACAAGCGCTATTATTTACGTCAGCAGAAAAAGTTACGTTAACTTTTTAAAAACATTTGGAGTTTTAATATGACTATTTCACCCTACTTTTTACGATTAGTGCATCAAGCAACATTTTTTGCTTTATTATTAACAATCGTATTAATTCCTGCGATTACTGAAATGACGCTATTATCTGCACTTGTTATATTGCCTTCACTATTAGTCTTTATTTTCGCTCTACATATAATGATTGACGAAAGTATTAACAAACTCATTTCAAATAATGCTAATAAATTAAAAAAACAAAAATGCTCAAACAAATACTGTATTTTACTTAATTGTTTAAGCCACTAAAGCAATGAAAATAATATCAAGTCCGCATTGCCAAAATGCTCAACTATAAGATAAAAATATAAAACTTAGCTAGCGCCTAAAGATAAATACAGATGATGACAGAGCTACAATTCTATCTCTCACAAATAACTCGTTCAAATTCAGATACTGCCATTTCTGGACTATCAACTTCAGTGATAGCAGTAACTACTGCAATACTATCAACACCTGTCAAAGCAACTGATTCAGCACGCTCTAAGTTAATTCCCCCTATCGCAACTACTGGGATTTGTTGTTTGATATTTTCAGGACGTAGGGCTAAAACTTGCTTTAAGTTATCCAATCCTTGAATTTGCCCGGTCATGTCTTTAGTTTTAGTCGGAAATATTGCGCCAATAGCTAAATACGAGGGCTGTAACTGTTGTGCTAATAAAAATTCATAACAGCCATGAGTACTAACACCTAACCGTAAACCTGATTTTTGTATGGCAATTAAATCAGCTTCAGCTAGATCTTCTTGACCAATATGCACACCATAAGCGCCATGCTTGATAGCCAGTTGCCAGTAGTCATTAATAAATAATCGGGTGTTATAGTCTTTCGCTAGCTTAATTGCCTCAATAATTGTTGCTGCTAATTTTTCAGCAGAAAGGTTTTTTATTCTTAATTGAATAATATTTAAATCTAAAGACAGTAGGCGCTTTAACCAATATAGTGAATCAATCACAGGGTAAAGGCCAAGTTTACTTTCGGCTAAATTTAACGAAGGAAAGCTTGATAATTGATGTGTTTTTTGTTGCTTTTGTTGTATGTGTTGATAGCTTTCATCAAGCACTTGTGGGAAAAATCTCGGATTATTAGGCCAGGTTAACTGCTCAAAAGCGCCATAGTAATTATGTTGCTGATTGGCGCTTATTTCTACCGTTGCGGCTAATCCTTGATTAATAAAAGCTTTGGTTAGGGTGAATGCATCACGAACTAAATAGCCTTGTGCTAAAAATGCTGCCATGGCGCTTGCAAAACTACAGCCTCCGCCATGACTATAATGACTATCTATACGTGGTGATTTGAGTTGATAACAGATAGTGCTGTGAATTTTGTCTTGGTTATCTTGCTTGAGTTGATTAAGTTGGTGGTAGCAATAATCTATGCAGTAATTTTCTTCCTGATTTAACTCATTACTGTGACCACCTTTAATGATGATGGATTTAATGGCAAAGTCGCGATAAATTTTTTCGGCTACTTCCTCAACACTAATTATCTCTTTGTTATTTTCTTCTTGGGTATTTTCTTCCTTAGCATCAGTGACTTGGCTTTGTGCTAAATAGTTAGCTTCAGGCAAGTTAGGGGTGATGACATCAATCAGTGCTAATAGCGGTGCTATTTGTTTGATTGTTAGCGTGGAAAATGAACCGCCAACACTGGCTTGTCCAACGGGATCATAAACACAAATAAGTGCAGGGGTAAGCTGTTTTAATTGTATGAGTGCTTGGCAGAGCCAGTTAACTTGCGCTAAGTTAGCGACTAAGCCAATTTTAATTACTGCTGGCAGTTTATCATTTTGTAACACCTGCAATTGCGCTTGTAATACTTCGATATCAACAGGATTAACTGAAATCAATTCAGTGGAGTTTTGCACTGTGTTGGCGGTGATCAAATGACATACTTCAACGCCTAAAGCATGTCCTGTTTTGATATCGGCGGCAATGCCTGCACCACCTGAACAATCGCTACCTGAAATGGTCCATATTATTGGTTTAGGTTTAGGTTTAGGCATTGGATAAGACTTACTCATGGCTATACTCATAGTTATGCTCATTTAGTTAGCTTGATGCCAAAAAGGCGTATCAAGCGTTGGCGTACTTGGATGAGCCGTTTGTCTTTGCTCCATCACGCCTGCAACATAGCCTTGCTCACCAGCTTGTAAGGCTTGACTAAACGCTTTTGCCATAAGTACCGGGTTATCGGCTAATGCAACCGCACTATTTAATAACACGCCGTCATAGCCCATTTCCATCGCTAGACAAGCATCCGAGGGTTTACCTATGCCGGCATCTAAAATGAGTGTTGCCTCCGGTAATCGTAAACGGATGGTTTCGAGATTATAAGGATTCATCAAGCCTTTCCCTGTACCAATAGGTGATGCCCAAGGCATGATCACTTCACAGCCTAAATCATATAAGCGCTGACACAATACTAAGTCATCGGTGCAATAAGGCAGTACTTTAAAGCCATCATTAATCAGCTGTTCTGTGGCGATTAAGAGCTCAATGGGATCGGGCTGTAAATTGTAATCATCACCAATAACTTCTAATTTAATCCAGTCGGTTTTAAATATTTCTCGACTCATTTTTGCCAAGGTTACTGCTTCTTTTGCTGTTTTACAGCCGGCGGTGTTGGGTAACAAGTGTCCATTAACTTGCTGTACTACTTCTTGTAAAAATTGCCAGATTTGTTGACCTGATTTCTCGCTAGGATTTTGCCTTTTAAGTGACAAGGTAACCACTTGCGATCCACTGGCTAAAATAGCGTTTTTCATCACTTGTGGAGAAGGATAAAGGGCGCTTCCAATAAGTAGTCGGCTATTTAGGCTTTGATCATAAATTGTTAAGGACATTGTCATTAACCTCCTTGAATAGGTTGTAGTACATCTAAGCTGTCACCATTTTTTACAAAGGTGTGCTGATAATCAGTTTTACCAATAAAGTCACCATTTAAAGCGACAGCAAAGGTGCTTTGTTGCAGCTTAGTAAAATGTAGCGCTAAAGCTTCGGCGATATTAATATGTTGAGCTTTCTCTAGTGAGTAGGCTTTGCCATTGATGTGGATATTCATGATATGACTTCTTGTGGTTGCTTTTTCTTTAGTGAGTGTTGCAGAGGCTGGTGTTGATTTAGATGCTGAACTTGCAGTAAATCACTATAAGGTAGCGGTGAGTTGCTGTTGTTGGCAATATTGGCGACAGAGGCTAAAACCTGCTCCATCACCACCGGGGCTATTAAGAAGCCATGGCGAAATAAACCGTTCACTTGGATCAGGGTTTCATTGACGCTAATTTTCGGTTGATTATCACTAAACGCCGGTCTGCATTGGCTAACATGTTGACGAATGTTGGCTTCGGCAAATCCGGGGTGAACACTATAGGCAGCGCTTAGTAGTTCCATAGCTGAGCGAACTGTCATCGGCGAGCTATCATCACTTTCAATAGCGGTTGCCCCCACTACATAAAAACCTTTTTGTTTAGGAGCAATGTAGAGTTGATACCTTGGGTGCATCAAACGTATCGGGCGAGATAGATTAACGTCAGGCGCGAACAACTGAAATAACTCTCCACGCACAGCACGAAGATCGCTCAGTGGCGAACAGTTTGGATTACTGTGTGTGTTCATCGCACCTGTGCCACGACAATCAATGACCAAATCAAAGTTTTGTTGATGCCTGCCTTGGTGTTGATAGTGTACCTCTTGACCATTGGTGTGTTCCTCTATGGTAAACACCAAAGCGTTACTGAGCCAATTCACTTTTCTATCAAGGTGCACTTCTTGTTCAAGCTGTTTACGCAATGCCACTAATAACTTGCGATTGCCCAACTGACCTTCTTGGGGTAAATAGAGTCCTTGATTAAAGCTTCGACCTAATTCAGGCTCCAGTTCAGTTAATTGCGCTTTATTTAAATGTTGAACTGGCTGCTCACTATAATAGTTTTGTAGATGACGAACAAAGCGTTGATAGTCGCCTTTGTCTTGTTCGTGGCTCACCATAATAGCGCCATTTTGTTGGAAAAAAGTGTATTCGTCTAAGCTATCTAAAATTTTTGGCCATAACGTTAACGACTCAAAACCCATAGCAACAATATTAGGTTCGCAATGTAGTGATTCGCCAAGCGGCGTTAATAAACCTGCCGCCGCATAGGCTGCGCTGTTATGGGCATCTTTATCATCCTTATCAAACAGCGTGATTTGATGATTTTGTCGGTGCAAGGCGAGGGCGAGTAACCGCCCTATAATACCAGCGCCAATAATAGCAATATTCATGATATTGATAACCTATTTTGCGGTGTGATAAATTTCACTGCCGGTGGCTTTAAATTCAGCAGATTTTTCTTGCATAGCTTGTTCTATTGCCGCCCCTGATGAGCTTAAGGTAACGGTTTCATCAAGTAACTTAATCTTTATTTCACCTTTTTCAAGCTCTGCCGCATAGTCTCTCACTTCTTGAGATATTTTCATTGAACAAAACTTAGGACCACACATTGAACAAAAATGCGCTATTTTTCCTGATTCTTGCGGTAAGGTTTCATCGTGATAGGCTTTGGCGGTTTCTGGATCTAAGCCAATATTAAATTGGTCATACCAACGAAATTCAAAGCGTGCTTTACTCATGGCGTTATCACGAATTTGCGCACCCGGATGGCCTTTGGCTAAATCACCGGCATGGGCGGCGATTTTGTAGGTAATTAAACCTTCTTTAACATCTTCTTTGTTAGGTAAGCCTAAATGCTCTTTTGGTGTTACGTAACAAAGCATGGCACAACCGTACCAGCCAATATTAGCGGCACCTATGCCTGAAGTGATGTGATCATAACCTGGTGCAATATCGGTAGTTAATGGCCCTAAAGTGTAAAAAGGCGCTTCGCCACAATGCTCAAGTTGTTCTTCCATGTTTTCTTTGATCATATGCAACGGCACATGACCGGGGCCTTCAATAATGGTTTGCACGTCGTGTTGCCAAGCAATTTTGGTTAGTTCGCCTAAAGTGTGCAATTCAGCAAATTGCGCTTCATCATTGGCATCGGCCACTGATCCGGGGCGTAAGCCATCACCCAGTGAGAATGACACATCGTATTGTTTGAGAATTTCACAGATATCTTCAAAGTGAGTGTATAAAAAGTTTTCTTTATGATGCGCTAAGCACCATTTCGCCATAATAGAGCCGCCACGAGAAACTATGCCAGTTACTCGTTTTGCGGTCATGGGCACATAGCGCAATAATACACCGGCGTGAATAGTAAAGTAATCAACGCCCTGCTCTGCTTGCTCAATTAAGGTGTCACGGAAAATTTCCCACGTTAAGTCTTCAGCAATCCCGTTCACTTTTTCAAGTGCTTGATAAATAGGGACTGTACCGATAGGTACAGGCGAGTTGCGTAAAATCCATTCACGGGTTTCATGAATATTTCGACCAGTGGATAAATCCATCACCGTATCTGCGCCCCATTTTACTGACCACACTAACTTTTCCACCTCTTCTTCAATACTTGAGGTAACGGCTGAATTACCAATATTAGCATTGACTTTAATTAAAAAGTTACGGCCAATGATCATCGGTTCACACTCTGGATGATTAATATTTACAGGAATAATAGCGCGCCCACGGGCAACTTCATCACGAACAAATTCAGCAGTGATTTGCTCAGGGCCTCCTTGTTTATGGAAAGTAGCACCAAACGATTGACCTTTATGTTGTTGCAATAATATTTCATCTTTGACTTGTTCGCGCTTTAGGTTTTCACGAATGGCAATATATTCCATTTCAGGGGTAATAATGCCTTGTTTGGCATAATGCATTTGCGTGACATTTTTGCCTTTTTTGGCAATACGCATTTTAGGTAAATGTTCAAAACGGATATGATCTATGCCTTCTTCCGCTAATCGCTGCTGAGCATAAACTGAGCTGTTTGATTGTAAAAATTCAACATCATCACGCGCATCTACCCAGCTTGCACGTAAACGAGGAATCCCTTTATGGACGTTAATTTCAACATTATCATCAGTGTAAAATCCTGAAGTATCATAAACACATAAGGGCTCATTTTTTTCATAAATGGGATTGTTTTTACCACCACCGACTAAGGTGTCTGATAAAGTAATCTCACGCATGCCCACTTGAATATCGTGAATACTGCCTTGCACGTAGACTTTCTTAGAATTAGGAAATGATTGCTCTGAAACGTTTTTTAAAAATGATTCAGCCGCTGCACGTTTTTCACGTCGTGTTTGTGGTTTTTTATTTTGATTAGTCATGTTCGCACCTTGTTTTTAAGTAAATTAAGGGTTTATTGACCTTTCCAGATTGTTTTTGCAGCAGTTTATTAGCCTTTTATACAAGGCAGAGGCTATGTATCGTAGTTGCTCTACTTGAATAGCCGATAACGAAGTAGAAATGGCTAATAAACGCTGTCCTACGAATTCGTTTAAATGCTTCTTACTCTTTGTTGCGAGGAATTTACATAGAATGACTATGCTACATTCCTAGCGCCGTGAGCAAAAAGCATTTAATTCGAACAAAATTCAATCATGAAAGGTCAATAGACCCTATAAACAGGCGGAGCTTGTGGCAAAGAGAGTTAACTACTAAAAATTAAGAACTTAAATGTAGTGAATCTTTCTTGTTTCCTACGCAGATATTAATCTGATCAGGTTTTACGGATCCCGCTTTCGCGATCTCAGCCTTGGGCACTCCGACAAGTTTCACGTTACAAGCCATGCTCATAACGTGAATATATTCTAACGTGAGCGACTCAGTATTAGCAAGTAAATGCTTAGATCAAAATAAAACTTTACTAAGGTATGAACATAGAAATAATGAAAAATGCACGTTAACAAGATATAATATACGCGTTTTACTTATTCCCTTTTATTAACATGTTTAACTCTGATGTCTGATTATTCTTTAAGGTTTGGTGGCATTGCTCGTTTATACGGCGAGCAAGGTGCTACTGTTTTACAAAACGCTCATTTTTGCGTTATTGGTATTGGCGGGGTTGGCTCTTGGGTAGCTGAAGCGCTAGCTCGTAATGGTATTGGCAATATAACATTAATCGATCTTGATGATATTTGTATCACTAATATCAACCGACAAATTCACGCGCTAACAGCAACCATCGGCGAAAGTAAAGTTGAGGTAATGTCTAACCGTATCAAACAAATAAATCCAGCGTGTCGAGTGAACGTAATAGAAGATTTTATTACCACTGAAAATTTAACTGAATTAATTAATAATCAATTTGATTATGTTATTGATGCCATTGACTCTGTTGATATTAAAACGCGTTTGATCGCTTATTGTAAACGCAATAAAATATCAATTATTACCATTGGTGGTGCCGGTGGACAAGTAGATCCTTGCCAAATTACCATTACTGATTTAAGTAAAACTTATCAAGATCCTTTACTCGCTAAAGTAAAAAATCAATTACGACGTGAATTTAACTTTCCTCGGGCTGATTTACTCAAAAAAAGTAAACGAAAATTTTCAATTGATGCCGTATTTTCAACTGAGCAGCTACGCTACCCTGATAACAAGGGCAACGTTTGTTTGGCTAAACCCAACGTTAGTGATGGTTCAGGTAGTGCAATGCGTTTAGATTGTAGTGGTGGTTTTGGCGCAACAACCCATGTTACCGCGACTTTTGCTTTTTTTGCTGTTGGCAGAGCCATAGATAAGTTATTAAAAAAGTCACAAAGCTCTTAAGTCGTTACTTTACTAATGAGCCTATTAGTGAATCGACTAGTGAACCAACGAGTTAATCGACTAGTAAACGTATTTTTTCAACAATAGCAAACAGACCGTTACCGCGTGATGGACTTAAGTGTTGTATCAAGCCCAAAGATGAAAAGTAATCGTTAATAGCAAATGATTTAATTTGCTCTGCTGTTTTACCATTAAATGCGGCTAAGGCAATCACCAATAAACCACGAATTATTTTAGCATCACTATCGGCTTGAAAATAAAAAACGCCTTGCTGTGTTTTTTCAACGATTAGCCAAGCTAGGCTTTCACAGCCACGTATTAGTGAGTGTTCGTTTCGATACTTTTGATCTAAGCGCTGAAGCTCCTTTCCTAACAGCATAATTTCTCGGTGGCGGCTATCCCAAGATTTAAGGGGTAAAAACCTAGCACTAATATCATCCGTTAAGTAATTAGTTTTTTCAGCAGGTTTAATAAAGTTTGCGTCTACTGTTAGTACTTTTTTCAATGAAGCAATAAAACTGTCTATTTCTTCTATTGAATTATAAGCAGACAAAGAAACCCGCAAACAACCCTTAATTTTTAGATATTCCATTAACGGCATAGCACAGTGGTGACCACTTCGCAGTGCAATACCATAACTATCAAGAGCACTCGCAATATCATGGTTGTGATGGTTTTTAAGCGTGAAAGTAAGAACTGGTATATCTGGAATACCCTCAACAATAAAAACAACGTCTGGGAGCTTATTTAATGCTTGGTAGAAATAGTGCGTTAATTTTCGTTCATACTGAATAAGCTCAGCGCTATTATATTGATTTAAAAAGTTAATGGTTTCAGCAAAGGCAATAACACCGGCAATATTAGGCGTACCTGCTTCAAATTTAAAGGGTAAGTCATTATAGGTTGTTTCTTGACTAAAACTTACCGTTTTGATCATTTCTCCACCCCCTTGATAAGGTGGCATCGCCTGAAGTAATGCTTTTTTTCCATAAAGTACACCAACACCGGTTGGTCCATACATTTTATGTGCAGAAAAAACATAAAAGTCACAATCAAGCATTTGTACATCAACCGGTAAATGCGCTACCGCTTGAGCGCCATCAATTAACGTTATTGCGCCAACAGCTTTTGCTTTGGTAATAATTTTTTTTAATGGGTTTATTCGACCTAAAACATTAGAAATATGAGCGCAACAAACTATTTTTGTTTTACGGGTAATAATATTTTCAAGCGCATTAATATCGACTAGACCTTGCGCTGTCAAGGGCAATACTTTAATAATAGCGCCTGTACTTTGAGCGAGCATTTGCCAAGGAACTATATTCGCGTGGTGTTCACTTTGACTTAACAAAATTTCATCACCTGATTGTAAAATATTTCGCCCTAAGCTTTGTGCAACAAGGTTAATACTTTCTGTTGTCCCTTTGGTCCAAATAATTTCTTTTTCATCAAAAGCATTGATAAAAGATTGCACTCTTTTTCTTGCTTGCTCAAATGCCAATGTCGCTTTAGCACTTAATTGATGAGAAGCACGATGCACATTAGCATTTAGCTGACAGTAATAATGATCATAACAATCGATCACTGATTGTGGCTTTTGTGTTGTAGCTGCATTGTCAAAATATTGTAATGCAGAGTTATTAACAATTAATGGAAATTTTTGACGAAATTTTTGAGGATCAAAGTGATTCATAGTGACGACTTTACTTATTGATATTCTTACTAATAGAAATAAAAGGTTAATATTTTCTTCATAATTATACCTTAAACTTAGGCTTTAATACTGAATGTACAAGCTTTAAAACACACTTTTAACATGTAGTTTATCTGGCGATGCTCTATAATAGACCAAGCCAGAAATTTAAAGGATGAGTAAGATGGCATTATATTCGTGGTTTAGTGAAGTTAACAACAAAACTTCTGAAAGAAAACAACAAGTAGCAGATAATTATATAAATAATTCAGTTTACAAAAACACTCTAGACAATGGCTCTATGTGGCCTATCGCTAAAGTTAAACAAGATAGAAGAACAATACAAGCTATTTACAACGGTTTAAATAAACGAAATTATAGAAATATTAATTTAACTAAAATTGTACCATCAAAAGCCTAGGCAAACGCTGAAATATAAAACTAAATAAAGCTTAACAATACGCCAAGAGAAAGTAAAAATCCCCGCAGCAAGCTGTCTCGCTTAGGTTCAACTTTCACTACGTGAAAGCGGGGTATTAATGAGCAGCAATCAATTACAGATGGGTTATTGAACAAACTAAAAAAATAATCAATGAGTTAGAAGTTATACTTTTTGCAGGTATTGGCTTCTTAGTCGCGACTAAAACTATATTTAGGTTTGGGGACCTGACAAAAAATAAAGATATGAAGCTTACTGAATATATGATGTTAGGCACTTTATTAAGTTACGCCATTGCTTTGCTTATAGGCTGGAATGCACTACAAATCTACAAAGCAATTTAAATTTGATAGAAGTTTTCTAGTATTATTTCTCAATTATAATTAGCTAAGCGATAGTAAAACCTCTTTTTGCTATCACCAAAATATTTATCTATATTATTCTGTAAGAAATCAGCTGAAATTCCCGCAAATAAAGCAGTCAGCTTAATTGGTTACGGATAATAAAGTTTGTAACTGGGACGTCTGCATTTAAAAATAATTTCAGCCAAAATTTTTAATAAAACTTGTGACTAAGTTATGCTTTCACCTTCACTTCATAATTAAATATGCAATGAAAATTGTGAGAGCCATCAATCTAAATAAATTTCATGGCTCTCGGTTTACGCCTTTTTTACCTAACATGGCAATGTAAAGGTAAAAAAATAAGCGAACAATTGCATTGCTTGGAGTTTGAGCCTCAGTTTAGTGTCGCGGTGGCGACAATTACTTAATTTACTTTGATTTCATTTATTTAACTTTAAATCGGAACTGATACACCTCATATTTCCTAAGTTGAATCGAGTTAATACCCCATAACTACCATAACAATATAACAAAACTTTAAACGGATTTTCTTTCTATATTTTCAACTAGCTTTTTAACATCACCTATACAAAAAATTATTTTTTCTTCTGTTATTTCTCGAAAATATCCATTCTTATCACGACCATTTCTATGAACAATATCATGTCTAATAAATATAGACTCATTAATACTGTTAATAAGCTCCTTATCAAAACTGATAGATAAAACCTTTGAGTATAAGCCTTCGACGACATTCAAACGATGCCAAATAATATTTTGGATATATCTTTTAGCTTTTTCTTTTTTATTTGCTTGAAACCCCAAAACCTCATTTATATTAAATTTCTTTTTTTTAAATTCTTCCGAGTTAACAAATAATTTGTTCATCATAATTTCCGAAGTCATAACCTGATCATAAAAGTAATCAGCCAGGTAGGCTTCTAGCGACGCGAAAATAGAAGAAAAAGCTAAACGTAAAAATGATTTACTATAATTTTCCTGACTAAAGTTAGCTTCTTTGATTAAGGTCTCAATGGTAAAAAGAGCTTTCATGAATAACCTATAGTGCTCAGTTAATGAACCAGAGTCTTCTAACATATAACCGCGTAAACGCATTACTTTTATTTCTTTATCACATTTAGGGCATTTACTACCTAATGTTGTTCTATTTCTAACAACAGCTTGCCACTCGTGTTCAGGATCAATTTTACAAAGCCACCAAACTTTTTTTCCACTAGCTTTAGTTATATTCTCTGGTAAAACTGGTGCGTTTTTCGCGTAATGCCACTCTTTTGCTACTTCTGGATAAATTGACTTTAGGGAATTTGCCTTACTTGGTGTTTTTTGATTGCAAATTGGACACCCTACATTATTCGAAGTTCTATTGGTTACTGTTGATTCCCATTTATGTGACGGATCTAAAGAACATATCCACCCAACTCTGCGAGAGCTAGCATGTGTAATTATATTTAAATCATATTGTGAATTTTTCGAAAAATCCCACTCTTTGGCAATTCTGGGGTGAGAATCTTTTAAAAGCTTCTTCCCTCCTCTTTTTGGTTTATTAATAAAGGAGCATTTTTTACAACCTGTTCCGTTGTGTGCTCGACTATATACTGTAGCAGCCCAAACATGGTTTTTGTTTTTTTTACAAATCCAATCGACCTTCCTATTACTTGTACGGCTTAAGCTATAAGGATCTATTTCACTATTTTTAATGCTATCCCATTCTTCCATCAAATCAGGATATAAAACTGCAAATGACTCGCTTTTCAAAGCCTGCTTTCCTGAACAGTATAAGCAGCCACTATTGTTATAGACTCGGCGATTGATTTTCATCAACCAGCGATGTCTATTATCTTTTTTACAAATCCACCAAACTTCTTTTATAGAAGACCGATAACACTCATTAGGATCTATCTCCTTATTTCTGACATAATCCCACTCTTTCAATAATTCAGAATTACTTTCTACTATCGTCATTTTTTTACGCATATCACTTTCCTTTATAGCAACCACACTATGCACAATAACAAAAAAAGCGAGCCTGAGCTCGCTTTTTATTATTCTATATCAATAAGTTATTAGTCTTTATATATCTCAATCGGTGGGCAACTACAAACCAAGTTTCGATCGCCAAAAACATCATCTATACGGTTAACCGTTGGCCAAAATTTATTTTTAGCGACTGTTGGCACTGGAAATACGGCTTGTTGAATTGAGTACGCTCTATTCCATGTACTTGTAATATCAGTCAGTGTATGTGGTGCGTTACGAAGTGGGTTATCTTCTAATGTCCACTCACCTAATTCAACTTTGCGTACTTCATCGCGTATACAGACCATCGCTTCAATGAAGCGGTCAAGTTCAACTTTCGATTCTGATTCAGTTGGTTCAATCATGAATGTTCCGGCAACAGGAAATGACATTGTTGGCGCGTGAAAACCGTAATCTATTAAACGTTTTGCCATATCAACTTCAGTAATACCTGATTCCGCTTTAATTGGGCGTAAGTCGATAATGCATTCGTGCGCAACTCGACCATTTTTACCTGTATATAAAATAGGAAAGTGTTGGCTCAGTTTTGTCGCTAAGTAGTTGGCGTTTGTAATTGCGTACTTGGTTGCATCAGTAACACCCTTTTTACCCAACATGGCAATATAAAGGTATGAAATACATAATATTCCTGCACTACCAAAGGGTGCTGCCGAGACTGCGCCATTGCCTTGAGTTGTTTCGTTTACATTCACTAAGGCGTGATCAGGTAAAAATGGTGCAAGGTGCGCTTTAACGCCAATTGGCCCCATACCAGGGCCACCGCCACCGTGTGGAATAGCGAAGGTTTTATGTAAATTTAAGTGAGAAACATCAGCGCCGATATAACCCGGAGAAGTAACGCCTACTTGAGCATTCATGTTTGCACCGTCAAGATAAACTTGACCGCCATGGTCATGAATAATATTACAAATTTCAGCAATGGTTGTTTCATATACGCCATGGGTTGACGGGTAGGTGATCATAATACACGATAAGTTTTCAGCCATTTCACTTGCTTTAGTACGCAAGTCATTCATGTCAACATTACCTTCTTTATCACAATCTACCACCACAACTTTCATTCCCACCATTTGCGCTGAAGCGGGATTTGTTCCGTGAGCAGAAGAGGGAATTAAACAAATATTACGATGGCTGTCTCCTCTGCTTTCATGGTATTTAACAATAGCGATTAAACCGGCATATTCACCTTGAGCACCTGAATTTGGCTGCATTGAAATATTGTCATAGCCAGTTAATTCAACCAACCAGTCGCCTAGCTCGTCGATCATCTGCTTATAACCTTGTGCTTGGTCAATTGGTGCAAACGGGTGCATGTTGGCAAATTCAGGCCATGATACTGGGATCATCTGTGCAGTAGCATTTAACTTCATGGTACAAGAGCCCAAAGAAATCATGGAATGATTTAAGGCGAGATCTTTGTTTTCTAATTTTTTAATATAGCGAAGCATTTCAGTTTCGCTATGATACGAATTAAATACCGGATGCGTTAAAATTTCAGACTGTCTAACTAATGCCGCAGGAATTGATGAATGACCACAACCAATAATTTTTTGATCAAGTTCATCAACTTCTAAGGCATGATTTTCACCTAATAAAACAGAAAATAATTGATTGATTTTTTTACGCGTTGTTGTTTCATCAAGTGAAACTGAAATTTGGTTTTCAACATCAATACGCAAGTTAATATTGGCGGCTAATGCGCGTGTTACAATAGCTTTTTTAGCCGCGCTATTATCGGTAAAATCAAACGTTAAGGTATCAAAGTAATTAGCATGAATTGCTGTTAATCCTTTAATAGCTGTACCTAAACATAAAATATCGGTAAATCGATGAATGCGCTCTGCAATAATTTTTAAACCTTTAGGACCATGATAAACAGCATAAAACGCCGCCATATTGGCTAATAAAACCTGAGCAGTACAAATATTTGAGTTGGCTTTTTCACGGCGAATATGTTGTTCACGCGTTTGCATTGCCATGCGTAATGCGGGGTTATCACGGCTATCTTTTGACACACCAATGATACGCCCGGGTAGCGAGCGTTTATATTTATTAGCCGTGGTAAAAAAAGCCGCATGCGGACCACCATAACCCATTGGCACACCAAAGCGTTGGCTTGAACCAATAACAGCATCAGCACCTAATTCACCCGGCGCTTTTAACAGAACTAAACTCATGATGTCTGCCGCGACAGCAACAATGCCTTTTTTGGCATGAATTTTTTCAATGAGTTCACTAATATCGATCACTTCACCCGTAGCGCTTGGGTATTGTAGTAAAGCACCAAAAATGTCGTGATCTGCGGCTTCATTGGCTGGCGCAACTATAATATCAAAATTAAACATTTCAGCACGTTGCTTAACCACATCTATTGTTTGTGGAAATACATCGCTTGAAATAAAGAAAAGGTTAGATTTTTTATTTTTAGAAACACGTTTCGCTAATGCCATGGCTTCGGCAGCCGCGGTGCCTTCATCAAGTAATGACGCAGAGGCTAAATCTAAGCCGGTTAAATCAATACACATTTGCTGATAATTCAACAATGACTCTAAACGACCTTGGGCAATTTCAGGCTGATAAGGCGTATAAGCCGTGTACCAACCGGGATTTTCTAACACATTACGCAAAATAACATTTGGTGTTAACGTGCCGTAGTAACCTAAACCAATATAAGAGTCGTTAATTTTATTTAAACTTGCTACGACTTTTAAGTCGGTTAATGCTTGAATCTCTGTTTTACTTGTTCCAATAGCTGGCAGCTCAGGTAAACGAATATCACTTGGCACAATTTCATCAATAAGGGCGTCAACACTGTCGCTACCAATTTCAGCTAACATCGCTTTGGTTTGAGAGCTATTAGGGCCAATATGGCGACGAATAAAATCTTGAGTTTGTTCAAGTTGCGCTAATGTTTGAGCAGGCAATTGAGTAGTCATAAAACAGCTTCTTTTAAATAATTTTTACAAATAAAAACAAAACCCTAAAGAATTTAATAGGGCTTAATTATTAGCTTTTGGGTTTTCGTCAATAGTCAATATTTAGACATATAACAAAAACAACACGACATAAAACAGTAGGTGAATGAAAATTAATCTTCGTCGATAGAATTAGCATAACCTTCAGCATCAAGTAAGTTTTCTAACTCTCTCGCATCTTCTATTTTAAGTTTAAATAACCAACCGTCACCAAAGGCATCGGCATTAACAAGCTCTGGAGAATCTTCTAAATCTTCGTTAACTTCAATAACTTCACCCGTTATTGGGGCATAAATATCTGACGCTGCTTTTACTGACTCAGCAACACAAATGTCATCACCGGTGGTTACGCTATCGCCAACTTCAGGTAACTCAACAAACACCATATCACCTAAAAGACCTTGGGCGTGCTCTGTAATACCAATAGTAACAATATCGTCACCTTCGTTACGTACCCATTCATGTGATGTTGCATATTTTAATTCTGAAGGAATATTGCTCATTTTTATTGTTCCTAATTTATTGTGTATTTAATTTTTATTGTTTCGTATTTTTAATTTTATTATTGACTATTATTTCATTATTGGCACTAACCAACACTTCAATACTATAGCTTAAAATTTATTCAACATTGATCTTAATAATATTTATTTTTAAAAAATAATCTGCTCTAACTTTACTAAAAAACTTTTTTACCCTGACGAACAAAACTCGGTTTGGTCACTTGAACTTTTACTCGCTTTTTACGCATTTCAACTTCAACAATATCGCCTACTTTAATGTTTCTTGGAACACGCGCTAAAGCAACACTATGCCCTAATGTTGGCGAGAATGTACCCGAGGTTATTTCTCCATTGCCAAATTCAGTCACAACAACTTGATGAGAACGTAAAACGCCTTTTTCAGTTAATACTAAACCCACCAATTTAGGTTGATTTCCCGCTGTTTTTTGTTCCGTTAGTATTTTACGACCAATAAAATCACGCTCGGTTGGTTCCCAACTAATGGTCCATGCCATATTAGCCGCTAATGGCGAAATAGTTTCATCCATATCTAAACCGTAAAGGTTCATTCCGGCTTCTAAACGTAAAGTATCGCGTGCACCTAAACCACAAGGTACTACACCTGCATCGAGTAATTTTTGCCAGAAGTCTTCGGCAATTGAATCAGGCACTATAATTTCATAACCGTCTTCACCGGTATAGCCTGTAGTGGCGATAAATAAATCACCTACTTGAACACCAAAAAATGGCTTCATGCCTTCAACAGCAACAGTTTGTGCGGATGTTAATAAGTTAGTAACTATAGTTTTAGCTTGCGGGCCTTGCACGGCAATCATGCCAAATTCAGGACGCTCAGTAATAACAACGTCAAAACCAGTCGACTGTTTTTCGATCCAAGCAAGATCTTTTTCTCGTGTAGCAGAGTTAACCACTAAGCGATAATTGGTGTCACTGAAAAAGTAAATAATTAAGTCATCAATTACGCCACCCACTTCATTTAACATGCCGGTATAAAGTGCTTTGCCTGCAACGGTTAACTTAGCCACATCATTAATCACTAAACGACGTAAAAAGGCTTTAGCGTCATCACCTTGTATGTCAACAATTGTCATATGTGACACGTCAAACATACCTGCATTTTTACGTACCGCATGATGTTCTTCTATTTGAGAGCCATAGTTAATGGGCATTTCCCAACCATGAAAATCAACCATTTTAGCACCTGAGGCTAAGTGCTTTGCGTGTAGTACGGTTTTATTACTCATTATTATGATCATCCAAATTAAGTGCTGATGGCTTTATTTGATCAATAGAAAAGTATTGAAATAAAGTTTAGCTCAGTAAAATTCGCCTTATACGAATTAATTATAACCAGTGACCGCCGTTTTTTCAACAACACAAAAGCCACCGTTAAAATTATAAACCGATATAACAACATATTCAGAATTTTATTTCAAAATAATAGCGTTCACAAAACAAAAGCCACTTTTGAATTACAGATGTGAATAAATAGTGGGGATAAATTTTTTAATTCATTATATAAATAGTTTTATTGATTTTTATAACCGCTTTTTAATCGCTAAATGGGGTAAGTTATTTTTTAAACCGAGCGCTTGTTCAATCAGAATATTTTTAGCCGGTGTAAAGTTATCAAGCAAACTCAAGCCAATACCACGTAAAAGCTTTATTCCTGCATGTTGAGGTGTAAACGTTTGTTTAATCGCCTCCATGGCAACAATCATGTCACTCGCTTCACTTTTTCGCCAACGAGAAAATGATTTCAACGTTTGTTGATTGGCTAAATCTTGCGCAGGTAATGCGATTACTGTTTGCGCCAATGCAGCGGCATCTAACAGACCTAAATTAACGCCCTGCCCCGCTAACGGATGAATGGTATGGGCTGCATCGCCCACTAACACGACTCTATCTTTACTAAAATCTTGTGCCAAACGCATGGTTAACGGGTAAGTAAAGCGCTCACTCATTAAGGTTACCACGCCTAATTTTCCGTCACTGGCTGCGGTAAGTTCTTTGGCGAAATCATCGGGAGATAAGTTGATTAAACGCTCAGAATCTTCTGGTGAAGTTGAGTAAACAATAGAGCAGCTATCACTATTTTGTGGAAAAACAGGTAAAAAGGCTAATGGCCCTGTGGGTAAAAATACTTGCCATGCGGTATTTTTATGACCTTGTGAGCACTTTACCGTGGCAACAATGGCATGGTGATCATAATCTCTAAAGATCATTTCCATGTCCATTTGTTTACGCACCCAAGAATTAGCTCCGTCTGCTCCAACAACCAATTTGGCAATAATTGGCGCTTGGCACATGCTTTGCGAAGAGCCTTGTAAAGCGTCTTGCGCAGATTCAAAACTCGCAAACACTTCACTTTCACCTATCGCTAGGCTTGCCAATTTATTATCGGTAAAAAAAGTTATATTTTCATCAGCTTGAGCTTTTTCCCATAAAGCATTTCTAATCACTTTATTTTCAATTATCCACCCTAATTCTTTATTGGCTGACGTAGTCTTTTCACCAGCATTAACATCGGCATTTAAATCGGAAATTGAAAAGTCTAGTTTACCTAACCCCGCTTTATCCCAAATATGCATCTGTTGATATGATTGCAAACGATTAGATTCGATAAGAGGCCAAACAGCTAGGTTTTCAAAAATGGTTTGGCTTGCAACATTAATAGCACTTACCCGCACTTCGGGTTGCTCAGCTAATGCTGTTACCGGTAAATTATCGACAATGGCGATACTAAGCTTGCTTTTTTGGCGTAATGCTAAAGCGAGTGTTAAACCCACCATACCGCCGCCAACAATTAATACATCAAATTTTTGCATTTTATTATCTTATTTTATTTTACGTGCCTATGCACTTCACTCAGGTTCGTCATTCCCGTGGTGTCTTAAACGGGGATCTAAGTATAAACACACCTAGATCTTCGATTAACACACCTCGAAGATGACGATTACAACGGATGTCTGAGTTATCTACATAGGCATGTTATTTTATTCTTTAGTTTTGTCAGAATAAATTCTAACCTAGATTGAGTAACTCTTTTTTATTGACTATCTTCGTTCACTCAATTCAGTAATTCATTTCAGTAATCCGTTTCAGTAATCCGTTTCAGTAACCCATTTCAATAACCCATAGTTTTCTTAACAAGTGCATTTTTAAGAGGTGAACAATAATTAAGTACTTTCAACGCAATATTTCTACCCGCAACTAACGGCGGTAAGTTATTAGAAAATAAAGTCACTAAAGAGTCGGTAAGTTCAATGACTTGGTTGTGATCTTTTTCACGGTGTTGTGCATAATTATTTAATGATGAAAAACTACCTATGTCTTGCCCTAATTTCAGCGCATTAGCTATTAATACTGACATTTTTTCAATATCACGAACCCCTAAATTAAACCCTTGTCCAGCAATAGGGTGGATGGTGTGAGATGCATTGCCAATAAGTGCTAACCGGTGATAAATTTGTTTTGACGCTTGCAACAGCACCAAAGGGTAAACATCACGTTTTCCTACCTGCGTAATTTCACCAAGCCAACTACCAAACGCCAGCTCAAGTGCCTGTTTAAAATCATCATCATTAAGTGATCTTATTTTATCCGCTGCTTCTGGCGACATAGTCCATACTAACGAACACCGGCTTTGTTTATTCACCTCATTTTTTAATGACGCAAGCGGTAACATGGCGATAGGTCCATGTTCAGTAAAGCGTTCATAAGCTTTATTTTGATGCGGTTTTTGCGTGGCAACATTGGCAATAAGTGCCACTTGATTATAATCACTACAACGAGTGTCAATATTAGCAAGCTCTCTACAGGGTGATTTAGCGCCGTCACAAGCAAGCAATAAAGAGGTGTGTAATTGTTGGTTTGAAGCAAGTTTTATAGTAATGCATTCTCCGTTACTGTTTGCTAGCCAATCAATGTCGGTAATAGAATCAGGACTAAACCAATGAATATTAGCTTTTTTCGCGGTATAAAGGTTAAGCGCTTTAAGTTGTGCTTTGCCAATTAATGCCATTTCAACGACATAACCCAGTGCATTTACCTTATGATCTGCTGCATTTAATCGAGCTTTACCATAATGACCACGATCTGAAATATCAATGGTTTTAATCGCACAAGCGTCTGCCGACAAAAATTGCCATGCGCCAACACTTTCAAGATACTTGGCACTACCATGTGACAAGGCTAAAACACGATCATCAAATAATGTTGTTTCATGTAAACGCGTTGACTTACTTAACTTGTTTGGGCTATTTAACTTATTTACGTTGTCAGGGTGATTTAGCTCAACCCTATTGGTTTCAATAATGGCGATAGACAGTAAACTGCCATCCGCTTTAGTGAGCTTTGCCAAACTCAGGGCCATTAAACTACCCGATAAACCACCACCAGAAATAACAATATCAAAATTTTTATGAGTCATTTTAACCTACTGTGCCATTAACATTTCTATATCATTAATTGTTTTAGGCGCATTTACTGTTAAGTTTTCAAAACCTTGCTTAGTAACCACAATATTATCTTCAATACGAATACCAATACCACGCCATTTTTTATCCACACTTTCATCATCAAGCGGTATATAAATCCCCGGTTCTATGGTCAGCACCATACCGGTTTCAAAAGCGCGTAATTGCTCTTTATTGGTATTACTTTGATAATCCCCCACATCATGCACATCTAAACCAAGCCAATGCCCTATACCATGAATAAGATATTTTTTACTGGCTTTATTTTTAATTAACTGCGGTAAATCACCGGATAAAATACCTAACTCAAACAAGCCTTTGGTTAAAAACTCATGGATTATTTCGGTTAATTTTGCAAAAGTACAATGAGGTTTAATAGCGTTTATCGCCATATTTTGAACATCTAACACTAATTGATAAAGCGTTTTTTGTTCTACTGTAAATTTACCATTAATAGGAAACGTTCTGGTAATATCCGCAGCATAACCGGCTAATTCTCCACCGGCATCTATCAACAATAATTCACCCGCAGTTAATAGCGCATTATTGTCGGTGTAATGTAAAATATTGGCGTTATCACCTCCGGCAACAATTGAAGCATAAGCTGGATGTTTAGCGCCATGACAAGCAAACTCATGCAAAATTTCAGCTTCTATTTGATACTCAAATTTATCGGCTTGTGTTTTTTGCATTGCTCGTTGATGTGCTAAACCTGAAATATAATTTGCCTGACGCATAATTTCAATTTCAGCATCACTTTTAATCAAACGAAGCTCATCAATAATTAGCGTGGCGTCAAGTAAAGTACTGGGCGCTTTTCCTCCTTGACGAGTGGTTGCTTTTACTTGTGCTAACCACTCAAACACTTGACTATTTAGCACACTATTATCGAAAGAGAAAAAAACTTGATTTATGCCATTTAAATATTGTGGTACTAAGGTATTAATTTCATCAAGCACAAAACATTGATCGACACCATAATGTTGCTGCGCTTTTAACTGCCCTACTCTACGTCCATGCCAAATTTCATGATGGGCATCTTTGGCTAAAGAAAATAGAACACTTTGATTTTTTTGTTGGTTTTGACCTACTTTACATAAGACTAACAAGGCTTCAGGTTCATTAAAGCCTGTTAAATAATAAAAATTTTTATTTTGACAAAATGCATATTCAGTATCATTACTACGAGTAACTTCTTTAGCCGCAGAAAAAAATGCCACACTATTAGGCGGCATTTTCTTAAAAAAACATTCTCGACGCGCTTTAAACTCACTCATTGGTATTTCATTAAAAAGTAAAGCACTAGCACTAACTTGCTGTGTCATAAAATGGTCTCAGTGTATTGAATGTATTTTTAAAGCTCTGTTGTACTTAACTGTTGTTAATCAACGGTAGAGGCGAATTTATTCGCCTGCTAGCTTAGTTTGCTCTATTTTGCTCTATTTTGGCGATTGAAATCGCCCCTACAGTGAATGCCAAGCTTT
>JAOPTQ010000023.1:0-55891 GCA_051531915.1 Colwellia sp. | reverse complement strand
AATTTAATCAAATTGGTATAAACTTTCTTTAGCGACCAATATCTTTATTTTAATTTATCGACGAATATTTGCCTAAACTTAGCAAGTTTAGGCGAAATTATTGCCTGGCAATATTGATTTTCAGGGTTTTGCTGAAAATAGTTTTGATGATAATTTTCACCTGCAAAAAAAGTAACGGCAGGGGTGATTTGAGTCACGATATTATCGGTAAACATTCTAGATTGGGTCATTTTATCAATAACATCTTTCGCGATAAATTGCTGCGATTGATCATGAGTAAAAATTGCAGAGCGATATTGGCTGCCAATATCATCACCTTGACGATTTAATTGTGTTGGATCGTGTAAGGTAAAAAATATCTGCAAAATTTCTTCGAAGTTTATCTTATTTTTATCAAAAATGAGTTGGACAACTTCAGCATGACCACTATTCCCTGAGCAAACCTCTTCATAACTGGGGGATTTTGACTCTCCACCCATATATCCAGATGTTGCTGATATTATGCCTTTAATGTTACTAAATGCAGCTTCTATACACCAAAAGCAACCACCAGCTAGGGTTGCAAGTTGTTGACTCGGTATGTCATTGTTTGACAGTGTTGAATCCAAAAAAAACTCCTAAATAGTGTTGTATCGGGCAGGTTAAGCAATATACATCATAGCGGTTTAGACGTATATGTGATTTTTATAATGTTACTTAATCAATTTGGCATTAACTACTTTGAACCTTATTAAGGTATTATTCAATGCATTGAATAATACCAATAAAATTATTATGCCGTCTTTTTTTAAACAGCTAGCCCAAATTCAAGTTATTATCGCCTTACGCAGTGTGGCGATAGTTATTCAACTGCTGTTGATATTTTTTGTTAACCTCGTTTTAGCTTATCAGTTACCCTGGATCCCATTATTTAGTGTTATTGCTTTAGAGCTTATTTTTACCTTGGTTAGCTTTATTTTCTATCGTGGTGTGCGGCAAATTAGTAATAATGCGGTATTATTGCAAATAGGCGCTGATATTGTTTTTTTGACCTTGTTGTTATTTTTTAGTGGCGGCGCAACCAATGCCTTTGTCTCATTACTCCTTATTCCTATTGCGATTGCTGCGGTGAGTTTAACGCCCATTTTACTAGCCGTTGTTGCCTTAATGGCAATAACATCTTACAGCGTATTATTATGGTTTTTGCCGATGAGTGTTATGCATGGAAACATGGAAGGACATTTTATAGCGATGGGGATCAACTTTTTATTGTCTACCTTAGTGGTTGCTTTGGTTGTGGGAAAAATGGCTCGCAGCATAAACCAACGAGAATTAGCTATTGCGGCTTATCGAGAAGATTTACTTAAGCAAGAGCAGGTTATATCACTGGGTGTTGCTTCTGCACAGGTCACGCATCAACTTGCTACGCCAATAGCAACCGTGCAATTATTAGCCGATGAACTTGCCGAGGATTTTCCTGAAAATCCGGTAATTAGTGATATGTTAATTCAATTAACACGCTGTAAAGACAGTTTAGATACTTTCCGTTCAATGGTTTTTTCAATTAAAAACCAAACAATAATTCCCCTTGATACTGATAATTTACTGGCACAAATTCAGGAAAATTTAACGATAAATTATCCTGATACCTTGGTTAATTTTATCAGAGAGCACAGTCAGCCTGTCGCTATCAGAGCTGATACTGCATTATTGCCGGCAATTTTGAATTTAATTAATAATGCTATTCGATCAAGTAAAACAAATAATAATCAGCGAATTACCTTAATGAGCCAAATACAGGATAATAAATGGCAACTTATTATTCGTGATTATGGTTTAGGGTTTACTTTAGAAAAGTTGTCCGAGCTTGGCGTTAGCCCAGTAATGAGCAAACAAGGCTTAGGGGTGGCAGTTTTTTTAAGTCATGCCAGTTTAGAGAGGATTGGCGGTAAGTTGGCATTAACTAACCATCAACAGGGGGGCGCATTAGTTACCTTGAGTCTACCGATTGTACCAAATGAAAAAAAAGGGAATAAAAATGCAGTTACTCATTGTTGAGGACGACTTAGTTTTTGCTAATACCTTGAAAAGGCGACTAGTGAAAAACGGTTTTAACTGTTTGCATGTTGATAATAATAACGATGCACTGCTCGCTTGTCATAGTCACAAGCCTAACTATATTTTGCTTGATATGAAATTAGCGCAAGAAACTACGTTAAGCATTATTACTCCGATCAGAAATTTAAGGCCTGACTGTCGTATTATTTTATTAACGGGATTTGCGAGTATTGCCACGGCTGTTGATGCGATTAAACTGGGGGCTGATGAATACTTAACAAAGCCTGTTGATACGCAAACATTACTCGCCGCATTAAATGATAGTAAAGCTGAATCAGTTGACGTGATCACAGAGAAAACATTATCAGCAGAGCAAGTTGAATGGCAACATATTCAACAAGTATTAAAATTTAATCAAGGCAATATTTCAGCAACCGCGCGGCAGTTATCGATGCATAGACGCACATTACAACGTAAACTACAAAAACGGCCACAACCACACTGAATGGTAACGGAGATATTAACCATGTTAGATGACAAACAAGCATTAGTTGCGGCAATAAATCAAACCATGCCTTTTGGTAAATATGCTGGGCGAAAATTATTACAATTACCTGAGCCTTATTTAGTATGGTTTCATAGCAAAGGCTTCCCAGAAGGGAAATTAGGCCAACAGTTAGCGCTGATGTATGAAGTGAAACTTAATGGTTTAGAGGAAATGCTACGTCCTTTATTGAATAGATAATAGGCAAATAGTGTTTTTTTAAGATAAATTCATCTATTAATTAAAATACTTATACTTATTTATTCTAAAAAAAACATTGAAATTAGCTAACAAACTGTTTTATTGATATAAGTTTTATCGATAAAACCATGCCAACATTTCCATTTTCTGTATTACATATTTTAGCGGAATTATTACACTTTATTACTTGTAAAACTATGGAAAATCTTCTTAAATTAGTTATCAGTTGCTTTTAATTTAACATGCCTATGCACTTAACTCAGGTAAGATTATAGAATTTATTTGTAAGTTGCCCTTTAGGGCATCAAGAAAGACGGGCTGAAGCCCGACCTACATTAGTTCCTGAGCAATCTACATAGGCATATAATTTAATATAAATTTTTATGAGGTATTATGATGGAGTATAAAAATGAAAAGACAGAAAAGAGATAAATTAGGAAGAGCTCATTCAAATGGTTATCAAGCGGGACTTTGCGGGAGATCAAAAGAAAACTGTCCTTATCAATCTATAAATGAAAAGTCAGAATGGCTTGGCGGATGGCGAGCAGCTGTTACCGATAGGAGTATGGGTTTATTTAGATAAAAAAGTTATTTTGTAGGTCGAGAGAATATTCAGGTGCGTTTATATCCGTACCTATCGATTATAGTCGTGTCGATAAGATATAAGGCTCTCCGACCTACTGACCACATACTAAGCAGTTAACTTGCTTTTTCATTTTAAAATGCTGCCATTTATTTGATAAGCCATCAAACAAATTTAATTGATTAATTTGCACCGTATTGCCGGTTAATAATTTTATGGCTTGGAGTGTTTGCATGCCTGAAATTATGGCTAAAACGGGTCCCATTATACCTATCGTTTCACAGTTGTTAGCCGGTGCTTTTTCAGTGTCTGGGAATAAACAATGATAGCAAGCACACTTGGGATCTCTTGGGTCAACAACCAGTTGCTGACCGTCAAACCCCGTTGCAGCGCCTATCACTAAAGGTACTTTATGCTGAACACATGCTTGATTAATTAAGTAGCGCGTTTGGATATTGTCTGAGCAATCAAGTACTAGATCAACTTGCGGGAAATAGTAATCGCATAATGTTTGATCGATCATTTCATCAATCGCTTCAATGCAAGTGTCAGGAAATTGTTGGCTGAGTTTTTCAGCGGCAACATTGGCTTTATTTTGATTAATATTTTGCTCGTTAAAAATAATTTGTCTTGGTAAATTAGATATTTCAATACAATCACCATCAGCAATATATAAAGTGCCAACACCTGCCGCCGCTAAGTATAGACTTGCCGGATTCCCTAAACCGCCAGCGCCCACAATTAATACTCTAGCGTTATGTAGGGCTAACTGACCGTCATTGCCAATTTTTTTTAGCATAATTTGTCGAGAATATTTTAGTTGTTCTTGATTACTTAGCACGGTAATTCCTGCTGATTTTTAATAAATAAAGGTGCGTACAGCACCCGCTTTAAATTGTAAATGCACTTTTAGTTTAGTGTGCAAAGCAAGTTTTTGTTGTGAAAAAGCACTAATGTTGACATAAAACGCTTGTTTTTCACAAATTACAGTCACTAATACATGGTGGTGACCATTATTATTTATAGCGGTAATTGTTCCCGTTAAATGATTCACAATAGAGCTACTTTGAGGCTCAGTTAAACAAATACTGACATCAGTGGCTAAAACAAAACAGCGTAATAATTGTTCGGTATTTTTTTCTTGAGGTAAAGAATGCTCAGGTAAATTGTCACTGGGTAAATAAATATTTTGCTTATTATTTAATGATAATACCGCCAAGCCTTGACCATTATCGCGATTTGTTATGGGTAAAGATAAACTCGTTTGCTGATAAATAGAGGCTTCGTTTGATGCTAAATCGTCAGTAAAGTTAGTAAAGTTGGTAAAATTATGGTTCAGGGTATGAATAATTTGATGAATAGAACCGTAATGTGCGACTTTACCTTGTGATAAAACTAAAATATTGTCACAAACTTGTTGTAATTCATCGAGAGAATGACTGACATAAAGTATGGGTAAATTAAGCTGTTTTTGTATTGTTAAAATCAAGGTTAACAGCTTGTTTTTGCTATGCTGATCTAAAGCACTGAGTGGTTCATCAAGCAATAATAGCTTAGGCTCGGTTAGAATAGCTCTGGCTAGTGCTACTCTTTGTTGTTGACCACCCGAAAGTTGGCTCACTTGCGCATTAGCCAGTTCACTCAGCTCGGTTAGTGCGATAATATCAGCCACTTTTAATTGTTTGCTTTTACAGCGTTTAGCGGCAAAATTTAAGTTTTCAAATACGGTTAAATGCGGAAATAGACGGCTATTTTGAAAAACCAAGCCAACTTGACGGTGTTCAGGTTTGATAAAAGTATTTTTTTTACTATTAACTAAAGTGCAATTGTTAAGGCTTATGCTGCCATTAAGCTGCTGGTTTAATCCGGCAATAGCACGTAATAGTGTTGACTTTCCAGAGCCAGAGTGACCAAAAATCCCGGTGATCCCAGTCAAGTTAATGGCTTGATTTATAGTGAAGGTGAACTGCTTAAAAGCAATGTTAAAGTGAAGGTTAAGCATTTTTGTCATGACTTAACTCGCTTGTTTTTGGTGGTGTTAGGCGAGTTTAATCGATATACCGTTGCTAATAGAATCATTGAGCCAATCAATAAACTAATGGCTAAAATATGTGCCTGTGCATAATTAAATGCTTCAACATGATCAAATAATGCAATAGAGAGCACCCGTGTTTCGCCGGGGATATTACCACCAATCATCAATATTACGCCAAATTCGCCAACAGTATGGGCAAAGCCTAAACTGGCAGCCGTGATAAAACTGGCTTTGGTTAATGGTAAGACGATATTGAAAAATCTATCGAATGGACCTGCGCCAAGTAAGGCTCCGGCTTCTAATAATGAATCGCCTAATTGTTCAAAAGCTTTTTGTAGCGGTTGAACAACAAAGGGTAATGAATATAGTACTGAGCCGATAACAATAGCTGAAAAACTAAAGGCTAACTGTTGGCCGGTTGCTTGTTGCCATAATTGTCCCGGTAAGTGTTGGGGGGAAAAGGCAATCAGTAAATAAAAGCCAAGCACTGTGGGCGGAAGTACCAAAGGCAAGGCAACAACCGCTTCAATAATCACTTTAAATCGGCTAGTCATTTTGGCTAAAAACCAAGCTAACGGAGTACCAATAATTAATAATATAACCGTGGTTAAAGCGGCCATTTTTAACGTGGTAAATAAGGCAAGTAAATCAGGGTTTGGCAACATTATTATTGTCCGATTGATAACCATAAGTTATTATTTTTTGTTGAATAGAAGCAGATAATAAATATTGACTCAAGCGCTGGGCCTGTTTTATTAAAGGACTACTTTTTATAATAACTAACTGTTGATTTATTGGTTGATGATAATGTTGAGGGATAATAACACCGGTTAAATTATTCAATACTAATTGGCTGTTGGCGACTAAGCCACTGGCTACTGCTTGACTGCGTACTTGTGCAAAGGTTTGATTTATATTGATCCCTTTAATTAATGACGCTTGGTATTGTTGCCATAATCCTAAGTGTTGTAACGCTTGTTTTGCCGCTTTTCCATAAGGTGCAATATCGGGGTTTGCAATTGCAAATCGCTTTGGTATCTTGCTTAAATCACTAAGAGTGGCGCTAGTATTGTTATTAAAAAGCGCTAGTTGGCCAATTGCATAGGTTTTTCTACTGTGTGGTAAGGTTAACTGTTGTTGCTCTAAAGCCATTGGCCTTATGCTGTCGGCAGCCAGAAAAATATCAAAAGGGGCACCGTGTTTTATTTGTAAAAAAAGTGCACCGGTAGCGCTGCTAATAATTTGTGTTTTTATACCGGTTTTTTGATGAAATTCAGCGAGTAGCTCTTTTATTATTGGCGTGAAGTTTGATGCAACAGCAATACGTAGCGGTGTTGCATCAACATCTTTTTGAGCAACCATTTCGTGAGCAATGCTGTGTTGAATAACAGTGATTGAAAAAGTGAATGCCAATACGAGCAAAGTAGCGATTGATTTTACTTTTTCTTTAGCTTTTAAATAATTACTAGCACGGAACATTGTTGACTACCATTGTTTTGCCTTATTGCTATCAGATGTTTTAGCTTCTAGCCATTGTTCACTACCTTGGCTACGTTCTTTTTTCCAAAAGGGCGCTTGAACTTTTAAGAAATCCATAATAAATTCATTGGCAGCAAAGGCGTCTTGGCGATGTTTACTGGTAACACCAACAAAAACAATTTGATCGCCAATACTAAGCTCACCAATACGATGAATAACTTTTACTTTACCTAACGTCCAACGCGATTTTGCGGTAACAATTATTTTTTCAAGCGACTTTTCAGTCATACCTGGATAATGTTCTAACGTTAAAGTACTAACATTTTTACCTTCATTATTATGTCGGACTCTACCGGTAAAAGTAACAACAGCGCCATCAACGGTATTGTCTTTTTCAAGTAAGGCAACTTCATCGGCTAAGCTAAAATCAGCGCTTTGTATGGATATTTCAGGATAACTATTGTTGGTCATATCTTCTTTTATCCGCCAGTAACGGGTGGGAAAAAGGCGACTTCATCACCTGATTTAACAACATGGTCATTTGATACCATATCGTGATTTACAGCAGATAATAGTGAGGAATTTTCAAATACTTGCTGCCAATGTTCATTATTAGTGGATAATTGTTGTTTAATATCAGCAACAGTAACAACACTTTTAGCCTCAATGGATAATTCACTGCAATCAAGCTGTTCGCGCAGGGCAGCAAAAAAAACTATTTTGATCATATTTTTCTCATTTTTACCTATGTTCGAAATTTGAAACTAGCTAGCTTGCCAGTTACCTGATTTTCCACCGGCTTTGGTTAACACTTTAATGCCATGAATTTCCATCGCAGGATCTGCAGCTTTACACATATCAAATAAGGTTAAACAAGCTACCGAGACAGCAGTAAGCGCTTCCATTTCTACACCGGTTTGTCCGGTTAAACGACATAAACTGTTCACCTGTACTTGCGAATTTTCATTATCAAGGGTGAAATCAACTTGTACTTTACTTAGCATTAACGGATGGCATAAGGGAATTAAATCACTGCATTTTTTGGCCGCTTGAATACCGGCAATTCTGGCTACGGCAAAGACATCCCCTTTTTTATGCTTACCGGTGGTTATCAACGCAAAGGTTTCACGATTCATGCTGATAACGCCTTGCGCAGTGGCAGTGCGTGATGTCATTGCTTTTTCAGTGACATCAACCATGTTGGCTTCGCCCTGTTGGTTCAAGTGACTTAACGTTGCGGGTTGTTCTGGTATATTGCTCATTAACCGCGAGTCTCACAGGGTTCAACAGGTGAGAGTTCAGTATTAATATTTAGGTGTGGAATAAAGTTGCAAGGGCGATGGCTTGCATCAAGTTGTTCTTTAATTACTTTATCCCAAGCGGTTTTGCAAGCATTGGTTGAGCCGGGCACGCAAAGTACTACGGTTTTATTGGCAATGCCACCAAACGCACGAGATTGAATGGTTGAGGTACCAATTTCAGCCAAAGAGACATGACGAAACACTTCACCAAAGCCTTCAACGCTTTTATCAAATAAAGGCATCAGGGCTTCAGGTGTATTGTCACGCGTGGTAAAACCGGTACCACCGGTAGATATAATGGCATGAATATTATCATCGGCAATCCATTTTGACACCATGGCGCGTAGTTGATAAACATCATCAATCACAATGCTTTTATCACCTAAATGATGACCGGCTGCGGTTAAGCGCTCTACTAACGCTTGACCTGAGGTATCGTTTGATTCATTGCGCGTGTCTGAAACCGTAAGTACTGCAATATTTAATGGAATGAAGGTTTTTCCGCCGTGTGCTGACATGGTATTTCCTTTTTTGTCGTTCGGACTTTAGCCGAATAATATAGGTTTATACGGGTATATATAAAGTGTTAACTAAAATGTTTTTGTGCCTGTTGCCATTGCTCTGGTGTATTGCTATTAAATAAGGTGTTTATATCAGGTGCATTAATGGCTTGATTGGGCACTTGATTAAGTAATGCTTTAATTGATGGGCCATTCTTATTTTTATTTTTTCTATCTGTTTTTTTAATTGTAAAAGCTTGCGTTAAAAATAACTCAAGGTAAGCATTGTTGGGTAAATATAAAGGAATATTATGGCCTTGAAAAAAAGTCGCCTTTTGACTTAGCTCTCCTGCTAACCGTAATTGTTGTAATGCATTTGTTGTCATTAAGGGTAAATCTACCGGAAGGATAAGTAATGCTTTTGGCTTGAAACGTTCTAATACACTGTGAATTCCGCCAACGGGGCCTGCCTTTTTTATTATGTCAGTGACTATATCGGTCATTGTATTGGTAGCTATGTTGGCAGCTAGATTAGTTGACGCATTTTGTGTCGATTGTTCACCGCCGCTGATCACAACATGACGAATACCTGAATCAAGTAAAAGTTGTTTTGAGAACGAGAGCATATCCACATTGTTACGCATTAATTTAGCTTTATCTTGCCCCATGCGCGTTGATAAACCTCCCACAAGCACGACACCTAAACATGAAATATCAGCAGAAGTATTAACTGTATTTATTGTCATGTTAACCACCAAGCATGGCTAGGTGTTTTGTACCACCGGTTAGCTTGTCGTGTAAAAAATGCGCAGCTTTTTTATCTGATAACAGTGATAAAATTTTTGTTTGTAAGGGTATTAAATCATCTTGTTGTAATTGTTCACGCAGTGATAAACCATTTTCACCAAATAAACATAAGTGTAATTTAGCGGAAGAACTCACGCGTAAGCGATTACAGCTATTACAAAAATCTTTAGAGTAAGGCATGATCAAGCCAATTCTCCCTTGATAATCAGGGTGGTAAAACTCTTGTGCGGGGCCGGCTGATTTGTCTTGAATAACGGGTAACCAACCATCTAAAATTAAGTTCTGTTTAATACGGGAACCTTGCACATGTTGTGCGTCGAAAAATGTTTGGTTATCGCCTGTTTGCATTAGCTCTATAAAACGCAAGGTCACGGGGGTGTCTTTAAGCCAGTCGAGGTAAGATTGAATATCTTTACCGCTATATTCACGCATTAATACGGTATTAATTTTAATTTGAGGCCGACCATCAGCAAGCGCCATATCAATACCTTTTAAAATAGTATCGAGTTTGTTATGACCGGTAATAGCGAGAAATTGACGAGGATCAAGGCTATCTATACTAATATTAATTGCGTCAATACCGGCGTCTAACCACTGTGGTAAATGTTCAGGTAGCTTAAAACCATTGCTGGTTATGGCGACTTTTTTTATGCCTTGAGTTTCTTTACAAAGGGCAATAATGTCAGGTAAGTCTTTACGTAGCGCAGGTTCACCGCCAGTAATACGAATTTTTTCTGTGCCTAATTGAGCAAAAGCGGCAGTGACGCGCTTAATTTCTGTGAGTGACATAAAGTCACGCGGCTGATCACATTGATAACCGTCAGGCAAGCAATAATTGCAACGAAAATTGCAAACATCAGTAATTGATAGGCGCAGGTAATAAAACCTGCGACCGAAGTTGTCTGTTAACATGTCACCTTTCCAAATGTCGGGAGGCTAACGCGTTTCCTTGTTAACCCTGGTAACTGAGTTTCTGTTTGAATTATTTATTAACACAAAAGATGAAACTAGCTACGGCTTATAACTACATATCGGTATCAAATAATGAAGATGATTTAGCAGTTATCGCTCGGTGTAATTTAATTAATGTGAATTAACATTAATTAAACGTTATTTTGGCTAGTATATCTTATTTTTAGGTGAAAAGAGTATTATTTTTTGTTCTGACTAATTTTGATTAATATCAAAAAATTGCCGTTAAAAAAAACTATTCATCTTAGGGGGAAATGAGCGATACTAGCGCCATTAAAATTTATTATCTATTAATTGTTAAGTGAGTTTCTTATGTCTGACTGTTGCTCTGCTCCCGGATTATTACCGTTTGAACAAGCGTTAACAACGATGTTGGCGCAAATAACACCGGTAACAGATACCGAAAATTTACCCCTAGCGCAAACACTTAATTATGTATTGGCTGAAGATATTAGTAGCCCATTAAATGTGCCTGGACATGATAACTCTGCGATGGACGGTTATGCTTTTTCGCTTGCAAGTATAGCGACTAGCAACACCTTAACATTAGTAGGACGCTCTATGGCCGGTGCGCCTTATCAAGGTAAATGTAAGCTAGGCGAATGTATTCGAATTATGACCGGCGCTAAAATGCCTTCATCTTGTGATTCAGTAGAGATGCAAGAAAATACGCAAGTGGTTGATCAACATATTACTTTCTTAAAAGATAAAACACTAGGCTCTCATGTACGAAAAGCAGGAGAAGACATTCAGTGTGGTCAAAAAGTATTAAACAAAGGTCATAAATTAACCACTATTGATATAGGTATTTTAGCCTCGTTAGGTATTGAAAAAATACAAGTATATCGAAAACTTACCGTAGCATTAATTGCGACAGGTGATGAATTAAAGTTACCCGGTGATGTATTAAGTGAAGGTGATATTTTTGAAAGCAATAGTTTTGTTTTAGCGGCTATATTAGAAAAGCTACATGTGAATGTTATAGATTTTGGTATTATTGCCGATGATTTTGAGTTGATTAAAACCGCTTTCATGACTGCTGATCAACAAGCTGATGCGGTAATTTCTTCTGGTGGAGTTTCGGTTGGGGATGCCGATTATACTAAAACCGTGTTAGATGAACTCGGTGAAATAGGCTTTTGGAAATTGGCAATGAAGCCGGGTAAACCCTTTGCCTTTGGCAAATTACCGCAGAGTGTTTTCTTCGGTTTACCGGGTAATCCGGTTTCAGCGTTAGTGACTTTTCATCAACTGGCGTTAGTTGCGTTAACGAAAATGCAAAATGCAGAGCCGTTAAAACGTACTTGCTTACAGGTGAAGTGCACCAGTAATTTACGTAAATCAACAGGACGGTTAGATTTTCAGCGTGGTTTGTTATCAGTGAATGAGCTTGGTGAAAATGTAGTAACATCAACAGGCTCACAAGGCTCTGGTATTTTATCGAGTATGGCAAAAGCTAATTGTTATATTGTTTTGCCTCCAGAGCAAGGAAGCGTCATTGCAGGTGAAAACGTGACAGTACAGTTATTCGATCAATATATTTGTTAAGAAGAAGTAAGTAGTTACAAAAAAACAATGTAAAACTAACGTGTATCACTATACAAAAATCCATCAAGCAACTATAGTTGCTTGATAATAATTCTCATTCTGACGACGAGTAGTATGAAATATCAACTTGATTTTGGTCAAATAAATATTATTAATAGTAATATTGCTGAAATAACCATCAATAAAAATATTGAACTGTCGTTAGAGATGGTTGAAACAACAGAACAATTTTTTTCTGATCATTTTAATGATAGTTTTGGCTTGTTAATTAATAAAATTAATACCTACAGTTATACTTATGAAGCCAAGCTTACGATGGGATCTCATGAAAAGCTACAAGCGATTGCGATAGTAAATTATCATGACGATGGCATTGTACAAAGTAATAGAATTGCTCAATTAAGACAAATGGATAAGTTGAATTTCAAGACTTTTTCTGGATTAGATTTAGGCTGGCAAGAAGGTATAGATTGGTTAAAAAAAGAGTTGTCAGCAAATAACTGAAAACTCTTTTTCGTTTGAGTTTTCAGTTATTATAACAAGGCAAAGCACTTAGCTGCCGCTTCAAGGGTTTTTTCTATAATTTCATCATTATGTGCTGTTGATAAAAAGCCTGTTTCAAAAGCAGACGGGGCTAAATAGATACCTTGTTCTAACATTAAATGAAAGAAACGATTAAATTTTTCACCATCGCAAGCGGTGGCTTGTTCATAACTCGTGATTGGGCTTTGATCATTAGTGAAGAAAAAGCCAAACATAGCGCCAACATAATTAATGCTTAAATCAACACCATGACGCTCAGCAGCTGCTTTTAAACCCATGGCTAATTTTTCAGTTGCCGTGCTAAGTTGTTGATGTTTATCACCTTGGGCTAATTCAGTTAATGCCGCAAAACCCGCAGCCATCGCGATTGGGTTTCCGGATAACGTGCCCGCTTGATACACAGGACCAACCGGGGCAATATAGTTCATAATTTCTTGCTTACCACCAAAAGCGCCAACGGGCATGCCGCCACCAATGACTTTACCTAAGGTTGTTAAATCAGGTTTGATATTATAATAAGCTTGAGCGCCACCTAGCGCAACGCGAAAGCCGGTCATTACCTCATCAAAAATTAAAACACTTTTGTATTGATCACAAACTTCACGTAAGCCTTCTAAAAATCCTTTAACGGGTGGAATGCAGTTCATATTACCCGCAACAGGCTCAACAATGATGCAGGCAATATCATCAGGATATTTTTCAAAAATTTCTTTTACTTGCTCAAGGTTATTAAAACTTACGGTTAATGTATGTTTGGCAAAATCAGCCGGAATACCCGGTGAATTGGGTACGCCTAAAGTAAGTGCTCCTGAGCCGGCTTTAACTAATAATGCGTCAGCATGACCATGGTAACAGCCTTCAAATTTTAAAATTTTATCACGACCCGTAAAGCCTCTAGCTAAACGTATTGCGCTCATTGTGGCTTCTGTACCTGAGCTAACCATACGAAGAGATTCCATTGACGGAACAAGTTCACGTACTTTTTCTGCCATGGTTATTTCAAGCTCAGTTGGCGCACCAAAACTTAAGCCATTTTGTGCTGTGCTAATTACCGCTTCTTTAATGGCAGGGTGGTTGTGACCTAAAATCATCGGGCCCCATGAGCCAACATAGTCAATATAGGCTTTATCGTCTGCATCATAAATATAAGCACCTTCGGCACGTTTAATAAAACAAGGACTGCCACCGACACTATTGAAAGCGCGAACCGGCGAATTAACGCCACCAGGAATGACTTTTTTTGCTTGTGTAAATAATTTTTCTGAATTGTTCATAATAACTCTTTATTTTTATCGGTCAGTGTTTAGATAACATCTAGAATGAGTACTACTTGAAGTTGGTTTTTGGCATTAATTTAAGAGGTTAATTTTTATTAGTATGCCAGTTTACTGATTTTTCATATTGGGTTAATTGTTCTTCAACACCTAGCGTTAGTGCAAAAAGTGCCATACGAACTAATACGCCATTTTGTGCTTGCCTGAATATAGCTAAATGATCTAACTCATTGAGATCAACATCAAGTTCGTTCGCTTCTGGGCGAGAATCACGAGGTAAAGGGTGCATAATAACGGTGTTTTCTTTACAGTATTTTTGATAAACCGTTTTATTTAAGCTGAAATGACCTCGATATAAATCAGCTTCATCTTTACTGGCAAAACGCTCTTGTTGAATACGTGTTTGATAAATGACATCACAAGATAAATTACCTGCCATGGTATCAGTAATAATTACTTTATGACCTGCATTTGTCAGCGCTGAAATGACACTGTCAGGCATTTTTAATGCTTTTGGAGACACCATAGTCACGGTTATATTGTTATATAGGCTTAATAATTTTGATAGTGAATGAACTGTGCGCCCGTGTTTTAAATCACCCATTAAAACAATGTTTAAACCGTCTAAGCCTTTATGAAAATGCATCATTTCAGATTGAATAGTGAATAAATCTAGTAATGCCTGAGTCGGGTGTTCATTTGCGCCATCACCACCGTTAATAACAGGAACAGAACTACCTTTAGAAAATTGTTCAACAGAATGCATTTGTGGGTGACGCATGGCAATAACATCAGAATAACCACTAATCACTTGCGCGGTATCAAATAAGGATTCACCCTTACTTAATGATGAATTTTCTTGACCAACCGTTTCACGAACAAAGCCGCCAAGCAGATTAAATGCGGTACCAAAACTAACGCGGGTACGGGTACTGGGTTCAAAGAATAAGTTACTTAAAATAGCTCCATCTAGTACATGACATCTTTTTTTTCGAGAAGCATAAGGCGCCATTTGTGCTGAAATATCTAAAATTTTTGCGATAGAATCACGATCAAACTGTGATACTGACAAAATGTGACTACCTTGAAATTTCATCATAATAAATAACCTAAGATAACTGTTTTGAAGAGGTGAAATTTTTGCAAGAATATAGCATAAAAAGCAAAATTATTGAATGCTTTATATTGGCTTTAAGTACACTAAAATAATTGTCGCAAATAATACTAATACGGGCACTTCGTTAAAAATACGATAGAATTTACCGGAGCGCGTGTTTTTATTTTGTTGAAAAGTGGCTAGTAACTTGAAGCAATAACCGTGATAGATCAATAACAAAATAATTAAGGTTATCTTAATATGTAGCCATTTTGAAGCAATAAACCAATCCCAACCATATGTATAAATCATTAATATACCCAATGTTACGGTAAAAATAGCAAAAGGGCTGATAAAATAAAGTAAGCGTTTTTCCATGCCTTTTAAATGTTCGGCAACTTCTTTAGAGCCGGTTTCAGCATGATTGACAAATAATCGTGGTAGATAAAAAATACCGGCAAACCAAGCAACCATGAAAATAACGTGAAAAGCTTTGAGCCACATAAAATTATTTAATAAAAAAGTATTCATTAAGAGAGTTTCCCTTCTACTAAGTAGTACCTGAGTTGTTCGAAAGTTACAATGCCAATTATATCGTCGGGCGTTTTTTGATAAATGTATACGCCACCGCAGCGTTGATTGACTAACGCTAAATAGGCTTCTGCTAAGGTTGCTTGATGTGATAATGGAATTAATTTATGCAAATGCATTTTCTTTGAAATATTATAATTTAATGATGAATCTTCTACGGGGAATGTGTCTAAATTCAAGGTTTCAGCGGATTCAGCATTAAGTTTTTTATTGTTAGTTTGTGTGTTCTTATCGGAATTTTTTAAAAGTAGTTCATCATCAAAATGAGCCCAATAATAATCAAATTTTTCTGTTGAAGCACTCTCTTTTTTAACGTTAACTTTTACGTTAGCTTTATGAACTTTATGAATGATAGGCACTGAAATGTCGGTACTCATTAATTGCCCTGCAATTGATTGTTCAGTTGCCTGTTCAAGTAATATAAATTTATCTTTTAAAATCGCGAGCACACCAATTTTTTGTAATGCCTCTTCTATAGGAGGTTTATGGTAGATTAATTTTTGTACGTCAAGTTGCATGGTAAACACAGAGCGATTTTTACATAACTGCCCTGAAACAATACTGGCAATGGCAATAACAATCATGGCAGGAACAATAATTTCAAGCTGACTAGACAGCTCTACTACCGCGAGCAAGGCGGCTAAGGGCGCATTTAAACTTGCCGCCATAAATCCTGCCATACCCATGAGAATAAAATCGTTGCCTAAGTTTTCACCGGGGTTAATATTCATCACAATGGCTCCGCCAAGCGCTCCAGCAATAGCACCTATACCTATAATAGGGCCGACAATACCGCCGGGAATGCCTAAACCTAACGCAAAAGTGGTCATTAAAAACTTTGCCATCAACAAACTTAATAGTAAACCAATATGCCAATTATTTGCTAAAGAAACATCAATAGCACCGGTGCCAGTGCCCATAGCGCCTGGTATTAAATAACCCAAACTACCCGTGATCATCGCTGCTAACAGCAGTCTTGGCACAATATGTAATTTATCGCTGTGCTTGATAATGGTAACTAAGGAACGATTAAATGCAGCGGCTAATAGACCTAAGAATACCCCTAAAATAATCAGAGGCAAATAATGGTGATGTACAAGTTCTATTTTATTAAAATATTCAAAATTATGCGGGTTATCAAAGACACTGCGTGTAATTAAAGAGCCAACTAAGGAGGCAAGCATAATAGGAATAAAAATATGAATTTTATATTCTCGCATGATAACTTCCATGACAAAAATAACCGCGGCAATAGGCGTATTAAACGTCGCGGAAATTCCTGCCGCAATACCGCAAGCACATAGTGTACGAATACTGTTGTAAGGCAGTTTTAATACACTGCCCAAATAGCTACTACACGCCGCACCTAAATGCACTGCTGGGCCTTCTCTACCCACAGAAAATCCAGAAGCTAATGCTACGGCACTGCCCCAAAATTGATTAAGGGTGTTTTTTAAGGGAATAACACCATGAGCAACCTTTAAGCGATGTAAAACAAAAGGAATTCCTGTTCGTAGATATTTGTAGCCCGTGAGCCAAGCAAACAATAAAATTACCATCGCACCAATAATGGGTAAATCGAAACGACTTATTGAATCTAAACTGTTATAGTTGTCGCGTTTTATTAAATACAGTTGTTGAATTTCTTCGATGGTTAGCGTAAATAAGACAACAACTAATGCTGAGGCACAACCACCAATAATGGCAAGCACACAAATTTGCCATGAGGTTTTTGGTAACGCTAAATGTTTCCTGATTGCCGCAACAGATATCATCTTTTTGTGATTCGTCATCATTATTTTTTGATTATAAGATGATTATACTTAAGTGTTCTTGAAATGCGAACTTTGCATTTAAAAAATTTGTGGATATATACTTTATAAATGAATTGGTTAGCAAAAATAAATCTCACTATTGTCGCTGAACGACTAGGTCCATTGAGATCGGCATTATTCCTATTAATTCTTATCGGACTTTGTTTGTTTACTGGTTATCGATTGGGAAATTACTATCATGGTTTTCAAGTAGAAACACTTGAACAGCAAAAAATTAGACTTGATGAGTTATATGCTAATCAAGCACGGCAGGTTGCACGTATTCATACTTTAGAGGTGGAGTTAGCGGTAGAGAGTTTGGCGAATCAAGGCTCGCAAACCACCTTGAAAAAAATGGAAAATGCGCATTATCAAGTAAAAAAACAATTAGCTTTTTATGAAAAAGTCATGGCACCAGAAAAAGAAGCGGATGGTTTAGTGATTGATAATATGAAAATATTAGCAACACAAAGCCCAAATCATTATCGTTTTCAAGTTGTGTTAGTGCAGCAACAATTAAAAAAACGATACGCTAAAGGCTTTATTGAGCTGAGTTTTATTGGTAGTTTAGATGATAAACCTGAACAATTAACATTAGCTAATGTTTCAAGCTTAACGCGTAAGGAATTGTCTTTTAGTTTTAAATATTTTCAAGTGGTTGAAGGTGAATTTACTTTGCCAGAAAAATTTGTACCAGAAAAAATAGTCTTGTCAGCAACATTACCCAAAGGAAAATGGCAAAAATATCATAAGCTTGATAAAAGCCAAACATGGTTATTAGATTAATTTTTACCCTTTGCATGACATTATAAAAATTTCAACCAGTAATAATACTTGATTAAATTAGTCAGGTTTAAGATAATTAGCCTGTATTTTGTTTTATTCAACTAAGTAGAGTTCCATGTCCAACCCTGATTTACCTATTCAATTTTCTGATGCCGCAGCCAAAAAAGTTTTATCTTTAATTACGGAAGAAGAAAACCCTGATCTAAAATTACGCGTTTATGTGACTGGCGGTGGTTGCTCTGGTTTTCAATATGGTTTTACTTTTGATGAAAAAGTGAATGATGGCGATATGACCATTGAAAAACAAGGCGTTATTATGGTGGTTGACCCTATGAGCTTGCAGTACCTTGTTGATGGCACTGTGGATTACCTTGAAAGTTTAGAAGGTAGCCGTTTTGTGGTAAATAACCCTAACGCTACCACAACGTGTGGTTGTGGATCTTCTTTTTCAGTGTGAAAATTAGCGTGTTTGTTACTAATAAAACCTGCTTTGTGCAGGTTTTTTATTTTAATGAGCGCTCAAACTACCGATGATTTTTTCTGTAAATAAAGTTGTTCATCCGCTTGTTTTAATAATTCATCCATGGTTTTTCTTCCGTCACTTGCGGCAGCGCCACAACTAATTGTAATTGTGAGAGACTTTCCTTGATAAGGCATAGGGTTGTTTTGAAAAAAATCTGTTAAGCGAATACAAGCTTGCAAAGCTTCTTGGTAGGTTTGACTGGCTAACGTGATCACAAATTCATCACCCGCGTAACGAAAACATCTATCATTTTCACGAATCAACCCTTGTAATTGAGTTGCCACATACGTTAATACTTTATCTCCGCAATCGTGTCCATAGGTGTCATTTATTTGCTTAAATTTATTGCAGTCGATAAAAATTAAGGAAAAAGGCACGTTATAACGACGTTGACGAACTAACTCTTCGTTGATTGTTACTTCCATTAAACGGCGATTTGCTACCCCGGTTAAGCGGTCATAATTTGCCATATATTCAAGTTGTTCTCTAATTAGCACATTTGATAAACATAAACTGACTTTTACCGCTAGCTGTTCAAGATGCAGTGTACCTAATGAAGCATGAAAGCGATTTTTATCGACATCGGTAAAAAGTAAACTGCCAAATAATTGACCTTCTAACATGAGTGGGGTTAAAGCGGCAGACTTTGTTTTGGTCATTAATCGTTTTGGTAAAATATGACTTATGTCAGCCATGTTATGCGTTAAAAAGGGTTTATTATCGGGATGGAACTTTGTTAAATCATCAGCGTTGACACTGCGACTATTACTTTGATGCCAATTTGTTTGCATATTTCCGCTCAGTAAATAGCTGATGGGTGTTGGGTCAACTAACAGTAAACAAATGCCTGATAAGTTAAATTTTTCAGAGATTAAGCCGAGTAATTTTTTAAGTAATTCATGGCTTGATTTACTACTAAGAATTTGTGTTTCTATCTCAAAAAGTTTTTGAGCAATTGACTCATTAATTCTTGAATTTTTAATGAGTTTTTCTAATTCTACTGCGGATTCAGTCATGTCATAATCTCTGCGAATTAGGGGGCTTAATTTTTGTTGGAAAACCATGTATGAAATATTCTTGAATAGATTAGTTACCCATCCATAAGTAACATTTCAACAATGGTATTCATATCTAAATCATATTCTTCAGCTCTAACGCCTTTAACAATAAAATCTTCAGTGTCAGTTAAATCAATGTCTTGAGTATTTAAGAATTGATGCAGCTTGACACTATAAAAGGATCTTACTTTAGGGTTTGTTGGATTGTCGTTATTTCGTTGTTCAACAATCGCTAATTTCTTTGAGTCTAACTGAACTAGCGAACCGATAGGAAATACGCCAATACATTTTATGAATTGATCAACTAAAATAGTATCTAAATGATTTTGTGTAGCAAGTTCTCGTAAAATCACAAACGCCTTATTGTGAGTGAAGCCTTCTTTATAAACGCGTGTTGCTGTTAAAGCATCAAATATGTCACAAATGGCTATCATGCGGCCATATTTACTAATGTCTTTCTCTGCTACTTGAAAAGGGTAACCTTGACCATTAAGCTTTTCATGGTGCAAAGCGGCTACTTGTAGACTCAATTTAGAAATTCCAGGTGTTTTTTTTATTATATCTATGGAATGATTTGCGTGTGTTTTCATAATAGTAAATTCATCGTCAGTGAGCTTACCGGGTTTATTCAAAATTTCATCAGGAATTTTTATTTTTCCAATATCATGTAAAAAAGCGCCAACAGATAAATGTTGTACTACCTTTTTACTCATTTTAAGGTAATGCGCAAAAATCGTAATATAAATTGAAACTGCCACTGAATGTTCAAGCAAGTATTCATCTTTTTCACGAATATTAATCATACAAGCTAATGAGTCAGGACTATTAAAAATAGCATCAACAGATTTGTTAGTCACTTCTACAACAGGCCCTAGCTCAATGGTTGCCCCGCTTAAGGCTCTTGCAAAAAGATCTTTTTGAATGTTTTTTGATTCATTAAATATTGCTTTCGCTTGTTTTACTTCTGCCGTAATTTCTGCTTTACTTTTGGGTTGTTTAAGCTGTTTTTTAGGCGGCTCTAGAGTAGGTTTTGTGTTGGTAGCTAGTGTTTTACTTTTGTCAATAAGTACAGAAATAACATGTTTTTGTTGTAGTAGCTTAATTACTTTATCATTTTTAATATGACCAGAATCTTTTAGTGTATAACTACCATTTTGTTTGGCTATATCTGTCATATAATCGCCGACTTTTAATTCGGCAAGCTTTATTTCTACGATCATTTATCTTAAAACCAGTTATTTTGCATGTTTAAATATCTTTCAAGTTTAAATTTTAAAACTAACTTGATATTAGCTAGTTATTAAGTAATTAACAAATTAATAAATTTAGTGCATTTGGTCAATCTTTTTTATATCTTTAAATAAGCGATATAGTTTTAAGTGGTCTTTAAATTGCATATAAATTATCTATAATTTATATGTATTTATTACGTGAGTTAAGTTTTGTTATTCATTGCCGATATATCTTAATTGGTAGTCGTTTTTTTTTATTAGGATCATTTCTATTAGGATTATTATGCGTTTTTTACTTGTATGCTTATTTTTATCGATTGTTATTGCGCCTATTGCTCAAGCTCAAAATTTACAAGCCGTGCAAATATATACCGATAATCAATTATTGAATTTAATAAAAGAAAATAAGCATTTAAGTCAAGTTGTTTTGGATAAATGCCAATTAATACAAGATATAGAAGCGCGAGCGCTTAAAGCCAAAATGCCTTCCTATCAATTTTTATGGGGAGATATGCTTGCTTATGGCGTTTGTGTAAAAAAAGATATTGCTTTAGGTTTGCACTACATGCGTTTAGCTGCGGATCAAGGTTTGTCAGAAGGACTTGAACAAATGGGGCGTTATTATCATATTGGTAAATTTATGCAGGTTGATATTGAACAGGCTATCGTCTTTTTAAAAACTGCTGCTACTTTAAACAATTTAGCCGCACAAATGCGTTTAGCGGATATTTATCAACAAGGTTATGGTAGCCCACTTGATTACCCTACATTATATTCTCAATTACATCATGCCATTACCGATGATAAAAAAACACATAAAAAAATCACCCAACTATTGGCTCAACTAGCCGAAAAAATACCTGAACAAGTGATTGATACCGCGAAAAAAACCAGTTACACCAACTAAAATATCGAGTGAGTAAATTATTAGCCATTGAATTAATCACTAGCGAATGAATAAAAACATGTAACAAGTCGTATGTATTGAGTTTGTGTTATACTACGCATAACTTAATCATAAACAATTATCCCTTATTTTGACCTTTAAAGATCCTTACGCAAAGCGTGAAGCAAAAAAATACGAAAAACCTGTCGCAAGTCGAGAGCTGCTGCTCTCTCTTATTGAAAAAAGCTCACCACCGCCAACATTCAAAACATTAGCCAAAACATTAAAATATCAAGAAGAACATTTGCTTATTGGTTTAAAACGTCGTTTGCGCGCGATGGAAAATAGTGGCCAACTTTTTTTTAATAAATTCAAACAATACGCCTTACCGGCCAAACAAAGCTTATTAACCGGTAAAGTTATTGGTCATCGAGATGGCTTTGGCTTCTTTTCACCGGATGATGCTTCAATAAAAGACAAGCGCGGTAAAGACTTTTATATTTCTTCTCATGAAATGCAACGTGTTTTTCACGGCGATATAGTACAAGCTATTTTGGTTGATCGTAGCGATAGAAAAGGTCGTAAAGAAGTCAAAATATTAGACGTTATTGAACCGAGAAAAGCGCCGATTGTTGGTCGTTTTTATGTTGACCACCATGTGTGCAGTATTGTGCCTGAAGATACTAAAATCAAACAAGAAATATTGGTTGATCCTAAAGCTAAATTAGGCGCTCGGCATGGGCAAATGGTGGTGCTTGAATTAGTACAAAGACCAACTAAACGCTCTCATGCTATTGGCAAGGTTATTGAGGTGCTTGGCGATCATATGGCGCCGGGCATGGAAATTGAAATAGCGCTTCGAGCTCATGATTTACCGCATCAATTTTCTGATCAAGTATTAGCAGAAGTTGCCTGCATCAATGACGAAGTAACAGAGTCAGCTAAATTACCCCGTAAAGATTTAAGAAACTTGCCATTAGTAACTATTGACGGTGAAGATGCGCGTGACTTTGATGATGCTGTTTATTGTCAACCTAAAAAGTCGGGCGGTTGGCGTTTATGGGTTGCTATTGCAGATGTTAGCTATTATGTCCAACATGGCTCTGCACTTGACGATGAAGCTATATCGCGTGGTAATTCGGTGTATTTCCCTAGTCAAGTTATTCCCATGTTACCTGAAAAACTCTCTAATGGTTTGTGTTCATTAAACCCCGATGTTGACCGTTTATGTATGGTCTGTGAAATGACTATTAGTGCGGCAGGTAACTTGTCAGGGAGTCAATTTTATCCGGCAGTTATGCGCTCTCATGCCCGTTTTACTTACCATAAAGTTGCTGCCATTCTTGATGGCGATGAAGCACTGAATACTGAATATTCAACACGTGTTGCTGATTTAGAAAACTTAAAAAGTATGTACTTGGCGTTAAGTGATGCGCGTAATCAACGTGGTGCTATTGCGTTTGAAACGCAAGAATCAGTTTTTATTTTTAATGAAGATAAAAAAATTGAAAGTGTTGATGTGCTTGTTCGTAACGACGCGCATAAAATGATTGAAGAGTGTATGATTTTAGCGAATGTAGCAACGGCTAAATTTATTGCAAAACATAACAAGCCGGGATTATTTCGTGTTCATGATAAACCCAGTGAAGAAAAGTATCATAAGTTTGTCAGTTATTTGGCGGAATTAGGCATTACACTGGCGGCAAAAGAACAACCAGAGCCAAGTGATTATTGTGATATTTTAGCCAAAGTGGCTGATCGCCCTGATCAAGAATTAATTCAAACCATGTTGTTGCGCTCAATGCGCCAAGCGGTTTATCAAAGTGATAATTTGGGTCACTTTGGTTTAGCGCTGAGTTCGTATAGTCATTTTACTTCACCTATTCGCCGTTACCCTGATTTAGTGGTGCATCGAGTTATTAAACATATATTAGAAGAGCAACATGCCAATGAAGCCAACGAAGGTTTTTACGCATACCCTATCGAAACCGTTATTGAACTTGGTGAGCATTGTTCAATGACAGAGCGTCGCGCTGATGAAGCAACCCGTGATGTTGCTGATTGGCTAAAATGTGAATTTATGCAAGATCATGTCGGTGATAATTTCAGCGGAGTTATTTCTACGGTTACTAATTTTGGTTTATTTGTGCGTCTTCAAGATTTACATATAGAAGGATTGGCACATATTACCTCTTTAGGTCGAGATTATTATCACTACGATGACGTGCGCATGTCGTTAACCGGTGAAAATAGCGGTGTACAATATCGTGTTGGTGATGTGGTTGAAGTACAAGTTGTTGCGGTGAATCTTGATGAGAAAAAAATTGACTTGGCAATTAATGCTGTTGGTGGTGATAAGTTAACAGTAACAGGCACAAAAACGAAAACAGCTACAAAAGCAAAAACTAGCCGAAAATCGTCAAATGCTAATCCTCAATCAGTTAGCAAAAACAAAAATCAAAGTAAAAAAGACACTCCGAAAAAAGAAAAAAAGAAAGTAAAAAAACGCAGTGAGCGTAAAAAGCGTCCGGGTAAAAATGCTCGTAAAAAAGCAAAAAAATAACGTGCCTATGCACTTCACTCAGGTTCGTCATTCCTGGGGTGTCTTAAACGAAAATCTAAGTATAAAAACACCTAGATCTTCGATTAACACACCTCGAAGATGACAATTACAACGAATGCCTGAGTTATCTACATAGGTATGAAAAATAAAGTAACTTTCCTCGTTAAAAATCTAGCAAAAGCGTGATAAAAGAGTAGTGAAAAATGGCAAGAAACACCGCAAAAAATGAAGAGTTAGTTTTTGGTATTCACGCAGTCAATGCGTTAATTTTAACTGCGCCAGAGCGATTTATTGAGCTTTGGCTATTAAAAGGTCGTGATGATGAACGCTTAATGCCTATTATAAATTTAGCGCGTAAATACGGTATTTCTACACAAATGGTACAACGTAAAGTACTGGATGACAAAAGTGATGGAGAGCAACACCAAGGCATTGTGGCTCGGGTAAAACCAGGAAAAATTTTTACGGAAAATGATTTAGACGACATTCTTGTTAAAGCCGAACAACAAAATATTCCACCATTTTTACTTATATTAGACGGTGTTACCGACCCGCATAATTTAGGTGCTTGTTTACGTAATGCCGACGCAGCGGGCGTTCAGGCTATTATTGTTCCTAAAGATAATGCCGCACGTATTACCGCAACGGTGCGTAAAGTTGCAGTTGGCGCAGCAGAATCAGTCCCTTTAGTACAAGTGACTAATTTATCGCGTACCATGAAACAATTACAAAAAATGGGTGTATGGATTGTTGGCACCGCAGGTGAAACCGACACGTGTTTGTATGATGTAAAACTCTCTGGTGCTATGGCGTTAGTGATGGGTGCAGAAGGTAAAGGTATGCGCCGATTAACGAGAGAAAATTGCGATCAATTAGTTAAGTTACCGATGGCGGGTAATGTGTCAAGTTTGAATGTTTCAGTGGCCACGGGCATTTGTTTATTTGAAATAGTAAGACAACGCTTGAATTAAATAAATTGTTTATTTAATATAAAGTTAAATAATTATTTTATATTATCCATCTTAAAACAACATGGATTTATCACAAGGATAGAAACCGATGAAAAAAGCCCTTATTGTTATTGTACTACTCATTGTTACGGTGTTAATGACACCAAAATTTATTGGCAGCATTGTTGAAGCAGAACACCAATCAATGTTAGAAAAACTGAATGAAAATCCTGCGGTTACCATCAACTCAAAAACCTATGCTATAGACTGGTTTAGCGGCACCGCTATTACTGAAATGACCATTCTTCTAAATAGCCAAGCGATTGAAGATATCAAGGTTGTTGTTGAAGAAAAGCTAACCTTTGGGCCGTTTATTATTGCCGATGATGGTATGCACTTTGCGTTAAGCCATTCTAATGCGGCTATTCGTTTTAATAGTCAGCTAATTGATGATGAAATTAATGAATTTATTAACGATAAAATACAGCTAACAAGTTTACTGACGTTTTCTAAAGACATTATTTCTTTTGTGACTATTGATGCTATTTCTAAAGAGGTTGATGGTAATTTTATTGTATCTTCAAAAGCCACCGGGCAATTTACTTTTGAAAATAATAAGAAAATTTATGGTGATTTTCACTGGGGCGGTTTAGAAGCGAAAACTAAAGATGAAAGCGTGATATTGGGTGAAACAACGTTTGATTTAGACCAAACTATTATTGCCGGTGATTATTATCAAGGCAATGCTATTTCTACGGGAAACTTTAACTTTTTAATATCGTCGGTCAATGCCAAAGATGCTATGGGCAATGAGGCATTACATCTTAATAACTTAAAAATTAATGCTGTCTCTGCTGTGAATGATAATTTAATGAATATCGCCATGGTTTATAGTATTGATGAAGTTAAAGCCGCAGGGCAAGACTTAAAAAATATCAACTTAGATATTACTTTTGATCAGTTAGATATTAAGGTTATGCAAGACGTTAACACAATGTTTGCTAATATTTCAGTCGATGAAAATGAAATGTTTAACGAACAAAATATGAAAAAAATATTATTACTGACAGAAAAATTATTAGCGAAAGACCCTGTTTTAAAAATAAACGATCTGAGTGTTGATACACCAGAAGGTAAAATTGAATCAAAAATGCAGGTTGTTGTTGATAAAAAAGCCTTTGATCCGGCTAATTTTATGACCCTTGTTGCTGCGATACAAGCGAATTCTGATGGGAAAGCGCCCATCGAATTTTTTACAAAACTAGGTTTAACACCCGTTATTGATATGTATGTTGAGCAAGGGTTTCTAATAAAAACGGATGATGAATTATCTTTTAAGGTTAATTTTTCTCAAGGTCAACTACAAGTTAATGGTCAAGTAATTCCATTGTAATCTGACCTCAGCTCATATTAGGTTAGGTAGTTTGTCGCTTGTTTTGGACTAAATTCACCCTACAAGTAATATTTTAATTGGCTATGTTCCCGTTAATTGTTGTTACCTTTGTAACTAGCTAATTGTCACTGTAAATTTGTAGGGGCGATTTTAATCGCCAAAAATAGAGAAAACNNGAATAAATTCGCCTCTACAGTTAAGTACAACAGAGCCTTTAAATTCAATAATGAATCCTGAGTTATCTACATAGGTAATTATTTAATTATGTAATGTTTTGTAAATTCTATGGAAAAGAGTCATAAAGTTAAACTAAAATAGTGGCATATTAATTAACTACAGGTTTTAGTTTATGGTGAAAAACCTTAAACCACTTTACATTTCATTACTCAGTGTATTGCTATTTTCATGCGTGAGTACAGATGGAATGGATGAAAAATTACGTCAGTCTCATGTTCCCAAACAGTGGTCTTCAAATCAATCAACCGCACCGGTTAAAAAAGATTGGTTTGAACAATTGCAAAATGAGCAAGTCCATCAACTCGTTGAATTAGCACTCGATAATAATTTTCAATTAAAGCAGCAAGCATTAGCAGTTGATATCCAAAAGCAGCAATTAACAGTTGCGGGCAGTGCTTTATGGCCGTCTCTTGATATGTCGTTAATAAATAGCCGTCGTAAAACAACGTCAAATACTAGCGCTGATAGTTATAACACGGGCGCATCCCTTGATTTGAATTTGAAATATGAGTTAGATTTGTGGGGGAAACTCTCTGATGCTGAGCGTCAAGCCAATTTAGAATTAATGGCAGAACAAGCGAATCTTGAACACGCGAAACAAAAACTAGTTGCTGATGTTATTAAGGCTTGGTTTGGCGTTATTGAAGCAAAACAGTTAGTGAATCTTTATCAACAACGCGCTGATAATACTCAACAAAACTTGGTTATTATCAACTCAGGCTATACGCAAGGTTTAAATAGCGCATTAGATGTTTATTTAACGCGTAATGAAGTAAACAGTGAATTGTCACGTACTTTAGAGCAACGGACGAAAACTGTTCTAGCAATTCGTCAACTTGAACAGCTTTTAGGACAATATCCTGAAGGTAAGTTATTTGTTGATGCGCAACTACCGCTACTTAACTCAGAAATCCCATTAGGTTTACCGAGTGATTTAGTGTCACGAAAGCCTGAATTAATGGCCAATTGGTATCAACTTTTAGCGAAAGATGCTGCCTTGGCTTATGCTCATAAACAACGATTTCCAAGTGTTAGCATTACCGCCTCTTTAACGGATGATCAGCAAGATATTTCTGATTTATTATCTTCTTCGTCACTCGGTTGGTCTTTATTGGGCAATGTTGCTATGCCAATCTTTAACGCCGGCAAGTTAGAGGCAAATGAAGAAAAATCACGACTAGCACTGAGACAAACTGAACAAAGTTACTTAGCGACACTTTATGATGCGTTTGCTGATGTTGAAAATGCAGTGACCTATGAAGCCAGTTTAAAAGCGCGTTATCAAATGATGTTAAAAGCACAAGAAAATGCGATTGCCGCAGAAACACTTTCCTTTGAACAATACCAAAGTGGTTTGGTGGAATATACAACCGTGTTAGCTGCGCAAACGCGTTCTTACGATGCACAAAGCACGGTTATTCAAATTAAGTCTCAATTAATTGTCAATCGAATAAACCTTCATATTGCCCTTGGTGGTAATTTTTCTCCAACGAGCGCTACACCGAGTGCTGAGCAGAAATGAATAATAAAATGAGTCAATCTATGAATAGTTCTAATCACTCTGATAAAAACCAAGTAACCGCTAAAAAGCACAGTAAAGTGAAAAAAATGCTTATCCCTGTTGTGATCTTAATCATTACTTTTGTAGTGTCACAAGTTATTGTTAGCAATCCACCTAAAAGTAATCGAGGCAAAGGTGGCGCTTCAGCGCAAATAACAGTAGAAACATTGGCGTTATCTCCACAGCCTTATACTATGCTCATCAATAGTTTTGGCACCGTACAGCCGCGGACAAAAAGTACTTTAGTTGCGCAAGTTTCTGGAGAAATAACAAAAGTAAATCGTCAATTTAGAGATGGTGGATTTTTTGAAAAAGGTGATGTATTGGTGGAACTTGATGATAGAGATCATCAAGCCGATGTGAAAATTAACCAGTCGAGCTTGTTGTCAGCGCAGCAAGTTTTGTTAGAAGAAGAAGCGCGGGTAGAACAAGCTTTAATAGATTGGCAGCGTTTAGGCAATGGTAATGAGCCAAACGCTTTAGTATTACGTAAGCCACAATTGGCGGCGGCTCAAGCGCAAGTGTTTTCAGCGCAAGCAAAATTAGACAAAGCTCTACTCATTTTAGAACGCACTAAAGTTATTGCCCCTTATGCGGGAAGAATACTGGAAAAACATGTTGATTTAGGTCGCGTTGTTGTTAGTAATACGCAATTGGCTGAAATGTATGCTATTGATTATGTTGAAATTAGATTGCCAATTAAGAATATAGATCTTAACTTTATGCGCTTGCCTGAAGAATATAGACATTCAAATAAAGAATCATTTGGCTCAGCAGTTACCTTAAGCTCAAATTTAATTGGCAAGCAGACTTGGCAAGGAAAAATTGTACGCACAGAAGGTGCTATTGATCAAAATTCACAACAGTTATACATAGTGGCACAAATTAATGATCCGTATAATCGGAGTAACGATAAAATAGCGCCGGTTAAAATTGGTCAGTATGTTAATGCTGAAATTATTGGCAAAACACTCCCCGCAGCATTGGTTATTCCTAATAGTGCCATTTACCAAGGCAGTTATGTCTATACCGTTGAGCAGGTTGCAGAGAAACATATATTAAAAAGGAAGGAAATTACTATTCGTTGGCAAAATAATCAAGATGCCGTGATTGATGCCGGCTTGAACTTTGGTGAGCAATTAGTGTTAACTCCTCTTGGTCAAGTTAGCTCAGGTACACCGGTAAGAATTGCCGGAGATACACCGATAATGAAAAAGAAAGGTTCCAACCGCAAGAACAATGAATTAAGTCAATTAAGCAATACAAATAAAACAAGCAAAGCCAATAAAGCGCAAAATACGGAGGCAAACTAATGATTGCTTGGTTTGTTCGTAATAGCGTAGCGGCTAATTTATTAATGATGACCATTTTATTTATGGGCATATTTAGCTTGTCATCAAGAATACCTCTAGAAGTATTTCCTTCTTTTGCTATGGATAAAATTAGCGTGAATGTTTCATTACGCGGCTCAACGCCAGAAGATGTTGAGCAAGGCGTTGCTATTCGTATTGAGGAAGCGGTACAAGACTTAGAAGGTATTGAACAAATATCTTCGCGCTCATCAGAAGGCTCTGCATCCGTTAGTATTGAAATTGACTCGGCTTATGATGCAAGGGAAATGCTAGCGGATATTAAAGCCAGAGTTGACTCTATTAATACCTTCCCGGTTGATGCAGAAAAACCAATTGTTACCCTTGCTGAGCGAAAACGTGATGTTATTGCCGTTACTATTGCCAGTATTTATGGCGAAAAAGAAATACGCGAGTTTGCCGAGCAGGTTCGTGATGATTTATTGCAAATTTCAGGAGTAACCCAATTAGCGCTAAGCGGTGTACGCAACTATGAAATTGCCATAGAAATATCACAAGACAAATTGCGTCAATACGGCTTGACTATTAATCAAGTGTCGAATGCGGTAGCAAGCTCGAGTAGTGATGTGTCAGCAGGTAACATTAAAACCCAAGGCGGTGATATTCTTATCCGTTCAAAAGGACAAGCTTATCGTAAAGATGAATTTTCTCGTATTGCTATAAAAACCAATACAGATGGCTCAATATTAACCTTAAACGATATCGCTATTATTAAGGATGATTTTGAAGAAACCCCAGTTAGAACACGATTTAATGGAAAAAGTGCGGCCTTTATTGATGTTTACCGTATTGGTCAACAAAGTGCTATAGATGTTGCCGACAAAGTAAAAAATTACATTGAAAAACGCCAAGAGACTTTACCCCATGGCTATGAGTTAAGCTTTTGGGATGACGATTCAGAAATTGTTAAAGCCCGTATCTCAACCTTAACGACTAACGCGATGCAAGGTGGCATTTTAGTTTTTGCTTTATTGTCGTTATTTTTGCGTCCGTCAATTGCTGTCTGGGTTTGTATCGGTATTCCTGTATCGTTTATGGGCGCGTTTATTGTGATGCCTTTTATGGGCGTAACCTTAAATGTTATGAGCTTATTCGCCTTTATTTTAGTACTGGGTATTGTGGTTGATGACGCCATTGTTACCGGAGAAAGTATATATACCCATTTGCAAAAAGCCGAGTCAGGTGAGCATGCGGCAATAAAAGGCACACAAGAAGTTGCTACCCCTGTAACTTTTGGTATTTTAACCACCATTGCTGCCTTTTTACCGTTAGCCTTTATTGATGGTGCTCGTGGTGGCATGTTTTCCCAAATTCCGGTGGTGGTCATTCCGGTATTAATTTTTTCATTAATTGAATCTAAATTTGTTTTACCATCACATTTAAAGCACATTAAGTTGCGTCATGAAAGAGCAAAGCCGAGCAAATTTGAACAATTTCAACATAAATTTGCAGATGGCTTTGAACGTGTAATTTTACGCTACTATCAACCCTTATTAGCGCTAGTATTAAGGCAAAAACTTGCCACAGTAAGTGTTTTTGTTGGGGTTTTTATTATCATTGTTTCGCTTATTATCAGTGGTTGGACAAAATTTATTTTCTTCCCTCGCATTCCCAGTGAAACAGTACGAGCAAGCTTAACGTTACCGGTTGGTACGCCTTTTGATGTGACTAATAAATTTGTTATTGATATGGCCAGTAAAGCCCAGCAACTTCAAGAGAAATACCGTGATGAAGAAACTGGTGAAAGTGTGGTGTTAAATGTTCTTGCAAAAACGGGTGGGCGAGGCGGTGTTTCTCATTCAGGTAATGTGCGTTTTGAAATAACGCCGCCAGAGCAAAGAGAGTTAAGTATTACGTCAAGTGAATTAGTGCGTGAATGGCGACAAATGATCGGCGTTATTCCCGGCGCTGAAAGTTTAACGTTTAGAGCTGAACTTGGACGTTCGTCTGATCCCATTAATGTGCAACTCACTGCAAGCTCTTTGGTTACATTAAAAGAAGTCGCTAATAAGGTGAAACAGCGGTTAAGTACTTACCCCACGGTTTTTGAAATTGCCGATAGTTTGTCTGATGGTAAAGAAGAATTACGTATTGAGTTAACGAAGCAAGGTAAAGCCTTGGGTTTAACAAGGGTAGAAATTTCACGACAGGTACGTCAGGCATTTTTTGGCGCTGAGGTGCAACGTATTCAACGTGGTAGAGATGATGTAAGAGTGATGGTTAGGTTACCTAAAGAAGAACGTAGCGCCATTGCTGATTTAGAAGGTATTCTTATTTCAACGCCTGCCGGTGGTAATGTGCCATTATCGCATGTGGCCATACTTATTCCCGATCAAAGCCCGGCAACAATCAACCGAATTGACTTATACCGCACGGTGAATGTTACCGCAGATGTTGAAAAGAACAATACTAATATGACCGTACTACAAGCCGATTTAAAAACTTATTTAGATGAACTTGTCACGCATTACCCAGGTGTTGGTCATTCATTAGAAGGCGAAGCTAAAGAGCAACGTGAGTCGTTTAGTTCTTTAGGTTGGTCGTTAATTTTTGTGCTCTTTATTATTTATGCGCTATTAGCTATTCCATTTAAGTCTTATCTACAGCCGTTAATTGTGATGAGTGTTATCCCTTTTGGGATGATTGGCGCGGTTATGGGACATTGGATCATGGGCATGGAATTGACCATTATGAGCCTATTAGGCATGTTAGCTTTGGTCGGGGTTGTGGTCAATGACTCATTAGTATTGGTTGATTTTATCAATAAAAAACGAGAACAAAGTAATGATTTAATGAATGCGATATTAATTGCCGGTGCCTCAAGATTTAGGCCGGTAATGTTAACCAGCTTAACCACGTTTATTGGTTTGATGCCGTTGTTGTTTGAAAAATCAACGCAAGCACAGTTTTTAATTCCTATGGCGGTGTCGCTAGGCTTTGGTATTTTATTTGCGACCTTTATAACCTTGTTGTTGGTGCCAGTAAATTATATGTTGGTTGAAAAGGTCAATAGCTTACAGCGAAATTATTGGAACAAGTTGTAAATATAGAACATGTTTTTTATGTCAAAAGTGTGTAATAGCAAATGGTATAACAGTTTACCTTGTAGATGATGAAAAGGGCCGTCGATTGACAGCCCTTTTGCTTTACATTAAATGCTTTTGCATTGCCGGGTAATATTTTTTGGTTAATTGTGGGTTTTGTTTATCAAGCCACTGATATAATTCAACTACCTTATCACTTCTATCTCTGATATTAATCTCGTAATAGTCGCTAAATAAAGAGGCAGTATTGTTAGGGTTAGCGAGAATTTCTTGCTTAATATGTTCACTTAAATTCGTGAGTAAAACTTTTGCCGGTGGATAGCTACGAGCAACCGTTATCCATGGCATTAGCTTATTAGAAAACTGCGAAGTTAATGTTTTATCACCGTGTTCATATAACCAAATTGATTTTGCTAAAGCAGTTTTAGGTTTTTTAGTTGAATAAGGGGAAGCATAGTTTCTATCAATGGCAGAATGTCTTTCTCTAAGTGACGGTGAATAATTTACAGGTGGAGAACCGTCTAGAAAAGAACTGTGATTGTGATTTTTTTCATCGCTAGCTGTTGGCAATATATTCCTTGAATATAGGGTTTTACGGATATTAAAGTCGTCAATGCTGACGTTCTTAGGCGGTAGCCATTTAGGAATGGTCGCTAAAATAGCGGCTGTTTTATTTGGTTGTTTAAGCCAATCACCATTGACGTTGATAACGCTGCACGGGTAATTACTTTTATAATATCGATTCTCTTGGCAGTGGTTTAATGCGGATTTTTTTGCTGATTCAGCGGTTTTCTGATTAATGGCAATACCCCATGTACCGTTATCAGAAAAGGCAAAAGCCTTGACGCTAGTATTATTTTTATAGTCATTAGTATAAGCAGAAAAAGCCTTGTAAGAGTTGATGGCATCACTACCGACAGGGTGTAGGGCAAAAATTGATTGTTCAATGTTGTTATTTGTATAATCTTCACTGAGGTAACTAGAGCATGAAGAAAGCAGAGTAATAAATGATAAAGCAGAAAAAACGGTAAATATTTTCATTTTATATCCTTATTTTTTGTTTGATGTTTAATCAATTGTTTTATTCGGATAATTTGTAATAAAACAATTGGTTAAGAGTGTCCGTGCAGATGAATTGATTATATTTATAGCAGTTGTTTTAGCTTTATGCAAATGTTGATATCAGTAAAGCAGTAAAGTTTCTATATTAGCTTGCATTTATAGGTTGATTTCCCGTACAATACGCGTCCTTAATTCAGCCTGAACTTTTTGTTCCTTGCCTCAACTGGTGTTGGCTGAGCCAGATTATGAGGCTACAACCCATAAGGAGCTCGTAATGCGTCATTACGAAATCGTATTTATGGTTCACCCTGATCAGAGTGAACAAGTGACTGGTATGATCCAGCGCTACACAGACTTGATCAATACTGCTGAAGGTAAAATCCACCGTCTTGAAGACTGGGGTCGTCGTCAATTAGCATACCCAATCAATAAACTACACAAAGCACACTATGTTCTTATGAACATTGAAGCGCCACAGTCAGTTGTTGATGAACTAGAAACAGCTTTCCGTTATAACGATGTTGTTATTCGTAACATGATCATGCGTACTAAAAACGCGGTAACTGAAGCATCGCCTATGGCTGCTGCTAAAGATGACCGTCGTGACGATCGTCGCGAAGCTAAGAAAGATGTTGCTGCTGCGCCAGTTGAAGCTAAAACTGAAGAAGTCTCTACACCAGAGACAACTGAAGAAGCTGCTAGCGAAGAGTAAGTAATTTGTGATTATTTTTTTATAAAGGAGTCTCAATGATAGAGAATAACTCTTTTATAGAAAATAGCCTTGTGTTGGTTGGGCAGGTTGTGAAAACACCCAAACAGTCAACAAGCCCGGTAGGTATTGTTCATAGTCAGTTTTCAATAGATCATAAGTCTATACAAAGTGAAGCTGGTTTGAATCGACAAGCATTTGTCAGAATACAAGTCGTGGCAACAGGTGAATTATCACACTTAACTCGTGAATTAGTTGCTGGGAATTATGTAAAAGTGAGTGGTTTTATTAACCGTCACGAATCTAGAAATGGTAATCCACTTTTAGTATTGCATGCTCAGCAAATAGAAATGATTAATTAGTGTTTTATTTTCTTTAGCATGTAAACGTTAAGGCATAAGTCTATAGCGTTAAATCTAAAGATATTAAATAAAACCAAATCGGAGAATATTATGTCTCGTTTTTTTAGACGTCGTAAGTTTTGTCGCTTCACAGCGGAAGGCGCAACATCTATTGATTATAAAGATATTGCTACATTAAAAAACTATATCACTGAAAGTGGTAAAATTGTTCCTAGCCGTATCACAGGTACTGCTGCTAAATATCAACGCCAATTAACTCGTGCGATTAAACGCGCTCGTTACTTGTCGTTGTTACCATACACTGACTTACACAAGTAAGCTTAAAAGGGGTTTATTATGGAAGTAATTCTTCTAGACAAAATCGCCAAATTAGGCGGCCTTGGTGACAAGGTATCTGTTAAATCAGGCTATGCACGTAACTACTTATTACCACAAGGTAAAGCGGTATTTGCCTCAGCGGCTAATGTTGAACATTTTGAAGCACGTCGTGCTGAAATTGAAACAAAATTAGCGGGTGTTTTAGCAACAGCAGAAGCACGTGCAGCTAAATTAGTTGCCTTGGGCGAAGTTACTATCGCTTCAAAAGCAGGTGATGAAGGTAAATTGTTTGGTTCAATCGGTACTCGTGATATCGCTGATGCGGTTACGACAGCTGGCGTTGAACTTGCTAAAGCTGAAGTACGTTTACCATTAGGTGCATTGCGTGAAACTGGCGAATTTGATATCGCTATTCACTTGCATCATGATGTTGACACTAGCATTAAAGTAATTGTTATTGCTGAAGCGTAATAATGTAGGTTGAAATTTATTTCAACAAAACTATGTTTAAAAACACCGTACTCTCCTAGAGGTTACGGTGTTTTTTTATGCTCACTACTCGTTATCTTTCAATGGATTTTTGCTGTTAGCTTTTCGCTCGGGCGCTGGCCATTTTTCAGCGTTTAATAGACCTCTTTCAATCATACCACCAAGCCCTTGCATGCCACCGGTGTGTAATAACACAATACGTTCATTCGTTGAAAAGTAATCTTGATCAAGTAAATCTAATAAAGCGAGGATCATTTTTCCCGAATAAACAGGTTCAAAATCAATGCCTGTTTGTTGATTAAAGGCAAGGATGCGGTTAGCATCGCGATGACTAAATTTTGCATAACCACCACAATGAAATTGTGTTAATAGTTGCCAGTTGTTGTACTCTTTAGCAGATTTTAGTGTTGTATTTTCAAGTAATAAGGCGTTGATGTTTTTAATTAAATAGTCGGCTTCTTTGAGTACCGCAATACCGAGTAATTTATGGTTGTTACTATCTTCTTTAATGAGTCCCGCTAACGTACCACCACTACCAACCGGCGTAAGTAAAGTATCAAATTCAGTTTGCTGGTTTAGCTCTTTTATTACTTCGCCAACGCCAGGTAAAGCTAAATGATTACTGCCACCTTCAGGTACCATAAAATAGTTCGGGTATAGTAATTGTAATTCAGCTAAAAAATCCTCATCAAATCGTCGCTTGTAGGTTTTGCGATCAACAAAGTGACATTTCATCCCCCAATGTGTCGCCCAACTTAAGGTAAAATTACTGGCGTATTGTGATTCACCCCGAATAATACCAATGCAAGGTAGCTTTTGTTGGTAACAAGCAAAGGCAAAAGCATGAATGTGATTTGAATAACTACCACCAAAAGTTAATACGCCTTGGTAAGCTTGTTCTTTGACATGTATAAGGTTGTATTTAAGTTTACGCCATTTATTACCAGAAATAATGGGGTGAAGTAAATCATCACGTTTTATTTGCACCTGTATCTTGTGTTTAGTAAATAAAGGATGATTGACATTTTGTAATAAAGAAAAAGAGGCTGACATTGTTCGCGAGTACCTGATTTTTAGATAAAGAAATATTAAAACTACTTGCACGCACCTATTAATAAAGGATAATGTTATTAAGTGTTTCTTTTAAATAAATATAATAATACTGATAAAGGTCATTACTTACAAAAATGCTAACACAAATAAGTCGCTTATTTTCAAAAAAAGAATCGGATCAGTTGCTAGGTATTACTTTGCGACAAGAATCTATTGCTGTTTGCTCGCTTCCGGCTCAAACAGCTACAGAAGATGCTGAAGCTTTTTTTCAAAATAAAGCGGTGCAATCGTCAGGTTTTTCAGCAACGTTAAAGTCATTACATGACGATACTCACTTTATCGGTCAATGCCATTTAGTGTTAACCGCTCAACACGCTCAAATTGTACAAGTAGACAAGCCGAGTGTGCCTAAAGCTGAAATGATCGCGGCGCTTAAATGGCATGTTAAAGACTTAGTGAGTATTTCGCCAGACGATATGGTACTAGATTATTTTGATAGCCCTAGACTTGCTGGCGGGCAAGAAAAAATCAATGTGGTTTGTGCGTCGTTATCTGAATTAAAAGAGATTGTAAGCGCTATTAATCAAGAAAATATTCAACTAAAAAGTATTACCACGCAAGAATTTGCCTTTGCTAATTTATTACCTTATCAAGAAGACGCTTGCCTGCTTGTTTGTCAGCAACCCGATGAAGAAATCACCTTGTTAATTGTTAAACAAGGTAAATTGTATTTTCATCGACGTTTACGTGGCTTTGCCCAAATAGCGAATAAAAATGAAGATGAACTGGCGATGTCTGTTATTGATAATTTAAGTTTGGAGCTGCAACGTTCAACAGATTACTTTGAGCGTCAATTAAAACAAGCGCCTATTAAAGATATTAAAATACTGCTTCCTATTGAACATGAAGATTTTTTCGCGCGAAAATTAGCTGAAAATACCAATGTACCCGTCGTTTTACTAGCTGTGCCAGAGCCTTATCAACAGCGCAGAAATTATGCGGCTGCAATAGGAGCAACTTTGTTTGAAAACTCAAATAATGCTTCGTCAATTGAAGGCGCTTTATAATGGACAGTAAATATAATATTAATTTACTGCAACCTGAGTTATTACCGGAAATGCCGCTATTGTCGTTTAAGCGTGTTGTCGTTATTTGGCTGGTTGTTTTTATTGTGATGTCAGTGTGGATTTTGGCTGAAAAACAAAATCATCAAGTGTTAACAAAGCAATATAAAAGTTTACAGCAAACTAACCATAAACAGTCAGCACTTGTTAAAACTTTAGAAGAGCAAATTAGTAACAGAAAAGTCAATTCAGCATTAAAAGAAAAACTCGACACGCTTAAATTACTGATGACAAATAAGCAAGCTCTGCATACTAAATTAACCGATACGAATCAAACTTTTGTTACTGGCTTTGCTAGCGCAATGAGTGAATTGGCAGACTTTCACCATAAAGATATTCGACTGCAAGCCGTAAAAATTAATAATAATGATATGACTTTTTCGGGGTTAACTAAAGTGCCTGAGGCTGTGCCTGCTTGGTTAGCGGGTTTTGAACATTCAGTATTATTGTCGGGTAAATCGTTTGTTCATTTTAAGTTATCTCAAAATGAGCAAAATATTACTGAATTTGTTGTCAGCTCAGCAGTTAACCGTGGTGAAATAAAATGATGAAACAATGGCAACAACTGAGTGAAAAGTTTTTACAACTAACCATTAGAGAGCAATTTTTAGTGCTACTCACAGGGTTAATAGCCATTGTTTTTGTCAGTTATTATTTTTTAATTGATAAAAATGCTATCGAAAATAACAGCTTTGAAAAAAAAATAGTACAGCTTACTCGCAGTAATAAATCACAACAGGCAGTTATTCAAACGTATCAAGAAGCCTTGTTACTTGATCCAAATGTTGAGATTAGACAAAAAATAGCACTTTTTGAAAGTAAACTGGCCAAAATTGATGCTAACCTGCTAACCCTAACTTCTGATTTAGTTGACCCAATACAAATGCGTTTTGCTTTGTTGGAGTTATTAAAAGTTGAGCAAGGTGTTGCTTTACTTTCTTTTGAGCTGGTTGGCGCACAACCGCTTTTGTCTAATGTGAAGTCTAATGTGAAGCCTGATGAAAACTCTACAGTAAAGTCTACGGACGAGGCTACTATAAAAGAGTCTAGCGAAAAGCCTTCATTAAATTTATATCGTCATGGTATTAAAATTAAGCTTGCCGGCAGTTATTTTGACTTACGTGATTATTTGTTGCAACTTGAACAGCTGTCTTGGAAGTTTTTTTGGCAAGATTTTAATTTTAAAGTAACCACATACCCTGAAAATGAATTAGAAATAGAAATGTATAGTTTGAGTACTAAACGGGAGTTTGTCGGTGTTTAAATTATTTATATCAACAGTAAAGACCTTTATTAGTTTCGGTCTATTTAGTTGTCTACTTAATTGCCTTTTTATGAGTTTGAGCTCAACGGCTGCCAGTGTTGATCCAACACGCCCTTTTGGGAAAAGTTCAGCTTCAATAGAAATAAATAGTGGCCAAAAACTGGTGTTAGAATCGATCATTCATGGTGATGGCATTCATACAGTGGTTATTAATGGTAAAGTACTCAAGGTTGGTGAAATGATAGGTGAATATCTATTGGTTGCGGTTAATGACGACAATGTCGTGTTAACTACTACTACAGAGCGCCTTAATCTGTTTATTTTAAACAGTAAAGTTTTTAAAGAGCAAGTAGTGAACAGTGTGGTGGTTAAATAATGATAAAAAGAAACTTACCTATGAAACAATCTAAAATAAACCTAACACTATCACTTGTAATTTTAGTGTTAGCAGGGTGTCAAACACCTCATAAAGAGCCCACTGAATATAAAGAAGCATTAGATGTTGCTATCAATGAAACACAACGGTTTAACCAACCGAAGCCGTTAACGCAAGTTCCCAATTCAGTACAGCAAGAAATAATGCAACAAAATATTAAGCAAGCTAAGCAAGCTAAACAAGGCTTACTTGCTGAAAAAAGGTTAGAAATAGCCGCCGCATCTGTTGATGCAAAAGATTTTTTTACCGCTATTGTTAAAGGCTCTCCCTATAGTATTGCTATTCACCCTGAGGTCAGCGGCAGTATTTCCCTTAACTTAACCGATGTGACTTTATTTGAAGTATTTGATGTTATACAGGAGTTATACGGTTTTGAAATTCGTCGTGACAAGCGTGTTATTCAAGTATATCCGGCAGGTATTCGCACTGAAACCATTGCTTTGAATTATTTGTTTTTAAAACGTTTTGGTTCGTCAAGCACCAGTATTAATTCAGGGGGTGTTTCAGAAAATGATCCAAATTCGGGTAATGGCGGCAACAATAACAACAGTAGTGGCGGTAGTCGTAACAATAATAGTAACGGTAATAGCGGCAACAATAATAGTCAAAGTGAAAGCAGTGGTATAAAGATATATACCGAAAATGAATCTGATTTTTGGACAGAATTAAAAGAAACATTAACCACTTTTGTTGGCACAGAAAACGGTCGTTCAGTAATTATATCACCCTCAGCAGGCTTAGTGACCGTGCGTGGCTTACCTAGTGAAATTGGTGCAGTTAGAAAGTTTATTAATGACACTGAAACGCATCTACATCGGCAAGTGATCATTGAAGCCAAAATAATGGAAGTGACCTTAAATGATCAATTTCAACAAGGCGTTCGTTGGGATGAAGTTTTAGGCAGCATTGGAGACACTAATTTTACTTTTGAAACAACCGGTAGTGCGGCTGCCAATGTTATTTCTTCAGCATTAGGTGGCGCTACTTCATTAAGTTTTTCAGGTACAGATTTTAGTGGTGTTATTGATTTATTACAAACGCAAGGTAATGTGCAAGTATTATCAAGCCCTAGAATTACCGCGACTAATAATCAAAAAGCGGTGATTAAAGTAGGCAATGATGAATATTTTGTTACCGAAGTATCGAGTACAACAACAACCGGTACGGCAACTACAACAACGCCAGAAATAACGTTAACACCATTTTTCTCAGGTATTGCTTTAGATGTAACGCCACAAATAAGTGAAAATGGTGATGTTATTTTACATGTTCATCCGTCTGTTACGCTCACTGAAGAACAAAATAAAACTATTGTTATAGGAAATGACACCCTTATTTTACCCTTGGCACAAAGCAGTGTGCGCGAGTCTGATACTATTATTAAAGCTAAGTCAGGTGAAATTGTTGTTATTGGTGGTTTAATTGAAACACGAAAAGTAGATCAAGAATCTAAAACGCCCTTGTTAGGCGATATTCCATTACTGGGCCAATTATTCAAAAGTAAAAGTGAACTAACACAAAAACGTGAATTAATTATTATGTTAAAACCTGTGGTTATTGGTCAAAATACATGGAAAACACAACTGCAAAATGCACGTTCGTTATTACAAAAGTGGTTTCCAGAAGACAGTGATGCTCAGTAAAATAAGAAAATTGTAAAGGTTACTCGTAAATAATATAAAGAACATGACGTTTATTATTAGCAACAAACCTTTAATACGTTACCTTCGAGATGTTTTGAGCGAAGGTTCAGTTTTTAAATCTGTAGAGTCCCGAATATATACGTCGGCAATAACATCAACATCAAACACCATAGAGTCTAGGTGAAGGTGAATAGATACCAATTATGTACTTATATCACTTTGGCTTGCGGGAATTACCTTTTACGTTAACCCCAAACACTCATTTTTTTTTAGGATTAGAGCCGCATCATGAGGCATTAGCGGTATTGATGACAGCGTTAAAAACTGGTGAAGGTTTTATTAAAGTTGTTGGTGAAGTGGGTACGGGTAAAACCTTATTGTGTCGAAAGTTGCTTAATGAAATACCTGAGCACTTTGTAACGGCTTATATTCCTAATCCTTATTTAAATCCTGATGAATTAAGGCGTGCTGTTGCGGTAGAGTTAGGTGTAAAGCAAGCACAGCGAATGTCTGCACAGTTATTAACGCAGCGTATTCAAAATCGTTTACTTGAGTTACATGGAAAAGGACATTCTGTGGTGTTAATTCTTGATGAAGCACAAGCGTTGCCATCAACAAGCTTAGAAGCTTTGCGATTATTTACTAATTTAGAAACTGAAACACGAAAGCTTTTACAAGTGGTTTTATTTGCCCAACCTGAATTAGATACTCGATTAAATGAAACACAGTTTAGGCAATTACGTCAACGCATCACTTTTTCGTATAAATTAAGAGAAATGAATACTTTGGAGGTTGAACATTACATTCAACACCGTTTGCAAGTAGCAGGTTATAAAGGAGTTGCGTTATTTTCATCGAGTTTATGTAAAAAAATTACGCGAATGAGTCAAGGAATTCCACGGTTGGTGAATATTTTATGTCATAAAATGTTGATGCTAAGTTATGGGCAAGGTCAATATAAAATAACAGCACAACATTTAAAAGCTGCGGTTAACGATACTGAAAGTATTGTTATTAAAAAAAACAATAATTTAACTTATGGTTTGGTTATGGGCCTAGCTTTGGTTTTAGTTACTGCGGTGAGTAGTTATTTCTATGTTGAGGTCTTATTTTGAGGTGTACGTTTGAGCTCTTATTTAAGGTGAGGTATTGTTGTGAGTGTTATTAATCAAATGCTAAAAGATTTAGAACAGCGAAATGCTGAGCAAGGGCATAATACTGCTCAGATTGCTATTCCCTCTAAATCTTCACCTTTAAAAATAATTATGCTGATTATTGCCGTGCTTGTTTTGATCAATATCGCAGGGTTTTATATTTGGCAGTTAGTTTCAGAAAATCAATTGCTAAAAAATCAGGTTGCTAAGCCGCTAACGGTGATGAGTGAAATTCAAGCCACAACACTAAAATCTTTGCCGGTTTTGCCCGTGATAAGTGAGGCTGAAAAATCGGTAGAGCAGACCGCAGGGAAGTCCATAGAGAAGTCAGCAGAATCTATTGTTGTGGAAAAACAAGTTGAAGAGGTTGAACCGGTTGAAAAAATTGTAGCCATTAGCAAAACCAAAGAAAACTTAATAACAACTAAACCAATACCTAAAGCTATTGCCGCTGAAACTATTATAGTTGCTAAAAAAACACCTAAGCCTGTGGAAGAAGTTGTTGTTGAACAGGAAAACTCTCCCGCAAGCTTATCAATATCGCGTCGTCAATTATCTCCTGCAGAGTTAATAGAGAAAAAATTAGTGCGCGCTGAAAATGCAATTCTACGCAATAAGGTAGAAAAAGCGGAAGCGTTATATGAAGAAATTTTAATTATAAATCCAAATCATAAACAAGCCAGAAAAAAGCTTGCTGCATTGTGGTTTGGTCGTCAATCGTATCAATCAGCTCTAAACTTGCTCTCTCAAGGAATTTCGTTAGCACCTAAAGACAGTGAATTGCGTACTATGAAAGCGCGTATATACTTAAAGCAAGGGAATTTAATGGCGGCTTATAAAGTATTAAAGCCATTAGCGGCATTTGAGCAGCAAGAATATCAAGTGTTATTGGCAAATGTTGCTCAACAAATTAAGCAGTATCAATCAGCGATTAACGCTTATCAATTGTTAATTAAAATGCAACCTTATAGTGGTCGGTGGCATTTAGGTTTAGCGATTGTTTATGATAAAAACAGTCAATTTTTATTGGCTGTTGAAGAATATACCCTAGCACTTGCTAAAGATGATTTGTCGGTATCATCGGCACAATTTGCTCATCAGCGAGTACAGGCATTAGGAGAATAAATACGATGGCAGCCCCTAAATTAAAAATGCGTCTTGGTGATCTATTGGTACATGAACATGTTATTACCAATGAACAATTAATGCAGGCACTTAATAGCCAGAAAGCCTCAGGACGAAAATTAGGTGATACGCTCATTGAATTGAGTTATTTATCGGAACGAAGGTTACTTGAGTTTTTAGCGCAACAGCTCGACGTACCTTTTTTAGATATTAGTCAACGTCGTATTTCTACCGATGTTGCTAGTTTATTACCTGAAGTTCATGCGCGACGATTACGCGCACTTATTATTGAAGATAAAGGTGACTCTGTATTGCTTGGCATGAGCGATCCTGCCGATTTGAATGGTTTAGATCAGCTTGAGCGTATGCTCTCGCCTAAACGATTAGAGCTTGCGGTTGTCATGGAATCGCAACTTTTTGATGCCTTTGACGGGCTTTATCGTCGAACCGCTGATATTGAATCATTTGCTAGTCAACTTGAAGAAGAGTATGACGAGTCATCGAGCTTTGACGTGTCTACTTCTTTTGTTGATGAAACGGGTGACGCAACCGTTGGTAAGCTACTGCAATCAGTATTTGAAGATGCCGTGCAAATGCGCGCTTCAGATATTCATATTGAGCCCGATGAAAATCAGCTACGCATTCGTCAACGTGTTGATGGTGTGCTGCAAGAAAATATTCTTAAAGAAAACAAAATTGCGGCGGCTATGGTTTTGCGGTTAAAGCTGATGGCAGGGCTCGATATTTCAGAAAAACGCCTACCTCAAGATGGTCGTTTTAATTTACAAATTAATGGTCACAGTATTGATGTACGTATGTCTACCATGCCGGTTCAATTTGGTGAATCTGTGGTGATGCGTTTGCTTGACCAGTCTGCCGGCTTATTATCCTTTGATCAAACCGGTATGCCTGATGATTTAGTTAAACGGGTTCGTCATCAAATTACGCGTCCACATGGTATGGTTTTAGTCACAGGGCCTACCGGTAGCGGTAAAACAACGACACTGTATGCGGCATTAAGTGAATTAAATGAAGCCAGTAAAAAAATTATTACCGTTGAAGATCCGGTCGAATACCGTTTACCACGTATTAACCAAGTACAAGTGAACAGTAAAATTGATTTAACCTTTTCTCGCGTATTACGTACTGCGCTTCGCCAAGATCCCGATATTATGATGGTGGGTGAAATGCGAGATAAAGAAACGGTTGAAATAGGGTTGCGAGGTGCATTAACTGGTCACTTAGTTTTATCAACGTTACATACCAATGATGCGATTACCAGTGCATTACGGTTAATGGACATGGGCGCTGCCGGATTTTTAGTCGGCAGTTCATTACGTGCTATTATTGCCCAACGATTAGTGCGAAGAGTGTGTGATAGTTGTTCGCAAATATATCATCCAGACAGCCAAGAGCTTTTATGGTTAACAAATTTAGCTGGCGAAAAAGCAAAAACTACGCAATTTATGCATGGTCGCGGTTGTCAAACGTGTCAATATACTGGTTATAAAGGGCGAATTGGTGTTTTTGAATTATTGGAAATGAATGAAGCAATGGCGGCAGCATTAAAACGTGAAGACAGTGAAGCGTTTACTCAATTGTCTAAACAGAATTCAAGCTTTGTGCCGCTTGCTTTGGCAGCATTTGATTATGCCGCAGAAGGTGTTACCAGTGTTGAAGAGGTTTTACGTTTAGTTGAAACCATTGATGTGACAGGGTAAATAAGCGTTAATATTTCTACCAAGTAAAGAAGGATAACTAAATAGATTATGGTGTCATTTAAATATGTTGGTCGCAATGTTGACGGTAGCCAAATAAAAGGCTCTATTGAGGCAAGTAATAGTAATGCCGTTGCTGAGCAGTTATTAAGAAAGCGTATCACACCGGTGTCTATTATTAGCGCTGTTAACAAAAACAGTGACAGTATTGCTAGCAAAGATGTTCGAGAATTATTTGGCTTTAATCATGTATCGTTAGATGAGTTGATTATTTTTTGTCGACAAATGTATGCGTTAATGAAATCAGGTGTGCCAATTTTACGCGCGATTAATGGCATGGCAGAGTCGAGTAATTCAGCTACGTTGAGAAAATCGTTAGCGGATATATCGGCTCAACTTGAAGGTGGTTTTGCCCTTTCTTCGGCGCTAAATCACCATAAAGATATTTTTGGTTCACTCTTTATTTCTCTGATACATGTTGGCGAAAATACCGGACAATTAGATCAAGCATTTTTAAAACTTACTACCTATTTTGAGCGTGAACAAGCAACACGTAAAAGAATAAAAACCGCATTGCGCTACCCAACCATGGTGCTTATTGCTTTGTCTGCCGCCTTGGTTATTTTAAATATTTTTGTTATCCCTACGTTTGCCAGTATGTTTGCTAAATTGGGTGCAGACTTACCGTTAGCAACGAAATTTTTAATTACTAGCTCAAGTTTATTTCTTGATTATTGGCCGGTCATGCTTGTTGGTTGTATCGCTATTTATTTTGGTGTTCGTCAATCGTTAAAAACAGAAAAAGGGCGTTACCAGTGGGATAAGCGAAAAATACACTTGCCTATTATTGGCAGTATTATTGAACGCTCTATACTGGCTCGTTTTGCTCACAGTTTTGGCATTGTGTTAAAAGCAGGTGTGCCGATGACTAGCGGGCTTAACTTAGTTGCTGATGCGGTTGATAATACTTACATGCAGAAAAAAATAGTGGCGATGCGTTTGGCTATTGAAAGCGGCGAAAGTTTATTACGTGCTGCCGTGGCTAGTACTTTATTTACCTCGTTAGTTTTACAAATGATTGCCGTTGGAGAAGAAACCGGTCGGGTTGATGAATTACTTAAAGAAGTCGGTGATTATTATGAGCGTGAAGTTGATTACGATTTAAGTACACTAACCGCACGTATTGAACCCATATTATTGGTGGGCGTTGCCGCCATGGTATTAGTGTTAGCATTAGGTATATTTACGCCAATGTGGGATATGGCATCAGCCATGAAAGGTTAATTGCAGAAAAAGAGATAAGTAAGAAAAGGTTTTTGAATAATGTCATCTAACAGTGAAAAAAAAGAAAAATCACTCGCTGAATTTGTGATTGTGATCGTTCTGGTAGCCATTATGATGACCATTTTTATTCGCTATTTTATGACGCAAGAACAGCAAATAACGGTTACAGGTTTTAACGCACTAGCACAAAGTTTTAATAGTAAAGTGACCGTGGTTCACGCACAATGGTTGATGGATAAACAACCGTTAAAGATGGTCGTTTCATCTTTTAACAGACAGAAGCCTCAAATTATTCCAGTGAATAAAAAGGGCTGGATTGATGTTAAGCACAATAACTTAGCGTGTGAAAAAATTTGGCAACATACACTAGAAGTGCCAATGCAAATACTTCAAACGGTGGTGTCTGCTATTGAAATACAGAAGAGTTCAATGAAAAAAGGGCGCTTGTGTCGCTTTAGTATTATTTCAGGGCAATATTTTGAGTATCAAACCAATACCGGCAGAATAAAGCTAGGGAATAGTAGAGAATAAGGTTTACCTTACTGGTGTTTTCCTGTCAGTAAATGGAGTGTAACGGTGAGTAATTGCGTGAACTCTCTGTATTAGCTATTCTACCTTGGTTATTTTGAATATATAGGTAAATAATTGTTAGTATTAGGGTAAAGTTACGTTATAGTTGAATTATTGTAATTATTCAGCTCATGATGATTTTGCAAAGTACCAAATCTTGTTTACGTCATCTTCGAGATGTTTTAATCGAAGATCCCGTTTTTTAATATCATAGATTCCCGATTAGATACTTCGGGAATGACGTTTGAGAAGCTTGGTGAACAGTTACGAATTATTAAAGCATTTGAACAAATTAAAGAGGTTGTTATGAAAAAACAAGCAGGTTTTACCTTAATTGAATTGGTCATTGTGGTGGTTATATTAGGATTTCTTGCGGTGACGGCAATTCCTAAATTTTTAGATTTAACTGACCAAGCTAAACAAGCCAATATTGAAGGTATGGCAGGTGGTTTTGCTACCGCAATTTCACTAGCGCGTGCGCAGTGGGAAGCCGAAGGTCGACAACAAGTGAATAATTTAAATAGTGTTAATTATGGTGGCTCTACGCTAATTTTAACGACAGGAAGTACTGATAACAATATTCGCCCAGGCTATGTTACAGGGGTAGATAATGGTGTTGTCGGAGTAAATGACGGCGCTACATTGGGTAGTGGTTTTGATTCAGCTAACTGTGTTGCGATATGGAATAATATTCTGCAACAACCGCCAGAAATAACTGATTCACTAACCCTCTTAAATTCAGACGACTCAATTGATTATTTTGCCAGTGAGGCAGGTGATGTTGCTGCGTCTACATGTCACTTTTATTTAAAAGAAACGTTAGACCGTGATACTAATGGTTATACCTCGCCGGGCTCAGCAACGAATGTAGGTAATAGTTTTACTTACCAACCTGCAAACAGCACTGTAATGGTACATATTACCAAGGTCAATTAAACTTTTGAAAGAGAATTGAAAGAATTGATAAAAATCAACAGAACATTGATATAAAATATTAACATCATAAGGTAGTAATATGAAAAACTTAACAAAGCAAAAAATGAATAGCCAACGAGGTTTTACGTTAATTGAATTGGTTGTTGTGATCGTTATTTTAGGTATTTTAGCGGTAACCGCTGCGCCTAAGTTTATTGATTTAAATAGCGATGCGCATACAGGAACATTAGATGCTGTTAAGGCATCAATGCAAAGTGCTTCAACAATGGTACACAGCAAATCTTTGATTGCTGGCAACGACAATGCTCCTACAGCAACCGTAAAAGTAAATGGTGCTACTGTTAATATTGTTTATGGTTACCCAAAAGCGGCAAAAGCAGATTGGGGTAATCTACTTGATGTCGATACCACATATAATGCCACCACAAAACCAGAGGGTGATTTTTCTGATGCGACTATTACAGGAGCTACTGGAACACCTCCAATTTATTCTATCTATGCTAATGGCTTGAAGCCTGATACTCCAGCAGCAGGTAATAAGTGTTCAGTGCAGTATTCTGAGGCAACAGGTACATCTGCAACGCCACCGGTAATAACACTTCCTAAATACACTGTTACAGATTGTTAATGTTAACTGAATAGTTAAGCAAAAAAGGAGAGCCTAGCTCTCCTTTTTTGATTAAATTAAGCGCTATATGAAAACACAAACTGGTTTTACCTTAGTTGAACTTGTCACCGTTATTATTCTTATCGGAATACTGGCGGTTACTGTGTTGCCAAAATTTGATGGCACTGCCAGTTACGAAGCCCATACCCACAGAGCGCAACTTATTTCAGCCTTGCGCTTAACGCAACAACGAGCGATGCAACAAACAGATCCTAACGCTGTTGTTGCTACAGATCAGCCATATTGTCATCAAATTGTTTTTGATAACGTTAAATCCCGCTATGGTGTACCTGACCGACTTGATTGCTCAGTAATTATTTTTCCAAATGATTGGCAACCTGATGCAACAGGTTTTGAAACGGATGCTAAATATGATGTTACCTTTCAAATAGACGGCAAAACAAATCCGGGTAAAGTTGGTTTTAACAGCATGGGTAAACCGCTTTACGATTGTGCTAGTGGTTGCACCATCAACGTAAATAGCAGTGTTGAAACATTACCGATACAAATAGAATCTGAGGGCTATGTGCATGCAAAATAAACGACCTCATTATTATTCTGGTAATGTAGGGTTGACTTCAGTCGACCAAAATCTTATTGCGAGGCGAATGAATTCGCCTCTACATCATTTTTCTAAAAGAGGAAAAGGCTTCACTTTAATTGAAATAATTATTGGTATTGTCGTTTTATCTATTTCTTTAGCGGTTATTTCAACGCTTATTGTGCCAACAGAACAAAAAAGTGCCGATCAAATACACCAAGTAAAAGCCGCTGAGTTAGGACAAAGCTTACTCAATGATATATCAAGCCGAGCTTTTGATGAAAACTCAGAGATGGCAGGTGGTCGACTTCGTTGTGGTGAACCCAAACCTAATGGCGGCAGCAATAACTGTACTGACAAAGATGATTTTGGTCCTGAAGACGGCAATGATGGACGACCAAATTTTGGCGAAACTAACAGAAGTTTATTTAATGATGTTGATGATTTTCATCGTTTCAGTGCACGTTTAAATGCTAATAATCAAGGTTTACACTCAGGCTATGATAATTTCATTGTTGATGTAAAGGTGATTTATGACGGTGACTCTTTAAATCTAGCAAAGAATGAATTAGCCAAACGAATTACTGTGACAATAACTACGCCACTGGGCACCGATATTGAATTTGCCACCTATAAGACGAATTATTAATGATGATTTTGTTTGTAGGTCGACCTGAGCATAGCGAAGCTCGACAATTAGCCATAACATCCCGATATAAAAGATCAGGTTTCACCTTAATAGAGTTGGTTTTGGTGATCATTATTTTAGGGGTGATGTCTGTTGGTATTGCTAGTTTTATGACGTTAACGACACAAACTTACCTCAATGTTAGTGAACGTGATGAACTCTTGGCAAGTGCTCGATTTTCAGTAGAGCGATTAAATCGTGAAATAAGAAACGTACTGCCAAATAGTTTGCGGTTAACTAATGCAAATCAATGTTTGCAATTTACGCCTATTATTGAAAGCACTATTTATACCGATATTCCTGTTGCGCCTGACACCGCGAGGAATACTATGAAGGTTATTAAATTTGAAGAAACATTTGATAGCAACTGGAACGCCGTTGTTTATCCTTTAACACCTGACGATGTTTATCCTTCACTGTCTAGTAATGTTGATAAAATTCACGGCGTTGATAGTGTTGCCGCTGTTGGTGCTGAATGGGTGATTACCCTTGATAACAGCGTTGTGTTTGCAGAAAACTCGCCCACTCAACGAATTTATTTTGTTAATGGTACTGTGGAGTACTGTTTGCAAAATCAAGCGTTACTTAGAAATGGTATTTTAATGGCGCAAAATATCAATAATATCAATCCATTTGAAATTTCAACACCAACATTACAACGCAATGCGTTAGTACAAATTACCCTACATTTTTCTCGTGATGGTGAAAGTATCGTGTTTAACAATGAAGTGCATTTAGTGAATATTCCGTAAAATAAACTGTTTTTATTATATTCATCAGATAAAGCTTTATATTGCAAATTTAAGTACTTAACGTTACCTTTTATCTATCGCTTGTTTTATTACTATCAATTGAATTAATAACAATGATGAAACTTTCTTCAATGTACTTAATAAAAATAAACAACCAAAAAGGCAGTGCCTTATTAATGGCGTTGTTTATTTTGGTTGTTTTAACCTTGTTAGGTGGCGCTTTAGTGCAAGTACTGTCAACGAGCAGCGAAGCTATTGCCCAAGAAGTTATTGGTACACGTGCTTTAGCTGCGGCAAATTCAGGTATGCAAGCAGAGTTGCAAAAATTGTTTCCGTTAAATAACCCCACGACTAATCAATGTAATGCTATCAACAATTACAACTTTTCAACTTCGGGTGCAAATAGTGATGGTGCAGGTTTATATCACTGTAAAGCTAAAACCACTTGCAGTCATTATGCAACTCACCCTGTTGACGGCACCAAATTTTATCGTTTAACCAGTACCGGTACGTGTGGCAGTGGAGAGTTAGCGAGTGACAGTCAAGATATAGTGGTAAGTAGTCGAACTGTTCAAGTAGAAGCGAGGACTTTGTAATGCAGCCACGTTGTTTAATCATTATTATGTTGTTGTTTTGTATTTATAACGTACAAGCTGAGCAGTGCTCTGCTATTTTTGGTGATGCAGCTCAAAGTAATAATAACAATGGTAAAATTATTTTTTACGGCAATGGCAAGCTTGTCAATAACCCTGATAATATTATTCCAACACCTGCGATGGATGATTATTCTAGAGGTTTAAGTTGTCAAACAGCTAATTGTGTAGCATCAGGAACACCATCAGCATCTGCAAGGCATGATAGTTTTCCTAATAATGGACATAACTGGATAGCTTATAATAACTCTGGAAATTTTTCTATTTCACCGTCTGATGGTTACGATAATATTGTCGTCAATAATTCAAATGTTGTGTTGACTGTTTTACCCGGAGATTATAATAGCTTAACGATAAATGGAAATGATGCAATTGTAGAGTTATTGGCTGGAGATTACACTTTTAGTGGCAATCTTACTCTAAATAATAATAGTATTATGAGAATGAGTGTGTCAGGTGTAGTGCGTATTTTTGTACAAAATACCATTGCATTAAATGGAGGAAGTATTGATGTAGTAGGAGAGGCTCGTCAGCTATTACTATACTCAAAACAAAATATTAATTTTTATTCAAATTCTAGTTTTAAGGGGTTTGCATATAGTGAATCAACTATAGCTGTGCAAGGCAATGTTACAGGAGCCGTGAGTGGAAATTACGTTTATATAAATAATAAAACGATTACTTTTGAAAATACAGTCCCCGATTTTGGCGATTTTTGTGAGGGTGGCACACCAACAATTCCTATGTCTTGTACCGCTAGCTTACCTGCCATTGCATTCTCAGATAATTTTAGTTCGGTAAATAATGGTTGGCAGACAACTGATTTTACTCGAACTATCAGTAATTGGCCGGGAGATAGTATTGTAAACTCATCGAGAGAGAATAAAGATGTAGACTTCTCTATCTCAGGTAATAAATTATCTATTGATGGCGCAAATGAATACGGTATGGTCGGCATTGATTTATCAAGAGAAGGTATTGACAAAACTTCGGTGGATAAATATGCGTTATCTGTTGATGTTACCGCGAATAAATCGGGCAATAATAATGATATTGGGCTTGTGTTTGGTTACATTGATGACAGTAACTACCACTTAGCTCGTTGGACAAAATATGGCACAAGTTATAAAAACAACTCAAATTATCCGGGAATATATCGGCGCTTAGAATTAGTTAAAGTTGCTAGTGGCACAGCAACGACAATGGTTTCATTGGATAACTTTAATCCCTCTGATCCTTTTAATTTAAAGGTGGTAGTGAATGATCAAGGTTCATTGGTTTGTGTTGATAATAATGAGTTACTTTACAGCGCTACAGAGCAACCCATACTTAATGATATAGGGCTTTACTCCTACGATAATGATAGAGGTGTTTCACTGGATAATATTGAAGTGAGATGTGATGATTGTTCCGGAGAAACGTTAATCGCTCACTATGCTATGGATGAAGTGAGTTGGTCTGGCGCTGGAGGTGAAGTTATTGATGAAACGGGCAATTATAACGCGCAAGCAAAAAATGGCGCAGATACTGATAATGCTAATCCTGCTATTGCAGGAAATCCTGGGACATGTGGTTATGGCACGTTTGATGGTGTTAATAGTTATATTTCATTGCCAAGTTCATTTGAGAATAAACAAGGCAGCTTCACGATAACCGCATGGATAAATCCGAGTAACTTGGAATCAGGGTCACGTATTTTTATTGATGATGCAAATAATTCTGGTGGTTACGGTTTTAGTCTATCTGATGACGATTTTGGTGATGTTGATCTTAATTCGGGGCAATTACGATTTTTTTCGCGAGATGTTAACCCTACTAGTATTGATACCCTTAATAATGTTGTCAGTATTAACACTTGGATATTTGTTAGCGCTGTTCATGATGCCGTTCATAAAACTCGACAAATATACATTAATGGTGTTGCACAACAATTAACAACAGGCGGTACTAGCTCTACTTATAGCGGTAATTGGGGAATTGATAATGGCTTAGCTTCTATTGGTGGTGAAATTGGTTCATTAGAAGCAGATAAAAAATTTACCGGTAATATTGATGAAGTGCGTATTTATGATGGTGCGTTAAGTAGCAGTGAAATTAATGCTATTTATACTGAAACGCACCCTTGTGCTATTTACCTTGATCACTATCAAATCAATCATGATGGTCAAGGACTCACGTGTGATGCAGAAACAATTACCATAAAAGCCTGTGCGGATGAATCCTGTTCTACCTTAAATCATGATGCAACGGATGTTCAACTGTCAATTAATGGGGTAGTTGATCAAACCGTCACTGTTTCTGGTGGAAGTACGGATGCTAATTTTTCTTATACTAATGTTGGTACGGCAACGTTAAGTTTAGACCAAGCCTATGCATGTAAAAATGGAGGTTCTGCAAGCTGTGATATTGTGTTTGCCGATGCTGGTTTTCGATTTTTATATGATGCAGCAGAAAGCACAACTATTGAAAACCAAACAAGTGGTACTAACTTTCCAGAAACGTTAAAACTTCAAGCAGTAAAAAATGTTAATGGTGTCTGTACAGGAATCTTTAATGGTAATAAACGGGTGCAATTATCGCAGCAAAATATTGATCCCGGTGATAGCACAGGGTTAAGTTTTAATGTTGATGGTAGCCCAATTGATAAATATCCCACTTTTACTAGCGATATTCGGTTAAATTTTGGTGGCGATAGTAAGGCAACTATTCCTACGCCGGTTTATTTAGATGCAGGTCAAATTCGCTTACAAGCTAAATACGATGATAACAGTGTTAGCCTTGTTGGTAGCAGTAATGATTTTTGGGTGAGCCCTTTTAAATTAGTTGCTAGTGCTAACGTTGGCGGAAGTAATATTAACGGTAATACGAGTACCGCACTAATAACGCATACAGCAGGTCAACCTTTTGATTTTACGGTAACGGCATATAACTCTCTTGGCACCGCTGCGGAAAATATTACCGCTAATTATGAACCTAATGACATTGAGTTTCTATTAACACGAACCGGCCCTACTGGCGGAGGTGTCAACGATAATTTTAATTACGGTAATGGCAGCATATTAAGTAGCCTTGAACCGACTTATCAAGATGTTACATTAACGGCTTTTAGCGCTGGCATTTCTAGCACGAACAGTGCGTCATATTCAGAAGTAGGTTTGTTAAATTTAGAATTGCAAGATGTAGATTATGGTTATTTAGGCAATGTTATTAATGGTGGTGCTATTGATATAGGTCGTTTTACCCCTGCTTATTTTATTCAGTCAGTTGAAAGTCATGGTAATTTAGTCGCTAATCACTCTTCGTTATGTACAGATAAAAACTGGGTGTATGCAGGGCAAACAGGTAAAGATGGCGGGACTATAGTAGGAAGTATATCTTATGATGTTGACATTCCTACGATAAAAATAACGGCTTATAACAATGATGGTGAAATCACTGAAAACTATACTGAAGAAGGATTTAATAAATTACTTGCAACAGGAATTGATATCTCTTTGCCATTAACTGATGATGAAAAAATACGTACAACACAAACGCCAGCTGTGCCAGATGACAAAGTAAAAATATCAGCAGTGATGAGTGATGGAGATGATCCTGAACCAAGCGGTGAAAATGGTATTTTAACTTATGAGTTTAGTGATACCGATCACTTTGTCTATGAGCATAATAAATTCTCTAAACTTTCTCCTTTTTCTGCACAAATCCCTTTTGAAATAGTCAAAATAGAAGATACCGATCTTGTTAATCTATATTCAGGTACTGACACTCTTATTGAACCGACTGAAAAAGTGGTATCTGAAGGGGTTGAAGTACGTTTTGGTCGTTGGCGTATCGAAAATAGTTTTGCTCCTGAAACGTCAAATTTACCTATGCCTATGTATATTGAACAATATAATGGCATTTCATTTATCACTAACCCCCAAGAAAGTTGTATTCTAGCCGTCGTTAATAATAAAAAAACTTCAGGTGTAATTGGAAGTGGAGATTTAGATTTATGGGATTATCGCTTAGTAGACCTTAATACAGGAGATAGTTTACTACCTAGCCATACCGGTGCTAGTGTCACCTTTGATACAAGTTTTGAAACAGGTATCTACCGTGAATTTGTTTTTTCTGCTCCTATGCAGGACAGGCAAGGTTCACTTGAGATAGAATATCAGGTTCCATCTTGGCTTCAGTATGATTGGGCTTATGACGATGAAGGTGTAGATGATTCATTTAACGATAACCCAACAGCAACCGCAACTTTCGGAATATTTAGAGGGAACGACAGAATTATTTATCAGCGAGAAGTGCATTAGTTATGAGTAAGAAAAAATACGAGCAAGCAAGGTTTCGAAAACATGATAGGTTTTAATACTATTAACTCGTAGCTTGTAACCCGCAAACTTTATTATCAGCAGTTTTAGGTGAAA
>JAOPTQ010000022.1:0-7561 GCA_051531915.1 Colwellia sp. | reverse complement strand
TTAAAATACCTCTGGGTATAGTCATTAAATTTTACTGTTAAATTTACATTTATTTGTGAGAAATAAGATAGATTAATCTTGGGAAATGGTGCTGATAGGCAGATTCGAACTGCCGACCTCACCCTTACCAAGGGTGCGCTCTACCAACTGAGCCATATCAGCATTAAATCTCAAAGATTGGAGCGGGTGGCGGGAATCGAACCCGCTTCATCAGCTTGGAAGGCTGAGGTAATAGCCAGTATACGACACCCGCTTACTCTATCAGATTATCTCTGTATTTAAGCTCACACTTTTACTGATAAAAAACAGTAAAAGTAAAAGCTATAAAAATGGTGGAGGGAGGTGGATTCGAACCACCGAAGGCGGAGCCGTCAGATTTACAGTCTGATCCCTTTGGCCACTCGGGAACCCCTCCATATTTTCATACTTCCTTAATTACAACATAGTCATAATTAAGTATTAATGGTGCCGACTGCCGGAGTCGAACTGGCGACCTACTGATTACAAGTCAGTTGCTCTACCAACTGAGCTAAGTCGGCACTACATTAAGTGGAGCGAATTCTAGAGTAATGTTTTGTCCCTTGCAAGAGCAAAATAAAAAAAATTAATGTTTTTCTTTCTTTTATGCTTGTTTAGTATGCGTTTGCTGTTTTTTTACCCTTGCTTAGTAGAATAATACGATTAGATTTAGCGATAAGCATGCAAACCGTGAAAAATAAGATCATCAATTACCGTTACTGTTACCAACAGGGATGAGGCGAGCAATGAGGCAATAATTTCACCATTACCACCCGTTAGAACAATTTCATCAACAACAATCGACTGCTGCTGCGCTTGCGTTATTGCAACCTTTATGATGCCAACGGTAGCAGCCCAACATGCATTATTGACATTTTCAGAGGTCGTTATACCAAAAGATAAATTAACGTTAGCATTATGATCTGCTTGAACGTTATTTGTATTAGCTAAAATACTGGTAAATAAAGTATCAATGCCGGCTAAAATCCAGCCGCCAATGTGCTGACCAGAAGCTGAAAGTAAATCAACCGTAGTCGCAGTGCCAGCATCAATAATTAATATATTTTTTTTAGGATAAAGACCTGCCGCAGCAACTAATGTTAACCAACGATCAACACCCAACTGTTCTGGTTTAGTATAAGCAGAAATCACTCCATGATTTTCTCGCTCACTTACTACCGCTTTATAGATAATATTTTTATGTTGACACCACTGTTGTAGCTCCTCTGTTATAGCAGTAGAACTAACACTTGCTACAATCACTTCCTTAACATTAATAAAAGCAGACTCAAACCAATGTTGATTCAACGAATTATTTACGACAGTTTGTATCGGCGTTCTTATTTTTTGATCAAAAAAGCAAAATTTAGTACGAGTATTGCCAATATCAATTAAGGCTATCATTCATCACCTCGTAAACTGACTTCACCACCATACACAGGACTAACTTGACCATTGACTTCTAGCAATAATGCTCCTTGGTTATTAATTCCTCGACAAATACCTTGCGTGATTTTTTTGCCCGTTAACAGTTTCACTCTTTTATTTAAATAAACATCATGAGCATGCCATTCATCTAACATCGCCGCCAAGCCTTGCGCTTGGTTTTGTTGCAATCGTTGCTGCAGGCTCAATATTAACTGTGCACTCAGTTTATTTCTATCGATAGCCTGATTAGAATGTGATTGCAGATCAGTCCAACGTTGATCAATTTTTTTCGCTGACTTTTCTGGCATATTTAAATTCAAACCAATACCAATAACACTATGACTTGGCTCTAGTGCTTGCCCATCAAGATCGATTAAAATTCCTGCCAGCTTTTCGCCTTCAAGATAAATATCATTTGGCCACTTCAACTGCACCTGAACCCCCGCAGTTAACTTGATAGCATCACTTACCGCCAACGCAGTTAGTAAACTTAACCCAATTGCCGCTGACAGGCCTTGCTCTAAATACCAATACATTGAAAAATAAATTTGAGATCCAAACGGCGAAATCCATTGCCGACCACGTCTACCACGCCCAGCACTCTGATACTCCGCTAAACAAACTTGACCTTGTTGCAACTGATTAGGCAAACGCCTCATCAAGTAATTATTTGTAGAGTCAATTAAACTGTGTACTTCAACAATGGTTGATTTACTGGCACCCGATAATAAACCAATAATTTTTTCTTTATCTAATAAATGCAGTGGTTGTGCTAATTTATAACCCTTACCCCTAACACTATATATATCTAACCCCATGGTTGACAAAGCTTTAACATGTTTAGAGATAGCGGTACGACTAATGCCAAGCTGTTTGCCTAAATATTGCCCTGAAACAAATTCGCCGCCAGCCAACGCCTTAATTAAATGTTCTCTAATTGATTTAGCCATCTCAGTTTTCACCGTCCAAACTTTCATTATTTGGTATCGGAGTAGCAGCAACAAGCTCAGTAAAGTTTAGCTCTCCTTGTTGAGTAACGAGTCTAACTTCTGGCATTATTGTGATATTAAATTTATCTTGTACTTTTTGTTGAACCCATTTAGCAAGACTGACAATATCAGCACCATAAAGACTGCCATAATTAACCAACACTAACGCTTGCTTTTGATGAACACCAACCTGTTGATAACGAAAGCCTTTCAAACCTGCTTGTTCAATTAACCAACCGGCGGCTAATTTTACCTCGCCATGGTGTTGAGGATAAGCAGGCATATTAGGGTATTGTTTTTTTAGGCGTTGATATTGTTTATTGCTTACCAATGGGTTTTTAAAAAAACTGCCAGCATTGGGTAATTCTGTAGGATCAGGTAACTTTGCTTGACGTAATTTAACAACCTGTGCCATCACCTCTTTTGCGGTTACATGACAAGATAATTCATCTAAACCTGCATAAGAAAGGTTCGCTTGCCATTTTTTGGGGATAGACAAACTTACCTGGGTTATCAACCCTTGGTTATAGTATGCTTGTTTAAAAATACTATTTCTATATGAAAACTGACACGCTTTTTGGCTTAATGTTTTGATGCTTTTAGTTGAAAATTCATACCATTGAATTTCCCTGCAAAAATTAGAAAACTCTGCACCATAAGCTCCAATATTTTGTACCGGAGCCGCGCCAACACTACCAGGTATCAGTGCTAAATTTTCTAAACCATTTATACCTTGATCAATGCAAAAGCAAACAAGCTGGTGCCAATTTTCTCCCGCACCTACGGTAACAATATAGTGGTCATCTGCTTCTACAAACGACATTCCTAAAAACTGTGGGTTTAGAATAATAGGCGCTTTTTGGTCAACAAATAAAGTATTACTGCCTTCACCTAAAATATAAAAAGGTGCGTCAAAAAAATCAGGAAGGCTCGTTAAGTCATCTATTGAGTGAAGCTGATATATTTGTGAGGTAATAACCTCAACATTAAAGCTATTTCTTGCTTGTAAAGAAACTTGTTGGCATGAATACATAAAAGTGAATAATAAGGATGTTTATTTAAGAATGATATATTGTACGTTAATTGCTTGTAAGCACAAATTAATTATACGCTAACGGATATAGGCGAGCGCAGCTCGTTATGCTTTTTTACGAACAGGTAATTTAACGATATTTGCCATATCATTATAATATTTATTTTGATAACGGTTTGTATCTATATTTTGACTTTGGTTGATAACAATACCTTCAATCGGTGCATTAACTTGTTTTAAACGCCTTAAACCCTGGGTAATTTGTTCTCGTTTTGTTTTATTACCATGAACAATATAAAGCACACTTTCAACCAACTTAGATATAATAATGGCGTCGCTTACCGCGTTTACTGGCGGTGTTTCGATAATGATACGATCATAAAAATTACCAAAAACCTTTATTAGCATATTAAAACGTTTCATTGATAAAAAAGCTAACGGGTTTTCAGGCGAAATACCTGAGGTTAAAATATCTAACTTCAAGCTTTTATCACGAATAATACATTCATTTATTTGATGGGTTTGTGCAAGTAAGTTAGATAATCCCGGTCTATGCACATTAAGTTTCATATTTTTAGCCACAGTAGGATGGCGCATATCTGCTTCTATTAATAACACTTTTTCCATTTCACTAAACGACCGCGCTAAATGTAAAGCAACGGTTGATTTACCTTCATTAGGTACCGATGAGGTAACCGCAATAACTTTCGGCGGTTTTTTTTCATGACTAAACAGCATAGAGGTTCGTAAAGTGCGAATAGCTTCGATAAAGTGATTGTCAGTCGCGTAAGGGTCATCTTTTTCTCGACTAGACACTCTATACTTTGGTAACACAGCAATAATAGGGGCTTCATTGAAGTTATCTAATTTTCGACGCGAGTTAAGTGTATCCATCAGTAATTCACGCATGATGATGACAATAGATAAAACGATAATGGATAACATAAAACTTAACATAACAATCAACACTTTTTTCGGTGCAAATTGATTTTTAGGTGCTAACGCTTTATCAATAAATCGAACATAAAAGTTAGCTTTATAATTCCCCATCGCATCCGCTTCTTTTAGACGAATCAGATAAGTACTATAAAGTTCTTTGTTGGTATCTACTTCTCGTTGTAATTGGGAAAATTGAGTATCTAAACGACTAAGCCTTAAAAAATCCTCTTTTGCTAACTTTAAACGATTGGTAGTAGCTGAAACTTTCTGCTGAACAGTAGAGTAGTCTTTTTCTATTGACTGAGTAATATAGTTTACTTGTTTTATAATACGGCTTTGAATAGCGTTCAGCTCCGCTTGAACCGCAATATACTTAGGGTGTTTAGGACCATATCGCCTCGATAATTCAGATATCTCTCTTTCTACTAACTCTTCCGCATTATGAAGTTTGCTATACGATGAATGTTCATTGACTTCATGTAATTCTATTAATTTTAAAAAGTTAGCTTTGTATTTTTGAATATATTGATAAGTTACTTTTAAATCATCTTGCGCTCGGGTTGCTTTTAACAAGGATGAGGTTAATTCAGTTAATTGTCCTGCAACTAACCCAACAACACCGGTGGTATCCACAATATTTTCTGCTTCACGAAATTTTTGTAGTGCCGCTTCAGATATTTGCAATTTTTCTGCCAACTCCGTTAATTGATCGACTAACCATTGCGAGGTGTTTTTTTGAGATGCTCGATGAATATCATCTTGATAAAGTAAATAAGTTTCGCCAATTTGATTAGCAACCTGTTGCGCTAGTTCTGGGTGGTAAGCAACAAAACTAATTTTTACCAGTTCTGTTTTAGCAACAGGGCTAATTTTAAGGCGCTTTTGAAAAGCAACAATGGTACTTGTTAGTGATGGATTTACTGTTGTTACCTTATCAATAAAAAAAGTAAACTTATCATTATATTTTCCATCGTTAAATTCACTATGTTCAGTCAAATTTAACTTGTTAATCACCCGCTCTGCAAATTTACGAGAGCGTAATAATTCATACTGCGTTTGTACTTGGGTCAGGCTAGCACTTGATTCATTAAAAGCATCGTTAATTGACAGGGTATTGCTTGGTTTATTGCTACCAATTTGTAAAATAGCAGTCGCCCTATAAGAGGGTTTTAGTAGCGAAATATAAAAAGCAACAATGGCTGTGATCAACAAACTAAAAAACAATATTTTCCATCGTCGGGCAAACAGCGGCTTTAAAATTTCCTTTAAAGACACTTCATCATCTACAAAATTATTACGTGGCTTTTCAGCTATTATATTGTTCAAAAAAAACTTTGCTCTATTTCTATAATATCATCAGGTTCTACTTGATCAGCAATACCTACTTTAATAACAGACGATTTTCCGTTAATAACTCTTGTTATTTTCCAATCAACTTTTGATGCCCTGCTTGTAAGACCACCCGCTAAAGCAATCGCCTTATCTAATCGTAAATCTTCTTGGTAGGGAAACCCCCCGGGCTTCATAACCTGACCATGAATAAAAAATGGTCTGTAATCCAGTATTGAAACGGTAACTTGTGGGTTAACAAGGTAACCATCAAGCAAACCACGCTTTATTCTATTTTCAAGCTGCTTCATTGATAAACCAATGACTTTAATATCACTTAAAAACGGAAATGAAAGCAAACCAGAGCGATCAATTTTTAACGTTGTCGTTAGATCTGATTCATCGTAAACCACTATTTTTATATGATCTCCAGCACCAAGTAAATAATCACTCGCACTTACTGGTGACAAACTATACAGCAAAAAAATAACAACAGCCAAAAAACGCATAAATAAATACTTTACTCAAATAGTAACCGTAAAACCAAGTGACAAAACACTCAATTCATAGGTATTCGATATCATTGGTGAATCAAAATCATTATAATCATACTTAACAAAAACCGACAGCCAATCGCGCCAATCATAGTTAAGCGTAACATTGGCAAGTAGACTATCTTCAACAGTTTGAGCTGTTAATAAATTGATGTCTTCATTAAGTATTTTAAACAGTGTTGATAATTGCACTCGCTCGGTAAAATCATAGTTTACTGAAATATCATAAAAGTCGACAACACTTATACTATCCTCTAATTTGTTAGAGCTTTTTATTGTTCTACCTGAGCTAAAATTGATCCTTGTACTATCTATTGGGCTCCATTTTAAGTTAGCTTGCCAAATAAACGCATCTTCATCGGGTAAAGACAATGCCGAAAATACTGCTTTTTCAAAACCTAATAATAAATGGAGTTCTGTTAGGGCGCTAGACTGCCAAGCTATACCTGTTAACATTGAATATTGCTGCCGACTCAGCGAATCATTAAACTCATAATCAATATCTTCAATCTGAACTTTAGTACTTGAATAGGTATTTCCAGAAATAAGATAATCAAAATTTCCTTGAATATAATTGCTTGTTAAATTTAGCCCTTTTGTTATTTCTTCTCTTGTTTCATAAGAAAACTCTCTATGTCCGATCAAAAATTTAGCCTTTGCTATTGATTGCTCGTGACCGTACAAGTAACCCGCATTCGCAAAAAACTTCTGACTTTCATCCCCTTGCTCAAGTGACGAGCCATTACCTAAACTATTACCCGTACCACGGTATTCGTAATCATTTTGAAAATGACCAGTAAAAAATACTTTTTGATTACTCGCAAGCCTTAAGTGATATTTAGCGAGCAAGCTTAAATTATTATGATCATCTTCGCTAAATTCATCGAAATTAAGATAATTTAATGACGCTTTAAATTGAAATAAATTTTCATTGAATTGAGACTGAACAAAAACTTGAGGTTTAGCGGATAAAAAACCTGTAGATTTTTTATCCTTATTTTCACGTAAAAAATTATCAATAGTCCCTGCATTCAACGCTAACGATGCCGCTAGTTTATTTCCTTCAATATATTGGAAATCACCATTAAATGGATCAACTGTAGAATTGACACTTTCCGCTTTACTATAGAAAGTAAAAATAAAAAAAGTAAAGGCGAGGAAGATAAACGGCATAATAAACTTAACAGGAACTTTTACACATTATGCTTGATTAATAGGTAAAAATGAATAGCTAAACTACTAGTGCTGTAAAATAGCACATATTTATAAAC
>JAOPTQ010000021.1:0-3545 GCA_051531915.1 Colwellia sp. | reverse complement strand
CTGTTTAATTTCTTGTTAGTTTTCGATTTCCACGGTTTAGCTACCAAAAAACTTCCTACACCGATTAATAAAATAAGTAACCAAGCTTTCACAGGGGAAGTAAACGGCTCTAAGATTATTGAATTAGGAATAGTAACTTCCAAACTGCCTTTATTTGGATAGTCTTTATCCAGATATTTTCCTTTTTCAATTAAATTACCATCATAGTCAAAATGATACAGAATATTTCCACTAAATTGATATACATAAAAGTTATCCGAGTCATTAGAAATAACTCTGATGCCTTTTGAAGCTGAATTAACAAAAAAACCATGTTCAAACTCTAGGTTTTTGTCATAAAACTGTATTCTATTTGTAGGCTCGTGTCCGATTACATAACGGTTATTTTTTAATATTATGGCGTTATCGCTTGTACCTACAGGCCACTCCAGGCTATTCGGAATCCATTCACTTAATTTAATTGTAATAAGTAATGGGGCAAACCACCCCATTAATCCAATTGTTATTAAGGACTTAACAAATGATGATGTTATATAATTAACACCTAATTTAATTGTTATATCATCATTGTCATTTATTAAATGCATAGCTCCTTTTATCCAAATAACTAAAAGAATTATTGAAACAAAAATTAAAATTGGCTCAACCCTCGTAAGAAAACTAACGCCCCATTAAGCGGCAAATGATAGTTGGCTAAAATAGCGAGGTACGAGCAAAAGCCAACTGTTATTTGTCCGTTTGAATGACTTGTTAGCAGCAAGTTTATTAAACACGCTGAACTTGCCAAAAACACTAAAATTCAATTAATGGAAGTGAGAAGCTAAAAATACCGCAACATTTAACCACAAATATTAATTGATAAACAATAACAAAAAATAATGGCAGATCAATAAAAACCTAAACTTTGCCATAAAAAAGGAAGAAAAGAAAAAAGCGCCAATCCTTTGTTATGAAATTTTCAATGAGCCAAACACTTTGAAAAATAGAATAAGTGTTGCCTGCTAACGCCCCATTAACGGGCAAAAAATTGTTGGCTAAAATAGCGACGCAGGAGCAAAAGCCAACTGTTTTTTGTCCCTGTTCAATGGCTTGTTAGTTGCTGCTTATTAAAAACGCCATTCTTACAATAACTTATCATGTTAACTAGGTGGACGGAAGAGGCAAAAAACACTTGCCGCACGAGTACACCTAAACCTGATTTTGAGCCGCAAAAACTAAAGCTTGATTGAGCTTTAAACTGTGAAAGGCGAAAACTGGGTTGGGCAAAAAACAAGTAAGTATTTGAAGACACTTCCATTGCCAAACCAAAGACTGAACCAGACACAAAATGTTAATATAAGCACAGAACTAGCAAACAAATTCTACTGGAATAGTGCGTGCAACTAACGCCCTAATAACAGGCTAAAAAATGTTTGCTAAAATGTTGAGGAACGAAAACAGCAAACTGTTTTTTGTCCTTGTTCATTAGCTTGTTAGTTTTTATTGATAAAAACACAAGTCTTACAATAAGTTATCACGTTTATTAGGTTGACGGAAGAGGCAATAAACACCTGCCGCACTACACACCTAAATCTGACTTTGAGCCGTAAAAACTAAAGCTTGATTGAGCTTAAAACCGTGAAAGGCGAAAACTATGTTGGGCAAAAAAACAAGTGAGTATTTGAAGACAGTTCCATTGCCAAACCAAAGATCGAACCAGACACAAAATGTTAATATAAACACTGAACTAGCAAACAAATTCTGCTGGAATAGTGCGTGCAACTAACGCCCTGTTAACAGGCAAAAAACATGTTGGCTAAAATAGCGACGAAGGAGTAAAAGCCAACTGTTTTTTGTCCTTGTTTAACAGCTTGTTATGTTTAAACTTAGGTTTTTAAAATGAAGAACTATTCCTTCTTCTACTGCAGATAAAAGGTATTCAAATTTAAACTTTCTCCAAACAATTTGATTTGTCTTCGTTCCTGAAAAATGCAAATGACTACCAAATCCAAGCGTGTGCTTAGTGGAGTGAGCAAAACTACTTCTTGCTTGATAAATAAGTTTAATCAAGTCCTCAATGTTATCTATTTCTTTATTGTTAACAGTTACCAACTTACAAAGTTTATCTTTTGTTTTAGTGGATAAGTTATTAAAAAAGTCCTTTACATTATGAATTGAACCATAATCTGTTTTATATGCTTCATAGTGTTTTTGAAGGTGCTTTTCGTCTTTAATAGGAAAAAGATTCCGATTTACTTTTTTGTTTAACCACTGGAAAAAATCAATATGCTTTCTATTACTTAGGTCTTCTGCAATAGATAGCGTAGAAACCAATTTAAATGAATTTGTAAAATAATCAATTACGGGGTTCAATCTTGCTACATTTACGTGCCAATCGCCACTTTTGACAAAAAACAGATAGGCAGAGCCAACTCGGAGAAAGTCATCTTTTATTTGATCATTTTTCAGGTTTGAATAAAACATTTCAAATTCTGATTGGTTTTGAAATTGTGACTTCAATGCTTCGTATGCATCCTGCTTAAAAACTACATCGTCAAAAAATTTCAGCTGAGTATTGCTCATATTCACCTTTAAACATAACGCCTTGCTAAGCGGAAAATAATGGTTGGCTATAATCGCGGAGCGATGGCCAACTGTTATTTTTCCGTTTAAGCAACTTGTTAGTTTTATTTTGTGCTGACTGAAAATAATGAACCGTCTCGCCAATCGATGTTATCCCCGATTGCTGACGCCGTTTTATGTAATGCCGCGGAAAAATCATCTCCAGAGCCGTAGATACCACAATCTTGACACTCACATAGATAAATTTTATTAGCTAATTTATAGACATTTAACTCTTTTTCCCCACATTGAGGGCAGTAATCAACCGACTCAATAAATTCTTTCTTTTGTAGTTGAGCCGCATCATTAGCTTTTTTCTTTGTTTTAGCTATTAAAGCAAATGCATCTAAATTCATTTCTTTGATATCAGAGTCAAATTTTTCTTTTGCTCTTTCTTCGGCGCTCGGTGGTTGTGGTGCTTCTTCAGGGAAGTCTTCGAAATAATCAGACCATTCGCCCATATCCATTCATCCTTTTTAATGTACACACTTTGATAATAAAACTAACGCCCCATTAACGGGCAAAAAATTGTTGGCTATAATAGCGACGCAGGAGCAAAAGCCAACTGTTTTTTGTCCCTGTTCAATGGCTTGTTATATTTCGATTAATTGAGCCATGCAATTGAAACAATGATTAGAGTATAAAACAAAAGACCTACGATGTAAGGCATGAGGTAACCATTGTTAGTTTTGCCTTTTAACTCTTTATATTCACTATAACTATGCAATTGATATTTGAATAAACCAAAAGAAACTACCCGTAATACACCTGCCCCGGTTATATACAGAATAAAATCAAAAGCCAGAGCTACAAAAAGATTAGGTAGAAATTCAAGAAATATACTCATTCGACTCTCCTATCGATAGAAATATAACGCCCCATTAAGAGGCAAATGATAGTTGGCTAAAATAGCGAGGTACGAGCAAAAGCCAACTGTTATTTGT
>JAOPTQ010000020.1:0-32285 GCA_051531915.1 Colwellia sp. | reverse complement strand
TGCTTAAGCCGATCTCAGGTTAGCAATTAAACTAGATAACGAAGTCAAACCCATCAGCCTTATTAAACGTTGGGTCTTCTATTGATAAAGCATAAGACTTGTATTCCATATCCGATTTTAAAATATGTTTCGCTAACCATTTATACAAAAATATCGCTATTTTGTGCTGAATATCTATATCATAATTATTGAGTTTTACTTGTATTTGTTTAAATTTAACGCTCAATTCTCTATGTATTTTGATGTGTTCGTCAGTTTTAGGGTAATTTATTTGCCTTAATAGGTTTTCTTCCGCTTCGAAATGTAAATCAATATATAAGGCTAAATTTTGAAACAGTACGATGGCCGCGTCTTTACCTTCTTGCTGAAAAAATTCATTCATCATAGCGAATAACATTTTATGTTGATCATCAATGTCTTTATTACCGATTGAATATGCCGGTATCCACTGAATAGTATTGCCATTTTCATTGCTTTGAAGGTTCATTATTTCAATTGGGTTTTTAACGGCTTTATCGACACTCTTTAAGATAGCACTTTTCTTTGACGGCTTAATTAAATAGTCACTAAGCCCTAACGGTATCCACTGTTTAATCACCTCTTTATCTCGGCGGTGAGTATAAGCAATAACAGGAATTTTATTACCCTCTTCACGTATTATTCGAGTAATTTCTAACCCGCTTATTTGAGGTAAATCATAAGCAAGCAAGACAATATCAGGATTAAAAGTTGATAGTTGCTTCAATGCCTCAGTACCATTGTTTACTAATAAATACTTAAAAACAGTCTCCGCAAATATTTCTTCAATAACACGAGAAAACAAATCTGATGGCTCGGCAATTAATATTTTATAACTTGAGGTTTTATGTTGCTCTGCTGCGTTGCTATCATCAGAGGTCAGTAACTCAGTATTAACGCCAACGGTGGTTTTTTGATTCGGAAGTTGCTGTTTTTCAATGCTTTGTTTTATTGATTGGTTATTTGCTTTAAGTGTCGCCAGCTGCTCTATAATCCCTTGAATACCCGCGGTTATATTTTCATTCATCTCTTCGAGAGATACCCCGATAAGATTTTGTAAAACTTCTTTTGCACTATCACATTCAATTATTTTATCTGTTGCTGATAAAAGTTTTTCCTCACATTGACCTATTTCATGTAAAAAGGATTTTTTAAGCGCAACGCCATGCTCAATACACGAGGCTAACTCTTCATCACCCTCAGCAATGAGTTGATGTAAACTGTCATTCTTATGACTTTCAATGATTTTTAATTCTTGTAATAAAACCAGTTTCAACCTAAAAGGTTCGTTTAACGGGTTAATAATGGCATAGTTGTCAAATAGCCCGTTTTCACAAGCTAAATAGGCGCACGCCATTTCACGATTATTAATAAGTAATATGGCGCTATGAGGCGCAATATTTTGACCATACTCCTCTAAATAATCAATATACAGCCGTATTGTATTTTTAATATCATTTGATGATAATAATAATACTTTAGGTTTCATCTTTGCAATGTCGTGTAACTTTTTCCGGTTAAATTTATAGGCTTTAAAGCTTAAGTTTAACTCTAAAATTTGCTGTATTGCTAACTCTACACTATCTTTTTCTTGGTAGATCATGATGACATCGGGATGAGTAGCGGAGTGTATTCGTTTCATTAGCAATCCAATCTCAATGTAATGTTATTATTCCCCTGAGTTTTGTTGAAATTAACAATCCATTGTTCAAATTCATTGGCTCTTAGCGGCTTACTGTATAGATATCCTTGGTGGTTATAACAACCTAACTTAGTTAATTTTAATGCTTGATTTTGTGTCTCTACCCCTTCAGCAATAAGATCAATTCTAAAGGTTTTAGATAATAAAATGATTGATTTTATTATCGCGGCATCTTGTCTCGATCTGGCAATATTATCAACAAAACATTTATCAATTTTAACATTGTCAATGGGCAGGTTTTTTAAGCGCTGTAATGAAGAGTAACCCGTGCCAAAATCATCAATGGCAATTTTCACCCCTAAATTTCTTAGCACCGATAAAATAGGAATGAGATGATCATTATCTTCTGAGAAAAGTGATTCAGTGACTTCAAGTTCAATAGCGCTACCTGGCAGCATTTCTTCAGCTAAAATTTCTCGTACTTGTCCTACTAAGTCATTTCGATCAAATTGACGTAATGAAATGTTAATCGCCATAATACCGGTAAATAATTGACTGTTTCGCCACTGCCTTAATTGTTTACAGGCCGCTTTCAAAACAAAATAACCTAATTTTTTTATCGATCCATTGACCTCGGCAAGCGGTATAAATATATCTGGGGATATTAGCCCGCGTGTAGGATGATTCCACCTTAGTAAGCATTCAACGCCGTATACTTCATTATTAGCGGCATTAATTTGTGGTTGATACCATACTTCAAAGTTTTTATCGTCAATAGCACTTTCTATTTCTTTTTCTAATTCTAAACGTTGCGTGATAATCACTTTTTCTTTGGTATCGAATAGTGCATAGCTGTTGCCGCCAGCACCTTTTAATTTAAGCATGGCCACATTAGCAAAAGAGATAAGCTCTCGTACATCAACAGAATCGGTCGGAAACTGACTAACGCCAATACTCATAGAGGTTTTAAACTCGCCATATTTAGTCTGAAAAGGTTGCTCAACCAGTGACAATATTTGTGAGCATATTTTATCTATATTTCTAAGCGCTTTTTCTCCTTCTATCACAACGATAAATTCATCACCGCCACTTCGGGCAATAATATCGTTATCACGTAATTTACCCGCCAATCGATCTGCAACACATTTCAAAATTTCATCACCAACCTCATGACCTATCGCATCATTAATTAATTTAAATCGATCTAAATCACAAACGAGTAAAGCAAAGGTTGTAAAGTTTGGGGATTTATTGGTTGATAAATATTTAATTTTTTCAAATAACAAACGTCTATTCGGTAAATTGGTCAGCGCATCATGATAAATCCTAAAATGCTGTTCTTCTTCTGATTTTTTACGCTGAGTGATATCCGTAAACTGCGCAATATAATGGGTGATATTATTGTTTTCATCTTTAATATTAGAGATGTTCAACCATTCAGGAAAGATTTCACCATTTTTGCGCTTATTCCAAATCTCGCCCTTCCAATAACCAACCGTATTCAATTTATGCCAAAAGCTTTTATAAAAAATTTTATCTTGTCTTCCTGAACTTAAAACGGCGGGTGTTTTGCCAACAACTTCATCAAATGAATAACCCGTTATATCAGAAAAACTTTGATTAATAATTTGTATATACCCCCGACTATCGGTAACGGCGATTGCTTCAATGGAATTATCAAAAATTTTCGCCATAATAGACGTTTTTGGTCTATTTAAATCTTCTTCATCACAATAGGTAATAAATAGAGTGAAGTGTTTTTTATGATCATCGAATCGAGAATATAAAAAAACATTTACTAGCATCTTTTTACCGTCTTTATTCATTAACGTTGAGTGAAATTGTTTAAACTGTGAATGGGCGTTATCCATAGTCATTTGATAGGCAGAAAGTTCGTCAATATCGTCTATAGCTTTTCCGAGTAAACATTCCTTTTTTAAGCCCGTCATAGCAAGGTAGTGCTCATTGACATCAATAAGAACTCCTTTCTGACTCAGCGTTAAAACGCCAGTAACATCGCTATTTTGACTTGCTATTCCATGAAATATTTTCACCTAAATTATCCTTTATTGACATATATTCTTCACTCAGCAATAAAACCCTACCTGAAATAATTAGTCTATTTTGATAGCGTATATTTAGTAGTTTTTACACTTTGAGTATTGACGACGATTATAATAAATACAAGTTTGTCTCTTGTTAATCGTACCAAACAAAGCGCCTGTTCAATAAAAAATGGTAGTAACATAAATTGACGATTAAAGCTTTCATCACGTAAAATAAAAAAAACTTTATATCGTGTTTTATTGAATGAAATTAACTTTAAAAAAAGCCACTCTGATAAAACGTTATAAACGTTTTCTTGCTGATGTTACTTTAGAAAATGGTACAACGACCACAATGCATGTTGCTAATACGGGTGCTATGACGGGCTGTGCACAGCCCGGCGATACCGTTTGGTATAGCACTTCAGATAATCCCAAACGAAAATATCCTTGTAGTTGGGAAATTACGCAAACTCAGCAAAATCATTTTATTTGCGTCAATACGATGCGAGCCAACCAATTAGTAGAGCAAGCCATTAAAGCTCAAACGATTAAAGAGTTAACCGGTTATACCGGCTTAAAGCGTGAAGTTAAATACGGCGATGAAAATAGCAAAATAGACATATTGCTTCAGAAAAATAAAGAAAAAAACGTTTATATTGAAGTAAAAAGTGTCACCTTATTAATGGAAGATACTCAATCAGGACAAGGATTTTTCCCTGATGCCGTAACAATTCGCGGACAAAAACACTTACGAGAATTAAGTTTACTGAGTCAACAAGGATTTAGAGCCGTATTATTTTTTGCGGTATTACATAGCGGTATTGATGCCGTAGCACCGGCAAAGCACATAGATGCTAAGTACACACAATTACTTAAAGAAGCTCAACTAGCCGGTGTTGAGGTAATTGCCTACCAAGCTCAATTTATCTTAAATGAAAAACAAGCACAAAGCACTGTAGAGATAAAACTTGTGAAAGCAATTCCTGTTGTCAGCTAATACCATTAATGCGATTAAATTGTAAATTTTAGCGGCATTATTACAGATAATGATTGACTAACCCCTGTAAAAATTGCTAAAAAAGCATGCTTATAAATAAAGGCATAATTACAAATTAAACGAACAAACTTTAACTCTTTGATTTTATTTTGTTATTTTTTGTTTTTTGTTTTTTTTGCTTTTTTATTTAAAGTAGAAGTTGATTTTTATCATATGTAGCACAATATAGTCCTGATAAATTAGGTCATATATAAAAGATATTGCACTTAAACCAAAAAATATCTCACTAATCATTGTGAATGATATTCTCCATTTGGGTAATAAGTTGTACTAGGAGATTAAACATGCCGAAAAGTAAAAATAAAGCATTAGGTATTTTTGCCATCGCTGGCGTTGAGCCATATCAAGAAAAAGCTGGCGAAGAATACATGGGTGAACCACAAAAAGAGCATTTTAGAATAATACTAGATGCTTGGCGTGTGCAACTTCGTGAAGAAGTAGACCGCACGGTAACTCATATGCAAGATGAAGCGGCTAACTTTCCTGATCCGGTTGATAGAGCCGCTCAAGAAGAAGAATTTAGTCTTGAACTACGAACGCGTGATCGTGAACGTAAACTCATCAAAAAAATTGAAAAAACATTGCAGTTAATTGAAGAAGACGAGTTTGGCTATTGCAAATCTTGCGACATTGAAATTGGTATTCGTCGTTTAGAAGCAAGACCAACAGCTGATCTTTGTATTGAGTGTAAAACACTTGCAGAAATAAAAGAGCGTCAAATGGCTGGTTAGGTCTTGAGTAATCAAAATCTAACCATAAACTCAACGGACAACATTCTGCACACTAAGCGACCGTCAAATTCTGCAAAAGAAATTTTGTACCGAGGTCGCTTTGCTCCCTCTCCTTCCGGTTTTTTACATTTCGGCTCATTAGTGGCCGCGCTCGCAAGTTATCTTGACGCTAAAGCCTTTATTAGTGCAAATGGCAAGCAAGGCAAGTGGTTAGTCAGAATTGAAGATATTGACCCCCCACGTGAGCTTAGCGGTGCAAGTACAGCAATTTTAACCACCCTTGATGCTTTTGGTTTACACTGGGACGAAACAGAGCTTTACCAAAGCCAACAAAGTAAGCACTACACCGAAGTATTAAACCATTTACGCCAGCAAAGCCTGAGTTATTATTGTCAATGCACCCGAGCAGACATAAAAGCAATGGGTGGTATATATCAAGGTCATTGTCGTCATGTAAATAAATTGGCCAATAACAACGCTATACGGTTAATCAATCAACAGGGGATTTATCATTTTCATGATCTTTTCCAAGGAAAAGTTAATTGTGATAAAGCATTAGCCAAAGAAGATTTTATTATTCATCGTAAAGACGGTTTATTTGCATATCAGTTAGCCGTGGTGGTTGATGATATTAGCCAAAATATTAGCCATGTAATTCGTGGCTGTGATTTACTTGAGCCTACCGCAAGGCAACTGACCTTTTTCAACACTTTAAAAAAACCAGTGCCTCAATATGGGCATGTGCCATTGGCGGTAACACCAGAAGGCTATAAGTTGAGCAAACAAAACAAAGCACCGGCTATTGATAACAACAAGCCTCAACCGGCACTTATCGCCGCTTTAATCTTTTTAGGTCAAAAACCACCTCGTGAACTGATTAGCTCAACCGTTGAAGAGGTTATTCAATGGTCGGTAAAAAATTGGCACCGAGGTAATGTGCCAACCACAACTCAGGTAATGGTATAACTGAATAACTGAATAACTGAATAACTGAATAACTGAATAACTGAATAACTGAATAACTGAGAAATAATACCAGAGCGCATAAAATAGCGGCTTTTTCATTCTCTTTTTTAGACAACTGTTATATCATTACCCATTGTTAATCGCTGACATAATTTTCAATACCACATTCAAACAATTAATTTTAAAAGGCTTTCAATCATCAAAAGCGTTATCAATTTATGTAAAAAAGTTTTAGGTCGCAGAAAAACTAAAACAAATGATACAAACGAAACCAGTAAAAGCAATCAATCGGTGGCAACACTTAAGCAACCTTTGGTATTTTCACGCGATCAGCACCCTGTTTCAAGACAACTGCTTAGCCCAAGCGCATTAAAAGTTTTATATCGTCTCAACAAAGGCGGTTACGATGCTTATTTGGTCGGTGGTGGTGTACGAGATATATTACTAGGGCTCAAGCCTAAAGATTTTGATATTGCCACCAACGCAACGCCTGAGCAAATAAAAGGATTATTTAGAAACTGCCGTTTAATTGGTCGTCGTTTTCGTTTAGCGCATATTGTTTTTGGTCGTGAAATTATCGAGGTTGCCACCTTTCGTGGTCATCATGAAAGCGCTTCTGAGCAAGAAAAAAGTTGTAAAAAAACCTCTAAACAAAGTGAACATGGCATGTTATTACGTGACAACATTTACGGCAGCATAGAAGAAGATGCTGAGCGTAGAGACTTCACCATAAATGCCCTTTACTATTCGACTAAAAACTTCAAAGTGTATGATTTTGCCAATGGCGTTCAAGATGTTGAAAATAGAGTTATTCGTTTAATTGGCGATCCTGAAACACGGTATCGTGAAGATCCTGTACGCATGTTACGTGCTATTCGTTTTGCCACCAAACTTGATATGAACATTTGCGCGGAAACTAAAGCGCCGATAAAAGCACTCTCATCACTCATGGAAAATATTCCTGCCGCTCGCATGTTTGAAGAATTTTTGAAAATGTTCATTGCGGGAAAAGCTGTTGCCAACTTTGAGCAACTACGTGAATATCATTTATTTAGTTATTTTTTCCCTGCGGTTGATCAAGCGTTAAATAACGAACAAAGCGAATATGAACATCTATTAAAATTTATCATGTTAGCCTTGCACAATACCGATACACGTATTAACAATGAACAACGCGTAACGCCAGCCTTTTTATTTGCCGCTATGCTGTGGTATCCCTTGCAAAAGCATATTCAACAATTAACAACCAATAGTTATATGCCACCACAAGATGCTTTTTTTGCCGCATTAAGTGAGGTAATGCCAGAGCAACAGCGTAGCATTGCTATTCCTAAACGTTTTCAAAGCGTAATGAAAGACATTTGGATCTTACAAGAAAAATTGGCACGTCGTGAAGGCAAGAAAGCCTTTAAGTGTTTTGAACATCCTAAGTTTAGAGCCGGATATGACTTTTTATTATTACGTGCACAAATAGAAGAAAATAGTGAGCTGTCTGAACTCGCTAAATGGTGGACTGATTTTCAAAATGTATCAAATGACGCAAAGATGCAAATGGTAAAAAGTATTAAAGTGCCTAACCACCAAAAACGCAGAACACCAAGAAAACGCCGTAAACCCGTGGTTAATGCTGCTAACCCTGCTGCAGATTAACGTCAAGGTATCAAATGACTCTTTCATATATTGGTTTAGGTAGTAATTTGTCTGAACCAATAAAACAAGTGCAACAAGCGATTATTAAAATAAAGAAAATAGCTTGTAGTCAGGTGGTTAGCATATCTTCATTATATTTAAGTAAGCCAATGGGGCCTCAAGATCAAGACGATTACATCAATGCAGTATTGGCATTAGAAACATCATTATCGCCACTTGAATTACTCGATGCATTACAACTAATTGAAAACAACGCCGGCAGAATACGAAAAGATAATCGTTGGGGCGCTAGAATTTTAGATTTAGACATACTACTTTTCGGCAATCTCATTATTAACAACCAACGTCTTACTATTCCTCATTACGGCTTAAAAGCGCGTGAATTTGTTTTACAGCCACTCGCTGAAATAGCCGCTGATTTACACCTACCCGATGGTGATAGTGTAAAATTTTTAAGCCAAAACATTGAAAATAATAATATGACAAAGCTAACCTAAACGCTGCCAACCATTGCAGTAAAAAATGTATTGTGAGAAAGTAGCGCAATTGAATAATACCCCGTGAAGTTCTACTTTAATTACTTGGTATGACGCAAACTTTTAATCCTCTGAGAATAACTATGGCTAAAATAACAACCTCGACTTTGCTAAATATGAAACAGCAAGGTGAAAAAATTTCTACCATTACCGCTTATGACGCTAGCTTTGCTAAATTGTTCGACCAAGCTGGTATTCACGCTATTTTAATTGGCGACTCACTTGGCATGGTGCTACAAGGGCAAGATGACACCTTACCGGTAACTATCGAAGATATGGCTTACCATACGCAATGTGTTAAGCGTGGCGTAGAAGAAACCCTGATTATTGCCGATATGCCTTTTATGAGTTACGCCAACAAAGAGCAAGCACTAACTAACGCCGCTAAATTGATGCAAGCTGGTGCTAGCATGATAAAAATGGAAGGTGGCGCTTGGTTAGTTGACACCATAAAGGCACTTGTTGAGCGCGGTATTCCGGTTTGTGCACATTTAGGTTTAACACCGCAATCAGTCAATGTATTTGGTGGCTTTAAAGTACAAGGTCGCGACGAAGACAAAGCTCAACAGATGATTAAAGATGCACAAATAGTCGAGGCCGCTGGTGCACAATTACTGGTATTAGAATGTATCCCTAGCGGTTTAGGCAAGGCAATATCACAAGCGATTTCAATTCCTACTATTGGCATAGGTGCGGGCAAAGATACCGACGGACAAATACTAGTAATGCATGACGCTTTGGGGATTTCTTGCAGTTATATGCCAAAATTTTCGCGCAATTTCCTAAAAGATACTGGCGATATAAAAAAAGCAGTAGAGCTTTATATTTCAGAAGTGTCAAAAGGCAATTTCCCTGGTGATGATCACATTTTTAAATAAGGTTAAAAACAAAGGAACGCGTTTTGGTTTAGTTTAGTTTAGTTACGGGTATCGTAGCTAGATTAAAGTTTTGAATGAATGAGTGAAAATAAATCCCATATTTCATAAGAGATAATAATGAACACCGTTGATAATATAAAAGACTTACGCGCTCAAGTTAACGCTTGGCGTTTGCAAGGATTAACCATTGCTTTTGTCCCTACGATGGGTAATTTACATAGCGGTCATATTTCTTTAGTTGAAGAAGCCCACAAGCATGCGGATAAAGTGGTGGCGAGTATTTTTGTTAACCCAATGCAATTTGGCGCGAATGAAGACATTGGCAACTACCCACGTACAATGGCTGCTGATCAACAAAAGCTAATCGCCGCGAATACTGATTTACTCTTTACGCCAACGCCCGACATTATTTATCCAAAGGGGTTAGCAAAACAAAGCTATGTAGAAGTACCTAATGTTTCTGACGGTTATTGTGGGGAAAGTCGCCCCGGACATTTTCGAGGTGTGGCAACGATTGTTTGTAAATTATTCAATATCGTGCAACCTGATGTTGCTTGCTTTGGCTTGAAAGATTACCAACAAGTGCAAGTGATCAAAACTATGGTTGAAGATTTATCTATGTCCGTTGAGATTATTCCGGTAGAGACTATGCGTGAAAAAAGCGGCTTAGCCATGAGTTCTCGTAATAGCTATTTAAGCGCAGAAGAAAAAGCACGAGCGCCGGTGCTACAACAAAGTTTACAATGGTTAGCTAACGCGATTAAAACAAACAACGACTTTATTGGCTTAGCAAAAAAAGCGGCTCAAACCATTAATAAGGCAGGCTTACAAACAGACTATATTCATGTTTGTCATGCACAAACGTTACAACCCGCCAGTGAAGACGATAAAGCGTTAGTTATTTTAGCCGCCGCTCATTGTGGCAAAGCCCGTTTAATTGATAATTTAACAGTGAACTTATAGCTCACTGTTTGACAAACCCCAAAATCAGTTCGGCTTTATAAACACGCTTAGCTTAATTTAGCTCAGTTTATCCACATGCCATTAGTCACTTGACAATCAATGGCATCTAACGCCATATGAATAGACAAACCCAAACCAACAAGCCTAGTTTTTGGCACAAAACAAAGCGCTAAACACAACACAATAAACCAAATTTGATGTAAAGGATGAAAGCCTATACTGCAACGACTTGGATCGTATATTGGGTTAGCTAGTAGATGATCAATATCGACCAGCATAGTGGCAACCATAACAAAATAAGCAAATTGCCAATGCTTTCGATAAAAAATCCCAGTCAATATTGCCGGTACTAAAAAATGTAAAGCTAAATGCAACATAAGAATAACTTATACCCGTTTCACTTGAAGATGCAGGATTCAGCGAGAATTAAAAGGTTTACTACGAAATTGATTTTGATCACTTTCATAGACATAGCTATCTTTTGCTAGTTTAGCCACAAGCGATTTTTCATCCAGTTCAAAACTAGCACATAATGAACGCAGCGATGAAAACTCATTACGAAGCTTCATATTAACAACGCTCATTAGAATATGAACATCCATAGTAGCAATGGTCTTAGTCGATAAAATGATAGGAAATCCTCTTAATTATTCAATAGTTCTAAATCGCATTACCCTTTCAGATCTTTTATTCAAGCTATCCGTTACTGGTTTTAATACCAACCGCTGCTAATATCTTCGGCAGAAAGGTTTCACTTTCTTGAGCTAATTCACATTGCTCTGCCAAAATATCATGCAAAATTTCTTTACTGGTTAATGGATTAGCAAGTACGACACGAAAAACAATAATTTTTTCGCCGCCATAACGTGCAACTTCAATGCGAGTTCTTGAAACAAAAGAACGCCCATCTTCACGTTGACGTTTTTGAATAAATTTAGTTAACTTACCTAATAATAAATTAATTGATGTTTGTGTTTCAACATCGCTATGCGCTAATAATTGTTGAATGCCTTTAGGGGCATAGCGATAAGTTAATAAGCATAGCTCTGGTTTGGTGATCAATTCAAAATTATCATGCTGATTAATTATATCGGCAAAGTACTCTGCTTTTTCAATCGCTTGATTGATTAACATTTCATAACCCTGACGGCTAATAATGTGTAAGCTAGCGTAAACTAACATCGCCATTCCCGGACGAGAGCCTTCCAAAGTATGACTACCTAAATCTTTGGAGCCTTTACGTAAAATATACTCCGCATGATGTTCAATATCAGCCACGGAAGAGGGATCTTTAAACATCACAACACCCGCCCCCATAGGTACATACATCTGTTTATGTGCATCAATAGTCACTGAATCGGCGCGTTCAATACCTTTGAGTAAAGGTCGGTGTTTATTCGACAATAAAGTGGCACCACCCCATGCTGCATCAACATGAAAATAGCACTGATACTGCTCAGCAATATCGGCCATTTTATCTAAGGGATCAATATTTCCCGTTTCCGTTGTACCGGCAACCCCAACAATAGCCAGTACTTTAATATTTTGAGCGGCTAATTGTTGGCACTTTTCGGCCAATTTTTCACAATCAATTTTATTATTTTCATCAGTAGCAATTGCAATAACGCTATCTTGTCCAATACCTAGCACATCAGCCGATTTTTTTAATGAATAGTGACCACGTTCAGATACTAAAACAACTAAGCCCTGATAACCATAATGCTGTAAAGCACTAAACAAACCGGCTCTAGTTACCCCTAAAAAGTCACCATCAGCCTTTAATAGCTTATTACGAACTACCCATAAAGCGGTAATGTTAGCCACAGTTCCCCCAGAGCAAAAAGCCCCTAAAGAATGATTAGCACTGTGCATCCATTGTTGATAAAAAGCATCATCGCCTTCGTACACTAAGTTATGGAGCATTCCTAACACTTGACGCTCTAATGGCGTAAATGCTTTCGAGGTTTCTACTTTAACTAAGTTTTGATTTAAACCAACCATCAGTTTTGACAGTGGTAATATAAAAGAAGGCAATGCCGAGGTCATATGACCAATAAAGCTTGGGCTTGCGGTATGAACTGATTGTGCTACTAGTTTATCAAGTAAGTGGCTCATATGATCTGAGACAAAAACAGGATCTTCTGGAATGTGAGCGTTAATGAAATCTTGCTCAATATCGCTTAATGCATTTTTACTGGCAACAATATGATTATTCAAAAAACCCGCTAAATTTTGCGACATTTCTTGTTCAATAAGCCCCAATGTAGAGTCTGGCGCTTCTGCTACGGTAAAAATTCGATATAAAGACTCTTGTGATGCTTCTGCTGTGCGTTTCAAACCCGTCATAAATGTATACTTTTGCTAAAATTACTAAGTTTTATCATTACTCAAGCGTTGCACTTTAATAAAAAATTTAACAAAAGTCTTGTCTTTTTTGGCTGAATTAGTTTTGTTGACACTAACATTAATACTTAACACGTACTTATCCTGTTAACTCAAGCATTATAATTTCATTCATTGCTATCATGAAAGTCATACTGTAGTACGACAAAGTTAATTGTTTTATTCATAAGAATAATCTTGTTTAATTTTTTTCTTAAACAGTTTTAAATGCTGAAGATTCTTTTTCTAACTCTGTTGCTAAACAAGCAAGCTCTACACTTGATTCAGCAATGTTATCTGTTGCTTGACTCGTTTCAACCACCCCTGTATTTAAAGTTTCAATATTTTGTAATATTTCTTCAACTACTACAGATTGCTCTTCGGCTGCAGTAGCTATTTGTGCACTTAAGTCACTAATTTCATTCATGTCATTGGTTATTACTTGATTTAATTCCATAACAATTTTAGCACTTTCTTGTACGGAATTTGCTTGATTAACACTGCTTGCCATAACCTCAACCGAAGAGTTAGCCCCTGCCATAATAGTATTTATCATGTCATCAATTTCTTGGGTTGAATCTTGTGTTCTTTGTGCTAATTGTCTAACTTCATCAGCCACCACTGCAAATCCTCGTCCTTGCTCACCCGCTCTAGCCGCTTCAATAGCCGCATTTAACGCAAGCAAATTGGTTTGATCAGCAATACCTTTAATAACACCAAGAATATTAACCACTTGATCAAAATCACTTCTCACCTTTTGAACACTTTGTTCAGACTCTTGAATTTGCCCTGACATATTTACGATTGACTGGTAAGTTTCGTTCAGTTTCTTTGCGCCTTCGTTGACTTTATTTTGAATGTTTTCAACAGCTGATGACGTTGTTGTTGTATTTTGTGCAACCTCATTAACGGTTGTCCCCATCTCTTGCATGGCGCTAGCTAGTTGTTCTGAAATAGCTTGTTGATCAGTAACCGTAGTACTTGTTTGCGTTGTTATTGCGGCAAGCTCTTCAGATGTTGATGCTTGCTGTATAGCAATACCTGAAATATTCTTAACCATTTGTGAAAGATTAACGATCATATTACCTATCGCGCTCTGTAACTGCCCCACTTCATCATTAGATGTTTTCTCTACTGAAACGGTTAAATCACCATTGGAAACTTGTTCTGCTACATTAGCTATTTTAATAATAGGTGTGGATATTCGTTTAGCAAACCAAAAACCAATAAGGGCGACAACAAACGTAAAAATTAGCATTAATATAATCATAAAAATGGTATTACTACGAATCGAAGCAAAGGCTTCTGATTCATCCATTTCAGAGAGTATTGCCCACTTAAAGTTTTCGAATTCAATACGGTCAAATGAAGATAGAACAGGGTTACCGTTATAGTCAATAATAATATCAGTGCCGCTTTCTCCTGCAAGGGCACGTTTAGCCGCATCCGTATCTACGCCATTTTGGGCAACAGAGCCTGCAAAACTAGCAGCTACGGTATGCCCTTTAGGATCTAAAAACGAATTGCTACGCATTCTTAAATCATTACCCACTAAATAACTTTCACCCGTTTCCCCCATGCCTTTCCTAACCCCCATAATGGCTTGAATGCCCTCTAATGGCAGTTGTAAGGCCACATATATAGTAGCTTCATTGTTATCATTTAATATGGGTTGTGCAATAAAAGAAGCTGGCGCATTCTTACTTGGGGCATAAGGAGAAAAATCTACGAAACCATATTGTTTAGTTTGACTAATTTCTTTAATCAGCGTACCTAAATTAGAACTAGCATATTGACCATTTAAAATGTTGGAATTGAAGTCTGCTTCTTTAGTCACGGTATAAAATATATGACCATTAGCATTAATTAAAAATAAGTCATAATAACCATATTGTTCAATATAGCTTTTGTAAAAATCTTCATTATTCGAGGTTTTAGGATTAAACGCTTCCGCGACATCTATTTCTGAGATGATAGCCCAACGTACACCACTACCAATATCAATATAATCCCAACTGCTTACCACAGGGTTATCATTATAATCCTGAATAACGCTTGTATTCTGCTTACCACTTAATGCACTTTTTGTGGCTTGCGTTTGTACTTTATTATTGCCTGAGAAAGATGCTTTAACTGAATATTGTTCAGGATTCAAATAAGAATCTGAACGCATTAGTTTGTCTTGACCAACAAGATAAGATTCTCCTGTTTCTCCCATACCTGTTCGGTTACCTAAAATAGTGTTTATTTTATCAATTGGTTGTTGATAAGCAATATAACCAATACGCTTCCCTTTCACATCAATGGCTTTAATGGCGAAAGCCGCCGGATCATTATTACTCGGTTCATAAGGAAGAAAATCAGCAAATTGAATCTCTGACGATTCTGACTCTTTGGCTAATTCAAATGCCGTATAAAAAGAACTATCCATTAAATCTTTGGGAATTTTTTGTCCTAAATCACTTTCTCGAGTAACTGAATATATAATCGTTCCTTTAGTACTAATAATAAAAAAGTCATACCAACCAAAATAAGACAACAAAGGTTTATATTGCTTATCATATTTATTAAGTAATGTGCGCCATTGTTCTTTATCGGAAAATTTATCGGTAAGTGCTTTAACATGAAGGTGTAATTTAATATCGCTAGCCAGTATATTTAGCTGTTGATAATTATTATTAAAATAATCTTTAAGTTGAGAGATTTTAAGTTCATTAACTGAATTTAACTTTTGAAATGCTTGTTGTTGCATGGCATCAGCAATATTTACCAATACCCCCATATCTCCTTGACGCTCTGCAAAATAATTTTTGATCGCTTGTTTTTTTATTTGGTTTATTGCCGTTAATTGACTATATACTTTTTCAGAAACATCATCAGAAGTATTCATAGTAGAAAGAACACTAATAATTACAGCAGGTATTAGACCTAATGCTATAAAGATAAGCGTAAACTTATTTTGCAACCTATTTATTTTCAATATCAAAACCCTTATTAAATTAAAATGTGACAATTTTTACCATCATCTTAAATCAATGGTTTGCCGTTAAACTTTTAGTGAATACTGTATTTTCAAGTCAAGTGAGTATAGATATTATTCGCTAGTGCTTATGGAATAAGCTTAGTTGATAAAACATCTTTTTAAAAGTGTAGAAAGTATTCATTGTATATACTGATATATGCTGATACATACGACATCGTAGGTTAGATTTTAAGAAACTAAAATAAAACAATTGGAATTATATTCTGAGTTTAGCCTGAAAGTAACCGCCAAACGACTAACAGACTCCTGATTTAAATAAAGTATTTAATTGATCAATGAACTTGCATAAATCAACCCTGCTTGGCTTAACAATACCACTGACAAAGCAGTCAACAAAATTTGACGCTTTACCTTTCCTTTACTTTGACTTTTAACTAAATCTTTAACAATATTCATAACTTTCTCCTTAACTTTCAACCCAAACTGTTCATGCTTGATAGTTAACGATGTTTCAATATTGATACCAACTAATTAACAGGTTGATTTTAAAGAGTAAGTTGTTTTTACTGCTATCACTTAAAGTAAGATATTAGCGAAAAAAACTAACTAATGGTGATTTTCGCTACCCTAATCTTCACTACCTTGAACAAAGCTGCAACTGCCAACAAACTTGAGCACTTGCTTGATATTTAGCTTCAAAGGGCGTTAATGCGTTATCGGTTACATTCAGTTCAGTGATTTTTCCTACTAAGTTAACCAACCTAGCAGCTTGTTGAAATTCTTCTAAATATAAACGCCAATTGCTCCGTAATATAATGGTTTCGCCAATAGTGATCATTTGCGGAAACACAGCGCTACCATGCCAACGGCGTTGTAAATGTTTAGCTTTAGGCCAAGGGTTTGGGTATAAAATGTAATGCTTAGTTACAGGCCAATTAGCCGCGTTGACTAAACGATAAAAATCATTAAGATCGGCTCGCACTAAATGATAGTTTTCGGCATGATACCCTTCTGCGGAGCTAAAACCTTCAACATTGCGATGAATACGATGTGCCGATTTATCAACACCAATCACTAATGCATTAGAATTTTTCTGCGCTAAAATTCGCGTGCTTTGCCCAACACCACAGCAGGCGTCTAAAATTATTTCACCGTTGGGGTTTGCCGCTAAAAACTCATTCACTAAAATGTCCATTTCAGTAAAAGCTTGCTGGGTATGTGCTTGATAAGGTTTTTGAAAAGCATGTGACAAATGCTTTTTTACCACGTCATCAAGCTTTTCGTGAATTCCCGTTTGATTGGTTATTATTGATTTTGAATCACCTGTATTCAACGCTAAGGTCGTATCATTCATTATTATGATCTTAGCCCTATTCCTTTGCTTATTAAAAACATCGCAGTGGAAAATAAAATAACAATGAAAAAAGTAATCACTAAAAAGGCGGTGGTAATACTGACATCAGAAATCCCTAAAAAGCCATAACGAAAAGCATTCACCATATAAACTATTGGGTTAATTTGTGACACTCCTTGCCAAAACTCAGGCAACAAACTAATCGAATAAAACACGCCACCAAGGTAGGTTAATGGCGTTAAGACAAACGTTGGAATAATTGAAATATCATCAAAGCTACCGGCAAAAATAGCATTAATTAAACCGCCTAAAGCAAAAGTTGCCGAAGTTAAACTTACCGTGGCTATAATCACCCAAATATTATGGATTTGAATATCAACAAAAAATAATGAGACTAAAGTAACAATTAAACCCACTAATATGCCACGACACATACCGCCGCCAACATAACCGGCAACAATAACCCAATTAGGCACAGGAGCTACTAGCATTTCTTCAACATTTCGCTGCCACTTAGCACTAAAAAATGACGAAGCAACATTAGAGTAAGAGTTGGTAATAACACTCATCATAATTAAACCGGGAACAATGAATGACATATAATCAAAGCCCCCCATTTCGCCAATACGCGAGCCTATTAACGAACCAAAAATAACAAAATACAAACTGATGGTAATAGCTGGTGGCACTAACGTTTGCACCCAAATACGTAAAAAACGCTGAATCTCTTTATTTAGAATGCTTTTTAAGGCGATAGAGTTATTCATTTAGGCAATTCCTTCTTCACTTGTAGATGAAATTAATGATGAAATTGATAATGAACCTACCGATGATTTTTTATTGATTAAACTCACAAACAACGCCTCTAATCGATTACTCTTGTTTCGCATACTTAATACTTGTACTCCTAGCGCGGATAGCTGTTCAAACACTTGATTTAATAGTTGATTTTTATTCAAATCAACCTCTAGTGTGTGATCATCCACCACCTTATATTCAAAACCTGTTAACGATATTTGTTGCTTGCTTGGCAATAAATCTAACACAAAAGTTTCACTGTCTAATTGTGCTAACAATGCTTTCATACTGGTATCTTCAACAATTTCACCACCATCAATAATAGCAATATTACGGCACAACATTTCCGCTTCTTCTAAATAATGCGTGGTTAGAATAATGGTAATACCTTGGCTATTTAACTCACGTAAAAAATCCCACATTGAGCGACGAAGCTCTATATCAACACCGGCGGTGGGTTCATCTAAAATTAACATTTGAGGTTCATGCATTAAGGCGCGTGCAATCATTAAGCGTCGCTTCATACCACCAGAAAGTGTACGCGCGGCAACATCTCGTTTATCCCAAAGCTCTAATTGTTTTAAATACTTTTCAGCGCGTATTAACGCCGTTTTACGATCAACACCATAATATCCGGCTTGGTTTACTAAAATATTAATTAACGGTTCAAATTGACCAAAGTTAAATTCTTGCGGTACCAAGCCTATAAATGATTTGGCCTTTTCTAAGTCGGTATCAATGTTATAACCAAAAACGTTAACCGTACCTGCGGTTTTGTTGACTAACGAGGTAATAATACCAATAGAGGTAGACTTTCCTGCACCATTAGGACCCAGCAACGCAAAAAAATCACCTTTTTTCACGGTTAAATTAATGCCTTTAAGTGCTTGAAAGCCACCTTTGTAGGTTTTTTCTAATGCGTTAATTTCTAATGCATAGGTCATGCTTGTACCTCTTTTATACCTGTAATTTACTGCCCTCTCTAATATGGTGATTTTAATCTGCATTTCAATAGTAAGTAAAACATTCAACTACCGAATAAAGTGATTCAGAGTCATTTTACTAACAACCTGAATTATGGATGACAAGCAAATGGTAAGCGGAGATTCAGTCAAAGAAAAGGGGCATTAAATACCCCTTATAATGGAAAAATGAATTTTTTTAAACGAAATACAAAGACACGTTAAAGTTTGAAAAAATACTCTCGGTATATTTTCAACTCGGCAATTGATTCACGAATATCATCAAGCGCCAAATGGGCACCGGTTTTAACGACTTTATCCAAAACATCTGGTTTCCAACGTCTGGCAAGTTCTTTTACGGTACTAACATCTAAGTTTCTATAATGAAAATATTCTTCATACTCAGGCATGTATTTATTAATAAAACGACGATCTTGACCTATGCTATTGCCACACATTGGTGACTTTCCTTTGGGAACATATTGCTCAACAAAGCGAGTAGTTTCCGCTGTAGCGATAGCTAAACTGGTTTTACTGTCACGACAACGCTGAGTTAACCCTGATTTTCCATGATGCTCTACACACCACTCATTCATATTGTCTAAGGTTTCATCTGGTTGATGAATCGCAAATACGGGTCCTGTAGCAATAATATTTAACTGACTATCAGTAATAATGGTGGCCATTTCAAGAATAACATCCACCTCAGGCTCTAAACCTGTCATCTCTAAATCAAGCCAAATTAAGTTAGTGTCACTGCGGCTCATATATGTCCCTTAAAAAATTGCACAAGCAATAAAGTATATTGATGAGTATACCCAAGCCACTTCAAGATGCAAGATTCAGCTAGAATTAGAAACGTCTTTAAACAAGGCATTGATTGACTAGAATGGTGATTCCCTTATCAAAATCAATAACGCAGCATAAAACGTTTCTAAACTAGCCATCTTGGGACGACTGAGCAAAACATGTTCGTCGTTATATCTATTTTTAAGGAAGCACCATTAATAAAAAGATACGCCTTGATCATGATTCGCTCAGTCACCCTGAATTCGCATCTTGAAGTGGTTTGAGTATATAATAGCTAGCAAATAACGAAGATTATATTTTTTTGATGCTTTAATAATTAAATACGCATCAATAATCTCAAGGTGACCCTAAATAAAATGATTAAATCTTGTGGCTAAGGCAAAAAAACTGACCAAAGGTCAGTTGCGACGTATAAAAGACAATCACGATAAAAAGTTAACGCGTCAACGCACTAGCAAAAAAGGCAATAAAAAAGAACAAGTGCAATGGCTTGATGATCAGCTAGGCGAGGCTCAGCAGGGTGTTGTGATCAGTCGATTTGGTCAGCATGCCGATATTGAAGCAATTGATGGTCAAATTTATCGCTGTAATATGCGTCGTTCCATTGAATCATTAGTATGTGGCGATAAAGTGCTTTGGTGCTTAAGTGAAGAAGGCCGTTTAAGTGAAGCCGTTCAGCACAGTACTAACAGTAATAAAATTATTGGCGTGATTGAAGCAGTACATGCGCGTGATTCAGTACTAAGTCGCCCTGATGTCTATGATGGCGTAAAGCCTATTGCTGCCAATATAAGCCAAATATTAATTGTTTCTTCAATTTTACCGGCCTTTAATGCAGATATTATTGACCGATACTTAGTAGCCACTGAACAAACGGGTATAACGCCGGTTATTGTGTTAAATAAAACAGATTTGCTCAATACGTTAGCGCAAAACGAACAAGATGAAATAGCTCAGCAATTACAAATTTATCGTGATATTGGCTATCAAGTGCTTTTTGCCAGTAGTGAAAACAAAGAGGGTATTAGTGAATTAAAGGCCCAATTAGTTGATCACACTAGTATTTTTGTCGGTCAATCTGGCGTGGGGAAATCAACACTCGTTAATGCTTTAATGCCTGAATTAGGGTTAATTACTCAAATCGTTTCTGAGAATTCAGGTTTAGGGCAGCACACAACGACCGTGGCACGTTTGTATCATTTTAATGATGGTGGCGATTTAATTGATTCACCCGGTATTCGTGAATTTGGTTTATGGCACTTAACTCCAGAACAAGTTTCTCATGGTTTTGTTGAGTTTTCTGAATTTATTGGCACCTGTAAATTTAGAGATTGTAAACATCAACATGATCCCGGTTGCGCATTAGTTAACGCTGCAATCAATGCACAAATCAATCCTAAGCGTTTGGCCAGTTTTCAGCGCATTTTACAAAGCTTAGGTGATAATAAATTAACATCGCGTTTCAATGATTAAGGAAAAGTCAGTGTCTTCAAATGAATCACCTTTAAACACTTCACCTACAAACCCTTTACCTTCAAGCTCTTTGCCTACAAGTAATAGCTTAACCGACAGAGCTAAAATAGCTTTGCAATATGCTATGCCTAAGCATGCTTTATCTCGCTTAACCGGAAAGCTTGCAGCAGCTCAAATGGGTTGGTTAACAACAAAACTGATCAGTAATTTCATTAAAGCTTACGATATCAATATGGGCGAAGCAAAGCTGAAAAAGGCGAGTGACTTTGCCACCTTTAATGATTTTTTCACCCGTGAACTTGAAGATGATGCCAGAACAATAGATCAAGAAGCGAACACTTTATGTTACCCTGTTGATGGCGCGATAAGCCAACAAGGGGATATTGTTGATGGAAAACTAATACAAGCAAAAGGATTTGACTATAGCTTAACGTCATTACTCGGTGGTGACACTAAAACATCAGCGCCTTTTGAAGCGGGTAAATTTTCTTGTATTTACTTAGCCCCTAAAGATTATCATCGTATTCACATGCCAATGGCGGCAACATTAAGAGAAATGATTTATGTGCCCGGTGAATTATTTTCAGTAAACCCACTTACAGCCAGTAATGTGCCTAATTTATTTTCTCGTAATGAACGTGTTGTTGTTATTTTTGATACCGAGCATGGCGCACTTGCCATGGTATTAGTGGGTGCAACTATTGTCGCAAGTATTGAAACCACGTGGGCGGGCACTATTACACCGCCTGCAGGAAAAGATATTTTTAGATGGCATTATCCGGCAAAAGGGGTTGATGCTATTCGTTTTAAAAAAGGCGATGAAATGGGCCGTTTTAAATTAGGTTCCACCGTAGTATGTGCTTTTGCACCAAATATGATAGAATTCAATCCTGAAGCGGGCGCTAAAACAGTCACGCGTTTAGGTGAGCTATATGCAACGATAACAACAAAATCTTAGCAAAAAAAATGGTTATTGAGAGCAAAGTAAACTAATGAATACAAAAACTACCTGCCAATAAAAATAGTTTTACAAAATAGGTTGCTCATTTAATCAACAAGAGATACGATTAAGTTCGTATCTAGAGAGCTATTAATGAAGTCAATTGATAAGGGAAGAACAAATGTCGCGTGAAAAATCAACAGTAAAGCCTACAGAAGCTGAGTTAACACTACTCAATATTTTGTGGCAACTTGGTCCGGCGACCGTGAGACAAATACACGAAACAGTTAGTACAACACAAAAAACAGGTTACACAACGGTATTAAAAATTTTACAAATAATGCATGAAAAATCATTAGTAATACGTGATGAAACGAATCGTGCACATGTATACGCACCAGCAAATAGTGAAACATATACACAATCATCATTAATTAAAGATTTGATCACTAAAGCGTTTGGTGGTTCAACTTCAAAATTAGTAATGCGCGCAATTGATGATTCAACAACCGCAGAAGAAATTGACGACATTCGTCAGTTACTTAATAGTTTGGAAAAATAAAACACCTAATACAATGTCAAAATCACAATGCTAGAGTACTTTTTTAATACTCCATTTTTATACAGTTTAGCACTCACCTTATTGCATTTTTTGTGGCAGGGTTTACTAGTGGCGCTGGTATTAAAATGTGCATTGCTCATCATTAATAAAAGTAAGCCCCAACTGCGTTATGTATTATCTACTTTAGCAATGCTAATGAACTTAATGCTGCCAATTTTTACTTTTGGTATTATTTATTTGGCGCAAACATTGATCGTAAACAATAGTGTAGATCAAACGTCATTAGCTTTTTTAGTTCATGAGTATACTCCACAAAGTACTTTTGTTACCTATAAAGAAATCACCGAAGCTCTGCCTTTATTTTTGCCTTATATCACTTTAGCTTGGTTTATTTCGGTTTTTATATTAGCTAGCAAACTACTTATTGAAATGCACAACGTAAATACACTATCAAAACAAAAAGTTATTGCGCCAACACAGGCATTATTATCTCGGTTTAATACCTTAGCGACACAAATAGGGTTACATAAAGCGCCACGATTATTAATTTCATTAAAAATTGACGTACCAATGGCTATTGGTTGGTTAAAGCCAGTAGTGCTATTACCAGTAAGTATGATTACAGGGCTTAACAATGCCCAACTTGAGATGCTTATTTTACATGAGTTAGCGCATATCCGCCGTCACGATTACCTTGTTAACTTCATTCAAACATTGGTTGAAATATTATTGTTTTTCCACCCGTCAGTGCAATGGGTTTCAAAGCAAATGCGCAACGAGCGTGAATATTGTAGTGATGATATTGCTGTTCAGCATTGTGGTGATGCCATCGCTTATGCACATACTTTAACTGACACCGCCACTATTTGTAATAAACATCGTCATCACACTATTCCTAATATGGCTATGGCTGCTACTGGTGGTGACTTAAAAGACAGAGTTGTTCGTCTAGTAAACCACCATTGCGCTCCAAGTAGAGATATTAGTAAATGGGTGGCGGCAACAAGTATTCTTTTCTTAATACTATTCTTATCCAGTAAATCATTGCTTTCTTTCCCGTTAGTAGAATTATGGAATAATAAAGCCTCTTTACATTCAAAAGAATCAGAAAACAACATTACAACCCTTGCAGCTAACGTACCTGAGCACTCATTAGCTCAACAATTATTAACAACAGCTAACCGTGTAGAAAACAGAAAGCCGACAACGGTTAGTAAAATCAATGCTGACACTTATACTGATAGTGAAAATGATGTGATTTTCACTATCTCGGGCGAAAAAAATAGCCTAACCATAGCAAAAATGGCCAATCAACAAACAATTCAGCCAAAAGTTAACATTAATCATACCGGTATTGATACCGATACTAGCATGGTCAACGCTACTCAACTTAATATCATAAATAAACATGCTTTATTAGAAAGCAAAGCTAACACCGAATTAACCATTAATGACATTGCAAAAGAGTTGCCGTTACCAAATCACAAAAAAATGGCTATCGCTAAACAAACGACAAACACTGCCGTTACTAGCACACATTTAATTCCTATAACCAATAAAGACGCTTATCCTGTTTTACTTGGTAATAAGCTTGATGATGGACTAAATAATAATAAAACAAAATCAAAGGGTGAGCTTGCCTTTGAGCGTATTGATACTACAAACTTACAATCACGTATTAATAGCCCATTAGTCAAGCAACAAAGCCAGCACCTAGCAGAGCCATTACGCATTAATCAAAAGAATCAACTGGCTGAAAATACAACCGCTTTAGAAAAAAGAAATATATTCAAACCTACCGCTGTTGAACCTATTTGGCATAGCGCTGAACAATTAATTTCTGTTAACCCTGTATACCCAAGTGCTGCACAACGCAAAAGAATAGAAGTTGAAGTAAAAGTAAACTTTACCATAGATGCCCAAGGTCAAATTAAAGATATTTATTTTGACCCTCAAAGCAAGGCAAGTTATTTTAAAAGTTCAATTCGTACCGCAATAAAAAAATGGCGGTTTTTACCCGCCAAAATAGATGATAAACCTGTAGAAAGCCAAATGTCTAAAATCTTTTCTTTTAATTTAAGAGCTTAACTTAAAGGCTTAGTTTAAGAACTTAACCTTTTTATTTAACGACCTCTTTTTCCTGACTTTCTATTGCCTTTTCTATTAGCCATAAATTCTTGCCACAGCGCTTGCTGCTCTGTCGTTAATACATTAAAAATAGCATTTTTAGTTTTTGCTCTTTCTAAAGCCATTTGAGCAAAAATAGGCTGATATGCCGCTTGTAAAGCAACAAAGGCAGACTCATCAAAAGAGCTTGATGTTACCAGTGCTTTTTTCTCATCTTGATAAGACATCATCGACTGTCTTAACACCGCATGCTCATCACGAGCTTGGTCCTTAATCGTTTTTATATCTGATTGCTGTTGCTCTGTTAATGCTAATACTTTAACCATTTTATTCATATGACGATCACCTTCAAAACCGCCGCCACCTTGAAAGTCACCGGCTGCTTGTACTGTCATTAATTGTGGATTTATACTATTCATATACTTGGCACTAGTCATACCAGGAAATAGCATTACGGCTGACAAAGTACATAATGCTGAAGCAGTTAACAGCGGTTTAAATTTTTTCAGAATAAGTGTTTTCATAATTGATAGTTCCTACTGTTTAATATTGTTAAGTGAACACCTTAAATAATTCATGTTTAGTATAAGCCTCCTAATGCAAAGAAACGCAAAGCCAGTGTAAAGATAGGTAAAGTTTATCTTTTAGGGACTACAAAAAAAATATACATGAGATAAAATGAATAATACCCAGTGAAAGAATGAATCATAAATAGTGAGCTAGTTTTGACTAAAAAACATATTTTATTGATAGACGACGATTGTGAGTTAGCTGAGCTATTAGTTGATTATTTAGCGCAACAAAACTTTATTGTTCACTGTTGCTTTGACGGTCAAAGTGGTCTTGAACAAGCCTATACTGCTGCGTACGATCTTATTCTACTTGATGTTATGATGCCAAAACTCAATGGTTTTGAAGTGTTAAAAGCTCTGGGGTCGCAGCATAAAACACCCATACTGATGTTAACCGCTAAAGGCGACAACGACGACCGAGTATTAGGCTTGGAATTAGGTGCCGATGATTATCTCGCAAAGCCTTTTCACCATAAAGAATTACTGGCTCGTATTAATGCTATTTTACGACGTATTGCCATTACTCAAGCTCACGATCAGCAATCACAACATCAACAACCATTATCACTTATCGTTAATAATGTAGAAATAAATCATGCCATTCGACAGGTCAGTTGTCACCAAAATCCTATCGAACTTACCGGCACTGAATATCAGATACTCACCTTGTTGATGGAGCAACACAGTAAAATTGTCAGTAAAGAGCATATTTCAGAGCGAGTACTCAGCCGAAAACTAAGCCCTTTTGATCGCAGTATTGACGTACATGTTAGTAATATTCGTCGTAAATTATTACCGTTTAGCGATAGCGACAAAATTAAAACCATACGTGGTGCTGGTTACTTATTTTTAGATGGAAAACCCTCGTTATGACGCTAGTAAAACTAAAAAAATCATTATCTTCTTTTGGTGTAAAACTGTTTTTTTGGTTTTGGCTAACAACGATTTTATCTATCATGGGTACACGTTTTATTTCTCAGCTAATGACAGTTGACACGAGTAGTGAGGTTATTAAAAAAACAGCTGATTTTGAAGACTTCCGACACCTTAAAAATATAGCGAAGAAAATAAAGCATAGAAATCTTCAAAGTGTCACTGAGGTTTTCCAACTCAAAAGAAAAGCTCGCCCAGATTCTAATTTATGGCTTAAGACTGGAAAAACCATTACTAATGCTCGGCCGCTAAAACCACGACACAAAGAACCTATTATTAAATACCTTAAAAACACTGCCTTTGATAAGGCCGTTACCGGTTTTTTTTCTCATACGAAAGTCACAGGCCCATTACCTATTACTTTAAACCAACAAGATTACCAACTGTTCATTTCTCAAAAATTGCGCCGAGGTGATTTAAGGCATATGGTGCAATCATTACCGCCATGGGCTCCTATTGTCATTGCTTTACTTATGAGCTTTATCTTTTGTTGGTTAATTGCAAGATCGCTTAACAAGCCTTTACTTAACATAAAAAATGCCGCTAAAAGTATCGGTGCAGGTAATCTATCAACGCGTGTTCAAGATGTAGATAAGCGTAATGACGAGCTTGGTGAACTCGCGAAAGATTTTAACCAAATGGCTAATAAGTTAGAACAAAATCTTAGCGCCCAACAACGCTTATTAGGTGATGTTTCGCATGAATTACGATCACCCATGACTCGTCTACAAATGGCATTGGGCTTAGCTCAACAACAAAACACAACCGAACAAGCGCGTAATCAATATCTACAACGCTGCGAACTTGAAGTGTCAAGGCTTGATAAAATGATTGGCGAAGTATTAGCCTTATCTCGATTAGAAAACACCCTGCAAAACTTAACACTTGATCGGTTTGATTTTTCCTCCTTATTACTCAATATTATGAGTGATGAACAATTCATTGCCGATGAAAAATCTATTCGCATAGTTGCCCCCAAACCAAGCCAAATAATGATTTTGGCCGACCGGAATTTATTGACTAGCGCCATCAGTAACATCATCAGTAATGCGGTAAAATACGGCCCTGAAAATAGCACGATCACGGTAACGTTATCATCAAATCAACAGCTGCTTACCTTAACGATAAGCGATACTGGTGAAGGTGTGCCCGAGCAGTCACTAGCACATTTATTTGAACCTTTTTACCGCGTAAGCGAAGCAAGAGATAGAATAACCGGCGGCACGGGCTTAGGTTTAGCCATTGCCAAGCAAGCGGTTATTGCTCATAAAGGTAAGATTTTCGCCAATAATATCAACAAAAAAAATAATGAAACTAATGAAACTAATGATAGCACTATCGGTTTAGCGGTGACTATACTGTTACCATTGTCATAAAATATAGAGTAAATATTTCTTGAAACTACGCCGCTTAACATTCGCCAAATGGCTATTATTACTTAGCATAATAATGCCAATAGCGTGTATGGCAAAGGTTAGCAGTGAGTTTTTTACCACAGAACAACAATTGCCAAGCCGTATTGACCATGAAATTGCTGACTTTTGGCAACAAGGTCAATTTTCACACTTTAACGGTGTTAACAATGTCAGAATTAATTACGCCATATTTAAACAAATAAACAATAAAAAGTGTATTGTTATTTCTTCAGGGCGAACAGAAAGCTACCTAAAATACCAAGAGTTGAATTACGATTTATTTAAACAAGGCTATACGGTTTTTTTAATTGACCACAGAGGTCAAGGGTTATCTCAACGTTTACTCACTAATTCACATAAAGGTTATGTTGAAAATTTTCAATATTACGTCGACGATTTAGCCCATTTCATTGAAACTATTGTTCGTAAAAATTGCCTTGAAAAGCCCTATTTACTTGCGCACTCTATGGGCGGTACTATTGCTGCTCGCTATTTACAACAATTTCCTAACCCAATTAAAGCTGCCGTACTTTCTTCTCCAATGATGGGTTTTAATAGTGGTGGAATTCCCGCGGCTATCGGCTCAACATTAATTAATATTACTCATCAACTAAACCTATGGTTTGATGAAACACCATGGTATTTTTTTGGTCATCAAAATTATACTCCCATAGCCTTTACCGATAATAAATTAATGCACTCAAATATACGCTATCAGCTATTCACTCAGCTTTACCAAAAAATGCCTGAACTTCAATTAGGTGGTGTGACTATTAATTGGCTAGTGGAGTCACTGCGCGCATTAAAACAACTTTTTTCTGATATAGATAAAATTAAAACACCAACGTTGGTGATACAAGCAGGCGCTGATATAATAGTCAGCAATCAAGCTCAAATTGATTTTTGTCAGCAACTACACCAAGTCATGCCTGAGTCATGTCCATCAGGTTCACCCGTAGTTATAACGGATGCTCATCATGAGTTGTTTTTTGAAATTGATAAATACAGAAACAAAACATTAACAACCGCATTAAATTGGTTTGAAACGCACTAATATTAATAAAATCACTAATAATGACAATGACAAAAATAGACACCACAGTTTGCCCACTTTGCCAAAATAAAAACCTGTGCGCCGTTAATAGTGACGATCCTTGTTGGTGCATAAACACCAACATAGATCCTAAACTGTTAAAAGACATTCCCACATCAATGAAAAACAAAGTATGTATTTGCCAACAATGTGCACAATCTTTTAATGCCGATAAAGCGGTTTAATACCAGTTTCATTAATTAGGTGATCTACTTTATACGCAGGAAAAATTGCCAAATACAAGGCATTTATTTGAATAACTAGTTGTTCTAATTATTAAATAAATAACACTGTAGTTGGTGATTTTAGCAAGTAGAAATGATCACATATTTAGTGAGATTGGTATAACACTCGCTATTTTTTAACAAATACGGCACTGGTTAATGCCGGCACTGTAAAGCCTTTAGCGCTTATTTCACTCTGCTTAACTACCTTATCAACACCATTTTTATAAACCGGATGTAACTGATATTCGCTGGCAGTTTTATAAGCAAAAAACTGTGCTTTAGTGCTGGTATTAAAAATAACCATTAAGCCTTGATAGTTTTCATCGACAGCAACACCAACAGTATCATCAAGTTTCATCACAATTAAACCGGCTTGCTGACTTTTGCCACTATTTTTCTGATAGGTATTAACAAAGCTAAGCTTTTCAAGCACTGCTTGTTCACTCGTTAGCCTAAATAAAGGTGAACTCATGCGTATTGCCAGCATTTGAGTAAACACATCACTACTAAATTGAATGTGTTTAGCCGTCACTCGATCTCGGTCTTGATTCCCCGCTAATACGGTACGAATTAATGGCCAGTTGTCTTTATCTTTTTCAGCTGGTGGTAAACCAATATTGTAGAAATTTTGTTGTTTAGAAAAATCAACGCGATTAAACCAATCACCATAATCATAACTGTCACGTAAAAATGATTTTGAACGCATAAACTCAGAGCCCATATGTAAAAAGGGGAGTCCTTGCGCAAATAAAGCAAATGACAAACTTTGCACATGCATTCTAACGCGATCATCGGTTGATACCTCAAAGGCGATACGATATTGGCTATTATCCCACAACGTTTGATTATCATGTTTTGAAATATAATTAATGGTATCGGCAGGATCTAACGCATAACCGGTCGGTTGGTCGCCGTAAGGAACATTTTTACCTAAAACCGCTTCACCTTGTGAATTAATAAGAGGAAAGTTAGCTAGATTAGCCGCTAAACCAACACGTAATTGGTCCACCAATAAATTGTAATCTGCTTGACTCTTTTCAGAGGTTTGCAACTCATTAGGCTGCATTAATAAACCATTGCCAATGCCTTGCGTTGAACGCGTATTATTTCCAGAACCACGCACTGCATCACGTAATCTATCGGTATATGTGCCAATTTCAGTGCCGCCTAATTCAAGCTGGCTCGCCTGGACAAATTGTCTGCCATTAGCAACTTCACCAAAATTCCAACCTTCACCATAGAAGTAAGTATCACTGTCTACTTGACGAACCGCTTCACGTGCATTTAGCATGGCAGCTTTAGGCTGATGCCCCATTAAATCAAACCGAAAGCCATCTATTTTATAATCACGCGCCCAAACCACTAAAGAGTCTGACATTAACTTTGCCATCATTACCCGTTCAGTTGCGGTATTGTCACAACAAGTCGATTGCTCAATAACGCCTGAAAGTAGATCTAAACGGTGATAATAATTAGGCACAATTTTATCTAATACCGCATTTTTCTCTAAACCAGATTGATGCGTATGGTTATAAACCACGTCCATAATGACACGAAAGCCTAAGTTGTGAATGCTTTGCACCATTTCTCTAAACTCTACTAAACGCGCAACACCTTCTGGGTTAACCGCATAACTTCCTTCTGGCACTGTGTAATGATAAGGATCATAACCCCAGTTAAAGTTATCAATTTCACGTAACTCACCCACCAATAATTGGGCTTGCTCACCGTTACCATCAAAGCTGCTCAACACACTTTTCAATGATTGCTCTGATTTAACTTTAACAGGTGAATTAGGCTGACAAATACTAGTCTCAGGAGCGATATTACAAACCTTCGCCATGGTGTCATAAATATCAATCGTTTGGTTGGCATCTTCATTCACTGTCGCAATATCAAAGGTGGGTAATAAGTGAATATTATTTAGCCCTGCCGCTTGTAAAGACTTTAAGTGTTTAATGCCGAGCGATTTTTGTTCACTAAAAGCTTTATATTTCCCTCTAAAATCAGGATCAGACAAGGTTTTATCATCAGCGCTAAAATCTCGAATATGGGTTTCATAAAATACATTATCTTCAATATGTTTTACTGTTGGCACAATATGGTTTTGCCAGTTTTCAGGTTGTGTATCACGGTTATTTAAGTCAACAATTTGGGAATACTGGCTATTGATAGATAAACTTAACGAATATGGATCTGTCGTTGTTAATACTTCTATTTTTTTTGATACCGGATGATAAACACTTAACTGATATTGATAATAAGCATTGTTAAGCGCTGCATCACCTTTTACAGACCACACACCGGTATTGCTATCTTCAACCATAGCCAACTGACTGTGTGATGTTTTATCTTTGTTAAATAATAATACTGAAACTTTTTGTGCGGTAGGTGCCCACAGTTTAAAATTAATCCCTTTTTCAGTTACTGTTGCCCCTAAATCAGTGACTTCATTGGCATCATTATTTTTTTGAGTATACAAGGCGTCAAGTACAGCGCCTGTTTGTAAATAAGCTATTCTTTGTGGTTTTTGCGTTTTGTCTGTCGCGACAACCATTAACTTTTGTTTGAGTAATTTTTTAGCTTCTGCGACACTAACCTTGAGATAATAAGCTTGAAAGCCACTTAAATGAGGGAACGTAGTTTTCACCTTTTCAGGTAAGTCTGTAGACGTTAAGCCTGTAGAAGATAACTCTTTAACAGTTAATGCAACAGCACCTAACGGCTGTTGATTTTCACTCACTAATGAGTATTGAAGATTCTCATCAGATTTTGGTAATAATAACAGCTGTGGTGTTATCCAGTGTGCTGAACTATCGCTAGGTAAGCTTGCTAATTGATCAAGTGAAAAACTGACCGTATCAATTTTTTCAGCAGCTGACACTACCGGCTTTGTACTATCTTCACATGCTGTAATTAACACGGAAGTAGAAATTAAAGCACATGACAAAATGGATAGTGGAAGTAGCTTTATTGAAGACATAAAAACACCCAAATTAATTAATATTTTGATAGCTATAATTTACTCGCTTACGATTATTTTACATACTCATTTTTTCTCTATGCATACGTATTCAAGTTATTTGTGCCTAACCTAACTTCCTTACTTTCACTTTGGCTATGTTCCCGTTAATTGTTGTTACTGTAAATTTGTAGGGGCGATTT
>JAOPTQ010000019.1:0-42158 GCA_051531915.1 Colwellia sp. | reverse complement strand
AAATGTGATCAAGAGACAGGACCATAATGACAGCCATAACTTGCAAGTAATTCACATTGCTCTTGTGTTTCAATACCTTCGGCAACAACTCTCATTTTTAGGTTTTTTGCCATAGAAACAATGGTTCTACACAGGGTGTTACTGGCATCATCACGAGCCAATAACTGTACAAAACTACGGTCTATTTTGATTATATCTGTTTTTAACTTTTGCAGATAAGACAATGACGAATAACCCACACCAAAATCGTCAATAGCTATTTCAATACCGCTAGATTCTAGCAACATCAGTTTATCTAACGTTTGCTCGTTGCTGTCCATCAAGAAATTTTCTGTTATTTCTATAGAGATAGCGGTTTGATCTATTTTTGTCTCATTCAAACAATGTTGGAAATAGTTTAGCCATCGGCTTTCTGGCTTAAACTGAATCGGCGAAACGTTGATACAAATTTTGATATCTGGGGCATATTGCTCTCTGAATTTTTTAGTTGAGACAATGGCTTGCTCTGTTACCCAACAACCTATGTCATCAATTAATCCATATTCTTCAGCCAATGGTATAAATTCATCGGGCGGTATAAAGCCTTTAAGGGGGTGGTTCCAGCGTATCAATGCTTCTGCTTTATCAATCTTTCCGGTTCGCATATTAATAATTGGTTGATAATAAAGTTCAAACCCTTGGTTGTGTAGGGTGTTACGTAAATCTTCGAGAATTTGCCTTTTAGTCTGTATTTTTTTCAGCATAGGAGCTTCGAAAAAACGATAAGTATTACGGCCATGATCTTTGGCGTCAAACATCGCTATATCTGCTTTTTTCATTACTTCTTCGACAGTATAGCCTGCTAGGGGGTAACCACTAATACCAATACTTGCCGATACCTGGATTTCTTCACCATTAATAAAGAATGGTTTAGATAATACCTGCTTAATGTTATTGGCGATATGACTCAAAACTTCTTTGTCTTCTACACATTCCAATAGTACGGTAAATTCATCACCACCCAATCGAGCAAGTACGTCCTCGCTTCTGACTGCGCTTTGTATTCTTTTGGAGGCAGAAATAAGCAAAGCATCTCCTACATCGTGCCCTAGAGAGTCATTAACATCTTTGAAACCATCAAGATCTAGATACATTATTGAAAATGGTTGTGCTTTATCTTGATGAATCAAGGTGTTCATTAACTCGAGTAAACATCTCCTATTTGGAAGCCCAGACAATGAATCCGTATAAGCTTGCTCTTTTAGTTGCTCATTGGCCGTTTTTAAGTTTTCGTAGGCTATTTTAAGTTCACCAGTACGCTCTAAAACCTGTGATTCAAGGTTTAATTCTCGTTGTTCAATTGTTTCTAACATCGAATTGAAACATGTCGTGAGATCACCCAATTCATCATGATTAGTATTATTAACCCTGAGGTTGTAGTTGTTACTTTTAGTCACCTTATTCGCTGTTTCCACAAGCGCGATAATGGGTTGAGTAAATTTTTTACTTAGGAAAAGAGATATTACAAAGCTAATGACTAAAGTAACAAACAGCATGATGAAGAGAGTATTTGCAATAAAGCTCACTTGTTGTTTAACCCGGCTGTTATCTGTCCATATCACTAATTCACCATGAATAGTATTCTCAAACAATAATGCTGTGGTAACTTTATTAAGATCTTCCTGAAAGGAAGCTCTTATTTTTTCTTTTTCTGTATCGTTGAAGAAAACCTGACCTTTACGATCATAAACAACAACATCCACAACGCCCATTTGGTTTTTCAGCGGAGTTATCAGTTCTTGTGCAGTTTCTTTGTCTTCAAACAGTATTGATGCAGTCAAACTTGGCGCAATAATTTCTGCGATGGATTGTATTCGGTGCTTTTCAGAAGACTTAGCACTTCGTATTTCATAAGCGGAGAAAATGAGCGAGGTCAGCAGCGTAATAAGAACTGCCAATAACATCAAAATTAACATTAACTTAGCACGCAATGATTTTTTTGCTAATAAAGATATGTTCAAAGATCCTCCCTAACTGCAACAATTCGTCCCATTCTGAGCACTTTAGAACTGAGTTTTATCCCTGCCTTTTGTAGATTACTCGGGCTGACTTCAAACCGAACCTTGCCTCCGGCAATAAAAAAGTTAATGTGTCCGCCAAAGTCTATTACTCCGGGGGTTTGGCCGACAAGCATAGTTTTACTAAAGGCATTATGATTGATCAACGGATGATAAATTATGTCCGTAATAAATAATGTGTGGCAGCCATTTTCAGGAGTATTAATATAAGAGATTTTTACAGGGTGCTCTTTGATATATTGTTTGCTTAGTGTTTGCTTGGCGACCCGAACAAAGTCCTCATCTGTGCTACAAATATTATATGATTCATTTTCGTCTAGGTTAAACCAATCACCGACGCTATAGCGGGCAAAGTTGTACATAAAGCCCGCTTTAAGCGTATATTCACGATCACTCGCTATAGCCTCGTAACTAATCGACGTGGCTAGAATAAATGCTGTAAATAATAATAGGTATTTAAATTGAAACATAGCTAAACTTAGAAGCTCACCATTACATTCGCTGTTACATACGGTTGTATGTACGTTGGCACGGTATAGAGTTCGGCTGTATTGTAAAACTGAATATTATCTCCACCTAGCAGGTTGTTTCCTGTTATACCAAATTGCACCTTAGGCGATACCTGCCATTTCCAGCTCAAATCAAGAGCATAGAAATCTTTAACACTATAAGCTTCGCCTTTTTCAAAGCGCAGCATAGCGAATAATGAGTGCGAGGTAGTAATGGCCGCCGTTGTTTTTATCATGACTTGTTGCAGGCTTGAATCAAAGCCAATGCCCATGCTTGTACCGTCAGCTTGGTAATCATAATTAGTGTAGTTATAACTGAATTCTATTTTTATCGCAGACGTTAGCTTTTTACCAATGATAAGCTCTCCGCCATAGGTTTTTGATTCTGCACCAGACATAAATGTTGTGGCTAATTCTGATGAAGAAAGGTTAACAGGCAGCAAGCTAGTACCAAAGTTTGAATCTGAAAAATAAGCCAAGGTGAGCTCTTCAATGGAATAGGGGGTCAGTTTGCTATCATAAGATATAACATTTTTAGATTGTGTATAAAATAAGGAGGCGTCGATGTTCCAGTCTGAATCCGCATAACGGTAACCTATTTCTTCAGACACAGAGGTCTCTACTTCGACGTCTTGATTACCGTAGATAAACTGTGGGATAGTATAGTCAAAGATAGTGGGATCAAGAGTGCGAGCTAAAATCGGATCAACACTATTTGCTAAAGAGCCTAAACTACTTCCGCCAGCTCTAATTTTCATACTGTACTCAATAAGAGATGGGGTTCTAACTCCTCTGGATATCGACGTCCAAAACGTATTTTTTTGATCTGCTAGCCATACCAACTTAGCTACTGGTTGGTGCTCCCAACCGGTAAATTCATTATGCTCAGACTTATTACCAATAGTGAACTTAACTGAATCTGGAATAAGATTGAGCTGCAATTGCACAAATACACCATACTGCTCCATGCTAACCAAATCTGTAAGCATAGATACATATGGCGTATCTTCCATATCAAGGTCAATATAGCGATAATTTACCCCCCAATCAAACTGGTGCTTTTGGTATTGGGCATTCATTTGATAGTCGACATCGTAGGTTGTTCTCTGCTCTTTGTAGTAGTCGCCATCAACGTCATCATTAGCATATGTGAGCTGAAGCATTTGACTGGCATTTTCTCCCAAAACGTGTTCAATTCTGGAGGTAAAATTGTAAGTATCTCGGTATTCTTCGATTGAAACTTCTTCTGCAATATTAGTTTTAAGATTAGCGTTTCTAACATTACTATTAAACTGCATGCGCTGATATTGTCCTTTTATCAGCATAAACAGATTATCATTAATATTGAGATCTAATCTTCCACCGATAGAATCTAAGTCGCTGCTATCGGTAGGTGCAAGGGATCTGGAGGTTTTATCTGATGAGTTGGTCTCTTTGCTGAGAACATGAATTCTATAAGAACCCAATGTACCGACATCACTACCAAACCTCGCAGTTGCATCATAATTGAGTTGGTTTCCTGTAGCCGCTTGCATGACTAAGCCACGAGTATCTTCACTATGCTTAGTGATAATATTAATGACACCGTTGGTAGCATTACTTCCCCAAAGTAAGCTTCCTTGCCCACGGATCACTTCAATTCTTTCTATATCAACCAGCGGAAGGTGAATCGTTTCCCAATTAACGCCGGCATGAATAGGATCGTAAATACTTTGTCCATCTATCATCACAAGTAGTTTACTAGCATATCGACTTGCAGTAGAGCGACTGGTAATTGCCCACAAATTATTATCAACCTGCCTGACTTGCAGACCAGGAACAAGCGTCAATGCCTGAGGAATTGAAGTGACGCCAGAATTAAGAATTTCCTTTCCAGAGAGAACGTGAGCTGACGCTCCGGTTTCTCTTACTGATTGGATACGTCTCATGACTGAGGTAAGTTGAACATCTGAATTCATCAGTTCGTCCAAATCTAGCATATTGAGTTCAATGCCTTCACCGAACGACATAAAAGGTAACAACAGGTGTAAAGTTAACACCTTACCAATAATTTTCATAATACCTTACCTACAAAGCTCCAAAGTACTTCAATAGAAAAACAAAGCGCGGTATATGCCATTATCAGATATAAACATGAGAAATAATGAACATTTTGCGGCGGAATAGTAGCCTGATATTGGTATTTGAGTCAATTAAAAGTCTCTTGTAATTATTCAGGTGGTATAAAACCAGCGTGAAAAATAAAGCAGGGAGATACCATCCTTGAACTGTCCATAAACAAGCACCCTGAGCTTATTTAGTGCAATATCGCTCAATATTGGCGCTAGGATACATAGAATGCCCACCGCCCGATAAAAATAATCGAAATAAAGGGCTGCGAGATCGATTAAAAAGACCAAAGTCTAGAGCATTACAGGAAAGGCTAATAGCCTATCAAGAGGTATTGTTTAAGAAGCAGTTACCTGAGGTTTTTAATATCGGTGGTGAGTTATTACAAAAAAAACTCAACTTAACTGCATGTTATTTATTGTTAAATATTCTCACTTACTTATAATGGTTTTGTAATCGTTGTTTAATTGATAGTTATTAATAATAAAAAAAGGTCTGTTTTATGTTATTTGGTGCAAGTAATAAAAAAGAGCTTGAAGCTCTAAACTCAGAAAACCAACAATTAAAGCAAAAAATACTGGCACTAGAGCAAGACTTAGAAACTGCTTCAGTAGAAAGCCAACAATTAGTTCAAGATATGTCAAGCAATACTGAACGCTATAAACACCAAGAAGAAATGAATGCTTTATGGTTAGGTTCATCTGAGCTAGTTAATAATATACAAGAAGAATTAGCGGCATCATCCAATGCCTTAGTTGGGCATAGAGACACCTTTAAATCTTCTCAAAACTTATTTGATGATATTATGACAATGTTATCTAGCACTATTGTCTCAACAGAAAAAATCAGTTCAGATACAAAAAAGGCATCAACATCTGTCGATAGCTTAAAATCTGCCACCGCTGGTATTAATGATTTTGTTAATATTATTAAAGGTATTTCCGATCAAACTAATTTATTAGCATTAAACGCAGCCATTGAAGCAGCTAGAGCCGGTGAGCAAGGTAGAGGTTTTGCCGTTGTTGCCGATGAAGTTAGAACGCTAGCGCAACGCTCTGCAGAAGCATCAAATGAAATATCTAATTTGATTGATCAAGTGAATCAACAAATGGAAGAAGTGATTTCAGGTATTAGCCATGTAGGCGAAAAAAGCATTGAAATTAGTGAAAGCACCTCAGCGATTGAAACAACGGCCACGGGCATTGTTGACGTATCTCAAAAAATGTACTCGGTTATTACTCATTCATCGACAGATGCTTTCTTACAGACCGTAAAAATGGATAATGTCGTTTGGAAATTAGAGGTTTATCAAGTGATGCTAGGGATGTCTGATAAAAAAGCAAGTGACTTCTCTAATCACAAACTTTGTCGTTTAGGTCAATGGTACTACCAAGGTGAGGGAGCTGAAAAATATGCCTCTAATACTTCTTTTAAACAGCTTGAAGTGCCACATAGCCAAGTTCACACTCATGGTTTAAACGCTTTAAAATCAATGAATTCAGGGGATATGGAACAAGCCGTGAAAGAATTGGCTGTCATGGAAAAAGCGAGTGTCGATGTCATTAACTTGCTTACGGCGTTATCTCATGATATATCAAGAGAAAGTGGCTTATAACGGGTTATTTCTAATTTTTACTTTCTACTTTCGACAATTAAAAAAAGGCGATTTTGATACTTGATCAAATCGCCTTTTTATGATTTTAGCTGTTTAGAACTGATATTTATTTGCTTTTGTTAGTAACTTATCAACATTAATTTTATCACTTGAACAATCATTAATATCTTTTTTGTTAAAGACCAGAATATTGTCTCGATAACCTCTGCCATTTTTGTCACCCGCATTTTTTATAATTAAACTGACATGTTCATTTTTTGGCAGTACTTTCAAACCATTGCCATATAGGCATAAGGTTTCAACAATAGACTTGCTCATTAATTTATAGTTGGTTTTTCTTTGGGCTGTTTGTTTTATTTTCTGATCTTGGTGTTGCTTCTTCATTGTCTTAGCTTTTTTTTCTAATGAAACTCGACTTTTTTCTAATGCTAATTTTTGAGTTTTTAATGATTTTAGTTTATTCGATAGTTTAGTTTTTTCTTCTTTATTGACATGACGGAGTTGATATTCAAGGTCTTTACTTTCTCGTTGTATATCTCTTAATTCATAGTGTAAATCTCGTTGTGCACTGCGTAAATCATTTGAACTTTCTCTTTGCTTTTCAAAAACCTCTATTGCTCTTTGGTAATCATCTTCTGCGGAATCCACTACCACAGTAAAGTTTTCTTCATAATTCACATCAAAATTTTCACTTATTCTTGTAGGTGCCGCAGGTGGTTGCGGAGCTGTAAAAATATCAGAGACAACAAAACCAAAGTCTCTGCTTGACCAGTTAAAAGCCGAATTAGCATTTATTGTAAACACAACGCCCTGCCCTTGTAGATACAAGCTACTAACACTTGTAACGCTAAAGCCTTTTTTATTACTCGTTTGTAACGAAGACTTAAGGATATTATTCATAATATTTAACTGCTTATGCATACCTTCATAATTTTGTTGTTTAGCCGTAACATTAAAGGTCATTAATGCGCTTAAAGTGACTAAGGCAAAAGCGACTTTTTGTATTATTGGTTGTGTTTTAAAAAAAAGGATCATCTTGTTACTCCTATAATATCCAATTTAACTGGTGGTATTTTGTTTTGTTGATTCGTTGTTCAAACCAAGACTGCTACTATGTTTAGGTTTATAATTCATTTTATATTGCTTAACCGGTTTATTCGTTAAATGGCTAACGTTAATTGCTTGCTCTAATTGCTGAAATTTTATTTTTTGATCAAGTTGTTCATCTTTTCGCTGAGAGTTTATGTAGTGAATAAAATCTCCCATATCTTCTTGTCGTTCTTTTCTTGATGCACCTAAAACATAACTCGCTAACTTTAAGTTATTACTTTGTTGTTTCTCACTTAAATCAGCACGGTAATTGGCAAGCAATACTTGTTGCTCTGCAGCAAACTCTCGTAACTTAATATTCACTTGATAAGCTAACTGTTCAGCCACTTTCTTTTCTACTTGCTCATTAATTAATACCGTAATTACGTGTTTGTCTAACGGCTTATTTGATTGATTAATTTGCATAAACGTTGCCATTAGCATCACCGCAGCTGCCGAAAAAGCCATCGACAAAGCAGGAATTCCTCGCCATTGCCACCAACGTCCATTGATAACTTTATTCGATGAAGCGTCATGCCGGCGCGAAAATTGTTTAAAAGCTGTGGAGCGATCCCATGCGGGTACTTGTTGTTCTATTTCTAAACTTGCTTGATGAGCTACCTGCGCAGCAATATCAGTTTGTTGTTGCCATTGTTTATCTACATTTTTATTTGACATTTTTACCTCCAAGTACGTATTTATGTCACTAAACATTTACTTGTTTTATTGTTTGTTCAATTAAAGACTTTGGTAATTGTTCTTTTAGCTTATCTAAAGCGCTATATAACTGAGATTTAGCTGTGTTAGTTGAAATACCTAATTGTTGGGCAATATCGTCAAAAGTACATTGCTGAAAAAATTTCAATTCAACCACTAACTTTTGTTTAATAGGCAACTGTTTCATAGCTTGCATTAAAGCACTCGAACACTGCTCAAAAATTAATTGTTGCTCAGGACAATGATATTCTTGCTCATCAATTTGTTCTGGCACATCATCTAAAGATTGCGTTGGACGCTTGCGTCGGTAATATTCAATACAACGATAATGCGCTATTTTAAACAGCCAACCTTTAAAAGGGCTTTCGCCACGAAAAGTATGTAAACTTTTAAATACGGCAATAAAAATATCTTGCATTAAATCCATCGCATCCGCGGGATGATTCACCATACGCAAAGCATAGTTATAAATACCTTGTTCATAACGTTTTACCAAGGTTATCCAAGAAGATTCTTTTCCCTTTAATGCTTGGGATATTAGTGATTTATCACTTCGTTCAAACACACACTTTCCTAGTTATTTTGTATTGTTATTGGTAATTATTCACAGCTATTTAAAAGCATGTTATCTATAAGGTAGTGTTCTTTGCTCGAAAAGTTTGAAATTTCATATTATTTAGCAAAAAAACCTGTTAGTGAAGTACTAACAGGTTTTTATATTGCATCGAAAAGCTTTAGAGTAGGTGCTATTACAGCTCTTTGCGGGTATAAACCCAATCATTCCCTTGCGATAAACTGTCGTTATATTGATAACCCGCCAAATTAAACGCTTTTAATTGCTCTACATGCGTTATTCTATTTTGAATGATATAACGCGCCATTAAACCACGGGCTTTTTTAGCAAAAAAGCTGATCATTTTATATTGACCATTTTTCCAATCTTTAAATGCGGGTGTAATAATATTAGCGTTAAGAGACTTCGTCTTCACTGATTTAAAATATTCATTAGAAGCTAAATTGATCAACACATCATCACCTTGCTCAGCTAATGCAGTATTTAATTCATTAGTGATAATGTCACCCCAAAATTGATAAAGGTTGTCTCCGCGCTCATTATTTAATTTAGTACCCATTTCTAGGCGATACGGTTGCATTAAATCAAGCGGTTTCAGCAAACCATATAAACCTGACAAAATTCGAAAATGCTGCTGAGCAAAACTAAAATCAGCATCACTAAAACTGTTGGCATCAAGACCTGTATAAACATCACCATTAAAAGCAAGTATTGCTTGACGAGCATTTTGAGGTGTAAATGGCGTAGACCATTGACCAAAACGTGCCGCATTTAATCCTGCCAGTTTATCACTTAATTTCATTAACGAGGCAATTTGATCTGGAGATAACTCAATACAACGGTCAATAAGTAATTTGCTGTACTCAAGTAGGGTTGGTTGTGTGTGAATTTTTGTGACTAACGGAGAGTCATAATCAAGTTTTTTAGCAGGGGAAACAACAAGTAACATAATGATTAATCTACAATAATAAGTGAAATCCCAAGTTATTCCAAGAAGGGATATTTATAAACTCACTATAACACAACAATATTTCATTCATAGATCATTTCATCGCAGCTATTCAAAGTGCAATATTTCAATGTTCGTTAAAAACAATTAAAACAACAATGTCCTTAAAAGTGCGTAAATAAGAAAGTTTGACGGTTAAATACACATTTTCATTAAAAAATGTACAATTTATATTTGCAACGCGACCTAAATATGGTATTAAAAAGGGGTAGTTGATTCGTGTTTGTTAGTCATTAAGGAGTCGTTCCATGGATAATTTAAACCAAGTATTAGAGTCATTTACCCAACCAGCAAAAGGGAAAAAACCGTCTAATAAAAAAAGAAAATGGCGTGAAATAGAAGAGTTAAGAGATAAATTCCAATTAGAAAAAGAACTAAGAGTATATGGGGACTCATTAGAGTATATGTTGGAAGAATTTTAATATAAACAATTTACTAAAGAAACTTGCTAAACCAATTAAAGCCCAGTTTTTCTGGGCTTTTTAATGTCTATTGGGCTAAATTCCCATTATTAACAAAGCAAGCATTGACAAAATTCAAACAACCGTTTAACTTCTAATAATCAATATTTATCATGACAACCTAGTTTTCCCTAACGCGTCAATAGCTCGCCTATTGCAAGTTAATTTAACGCAGAAGTAAGTAAAAATAGCTGTTAGAGGATCCTTTATTAAGTCGAGTTCAGGTTATTTATGTCTAAAACTCTTATCAACTTTGTACATGCCAATGGTTTTCCTGCGGGTAGTTATCAAACTTTATTTAATTATTTACAAAGTAATAGCGCTTTTACTAATTACCAAGTAGTGGCTCTTGAAAAGTATGGGCACAATGAAAAATATCCGGTAGAAAATAACTGGCAGCCCTTAGTTGATGAACTGATTCATTACATACATGAGCAATTAAAAGCGAATAATCAAACTAGCTTAATATGTGTTGGACATTCATTTGGTGGCGTAATTTCTTTTATTGCCGCCTGCCAACAACCCGAGCTATTTAAAGGACTAGTAATGCTTGATCCACCGGTGGTAACTGGCTCAACCGCTTTAGCCGTTCGGTTAATCAAAAAAACTAAATTAATGGATAAGTTTAGTCCCGCAGGAAAAGCGAAGGTAAGACGTACTCACTGGCCTTTAGGCTGTGATGTAGAAAAATTATTTGCCAGTAGAGCATTATTTAAAAATTTTGATCAACGCTGTTTAGCTGATTATGTTAATCATGGAGTTGTGGAGCGAAACAATCAACTTGAGTTGGCTTTTTCAGCTCAAATAGAAGCCGCTATATTCAGAAATTTAGCGGCAAACCTATCGAGTTATAAAAATAAACTTAACATACCCGCAACTTTAGTCTATGCCGATAAAACCGATGTATTTCCTCACCGGTTCTTCAAAAAATTTGCAACCTTGAATAAAAAAATAGCATTACAAATAACTCAAGGTGGACATATGTTTCCACTTGAAGCACCTGAAAAAACAGCGGCATTGATTATTGATATTATAAATAAATGGTAGCTCCTTGGGCGCACTAAAGTACACCCTACATGAGACTATATAAACATTAATTAAACATATTCTAAAATAAGGCAACAGGCAGAATAACCCGCACCAAAGGAACAAAGCACCGCCTTATCACCGGAATTTAGATTGTCGTTATGCTTATGCAAAGCAATAATACAACCGGCTGAGCTAGTGTTAGCATATTCATCTAAAATAATAGGAGCTTCTTCAGGCAATGGTGTTCTACCCAGTACTTTTTTACCAATAAAATTATTCATATTGATATTTGCTTGGTGTAAATAAAGTCGCTTAATATCACTAGGCGCTAGTGATAATTTATCCATTTGTGAAGCAATTAATGTAGAAACCATTGGTAAAACTTCTTTAAATACTTTACGACCTTGTTGAATAAAATATTTATCTTCTGCCGTCACAGTGTCAGGGCTGCAAGTATTCATATAACCAATATTACTGCGAATATTATTAGAAAACTGGGTCATTGGTTGCTCAGCAATAATTTTGAATCTACGCTCACCGGTTGCCATAGATTCATCTTCAATAACTGAAGCGGTAGCAACATCACCAAAAATAAAGTGACTATCTCGGTCTCGATAGTTTATTTGTGGAGACAATATTTCAGGGTTAATCACTAAGACTGTTTTAGCCGTACCACTTCGAATAGCATTCGCAGCATTAATAATACCAAAACTTGCCGCAGAGCAAGCAACAAGCATATCAAATGCCCAACCACCACAGCCTAATTCATTTTGTATTTCTATCGCCATTGCTGGATATGAACGTTGAGTATAAGCGCAGGCAACAATAATTAAATCAATATCCGCTGGTGTTTTATTGGCGGCTTTCATCGCTTGTCGCGCCGCAGCAACACCAATTTCAGCTTGCATAGATAAAGTCTCATTAGGCCTTTCTATAAAGCTTGGCCGCATTAATTCAACATTAAGAATATCTTGTTTTGACATAACATAACGGTTTTTAATACCTGACGCTTTTTCAATAAACTCACTGCTAGAATAGGATAATGCTTGTACTTCTTCATTCGCGATTGCTTGGCTGTTTTCTGTATTGAATTTGTCAACATACTGATTAAAACACTGTACTAATTCATCATTAGATATACTTTCTGGGGGAGTAAACAAACCAGTACCACTGATCACAACAGCCATTTAAAATTCCTCTACTTGTTTATTTTTGATATAACTACTTTTTGGTACAACGACTGAACATAAAACAAAGGTTAACGTTCAGTATTCCAACTAAAAAAATAGGCACCCAACAGTAAAAATACTGCGCTCATTATTAATAGCATGTTAACGTGATAACTGATATCACTTAATGTTGCTCCTTCGGTGATTACCTTTCTTGCCCCTGCAACTAAATGCGTTAGGGGGAAAAAGTCAGCCACGATTTTTAATACCGATGGCGCGCCCTCTAAACTAAACCAAACCCCAGAGAGCATCATCATAGGCCACGATGTTAAATTTAATAATCCCCCTATTAGCTCCTCACTTTTACTACGACTTGCCACCAACAACCCTAAACTAATCAAACAAAAGGCACCTAAAGCACCAATAATGAGTAGATCAAAATAACTGCCCAACATAAAAAAATCAAATAACAGATTACAACCACTATAAACAACTGACGACATAAACATCACAATAAACAATCGGGATATTAATTGTGCCGAGACAAACTCAAAAGCGGATAGTGGAGTGGCTTTCAAACGTTTCAACACTGAATTTTTTCGATACCGAACAATGACATAGCCAACACCAAACAAACAGCTAAACATCATATTCATACCTAAAATACCAGGCAAAACCCAATCTATATAGCGTATTTTTTTACCTGTAGTTTGTAATCGTGTATAACCGTGAAGCTGCATTGTAAATATTTTTTCTGTTAAATAACTTTTCGATGACTCATCATTAACCCAATAACGCTTGCGGTTACTATCAATTACTATATCAATAGTGTGATGAGCAAGCTTGGTTTTTGCTGTTTCAAGGTTTTTATAATCAATAAAATCGACAAAGCGTGTTTGACTAAAAATATTTTCTTGCACAGGCTCAATAGTATTTACGTTAACGATTAACCCGACTTTATAGGCCGCACGACCATCACCAGAAAAAACAAATGAAAATCCGATCAATAACAGCACAGGAAAAAACAAATTCCAACCAAGTGAAGCTTTATCACGGAAAAACTCGATATTACGCGCTCTAAAAACTGCAAAAAAACGACTGAAATTCATAATATATCTCTGATAAAAAAACTAATATAAACGATGAAACACTATGCTTGTAAAGAGTGACCCGTTAAGTGTAAAAACAAATCATCTAAATTAGCTGATTTAATATGCAAACCATTCAATGAAACTTGATTACTCATCAATAATTGCAGCGTTTCTTCTACATTTTCACTGGTTATTTCAACTCTATCTGATAACACCTGCCATTGATATTTTTCAACTAAACGCTCAGGCACTTGCGACTTAGGTAAATAGATAAATATGTCTTTAAAATGTTTGCTCAGCAAAGTGTGTGGCGTACCCATTTCAATGATTTTTCCTTGATCCATAATAACAATATCATCGCAAAGCTGCTCGGCTTCGTCCATATAATGAGTGGTTAACACAATGGTTTTATTTTGAGCCTTAATATTTTTGATTAATTGCCAAAAGTTTCGTCGTGCATGAGGATCTAAACCCGTGGTAGGTTCATCGAGAAAAAGAATTTTAGGATCATTAATTAATGCTAGAGCGAGTAACAAACGCTGTCTTTGCCCGCCTGACAATAAACGATTATCACGATTTAAAAAGTCACCTAAATCACATAATTCAATCAACTCGTCATGTGTTAAGGTTTTTTGATAAAAAGAGGCAAACAAATTAAGTGTTTCTTTTACCGTTAAATAATCTTGCAATGCCGTATGCTGAAATTGAATGCCTATTTGTTGAGAAATACTGTCATCAACTGCTTTGCCTTGATATAAAACTCGTCCAGACGTTGCTTTGATAATACCTTCCATAATTTCTATGGTAGTAGTTTTACCCGCGCCATTAGGGCCGAGCAAACCAAAACAGTGCCCTTGCTCAACAGTAAAGCTAATATTATCTACTGCACGAATATCTTTATAATGCTTACTTAAGCCTTCAACACAAATAGCTGCACTCATCATTTTATTCCTATTAATTTACTATTTTGTTCAAGATTTTTACCAATAAACGCTTTCAAAAAATCATTAAGTACTCTTTTACCGGTAAAACCATAGCGCTGACAAACCTCAGGCACTGAATGCTTTTGCATAATTCGTGCTATTAATACTAAATAGCCCATGTCATCACGACTTACTGTTTCTTTAGTGCTTTCAAAGTTAATCTTTTCAAAATTAGTACTTCCAAATTGAGTGCTTTCAAATAATGTAAGTTGATACTTCAACCATAAATATAAGCTATACACACAGCTGCTATATTGTCGTTGTCCTTGAGCAAAAGCTTTTACATTCGCTAAATCAATGGCTGTTAGGGGCAAGCTATTATCCGGTGGGCAATGACAGAGTAACAAGACAACTAAATCTGTGGGTAACTCTTTATATTCATCAACTAATAAATGATCAAAACTGCGGTAGAATTGATAATGTATATTTTTTTGCAGAGCATGCGCCTCTACAGAAACAGCTTTTAACACTAAAGCAGAATGCTCGCCACTGGCTTTATCTTTAGTAAAACCTATTCGCATAGTTTGAAAACTGGCCGCTAGCCAAAAAGATAATAGCTGTTTAGTGACACCAAAACTAGCACCGACAAAATCAATATTTTGATGACTCGCATAAACACTAATTTGATCAATAAAGTGTGAGCCAATACTCTGTTGCTGTAATTGTGGGTGCACAGCAATCCTCATCACTCTAAGGTACTGATAATTAAAAGCTTGCGCTACACCGCAATGCGTTAATAAAGATTGAGGAATAAAGTGATTTTTTAACCTTCGTTGTGAATTAGTAATCGCATTAATGGTTTCATTAGTAATATTAGCGGTACTGCTATTAACAGTACTATTGCTGATAAGATCAGTAGTAATTTCAGAAAATGACTCCGTAGACTTAGAAGAATAATCAACCGTTGTCTTGCCTTCGGTAATCAGTAAAGCAACCGCCACTATTTTTTTTTGCTTAAAATCACAAGAGTGCAAACACACTACTTTAACATTAGGGTTATCAAGCAACATTTTTAAATCACTTGGCTTTGTTTGATAATGCGCGGTAACTAACACCGCAAATAATTGAGATAATAAGACTTCATCATTAATAAGACTATTTGGCGTATAAACAGTAAATGCTAGCGAAGTTAAATCAACACTTTTGGCTTGCACTTCATGTTCATTAAACGATTCTAGCTCTGCATTTAATAAACAACTATCAAAAATTAGCTTTTCTAATGGATCATTCTCACGCCAGCGAATAGGTTGATTAAGATGTAATTTTCGCCACTGCGGGCACTTCTTTGTTAAAACTTGCTGAAACTTTAATGTAAAACCGCGCCCTGCGCCTTCATATCCATGTACGGTACTCGCAAAAACTGTTCGATGATAATTAGCTAAGAGTTGAGTCAATAAATAAACAGGAATTGCCGCCGCTTCATCAACTAAAAGCAAGCCCGCGCTAGGAAACTCATTAATCAATTGATCTATGGCAATAAATTCAAGCGTACTTTTATCATAAGTAACCTTGCTGCCTTGAATTAACGCGCTGGGCAAACTGTTTGATAATTGCTTAAAAAATATAGCGAGGGCCTGAAAATTAGGCGCGGTAACTATAATATGCAGTTTAATCTCTGTTGTTTTAAATAATTGAGCACACGCAATCGCTAATGCTGATGATTTACCTCGTCCCCTATCAGCGGTTAATATTAAAGGTCTTTTTCTATGACCTAAGGCGACTTTGGTGATTGCGTTAACAGCTAATACTTGTTCAGCGGTGATACAAAAAAAAGGAAAAGATAAAGGCAATTCATCACTCTTTGTTTGAGCAACATAACGTTTGCTGTAATCTGTATGAGCATTATTCAATTGTTTTAAAAAGTTATCAGTCTGTTTTTGCTTAATAATCACATGTTGTGGCATTAAGTGCGTTAATTTCAATAACCGAGTTAAAAAACGACTTGAATCATTGTCATTCTTAAGTACTAAAAACAAAATACCACCAGCAACTAAAGTACCTGACAATGCTGCCAGAGCATCAATATTAAAAGCACTGTCAGCAAAAATAATAGTTTCACTTTCGCTGCCTAATTTATCAAAAAATCGCTTGTACTGAACATTCGAAATAATAATGTCACTATCACCATAAATAAGATTGGGAGCTTTATTTTGAGTTGAAGTGTCACACGCTAAATTAACAACGGAAATAGATTGTAATAATGAGAGCGCCCATGATTCTTCTCCTGACAACACCACCAAACGGCGCTCATATTGCGCTAATGCTTGCTGTTTAAAATCAGAAAACCATAAAGACAATTGTTCAGAAAACATCATAACGGTGACTTAAGAAGAGTCTGTAAAAATTAAGTTTATCAAGCAATTTAGTATAAACCAAACAGATAATAATAAATTGACCGCAATAACGGTGCTAAAAATGCATTAACCTTTTAGTTGAAAATATTATTTTCCTTGCCTATGTTGATAATGACAACCTCTTTTTAGTGAGCAACAAAAATGATAAACGACCTTGGTGAGGACTTTTTAAATAGCATTGAGTCAAATAGCATTCAGTCAAATAACAAGGGTGAACAAGAAAATGTTGAGAGCCAAGATAAAATTGACAAGCTCTCTTTAGAGCAAGCACAAAAAAATGTACTTGCTCGCAAACGCATTGATGAATTAATGGAGAAAAAAAGACTAAAGAAGTTACTTGATGACAGCGATGACTGGTAGAATAGTCTTTATTGTACTTGTCTCACTGAACTATCTAAAGAACGAACTAAATCATGACGCTACTTGAAAAATTACGCTGTTTATTTACTTTTGGTCAAGGTGTTGCATTACCTTTACCTGAAATATCCCCTAGCTCATCACCTTTGTCATTATTTGAACAATGGTTTGAAGATGCTAACAGGTCTGGCATATTATTACCTGAATCTATGTCTATCAGTAGCTGCAGTAGCGATGGTCAACCAAGCTCTAGAATGGTGTTATTAAAAGCTTTTGATGAACAAGGTTTTGTATTTTTCACTAATTATGGCAGTAAAAAAAGCCATGAACTCAATGAAAATAATAAAGTGGCTCTATTATTTCATTGGGGTGTACTGCAACGACAAATTCGTATTGAAGGCACCGTAGAAAGAGTCTCAGTGCAACAATCAGCTGACTACTTTCACAGTAGAGATAAAGGTAGCCAAGTAGGTGCTTGGGCATCAAAGCAAAGCACAAAACTTAACTATGATGATGAACTCAAAGAGCGTATGGCTCATTACCGTAAAAAGTTTGCTCAAGGGGAAGTGCCACTTCCTGATTTTTGGGGCGGATGGCGAGTAAAACCAAACTATATAGAATTTTGGCAAGGACGAGCAAACAGACTACATGAGCGTGTTTGCTTTGAAAAACCTGATGACAACTGGCAACATCATAAATTGCACCCATAGATAATACTATAAAAACAATAATAAAAAGCAGCAATCCAAACTCTGCGTTTACTTATTTTGCTTTCACTGTAATTGGAATATGCTTAGGCTTAATACAGTTAGGTCTATTTCCCAATTTTTCTTCTTTCAAAAAATAAGGATTTGCAACCGCTATATGTTGATTTAATTGTGCAATTCGAGTTGAATTAGACGGATGAGTAGACATAAATTCTGGTGGTGCTTCTTTACTCAATGCAGACATATTTTGCCATAATTTAACACTCTCCTTGGGATTAAAGCCAGAGCGAGCCATTAAGTCTTGACCAACAATATCAGCTTCACTTTCATGAGATCGGCTATAAGGCATTAATACACCATACTGGAGACCAATTCCTAATCCTGCCATCCAATAATCTTTATTCTCTATATCACTAGCACCTACAGCAACGGCAGCAACCGCTAGACTAATATTTGACAGTTTTCCTGCCGATAAACGTTCATTCGAGTGGTGTTCAATAACATGAGCTACTTCATGACCGATAATAGCCCCAAGTTGGTCTTGGTTTTCGGTCACCTTTAAAATTCCAGTATAGACACCAATTTTTCCTCCAGGTAAAGCAAAAGCATTAATTTGCTCAGAATCAAAAACAACAACTTCCCACTTCCCTTGATGCGCCGATTGAGGAACATTTTTAGTAATGGCGGTGGCAACACATTGAACAAAAGCATTTGTGGCTACATCTTTACTGATCAAAATTTCTTTTTTCATGTCTTCAAATGATGAAACCCCCATCTTATTAAGCTCACCATCAGAGTATAGTGAAACCTGACTTCTTCCTGTAGATGATGTGGTACATGCGCATAAAGTTGATAAAGCTAGACAAAAGGTTATTAAATATTTCATAAGTTGTGATAACAATACATAGCGATTAGAAGTGATTTTAATTGTATTTCTTTACATAATATTTTGCTAGCTTTAACCCATTAAAGTAAAACTTATATAGGTATATAAATTTTATATAGGTATATAAATTTTAGCGATAAAAAACCGAGACAAGCTCGGTTTCTTTTGATTAACAATTACAGATAAACATTCATATATTAACTATAAATATCAACCAGTTAGCGCTAACAAAATACCTGCCGCAACAGCTGATCCAAGTACACCGGCTACATTAGGCCCCATGGCATGCATCAACAAGAAGTTATGAGGGTTAGCTTCTAAGCCAACTTTATTGGCAACCCTTGCAGCCATAGGCACAGCAGACACGCCGGCAGCACCAATCAAAGGATTAATAGGTGTTTTAGAAAGCTTATTCATGGTTTTTGCCATTAATACGCCCGACGCAGTACCAATTGAGAAAGCAACAGCACCAAGCGCTAAAATCCCCAATGTTTCAACATTTAAAAATGCATGTGCACTCAATTTAGAGCCAACGCCTAAACCCAAGAAAATAGTCGTTATATTAATCAACTCATTTTGAGCGGTTGAACTTAAACGATCAACAACACCTGATTCACGCATCAAATTTCCTAAACAGAACATACCTACTAACGGTGTAGCTGCGGGTAAAAAGAAAATAGTCATCAATAAAACACCTAATGGGAAAACTATTTTTTCAATTTTAGTCACCGGACGAAGTTGCGCCATTTCTATTTTACGTTCATCTTCAGATGTTAATGCACGCATAATAGGTGGTTGAATAATTGGCACTAAAGCCATATAAGAATAGGCAGCAACAGCAATAGCACCTAATAATTCAGGCGCTAATTTAGAGGCTAAAAATATTGCAGTAGGACCATCAGCACCACCAATAATAGCAATAGCAGAAGCATCTTTAAGCGTGAACTCAATACCCGGAATTGCGTTTAAAGCAATAGCGCCGAATAGCGTGGCAAAAATACCAAATTGTGCGGCAGCACCTAATAGTAACGTTTTAGGATTAGCAATTAAGGCACCAAAATCTGTCATAGCACCTACCCCCATAAAAATAACTAAGGGGAAAATACCAGTGTCGATACCCGCATAATAAATATAATGCAGTAAGCCACCTACCTCTGAAAAACCTGCCACAGGGATATTAGTTAAAATTGCACCAAAACCCATAGGTAATAATAAAAGTGGTTCAAAATTTCTAGCGATAGCCAAGTAAAGCAGGCCACAGCCTACTAACATCATAATAATTTGGCCTAACTCAAAATTAGCTAAACCCGTTGACTGCCATAATTTAAATAACGAATCCATGCTGTCTCCTACGAAAAGCTTAACAAGGCTTCACCAACAGCGACTGAGTCACCTTCTTTGGTATGCAATGTAGTAATTTTTCCGCCTTTAACAGCGCGTATTTCTGTTTCCATTTTCATGGCTTCCATAACGACAACCACATCGCCGGCCTCAACGTTATCCCCTTCATTGACCAATACTTTAACAATATTGCCAGCAAGTGGCGCATTCAATGTTTCTTCAACAGAAAAAGACGTTGACTGCTTAATAGCATCGTCACCTGCGGGATGGGTAATACCTTCAATAGCGCCACCAGGCGCCACAACAACATCATAAACCTTACCATCAACACTCACGGCATAATTTTCTGCGGCTGCCGATGCACTAGCACTTTTTTTCGTTTCCGATGATTTTTCAACTTTAGCTTTTGCTTTCATTGGCGCGGGTTCAAATGCACTAGGGTTATTTCTATTTTCTAAAAATTTCAACCCTATTTGAGGAAATAAAGCGTAAGTTAATACATCGTCAATAACTTCATCCGCAAGTTCAATGCCCTTTTCTTTTGCGAGTATTTGTAATTCATTAGAAAGCTTATCAACTTCAGGATCTATTAAATCGGCAGGGCGACAATCAATAACATCGGTTCCATCTAACACACGAGCCTGTAAAGAAGCATTAACTGGCGCAGCTGTTGCACCATACTCACCTTTTAATACCCCTGCCGTTTCTTTAGTTATAGATTTATAACGCTCACCGGTCAAAACATTTAACACCGCTTGAGTACCGACAATTTGTGACGTGGGTGTCACTAAAGGAATATAACCTAAGTCTTTACGTACTTTAGGAATTTCTGTCAATACTTCATCAAATTTATCAGCCGCACCTTGCTCTTTTAGCTGGCTTTCCATATTGGTTAACATGCCACCGGGCACTTGAGCGGTCAAAATACGTGCATCAATACCCTTTAAGCTGCCTTCAAATTGTTCGTACTTGGCTCTAACACCTCTAAAATAAGCAGCAATTTCAGCCATTTTTTCAACATTTAACCCTGTAGCACGTGTCGAGTCTTCAACAATAGCGGCAATAGTTTCCGTTGGTGAATGACCATAAGTCATACTCATTGATGAAATAGAGGTATCAACTACATCAATACCACAATCAATAGCTTTCATTTGCGTTGCAATGCTTAAGCCGGTAGTGGCATGGCAATGTAAAGCAATCGGTAAAGAAACGGTTTCTTTTAAACGGCTAATAAGCTCTTGAGCACCATAGGGTTTTAATAAACCTGACATATCTTTAATACACAAAGAATGAGCCCCCATATCTTCAAGCTTTTTAGCCATGGTAAGCCAGCCTTCAAGATTATGTACCGGGCTTTCTGTATAACTTAATGTACCTTGTGCATGAGCGCCTACTTTTACCGCAGCTTTAATTGATGTTTGCATATTGCGCACATCATTCATGGCATCAAAAATACGAAAAACATCAACACCATTAACATGAGCACGTTCAACAAACTTCTCAACAACATCATCAGCATAATGACGATAACCTAGAATATTTTGACCACGAAATAGCATTTGTTGTTTAGTTTTAGGCATTGCTTTTTTCAAAGCTCTAATTCGATGCCAAGGATCTTCGCCTAAGTATCGGATACAAGAATCAAATGTAGCGCCACCCCAAGATTCAATCGACCAATAGCCAACCTCATCTAATATAGGCGCAATTGGCAACATATCTTCTAAACGAAGTCGAGTTGCTAAAATTGATTGATGTCCATCTCTTAAGACAACTTCGGTAATACCTAATGGCTTGCTCATGACTAATGCCCTTCTTCTTATGATTTAGAGTGTGACTGAGAGTGTTGCTGACGGTAGTTTGCTACAGCGCCACTAATAGCGGCAACGATAGTCGGTGAAATGTCACCGCTGTCTACTTTTTTACTACGCTTATTTGAGCGTACAGGTCTTTCAATAACAGGGTCAGGAAATCTGACTGCTAACTTAGCTAACACAGTATTAATAAAAATAATTAATAGGCTTAGGAAAGCAAATACAAAAACCATCCCTGCTAACATAAGCGTGCCAGCTTCTAAAAATTGCTGTTGCATATTATCCATTATTCAATCTCATTCAAAAGTTTCATGAATTAGAATAATCACTCCAATTCTGAAAAACAAATATTTTTTGGCTATTTCAGAAAAATAATTTCTCGTCAAGCCCTAAACAACACTATATTCAGTTTTTTTTATTAAATATTCAACGGTAATTGCATATAAAAGGCACTTTATAGAAAATTATTCGAGTAATTACTGGCTATATCAAAGAAATAGTCAAAAGTATAGATTATTTAATTATATACACTTTCTATTCACTAACTATGAATAATATACAAATTAATACAAGTATCTAACAAACTTACCAAATTTACAAAACCAATTAGAAATTGTTTTTCTAACGATTACAAGAATAGTTACTCATAACATCAAAAAGTTAAATATAAGCCCTAAAAACACCTAATAAGAAGCCTTTTTATACCAAGGGTATCATAAGCCGCCAGATTAATGAGGTGCTAGGGGCGGAAATCCATCAGGGCTAGAGGCATCAAGTGATACCTCAGCTAAAAGCCAAATATATGGCTGCAATACACTCTATCTCAACGGTTTAAATTGTCTTACAATCGGAGAGGGTCCATATTGGTATAAGGTAGTAGTTAACGACAAAAGAAAAGGCTTCTAAATAAATTCAGAAGCCTTTATGTTCATTACCATGCAACGTAAGTAATTTCAGTGGGTATTACGCCAAAACACGTTATTTTTATGCGATACCGACTATATTTTTTGAAAGTGCGCTAGCTTAACTTTTCAGCCAATATCGCACTAACCGCTTCAACCGTTTGTGTGCCATCAAGTGTTAAATATTCACAGTCGCTAGCTTTAGCTTCAGCTTGATAAAAGTCTACTAAAGGTTTGGTTTGCTCATGATATATAGCTAAACGTTTACGTACCGTTGTTTCTTCATCATCAGGGCGAATGGATAAATCTTCACCACTAACATCATCTTTACCTTCTACTTTCGGAGGATTATAAACTAAATGATAAACACGACCCGAGCCAGAATGTACACGTCGACCCGCCATTCGTTTAACAATCACTTCATCAGGTACATCAAATTCAAGCACAAAATCAATTTTAATGCCGCTATCTTTCATCGCATCAGCTTGTGGAATAGTACGAGGAAAACCATCGAGTAGAAAACCTTCTTTACAATCATCTTGAGTTATACGCTCTTTTACTAAGCCTATAATGATTTCATCTGACACAAGCTGACCGGCATCAATGACCGCTTTGGCTTTTTTACCAAGCTCACTACCTGCTTTAATAGCCGCACGTAACATGTCACCTGTAGAAATTTGAGGGATTGAAAATTTAGTCATTAAAAATTGTGCTTGTGTACCTTTACCGGCACCAGGGGCACCAAGAAGAACAATACGCATATAAACAAACCTTATTATAAATGTAATTTCATTAAAAATGATTTCATTAAAAACAATTACGTTAATTTAATCAAATGATCACACTAATGTAATAATTCTTACCAAGTTACAAACAACACTATACAAGCATGAATATAAGCAAACAAGCATAGCTTACAAAAAAGGGGCGCTCTTTTAAACAGAGGCCCCAGAATTTACGACTAAAGTACTATTTTAGTCGTATCAATAGATAGCATTTTACTTAGTTAGACTTAACATGAGTTTATTTAAGCGAGTAACAAAACTGGCTGGATCTTTTAAACTACCACGCTCCGCTAGCATTGCTTGCTCAAATAACACCTCAACCCATTGGTTAAATTTGTCATCATCTTGCTCATCAGCAACATGCTTAATTAAGTCATGCTCACCATTAATTTCAAAGATAGGTAAGGTGTCTGGTACTTCTTGACCCACTGACGCCATTAATTTTGCCATTTGGCTACTCATGTCATTGTCATCGGCAACAATACACGCAGGAGAGTCAGTTAAACGTTGAGAGAGCTTCACCTCTTTCACTTTATCGGTTAACGCTACTTTGATACGAGTTACCACGCTATCAAACTCTTTTTCAAGTTTTTCTTGCGCTTGTTTAGTTTCTTCATCATCCATGTCACCTAAATCTAAACCGCCACGTGTCACTGATTGTAGTTGTTTTTTATCAAACTCCGTTAAGTGACTAACTAGCCATTCATCAATTCTGTCAGACATGAGTAATACTTCAATGCCTTTTTTACGGAACACTTCTAAGTGAGGGCTGTTTTTAGCGGCTTCAAAACTGTCAGCAACAACATAATAAATTTTATCTTGTCCTTCTTTCATGCGCTCAACATAAGCCGATAAAGAAACATTTTGAACTGTTGAATCTTCATGACTTGAAGAGAAACGCAATAAACCAGCAACTTGCTCTTTATTAGCATTATCTTCAGCAGGGCCTTCTTTTAATACTTGACCAAATTCATCCCAAAACCCTTGATATTTTTCAGCTTCTTTTTTGCCTAATTTATCTAACATTTTTAAAACACGTTTCGTACAACCTTTACGAATAGCTTGTGTAACTTTGTTGTCTTGTAAAATTTCACGAGAAACATTTAAAGGTAAATCATTGGAATCGAGTAACCCCTTAACAAAACGTAAGTAAGTTGGCATAAACTGTTCAGCGTCATCCATAATAAATACACGCTGTACATAAAGTTTCAAACCATGTTGCTTTTCACGGTTGTACATATCAAATGGCGCTTTAGACGGTACATATAAAAGCGAAGTGTATTCAGTTTTACCTTCTACTTTATTATGTTCCCACAATAAAGGCTCACCAAAATCATGAGAAACATGCTTGTAAAATTCTTTATATTCGTCTGATGATATTTCAGATTTTTCACGTGTCCATAGTGCTGTTGCTTTATTTACAGTTTCCCATTTAGCAGGAACTAAATCTTGCGCTTCTACTGCATAAGTGGTTACTTTACCGTCATCATCTTTTTTTTCTGCTACCGCTTCAACCGCAGGAACTTCTGCGGTAAGCATTTCTACAGAAACAGAAATATGATCAGAATATTTAGTCACAATTGACTTTAAGCGCCAGTCGTCGGCAAATTCAGACTCATCGTCTTTTAAGTGAAGAATAATATCAGTGCCACGATTAGATTTTTCAATGGCGGCAGTAGTAAATTCACCTTCACCTGCACTAACCCATTCAACACCTTCACTGGCGCTATCACCTGCTTTACGAGTGCGAACTGTTACTTTATCAGCAACAATAAATGACGAGTAAAAACCAACACCAAATTGTCCAATTAACTGAGAGTCACTTGCTTGATCACCTGATAATTGCGAAAAGAACTCCGCAGTGCCTGATTTAGCAATAGTACCTAAATGCTCAATAACTTCGTCATGATTCATGCCGATACCGTTATCAGAAATAGTCACGGTGTTATTTTCTTTATCACAACTAACCCGAACACGTAAATCGCCATCACCTTCATATAAATCAGCACTTGATAACGCTTTAAAACGTAGTTTATCTGCTGCATCGGCAGCATTAGAAACTAACTCACGTAAGAAAATTTCTTTATTGGAATATAGGCTGTGGATCATAAGTTGAAGCAATTGCTTCACTTCGGTTTGAAAACCATGAACTTCTGGTTGGCTAGCTTCAGACATCTGAAACGTCTCCTGTCTAAAAAGTTAAAAAATTAACTGTTAAATAAATTGTTAGAAAGGATGTGGGGGTTGAGGGAAAGAATTCAAGGGAGCAAGGAAGAAAAGTTACGAACGATAAGTTATAAATTGCGAGTCTCCGAGTTGCGAAAAACACCTCGCTGTCATTTTGAGAATTTCAAAACTCGCTTCTCGAAACTAGAAACGTTATTCACTTTTCATCTATTCGCCACTAAAAATAACTTTTTCGCCCAGACAACGCATGAGACAGAGTATTACCATCAACATACTCTAACTCGCCCCCCACCGGAACACCATGCGCTATACGAGAGATACTCACCTGATATTGTTGTGCTAATTCAGCAATAAAATGTGCCGTAGCTTCACCTTCAACGGTTGGATTAGTGGCCAGAATAATTTCAGTAAATTTTCCAGAAGACAATTGCTTAGCTAAAATATCAAGCCCTAAATCATCAGGACCTATGCCATCAATAGGTGATAAGTGCCCCATTAAAACAAAATATTTACCGCCAAACTCACCTGTTTGCTCAATAGCAATAACATCGCCCGGCGTTTCAACAATACAAAGTGTTGTTGCTATTTTACGTTTAGGGCTTTGACAAATTTCACATAAATGCTCTTCAGTAAAATTACGACATTCTTGACAATGACCAATATCAGTCATGGCAACCGCTAACGATTTAGCAAGTTTACTGCCGCCATGTCGATTACGCTCAAGTAAATGAAATGCCATACGTTGAGCTGATTTTGCACCAACTCCGGGTAAACATTTCAATGAGTCAATAAGTTCTTGTACTAATGGACTAAATTTCATTACAGCTTGCTTGTTGATAAAATAAAAATACAGTTTACTTTAATTTACTTTCTTAACAAGGTGAATAGTTACGATTATTTAATCATTATATGTGGCGATTTTTTTACAACGTCATCATTCAACTCAATGCCAATGCCCGGTACTTCAGTAACTTGAAAGAAACCGTCTATTGGTTGTGGATCTTGCAAGCATAACTCTCGGTTCCAGTCTTTAATGGCATAAGTATGATGTTCATGAATTAAAAAGTTAGGTATCGCGGTTTCTAAATGCAACGAAGCGGCTGTTGCCACTGGGCCTCCGCAAACATGTGCTTGAATACGGATATCATATACATCGGCATAATCACACACTTTTTTCGCTTCGGTAAAACCTCCGCATAAACCAACATCAGGTTGTAAAACATCAATACTTTGATCTTCAAAATAAGGTCTAACATCCCAGCGGTGGTACAAACGCTCGCCGCCCGCAATAGGTACATTAACGTTATCTGAAACCTTTTTATGCACCGCAGGATTTAAATAATTTACCGGCTCTTCATACATCATACAGCCAACTTCTTCGACAATTTTTCCCATTTGAATCGCCGAGGCTGCGCCCATCAATGAGTGTGATTCAAAAATAATATCAACATCCTCACCTACTGCGTTTCGGATTGCGCGTAATCTATTACCAAACAAACGCATTTGTGGCTTGGTAAATAGTTTAGTGCGATCAAAAGAAGAACTACCATCTTTGTTATAAACAATGGGGTCAACTTTTACTGCATCATAACCTTCATTTATTGCTTTCAACGCCGCTTGTGCATATTCTTCAGGTTCAATGAGTTTATTAATTTCACTGTCCCAATCAAATTGAAGTTGGCTAGCATAAGTGCGTAATTTGTCATTCACCTTTCCGCCTAATAGTTGATACACGGGAACGCCAAGTGCTTTGCCTTTAATATCCCAAAGTGCGGTATCTATAGCGCTCATTGCCGAATATAATACTGGCCCACCGCCTAACCCCCAAAAACTTTCACGTAACATACGTGACCACAATAATTCGGTATTGAAAGGGTTAAAGCCAATTAATACCGCCTCACTAATTTCTTTGATCATCGCTGCTGCTGCGCTATGCCCCCAGTCATAAGCCAAGCCTGCTTCACCAACACCGTTAATACCTTCATCGGTATGAATTCGAATAAATACGGGATTCCAACCAGGACGTTTCGGGCATTCAATATCGAATACTTCAATATGGGTAATTTTCATTTGTTCTCTCTATTCAATTAACTTTATACATTAACTTTTTATTTTACATAAAAAATGGGTGTTACTCAGGTAGCGGTTCAACTTTATAAGATGAAGCGTTACTCGGCAAATTCAGGATATTTTCTATATACTCTGCGCAACATTGCCGGCCAAGCTTTTTGTCCACCTGTTTCACCACTATGAACAATATTTGCTTGTGCTTTAATGCCATCAATGATGCTTTGCGGTGCATAAATAGGGTTCATACCCGTAGCCATAACTTGCAATTGCACCTGACAAGCACGGATTAAATCATACATATGCATAAAAGCATCGCCCATCGTTTTCCCCATAGTTAATGCGCCATGGTTTCGTAATAACATAAAATTGTTAGCTCCTAAGTCCTTTTGTAATCGTAATTTTTCATCCGCATTCACCGCTAAACCTTCATACCGGTGATAGCTCATCGACGCAAGCGCAAACATTGAATACTGGCTTAAGGGTAATAAGCCTTTTTCTAAACTTGCAACTGCAATAGTTTCATTAGTATGCACATGAAAAGCACAAATATCATCATGGCGAACTTCATGCACAGCACTATGAATGGTAAAACCTGCGGGATTTATTTCAAAAGGACACTCTTTATCAATAATATTGCCGTTAATATCTATTTTGACTAAGTTAGAGGCGGTGATTTCTTCAAACGCCAAACCAAAAGCGTTAATTAAAAGGTGCTCTGTTCCCGGTATGCGGGCAGAAATATGCGTATGTATTAAGTCATCCCAACCGTGCATTTGCACTAAACGATAGCAAGCCGCTAAATCAACACGAATTTGCCATTCTTGCGTTGATACTTTTTCTTTTAAATCAATTTTAGGCAGTTCAAACATGGGTAAGCCTTTACGTTTAATGAATTTAGAATGTTTAAGGGTTAAGTTAAACTAAATAGCCATTTTACCTGAGGAAAGATCAGCAATAAAGTGAGTTTATAAAACTTCTTTTATAAACGCCGACACTAACAATATAAACACTAAAACAACGGTAATTTTACTGAATTTCGTTTGTTGTGCGTTACTCATTGGTTTTGAAAATCGTTCACCCAATATAACTATTAAAGTTACAACAGCAAATACACTCACCAGAATGATTAACAAAGTCATTTTCTTGCCCCCCTATTCCTTTACACTATTCTATTATTTTCCTACCTAGTTTACTTAAAATAAATTAAAATAAGCAAAAATATTGATTATTCATTACACTTCATTTTTAGGTCAACGCATTTATGCTTCAACCAGACAACTTCTATCAAAAACGCCGATTCATTATTCGACTTGGAAAAGCGTTACATAAGTTAGGTTCAACGGCTAATCGCTTAGAAGATAATCTACTTTCTATTGCTAATTTTTTAGACATTAGAGCTTCATTTATTATTACCCCTACAGCATTAACCTTTATTTTATCTGACGATGAAGATGACCAACAATATAATCATTTAGTGCGTGTTTCCCCCGGTGAAATTGACTTGGGATCTTTAGCGAGAATTGATGAATTAGTCGATGAGTTAATTAATGGTAAACGCACATTAGAACAAGCGCTTGAACGTTTACATGACGTTAATAATAAACCACCTCCTTATGGCGTGTTACTAACTTTTCTAGCTTTTGGCTCTTCCAGTGGCGCTTTTGCTATGTTAATGCATACCAGTTGGCATGATGTATTTTGGTCTACCATGCTTGGTTTTGTGGTTTTTGGTTTTGTGGTTTGGGCTGAACGTTCACCCCGGGTGACCGAAATGCTAGAGCCAATTGCGGCATTAACAACATCAATGTTAGCATCGTTAATTTCTTTATTTGACCCTAGCATTAATATTCCAATGGTTATTTTATCGAGTATTATCGCTTTTATTCCCGGCTTATCATTAACCGTTGGATTATCTGAATTAGCTGCACGGCATTTAATGTCAGGTACTGCTCGTATTATGGATAGTGTGATGGTGCTATTTAAACTCTATTTTGGCGCAGTATTAGGAATGGCTTTTGGTAAACTTATTTGGGGTGAAGTAGTTTTTGCTTCACCAAGCATTATGCCAGTATGGACTTCTTGGCTAGCAGTAACCACATTATCAATTTCACTCGTTGTTTTATTTAAAGTACGCCTTAAAGATGCACCATGGGGCATAATATCAGGCTACATTTCTTTTAGTGTTAGTGTTTGGGCTGGGACTTATTTAGGCGTTGCCTTAGGCGCTTTTGTTGGCGCTTTTGCATTAGGGCTTTACAGTAATTTATTTTCACGAATAATGAACTTACCCTCAAGTATTGTACGACTTTTAGGTTTAGTTGTATTAGTTCCGGGTAGCAAAGTTTATATGGGTTTAAATAACTTGGTTTCTGGTCAACAAATGTTGCCGGTGAGTGATTTAGGCTCACAAACTTTTTTGATTTTTATGTCATTAGTGGCTGGCATTATTTTTTCCAATGTGATTTTACCGCATGGAAAAACATTATAAGGTGAAAAATATCAGCATTGGTAATAATTTCTTTATTATCAATGCTTGACAACTTCCTACAGTTTTTCAAATCACCATTCAAACACAAACATAACGTAAACAATGTGTTAACAATGTGTAACCGAATTATTTTTCATTCTTTGTAGAAAAGTTAAACCAAGTTATTTTCTAAAAATGTAAATAGATGTTTCACTCGGTAGAAATTCAGCTTAATAACCCGTACTATCAACTAATCGTGTAAAAACTTAAGTGCTATTTTAAGTTATTTGTTGTGGATATCCATTCACAACTACACATCATACAAAAGCATATAAAAGAGTCATGAACCACTTAACGTCAATAACGTAAACCAAGCGAGTACCCAAATGAAAGTAATACTAACGAGCGCAGTATGTTCATCATTACTGTTTGTTGCCGGATGTAACAACGTTACTGAAAACTCCGCACCAGAAAAAGCCAGCAAAACAACAATACAAAAAACAGTACTAACTTCAGGTATTAATAAAGCAAATATAGACACCTCTGTTCGCCCACAAGATAACTTTTACCGGTATATCAACGGTGGTTGGATTAACGCCAATGAAATACCCGCAGATAAAACCTCTATCGGCTCTTTTTATGACTTAAACGACAAAGCCGATGAAGATGTAAAAGCCATCATTGAAGAGCTTGCCGCCACAGAAAATTTAGCCCTAGGTTCTGATGAGCAAAAAGTGGCTGACTTATTCCGTTCATACATGAATAATGAAAAGCGTAATGCTGACGGCATTACCCCTATTCAGTCAATATTATCAGCCATTAACAACCTAAAAACAAAAGACGACTTAGCTAAATTTTTTGGTACTTACTCAACCTCAGGTATTAGTAACCCATTAGCACTCTATATTAGTATTGATTCAAAAAACTCCTCTAGCTATGCTGTTCACCTTTGGCAAAGTGGTCTAAATCTGCCTGACAAAGATTACTACGTTAATGAAGCCGAGCGCTTTGTTAATTTACGTAGCGGTTACCTTAGCCATATTGAAAACATGTACAACTTAGCAGATATAGCTAACGGAAAAAATGCGGCTAAAAATATTATGGCATTAGAAACTAGTTTAGCTGAATTTCATTGGACTCGCGTTCAAAATCGTGACAGTGAAAAGCGCTATAACAAATATGCCACCAATAATTTAAATAGCATTTCCGATAAATTCAATTGGCAAGCATTTTTAGCCGCCGAAGGTGTCGCAGCTCAAAAAGATATTATTATTAATCAACCTGAATTTATTAAAGGCTTTGCTGATATCTTTGATAAAACATCACTTGATATATGGAAGCAGTACTTAACATTCAATACCTTAAGCGCCTTTTCAAGTTATTTAACTACTAATTTAGATAACGAAGATTTTGATTTTTTCTCTAGACAATTAAGTGGTAGAGAAGAACAACGTCCGCAATGGAAACGTGGTGTTAGTGTTGTAAACAGCAATTTAGGTGAAGTTATTGGTAAAGTTTATGTTACTCGACATTTTACCCCTAAAGCTAAATTTCGTATGAGTGAGTTGGTTGAAAATTTACGTAATGCATACGGCGTAAGTATTAACGATTTATCGTGGATGTCTGATGATACTAAAAAATCAGCCCAAATTAAATTAGCCGCTTTCACACCTAAAATTGGCTATCCTGATAAATGGGAAGATTATTCAGATTTAACCATTAAATCAGATGATATAATTAGCAATATAATCAACGCACGTAAAGTATCGAACGATAAAGAGATTGCTAAGCTAGGTGGCCCAATTCGTAAGTGGGAATGGCATATGACTCCGCAAACTGTTAATGCGTATTATAGCCCCCCAGCAAATGAAATTGTTTTTCCTGCGGCTATTTTACAGCCTCCTTTCTTTAATATGGAAGCTGACGATGCAGTAAACTATGGCGCTATTGGTGCGGTAATCGGTCACGAAATGGGTCATGGTTTTGATGACCAAGGCAGTAAATACGATGCAAAAGGAAATTTACGTAACTGGTGGACTGAACAAGATCTTAAAGAGTTTTCTAACCGTACAAAATCACTCGTTGACCAATATGCCAACTTTCAAGTCTTTGATGATCTACAGTTAAATGGTGAATTAACCTTAGGTGAAAATATTGGTGATTTATCTGGCGTAACTATCGCTTATAAAGCTTACCAAGCTTCATTAAAAGGAAAAGAAGCACCGGTAATTGACGGTTTAACCGGTGATCAACGTTTCTTTATGGGCTATGCCCAAGTTTGGCGTGGTAAAGTAGTTGAAAAAACGATGCGTAATCGTGTCGCAACAGATCCTCACTCTCCGGGCGAATTCCGTGTTATAGGTATTTTATCTAATATTGATAAATTCTATGAAACATTTGATGTGAAAAAAGGGGATGCTATGTATATTGCACCTGAGAAACGCGTAAAAATTTGGTAGTGTTTAGTGAGTAAAAACCAAAACTTTATTCCAAAGGAGCTTCGGCTCCTTTTTTGATCCCAAATAGCTAATACCGAATATCTAATACTGAATATCTAAGACTAAGCAGAAAAACATATAGCCATCTAAACATCTAACTTGCTATTCGTTTATACTCACGGTAAACTGCCTTTCTGCGCTAGGGAATTCGGTGAAAATCCGCAACTGTACCCGCAACTGTAAGTCTTAATTAAAAGAGACAAGTCAGATAGCTAGCCAGAAAACACAAGTAACACATTATTTTTTATCATTTTAACCCGTGCGGGAAAACACGAGAGACTTATGTCTATACTCTTAAATATTACCGATCTTCATTGGCAAGTTGCTAACAAAGCGATTCTAAAAAATATTTCCTTCAAGGTAAATAAAGGAGAAGTGATCGGTATTATTGGTCCTAATGGTGCGGGTAAAACGAGTTTATTACGCTGTATTACGCATCAACAAAAGAGCCATGTTCATTCAGTAATCACGGGCTCTATTCATCTAAAAAACAAAAGCATTTCTCATTATTCAGTCAAACAACTTGCCCAATATTTTGCCATTGTTGCACAAAAATTTGAGCCTGTTTTTTCATTAACCGTTTTTGAAGTCGTTAAAATGGGGTTGTTACCTCATAAAAATATATTTTCCTTAGACAATGAACACGACATTACGCAGATAAAACTAGCACTTAACAAAGTTGGTTTAGAGCCGTTAATAAATGAAAGTTTCAACCAACTATCAGGCGGTGAACAACAAAGAGTGTTAATTGCTAGAGCTTTATTACAACAGGGTGAAATTTTAATACTGGATGAACCAACGAATCATTTAGATGTTTATTATCAGCATCAAATTTTACGTTTAGTGAAAAACCTTAATGTGACTGTCATTATGACAGTGCATGATCTCAACTTAGCGAGTCAATACTGCCAACGACTATTATTACTTAATCAAGGTGAATTAATGTGTGATGACACACCCGAAGTAGTATTAACCAGTGAACGCTTAAGTAAAGTATTTAGATTAAATTGCAGACAAGCACAAGATCCCATAACTAACTCACCACACGTTTATTTTTCATTAAATGATAGCAATACAGGTAAGTACTGTGAGTAAACCATTTACGCTAACAAAAATAATCGCGCTGTTATTATTCCTTACACTTGTTTCGTTAGTAATGGGGTTGAATTTTGGTCCCGCGAACATTAATGCAACTGAATTATTCACCTGCCTAACAGGTAACTGTCAAAACCAAGTCATTAGCATGGTCATTTGGCAAGTTAGAATACCCAGAGTATTAGTCGCTTTGGTGGCAGGTATGGGACTTGCAATTGCCGGCGCTATTTTACAAAACACTACCCGTAATCCTTTAGCTGATCCTTACCTCTTTGGTATCGTTTCTGGTGCAGGGCTTGGCGCAACCATCGCCAATATTTCTTTGGGTGAACAACTCGCTATAGCTTTACCATTAGCGGCATTTTTAGGTGCCTTATTTGCAGTATTAATTGTGGTATTTATTGCTAAAGTATTAAAGCGAATGGAGCAATTATTATTAGCCGGAGTCGCCGTCTCTTTTATGCTTGCTGCCGTAACTCAATTCATTTTATATTTTGGCGATCCTCTGGCGACTAACCGCGTAATATTTTGGTTAATGGGTAGCTTAGCTCGTTCAGAAATTTCCAATTTTTATGTTATCTCAAGTGTACTGTTAATCACGTTAATTGTTATTTTAGCCTTACATAGACAAATAGATGCTCTATTACTCGGTGATGAAAGTGCCGCTAGCTTAGGTGTTAATGTTGATAAATTAAGGCTGTTAATGCTTGGGCTTTGTGCGGCATTAACGGCAACTATTGTCGCTTATTGTGGCGGCATTGGCTTTGTTGGGTTAATGATCCCCCATATAGTTAGGCAATTGGTCGGCGTAACAACCTTAAAATTAATTATTGGTAGCGCATTAATTGGTGGCATATTTTTAATTTGGGTCGATATTATAGCCCGAACCGTACTCGCTAATGCAGAAATTCCTATTGGTATTATTACTTCTGCGCTTGGAAGTTTGTTTTTTTTATTTATTATGGCACGCAGCAAAAACATCAGCTAACAGATAACTCTACTAAAGGTAAGTCAATGACAGATAAAAAATCACAGCATCAACAGCGTATGCAACGTGTAAAAGATAAAGTAGATCAACGTATAGAAAACGCACAAGAAGAGCGCGGTTTACTTATTGTTATCACGGGCAACGGAAAAGGAAAATCTACCTCAGGTTTTGGCACAATAGCACGTGCTGTAGGTCATGGCTTGAATGCCACGGTTGTTCAATACATAAAAGGCACTTGGGCTTGTGGCGAAAGAACCTTACTGGAAAATGCAGGCGTTAGTTTTGAGGTTATGTCAACGGGCTTTACTTGGAATACTCAAGATAAAGAACAAGATATAAAAGCGGCACAAAAAGTGTGGAAAAAAAATAAAAAGCTCCTTGAGGATAAAAATATCGATGTTATTTTACTAGATGAAATCACCTACATGTTGTCATTCAAATACATAGATTTAGATGAAGTTCTTACCGCCTTAAAAAATAGGCCTATAAATCAACACGTAATCATTACTGGTAGAGCGTGTCATCGAGCCATTATTGATTTAGCCGATACCGTCAGCGAAGTGCAGTCAATTAAACATGCCTTTGACAGCGGTATAAAAGCACAAAAAGGAATTGATTGGTAATGCACTATATTCTTAAATACATACTCTGCTCGGTACTATTTCTCCTCTTTGCTATTAGTACATCAAATCAGAGTAAGGCAGAAAAAAGCAATTCACTGGTACAAAAAAAACCAAGCATCGTTGCTCTTTCTCCTCATATTGTTGAAATGCTTTATGATATTGGCGCAGGCTCACAAATTATTGGTACAACGGAATTTTCTGATTACCCAGAGCAAGCAAAAAAAATTCCACGTATTGGTAATTATTTACGTATTCAAATTGAACGTGTTATTGAATTACAACCTGATTTAATTATTGCATGGCAAAGTGGTAACCCAAGTGATGATCTATCCCGTTTAACACAACTAGGTTTTACTATTGTTTATTCTCAACCAAATACCTTTGAAGATATTGCTAAAGAAATGCGTTATTTTGGAAAAATAACAGATCATGAAGAAAAAGGGGAGCAACAAGCCAATCAGTTCCTGAAAAAGCTTAGCAAAATAAAAAGTCATTACCAAAACAAACAAGCTATTACTGGATTTTATGAGCTTTGGCCTAGGCCTTTGACAACCATAGCAAAAAATAGTTGGCCACAACAATTTCTTGATGTGTGCAAGGTTAACAACCCTTTTCAGGAAAACGCTGCTCCTTATCCGCAAGTTAATATTGAGCAAATATTAGAAAAATCAATACAAATAATTATTCAACCATTATCGATTAATCAACCTGAAAAATCAGCCTATCACTGGCAAAAGTGGCCAAGTATTGCCGCCGTTAAAAATAAACGAATTATCCAGCCTAATGCTGACGCTTTACACCGAATGACCAAACGCAGCCTTAAGCAGTTAAAAAGTTTGTGTGTAACCATTGATGAAACACGTCAATGGTTACAGAACAAAAATGAGTTCTAATATACTCGACAAAGCTCAATGTTATTGAGTTCAATATCCATTTTAGGTGTTTACTTTATTCAGTTATTTTTAAGTAATACCAATACCAGTAAGTTAGTGATCAAATATTAATGAGGATAAATTTTCAAGAACAAGGCGCTAGATTGAGTAATAGCTGGCTATTAGGATTGAAGGCAACGATGTTATTGGAATATTTAGTCCATTTAGAATATTCACTTATTTATTTGCATTGGTATAAAGTAAATTAAACGGGAAGTTGGTGAAAAACCGACACTGCCCCCGCAACGGTAATAAGTTCACGCTTAAAGTCCGGAGACCGGCCTAGAATTAATTTATCACCTTAAGCACGGTGGGTGCTTTTACCTTGACAGGTATAAAAGAGGAAAACATGAAAAAAACAGTTATAGCGCTAAGCATAGCAAGCGTATTTATCTCACAAACATCTATTGCTGAATCTGTAGAAATAGCATCAGAGACTGCAGCCGATGAAAACATATTAATAACAAGTAATCCGTACAAGCAATCAATGGATGAAATTATGTCGACGGTATCTATCATCAATAGAATAGATATAGATCGAATTCAACCCAAATCAGTCGCTGAATTGTTACAAACAACCGTCGGTATCGATATCGCCTCCAATGGTGGTCCGGCACAAGTTACCTCGGTTTTTGTTCGCGGAACTAACTCAACTCACACTTTATTTCTTGTTGATGGTGTACGTATTGATACGGTGACAGGATCAGGTGGAGCCTCAGTCAATGATATTCCAACTTATCAAATTGAGCGTATTGAAGTCGTTAAAGGTCCACGTGCTGCAATGTACGGCTCTGATGCTGTTGGCGCAGTAGTTCAAATTTTCACTCGTAATTTAGAAGCAGGTGAATACCAAGCAGCGATTGAGTACGGTTCAAACAATTATATTTTTGCTGGCGTCACCGCGGGGATCAGTCATGGTAATGGTGCAAGCACATTAAGTGTTAGCACAGAATCAAGTGATGGTTATGATGTAACCAGCAATGACTATGTGGTTGATGACGAGAAAGATCAGTATGATAAAATTAACCTTTCACTCAAAGGCTATCAAACACTAAGCGATACATTTAAGTTACACTGGGTTGGTCGCTTTGATGATGGTAGCTATGATTACGATGGTAACAGCAGTTATACCGTAAAAGCACCGAGTCAAGAATATAAAAAGCACCTACTATCAACAGGCTTAAGTTACAACAATGATCATTGGTCACATGATCTTTATATCGCTCAATACCAAGAAAATCAAATCCGGCTAGGTGATTATCCAGCAGAAGATGAAACTAATCGCAATCAGGTGGATTATGCAAGTGTGTATAACACGGATAACGCTTTAAATTATAATTTTGGCGCGCAATTCTACCAAGATGAATATAAAGGATCAAATGAATTTGCCGATAAGTCTGATAATACTCGTAACACTAGCAGTATTTTTGCTGGAGCTTTGTATAGTGCAGATAAATTCTTGAGCGAAATATCATTACGCTATAACGATGTTGAAAATACCGGCTCAGAAATGACTTATAACCTGAGTATGGGTTACCACATTAATCAATCAACCTTTGCAAGTTTGAACTATGGCACAGGTTTTAAAGCACCAACCTTATATCAGCTGCATGACGGTTGGTCTGGAAATAAAGATCTTGAATTAGAAACATCGCAAAGTTGGGAATTTTTACTACGCAGTGATTTTTTTGGTGCGCAAGCTGAATTGTCCTATTTCCATTTAGATTTTGATAATTTACTTGATTACGACTATAGCGTATACAGATACGCTAATATTGCCGATGCAACAATTAAAGGGATAGAATTAAATTTATCAAAAAATGTAGATAACCTTAATTTATCCGCCAACTATGCCTATACCGATACTGAAGACAAAACTACCGGTACTCAACTTAGCCGTAGAGCTCGACATAAAGCCAATATTGAAGCATCTTACTACTGGGACAACATTAGCTTTAGTGGTGCGTACAGATATCAAGGAACACGTTTTGATGCTTATTCAAGCAGCTCATTAGCTGCATATAATACTGTTGATCTTAGCGTAAACTATCAATTAAATAATGCTTGGAAAATACAAGTTAAAGCAAATAACATCTTCGATGAAGATTATGAAACTGCTCCAAACTATATAACACCAGGTGCAGAATACTTCTTACAAATAAGTTATAGTAATTTATAATTGAATGAGTTAAAAAACAAAAAGCCCGACTCTTACGAATCGGGCTTCTGGCATGTATAAAATTCAATCAAAGTTTAATTAAGGTTCAACAACCCTTAATTTATTTAACATAACTTTATCTTCTATTAAAATTACCTTTTTTATGGCGTGATTTTTTTATGTTTGTCGTAGAGCCTCCAAGTGCTTTTTTTCGTGCTCTTTGCTTTTCTCGCGGTTTATTCTTAGATTCTGTTGCTGATGTCAAATTAGGTTCATAGCCTGACACCCATTGTTGTAATAATCGTTCATTTAATACTTTTTCAATTGCTTCAAGCAACCATTCCTCATTAGCACTTAACAAAGAGATGGCAATGCCCGCCTTTCCTGCACGGCCAGTACGACCAATACGATGCACGTAATCCTCTGCTACATAAGGTAATTCATAATTAATCACATATTTCAAATCTATAATGTCTATTCCTCTAGCAGCAACATCTGTTGCAACCAACGCCCTGATCTCTCCTTGTTTAAACTCTGATAAGGCTTTATCTCTAGCTCCTTGAGATTTATCTCCATGAATAGATTTTGACTTAATGCCATCCTTACACATTTCTTTAGCAAGTTCATCAGCTGATTTTTTGGTACGTGTAAAAATAAGCACTTGTTGCCAATTTTTAGAACCTATAAGGTAAGATGTCAACTCTCTTTTTCTCTCTGAGTCAACGGCATAAACAACTTGCTCTATTTCTGAAACAACACTATTTGATGCCTCAACCTCTAACCGTTTAGGATTATTCAAAAAGGATTGACTTAATTTATAAATTTCATCATCAAAAGTAGCAGAAAATAATAAGGTTTGTCTTTGCTTCGGTATATGGTCAAGAATTTTATCTATTTCATCTTTAAATCCCATATCAAGCATACGATCTGCTTCATCAAAAACTACCGTTTCAATATATTTCAAAGAGATAGTCTTTTTATAAAGATGATCAAGTAAGCGTCCTGGCGTTGCGATTAAAACCTCAGCTCCCTGATCTATTTGTAATATTTGAAGTTTACTACTTACACCGCCATGTATAAGCGCTGTATTAACCTTGGTATATTTACTGTATTTTTCAAAACTGTTATAAACTTGTTGCGCTAACTCCCTCGTAGGCGTCAAAACCAAAACGCGGATACGAGCGGTGTGATGATTGTTAAAACATAATTTATGAATGAGCGGTAAAGCAAATGCTGCCGTTTTTCCTGTACCCGTTTGCGCTCTAGCCATCAAGTCGCAGTCGGTAAGAATAAACGGTATTGCCTGTAATTGTATCGGTGTAGGGCTTGTATAATTCAACTCAGTAATAGCTTTGTTAATACTGCTATTTAGAGAAAAGGAGGCAAAAGTCATAGTGTGCGATTATAAGAATAATAAAATATAACTATAGTTTATCATCTTTTTACGCAAGTTATTTCACATCTAAACTAGACAAACTTTTAAAATTCCGTTAAAAACTATATGGGACTTTTTTACTGTAAGAGATAACATGGCTAGTGTTAATTATCAAAACAAACGTTTTTTAATTGTAGATAATATCAAGCCATCTCATGATATTCTGAAAAGATTTGCCATGAGTATATCAAACCAACAAGTTGATTCGACGCTCTACGCTAAAGACGTAATATCTATCTGTCTAGAAAAAATCTATGATGTGATTCTATTGGGGTATGATCTCGGCGATAAACAAAAAAATGGACAACAACTGCTCGAAGAATTAAGAATAAATAAAATTATAAGCCGCCATTGTGTTGTAATTATTATTACCGCTGAGCTATCTCAAGCGATGGTACTTGCTGCATTAGAGCATAAGCCCGACGATTATCTTTGTAAGCCTTATACAATTAAGGAGCTAAATAAACGCCTAACAACTTGCTTAATGAAAAAAAAGACAATGGCGCCCATATACCAAGCTATGGAGCAAGGTAATAGCAAAATCACTTTAGCTTTAGTAAATAATGCTATCGCGCAAAATAGTCCTCACAGATCCGAATGTCTAGGTATAAAGTCAAGGCAGTTTTTTGAATTAAAGCAATTTGATCAAGCTAGAAAAATATACCTCGAATACCAACATGCCAAAAATTGCCAATGGGCAAGTATTGGTTTGGGTAAAATTGCCTTACATGAAAATCAACTAAGCTTCGCTGAAGATATATTTAAAGAAATTATTGCACAACATCCCTTATATCTACCAAGTTATGATTGGCTTGCCACTACTTATCAAAAACAGTTTAATAATTTAAGTGCCGAGCTTACCTTAAAGCAAGCTTTAAATCTTTCACCAAGATCCATTATTAGATCTAAAAGGTATGCTTTTCTATGTTTTGAAAATGAAAATTTTGAAAACGCAGCTTATGCTTATGAGCAAACACACAAACTTGCTAATTATTCAATACATAACTCACCCGAAAATGCTTTGCAATTTGCACGCGCTTTAGTTGAGTTAACACATGAAATACCCATTGATAAAGCAAAGATATTAAACGGAAAAGCATTTAGTGCATTAAGTCAAATGACACGTGATTTCAATCAAATAGCACTAAAGATAGAATCTCATTTACTGTCAGCATGCTTGTTAGAAAATATACACGAATATACGTTAGCAGAAAACAAATTGAACCAAGGAGAGGCTTTATTAGAGGAAAACAGAAAAGAAATAGAGGAAATAAATTTAGTTAACATATCAAAATATCTAACTAAATTAAACAAAGGGCACAAGGCTTCTCAAATTTTGGTAGCTGTTAATAAACAATCAGCAAACCAAGAAGCAAAATCAACAAAAGTTGGTGAGTTATCTGATAAATCACTAAATAATAAATATAAAGTTCTAGCGCAAAAATCAATAAAAATAGGTAAGATTTTATATTCTGAAAATAAGTATCTGTTAGCAATAGAGGAGTTAAATAAAGCGCATATTATATTTCCGGAACATATAGGAATAAAATTAAACTTATTACAAGCTTTACTTGCTTCATACGAAAATGATAAAGAGGAAATAGGTAATTTAAAACAAGCTAAAATCTTAATTTTAAACTTATTAAATTTTCCAATACAAAATGAATATAATGAAAAGCTTATGAAATTAAAAGAAAAGTACCAACAAGTAGTTGGTACTTAACATTTTAAAATATGGTGGAGGGAGGTGGATTCGAACCACCGAAGGCTGAGCCGTCAGATTTACAGTCTGATCCCTTTGGCCACTCGGGAACCCCTCCACAGGGCCATTTTATCAACTAATAGCTGATAGAATTAGGTATCTAACAATGTCCCGCTACGCTCTCACATGGGCTTTAGTGTAACATAAGTCACACTACCATCGGCGCAATTACGGTTCACTATCAAACGAATTAAAAGTCTAACAATGACCTACTCTCACATGGGAACTCCCACACTACCATCGGCGCTACTGCATTTCACTTCTGAGTTCGGAATGGAATCAGGTGGAGCTACAACGCTATTGTCGTTAGACAAAAACTTTAATAATTTAATTTACTTATAAAATAATTTAAATAACTAAAGCTTTAGCAAAAAGCCCGTCACTTTCG
>JAOPTQ010000018.1:0-45728 GCA_051531915.1 Colwellia sp. | reverse complement strand
GGCTCATAACCCGAAGGTCGTAGGTTCAAATCCTGCTCCCGCAACCAATTTTACATGAAAATATCTAATACCAAAAGTACAAGATATCCTGTCGCGGGATGGAGCAGCTTGGTAGCTCGTCGGGCTCATAACCCGAAGGTCGTTGGTTCAAATCCAGCTCCCGCAACCACTTTTATCCTTTAAAAATCAAAGCACTTTAAATTATCGTCCTTGATAATTTCTGTTTGTTGGATTATTAGGGGGGTTGTGTCATAAAATTTAGTCACAAAAACCATTCAATTGAATCATAATTAAACCTCATTAATTATTTTTATAACTTAGTTTTATTCATCAATAGAATTTCATACTAAAATACCAAAAACAAGTTTGTGCCACCCTTGTGACATTTCTTCTCGTTTTGCCCTTTTCTGTCTTTGCATAACCCCAATAAAAAGTGCATAAATATTCATTTTTTGACCTTCGCCCTACTTTACTATAATTATTTTTATGTAACGGAAGTTTTGTGACATACTTGATATTAATCGACTAAAATTTACCTTAAGATCACTTTATCACCTGCTTCATTTTCATTGTTTATTCATAAAGTTACCTTTAAGGGAAGGAGAGTTTAACAAATATTCATTAAACTCAATTTGTGACATACTTAGCCTCTAAAATAAAAAACTCATATAAATAAAATTTCCAATTAACCTACACAAGTGACTTAAAGAACTTAAATATAGCTAAATAACCAAAGCAGACAAAATCTTTCTTTCTTCTGATATTTGCTTCATAACTTTGTATTTTATCTTTCTTAATTTCACTTTTTGTTTTAGTGCCTCATTAGCTAGTAATTTATTCATTTTGTAATATTCATTATAGTTATTGAGTAGCCCTAAGTTTCCCTTCACGTAAGCAACTAGTAACTGGCGTTCATATTCTTCTACTGGAAATTTACTGAGCAGATACAGATAATTTTTAAATTGTTGCTTCGTTTTATTTGCTTCAGAAGGTAACTCTAATACTTGAAAACCATCTAGTATTTTTTCTGTACTAGATGAAATATCATTCCAGTCGTTAACTATAAATAACAATAACTCATAAACTTTTTCACTACCGCCCACCAACTCATTAAAGCATTGTCTATCACCTCTTTTACAATTTGTAATTCGATCATTTTCAACAACAGCTTGTTGCAAGGTATACAATTGTTCCTGCCAAAACCTCAAACGTTCAATAGGTTTAGCTGAAACATCATCTATTATTATTGATGTATCTGCATGAATATAAAAAGAATAGAGGTATGTCATGATGAATAGGAATCGAAACATCATCATTTCTCCTTTTCAATAAGGAATATATGATGCAACGCTCCCCAGCTAAAACAAGCCAGAGTAAGAATAATAATTTGAGTATAAGGATGATTTAAATACAACATCCATTCAGGCTTAAACAACTTTTCAACCCAAGGAAGTCCAGCTTTAATAAGCGAGGTAGCTGACTCAACTAGCTCTTTTTGAAAAAGTAAAATGATTAGCCCTAAAAAAGAATGTGAAACGCCACTTTTGATCATAACAACTCCTTAATAGATGAAACCTATTTATATAAATGACAGATCATTACAATTTAGCTTTAAGTTTTATTTCGGCATCAATTAACGCTGAATAATATTTATGAAAGCGTTTTATATATAACTTAGTTTCGTCAGGCTTAATATTTCGAATTACATTAGTTGCACCTGCGTTATATGCCCACAAAGCTTTATCAATTGAACCAAAACGTTTTAACTGTTGTTTTAAATAACGAGTGCCTGCATCTATATTTTCACTTGAGTCAAAAGAGTGAAGTAATTTCAATTCAAGCTGAGTAGCTGGCATAATTTGCATCATGCCTTCAGCTCCCTTTCGAGATAAAGCAAAAGGGTCAAAATCAGATTCTATTTTTATTACTGCTGCAATTATTTTGGGATCTATTTGGTATTTAATCGCAGCAATATTGATAGCTTTAATAATTTGAACATCCACCGCTGAATAGCTAGATGAAGACATCAATATTAAAAATACAGTAACAATGCCTTTCACCCAGCAGACCATCAGAACTTACCTGCATCGATGTCAGCCGAAAGTTGATCAAATGACACATCATCATGATTGTAAAAAATATGTGATTTTTTGGGTCTATTCAATAGCTTTAAAGATAAAGTTCTGGTTTTTTTCCTATCCGCATAAGAGCCTACAGAGCCTAATACTCCTTCAATGCTAGTGGTTATCATGCCAAGTTTATATTCCGTTTCACCCGCCGTTAATATCCAGTCTAACTCTTCTAAATCACGAGTAGTGCCAACCAACTTATCTTTCTCTAAAATAAGCTTAGTAGCTAAAGAACTAAAAACTTTTCTAACTCCTTTTATTCCACTAGCATAATCTAGATTATGGCTAGAAAATTTAACGTCTAACAACTTAGTTTTAGCAACCTCTAAACTGTGCATTAACTCACGTTTATCAAATTCATCCTTTGTATTTTCAATTAAATATTTAAGTGATTTATAAACACCGTTTAATTGATGAGCGGTAGCCGATCGCTTTTCTTTAGATGTCCTGCCATCATTAGAGCCTTCTTTGCTTTCTTGTATCAGCTCATCTAAAAGTTCAGAAATATTTTGCGTCGAATTAAGTAACTTATCCAGTTCAGTTACTGCTCCACTAATCCCACTTAATTTCTTTGAAATCATCTGTTTACCAAGCAGTGCAACTTCATCAAATGGAGCTTTTTCGCGAAGCATGTTATTCAATTGTTCTTCAAGTTTATTCGCTGACTCAAAATCGACTTGAATTTCTTTGTATACATTCACTGCTGAGGTCATCGTCATTTTTTCAACTTCGATAGCATCAATAATTGTTGATGTATCAGCTAAGGCAGTATTCAGATAAATAGAGCAACCAAATACTCCAGCTACCGCAATTTTTAATGAACGAGCTATAGCATTTGTTAATTTATTCGTTTTTAATGCTTTCATATTTTTCTCCTAATAGGTTCAACTCATTAGCTGACTATTTAGTGCAAATTAAGTTACAGCAAAAACGTATTTAAAATATTTACCATGTAAAATGTCCCTCACCCCACAAATTTGCTGTTCACATCAATTGATTTACCATCAATAACAAATTGATTAATAAATAATGAATTTTCCATAAAACTAAAACGCACAATATCAATATTGTTAAAAAGCACACCTTTCTTCTTAGCTATATCTTTAGCGTGCTGTTGAAATTTATCTTGGAAATCTTTAGAAAATTTTGCAACAACACCAAACTTTCTTCTAGGATAAATTTGTTGAGCTTCTTTTATCCAAGCTTTCACTTTTCCTACCTCTAAATCATTCGTTAATATATGGTTTACCAAAGACAATCCTTTACTTTTATTTGAAGGCAATTTAACCAGAACACCAGACTTTATCCATCGGTAAGGCTTACGAGCAGAAATATCATATAAAAATACAGCTCCCCCAACACGGTGAACAAATTGCTCCAAAGTAAAATAATCAATAGAGACTCCTCCTACAAACTGAGGTACTCCTTTATTAGATTTCCTTCTCTTTTTACCTTGAGGTTTAGGTACTGCTGGTACTGGTGCTTTAGGTTGAGCTTTAATTACTTCAATAGGTTGTTGTTTCACTAATTGAACGGATTTGTTCTCTTTTTTCTTAACCTTTTCCGTTTCTTTTTGCGTGAGTTTATCCTCATTATTTACCAAAATAGGTTCAACAGATAACGGTTTAACCTGCTGCCACATCCAAATACCGTTCAACAAGCAAAATAAGGTAAGTACAAGAAAGACTCTTTGATTATTAAATTCATTTAACTTATTCATTTTCAGCCACCATATAAATTTGTATGTGGTTTGCTTGAGCATCCATCATCATTGCGCCCACATCGCCATAGGGATAACGGGAATCAACTTTTAAATAAAGATACTTAGGTGCGTCTTTTTTTAATTGAGCTAATAATATTTTATAATGTGTAAATATTTGCTTACTTCCTTGTTCACCTTCATATTTAATTTGAAATTCTCCATTATCACCTACCACAAAATAAGCTTTTGCCATTTCTTCCATTTCAGGTGCTGCAACATCCGTTTTAGCTTCAGTTTTAGCCGCTTCAAAATTTTTCATTACTTCTTTGGCTGTCACTAAAGAAGCTAATATTAAACCAACTAAAATGAATACAATGGCGTTAACTGTCATTAAATCCATACCTAAAATGGCACTATTACCTTTCATGGCTAGCTCCTAATTTAGCCTCTAATTCATCATACTTGTTCAGCAAAGACTGTTTTCTATCTCGCATCTGCTGCATTTTAAGCTGTTCACTTTTAAAAACACTCTTTTGATATATATTGTTTTGAGCTTTATTACCTTGTGAATATGAAGTTGATTGAGCCTCACTTTTATTTTCTTGCTGTACTTGCCTTTCACATGAAACTAAAAGGATAAAAACAAAACAAACTGCAAATATAATAGAAACTGCGTCACCGTCAGACATAATATTCCCCTCGTGTATTTATCAAACCAAAAAGGTGTAATTAATTATTCACTAAGCCATCAACCCAAGTAAGAATACGTTGATCGACTAAACGTGTATCAACTTCATTTTTTGATTTCATGGTACTTGCTATAGCAATAATCAACTGCGTTTTTTTAGGTAGTCGAGTACTATTTGTTGTCGCTTGAACTAAATCATCAACATTATTAAGAAAGCTATCTATTTCACCCTGATTTAATTGTGCTATCGCTACCGCAGTTAATGTTCTAATTTTCAATTCATTATTGCTAGATTGAAAATCGTAATTTAAATCATGAAAGCTATTTTCAGAAAACAAGTAGTTTTTGTTATCAAAGAAACTCACTGCTTTTAACAATTGTTGTTTAGCCATTGGGTTTTCATTTGCAGAATCGCTCACTAAATTAACTGTACCTGCACTTTGGGTTCGCATATAAGGCACTTTATATGTAGTGCTACTACAAGCAGCCACAGTACTCACCAATACTGACAAGGTAATAATTTTTTTAAAATTGTTCATATGTTTACTCCAGCGGGTTAGTGTTATTAATTAGAGCCTATGTAATGCAATAGGCTGATACAACATGAGCTGACGGAACTATACAAAACAGGACAAACACCACTAATCAGTGCTTACAAACAGCAAGTACAAAGTCATTTTCGGTAACCCTGCCACTAGGTATTAACATCAACCTTTTAAAATCTAATAATCGAGCCATTGGCACCAAGGCTTCTTGAATACAAGTTAAAGTGATAGGTTCAACAGTCTGACATTTTAACTTTAAAACATTTGATGATTTGTCAATTTCAACATGAGATAACTCATTAAGCTTTAACTGACGAAAAACTTTATTTAATCGATTTAATAATGTTAGATGTGGTGCTTTTACTGGAGTATCTGTAACAGTTTTATTGGAGGTTGTTATAAATTGATCATCTTTGTCTATTTCAGCCGGATTAAAAAACATGCTCATAACACCTGCCGACAATCCAATTATTCCTCCCCACAGTGTTGAAGTAAGACTAACAGTTAACCCCGTTACCACATTACCTACGGCAGCTATAAGTTCATCAATACCACTAGCTACAGAAAAGCTTGCAAGTCCTTGTTGCAGACCAACAATAGTACCTATAAAGCCAAGTGTTGGTGCCGCATAAGCGATGATTCGAGTAAATAACTCAAGCTTTGTTTGATGTGCTTTGCACACATCTTTCATAACATAAAGAATTAACGACATATAAGCTAAACTAATAGCCATAAAAACCAAAGGGTACATAACCCAACCCACTTTGACATACCAATGCTGCCAAAGCATTACAAGTTGAGTATTCGCAATGCCAATATTAGCCATTAGTATTATCATTAAAAATAATAATAAGAACCTGTTAGGTAACAGTAGATTATTCATTACTCACCTCTAGTTTTAAGATGAATAGTGGTATTAAATAAACTTCTGACGTTGTTTAAATCAATACCTAGCTCCTTTTTAGCTTTAGCCGAAAAAATAATAAAACTGGCTGCATTAACATCCATTACGTTTTCAATTTTAGCTTCTCTAAGTAATAAACTTGGATCACTGGCTTTGAGGCACTTCCAGGTGATCAAATTTAACTCTGCTATGGTTATATCTTGAAATGCAGGTAATAAAGCACTTGAACCTTGGTTACTCAAAAAACCAGAGACAACTTTATTTGAACCTATATTTAAGCGTTGTTGGTTTTCATTCCGCACTGATTCGCGGCAATTAGCCATAACTAATGATGATGTTAATAATGAAGTGGTTAGTAACACTAATGGAATAATTTTCATGGGGTAATCCTCTATTTAAAATGATATTTAACATATGGGTGACGGATCAATTCATTTTCTTTGTTTTAATTCTAATTAATTCAATTAACTCAGCATTTTTCTTAGTTAAATTTGATATTTCTTTACTCGTGTTTTTAGTATTTGAATTTGAAAATTTATCATCCTCATAATGGTTGACCTGTATTTCTATATCATTATTTTCATGCTGATAAATATCATTGGCTTCATTTATAACGGCTACAGTGATCGGTTGATGATGTTCTGCTTGGTCTATTGCAACCGAAGCAAATGTTCCTTCTTTTTCAAATAGCTGAACTTCATTAACAACGGGTGCTTTGTTGGTAATAGTGTTCTGTCTTTGAGGAGTTTCTTCTTGTTCAACAGAGTTTTTTGTGCCTAAAGCTAATAGCACTAACAAAATTGATGCGATAATAACAAACAAAATTTTCATATCTTAACCTTACATTTAAATTTGCATGATTAAGAAAATAGATGACGATTTAATACCATTTTATAAATTCGTTAAAATTTAAGCCGCTTATGGTTCTACTTTCTGTTGTTGATCCAGCAGCACCTACAAATTTGAACATCCGCCATAAGAAAGCAATACAAATTGATAGCAATATGTTTAATGAACTTGCTTATTTTGGCTTAATGATATTTTTTTTGTTCGTAACTCCGCTGTTCCAGTGCCTAGATTGACTTTAATATCAAACTGCTCTGACACATTAAACTCATCTTTAATGGCTGCCTCTAGTGTTAAACAATATCGATTAAACTCTTGGTTAAATTCGGTTAATAAGCGCTTGCATATAAAGATACTAAACAAAGTGTTTACTGCTCTTTGTTGTATGGCATTTGTATCAATTGGCAATGTAAGCTTTGGGGTTGAAAGTAACTGATTTTCCACATTCAACTTAGACACCAATGACTTTATCAACTCTGGAGATTGGGATATCAGTTTATCGATAATGTGCTTTTGGCTGTTATAAAATTGCTCTTCTAAATGGACTGATTTTGTTAATTGATCATGTTGTTGTTTTTTTGAAGAATTCATAACTCTCTCGGTTTTTGAGGTGTAATAATATTTTGCATTGAAACGCCTCAGTTGGGTTGGATTTGTTAGTATTTCTTAGTGAACAAATGAAGAGGCTGGGTGCGTTATAGTTGAAGGAAACTCGGTATCAACATTGACCTCTTCCTCCCCAATAGATTCAACCACTAATTGGTCTAAGATAGAAAAACCTTTAGATAACTCTTGTTTGAAAAGATTTGAAAGTTCTGCCGATTTATCACAGTTAAATACCCAAGAAAGCAAATGAACATCAGTGATAGTCATTAAACTAAACGTTGTTTTTTTCATGAGTTCAAACTGTTGCAAAGCAAATAGTTTCGGGCAATTTTTTACTTGAGGTAAATAGATATTTTCGAATGAGATCCTTACGCAATTAGAATTTCGAATAGGATAAACGTTTATATATACATAAGCTTTTCCTAATTCATCTTTATAATCGTGCAACCCATTGCACTCAAGAATTACACGATTTTCTGCAACTTCATACTCCCAACCAAATTGTTCAAATGCTTTACCAATATCTTTAAGCGAAATGGTCATAATGCTCTCCAACTGATTAATAAGTGGAGAGCTGACGGATTAATACAAAAATTTTAATTTTAACTTTTTAAGATCCTTGGTCTGAATTAGCCGTTATAAGTAGTTTTGTACAAAACGTAAATTACCTCCTGTCATCACCAAATCAAAATGTTGTTTTAGTAATTTAGAAATTTCCGCTTTGCTGGTTCGACCAATATCGATTCCTAGTTGCTGAATGCAATAAAGTGTAAAACGTCGATTTGAACGTAAAACCAACTCCTTTGCATCAATTTCCATATCATCATATTGAAGGTACAGTTTATTTTGCTGGATAAACTTTCTAAGTACAGGCTCAGAAAACAACTTCGCGTCTTGATATAGGTGAGTATATGGGAATGCCTTGGCTAATCCGACCTGTTTTTGTTGGAATACAGATTGCTGTGCGATGCATATAGCATGGGCAATCGCCAATGATTTATGACGGTCGGTTAAATTACGTTGAATAATGCTGGCATGATCAAACCACGTTAAACCCAATTCCCCCATTTCTTTATAGATTTGTTTTCTTAAATGAAACTTGTTAACAAACAAGCTTTGCTTAAAATCATGCTCTATTTGATAGTCATAAATATATTTTTCTAACCCATTTACAAACTCAATTCTATTGGAAAGTTCATCACCATCCTCATACGCTTGAGTCAAAACATGACTGACAGGGACGACCATACCTTTTTCATTTTTTTGAAGAATGACAATGTTTTTCATGATAATCCTCTCTTTATTTAGTCAACTGCATGTGATTAAAATAGCACCCCAAATCACAAGGCCCTTTTGGTAACGAGTTATAGAATGAAACAGCTTTTTCTATAGCTGTAGCTGCATTTTTAGCTTGCTTGCCATACTTCGCGCGAATTACTTTAGCTAGTTGTGCATTACTTACCGATTTAAATTGATTGGAATCTTCTAAGCAATAAGTTAATAGCTCAAGGCATTCAATTACTTCAAATTCCGGGTTAACACTCAGTAAATGGTTTACCTCAGAAACAAAGCTTTGGAAAGCTTCATACTGAACACTTGCAGAACTGACCATTTTGCCTGCTACCAAGTATTGAATTAGATGACGTCGAAACGCATTTCTATTAAGCGACCCTTTACCAAATTCAATTAAATTTGTGCCGTTTTCACCCCAATGATGTAAACACTCTTCTAATTTAGTTTTTTCGCCTGATATCCCCAACTCATTTAACAGACTTAGTGCTATATTTATATCAACAAAGTACATTCCAGAATTACTTCTATCTAAAGATGTCGCTTCAGCAATAGCCATGTTCATAGCTTCTTGTAGTTCTATTTCTGAAGGTTTAAATACTCCTTCTGTAACTTGAGTAATTTCATCCATTAAGCTTGACCAGCTAGGTTCAAAACTAGTAGGAAGAGGTATGGCTCCCTCTTCATCTACAATGTCGGTTCCGGATAAATACTCCTTTGCGGTTACACAATTAGTTGAAGTTTGTAATTCATCGTCAACTAACGTTAAGTCGATATAACCTGAAGAAGCATTACGACCACCTTCAATACCTGCAATAATTTGCATATTGTTGAGCTTATTGGCACTAATAAACTGAGTATTAGATACTTGTGCCTCAGCTTCTAAAAACTGAATTGAATTGACTTGTTTTAAGGCGTTTAATATCAAAGTGTTCATGGCGATTTCCTTTTTATAGGCTAAGACCATGCATCTCTGTATATTTTGTTGCAGGTCAGTAACTCAAAGTCTATAAAGCGAACTAAGGAATTAAAATCGTGTAAATATTCACCGTTACTTTCCACATGTGGAATTTTACTTTTAGCTTCAAAAGACATGAATAGCGTTTATTTTCAATAAGATAAAAACAAAAACACTCTGACACTGGTTTTGCTTTCGTGAAAAAAGCAGAGAACTAAAATCGAGGAGGATTAAAATCAATAGGAATTACATTGAAAAAATGATTAGATAATTTAAATACAACATCAAAAACTAAGTACATAACCACATGATATAATTATAGAAATATAGAGTAGAAAGAAATCAAAATGGGTACAATCTGTGAGTTGTTACTTACACCCTGAATATATAACATTTAAATTCCACAAATGGAACGGTAATATTAAAGCATGAAAAAATTAGAGCCTTATTATTATGTTTGATAACAACTACATTGCAATTTCAGTTTTTTTGCTAACCCTAATCGTCACCTTTTCTTTGGCAGCATTAGGACGCAAAAAATCTAATTTTTTGAAAGAAGACGACCTGGCAGGTAAAAGTTTAAATAAATGGTTGATAGGATTAAGTACTGGTGCAACAGCTAATAGTGGTTTCATAGTCTCTGGTGCAATAGGTTTAGGCTATATTTACGGTATACAGTGGCTACTGTTGCCTATTTCTTGGTTTATCGGTGATTTGATTTTTTGGAAATACTTCCCAGATAAAATCAACTCGTATGCGAATAAAACAGAATCTTTGACTTTAACTGATATATTAACCAAAGACCTAATTGGAAAAAATTCCAAAGCAATCACGATTATTACCTCGATAATATTAGCGTTAGGTTTAGGAGGATACATCATTGCACAGTGGGTTGCTGGTCAAAAATTTTTAGCTGGTGCCTTCAACATAACTGAATCATACTCATTATTACTTTTTGCTACTGTAATTATTGCCTATTCATCTATCGGTGGATTTAGAGGCTCTGTATATGTAGACACTTTTCAAGCGATTTTACGTTTAATTGGAAGTGTGATAATTCTAACCTATATGGGAATAGAGATATTCGCGAACCTCGATAGTTTTATTTCAAACATCTCATCAACCCCTGAGAGTTTCTTCTCTATCATTGGTCAAATGAGTATACCAAGTGCAATAGGGTTTATTGCAGGCTGGGCATCCGCTTCAATAGGTTTTGGTTTAGCTCAACCTCAAGTCACAATGCGATACATAGCAGGTGAAAGCCCTGAAGAAGTAAAAAAGGCAAAATGGATATACATTGGGTATGTACAGTTTACTTGGCTAAGTATGACGATATTCGGTATTTTATTACGAGGTGTAATGCCTGACATCACTGATCCCGAAGCTGGATTAGCCATTTTCGTATCTTTAACGATGCCAGCAATACTTGTTGGACTAATTATCGCAGATATATTTGGTGTAATTGCTTCTACCGCCAATTCGTTACTTGTTGCATTAGCACATGCAGTTAAGCATGATATAGGTAAGTTTTTGCCGTTAGATAAAGTGCCTGTAGCTTTACTCAGTATACTATTTGGTATCGCAACCATGTTTTTTACAACAGTTACCACTGGTACAGTTGCATCAATAGCTATATCAGCCATTAACTTTATTGCCGCCAGTTTAGCTGGACCAGTAATGATAAAGTTAATGCAGTGGAAGCATAATGAGGTCAGTTTATTAATAGCTATGTTGACTGGGGCAATAATATCTATCAGTTGGTCTGTATTTGGTTTTTCGAACATTATTAACGAGGCGGCCATAGGCATAACTTTATCTGTTATAACCAACTTCATTGTTTGGAAATTGATAATAAAAAAGGAAGATGCAGATTATGAATATATCAAATGAACTAACTGCTCAAAAAGGGATCATTGATCATATTGAAAAATTAAAAATTTTATCAATATTCCTTGGTGTACCAAGTACCGAGTTAAAAATCGGTATCGCATTAATGAAGCTGATAAAGCTAAACACAGATAGCATACAATTCAGAGATAATATAAAAAGTTATACCATTAAAGAAGATGGCAAAACAAGTAGCCCGTTGAAAGGTGCAAAAGGAAAGATATACCTAAGAGCTGTTGAAACAGCATTGAAAAACATGGGATTTCAAAATGATAATTTAAAATACTTTTTTGTTAATTCCTCTTACGAAGAGTTTTGTTTATCAATCCCTAATAAATGCCTAAACACTCAGCCCGGTTTAAGGCAATTGATACAACCAATTATTGATAAAAAAAGTATTCCCCCTACTTACTCTATACCGACTAAAAAAAATGTTGATATTGAAGAGATGTTTGAAAAAAGAGACATAAATCAAATGATCATCTACGAGTCAGAAAAAGCGGCTAAAGCTTGGAATGCAGTTTTGCACAATAGAAACTACAAACAATATGGTCACTGTGAAGAAGCACTAACAAAAGTATTCTTAAATTCATTATGGAAAGAGTTTATTACTAAAAGCGAACCAGATGGCTTCATTAAATTTGGAGCTGGCTCTGCATCTAAAGATTTACTAATCCTTAAAAATTATAATGAATTAATATCAAAAAGGTACAACATTACTTTAAGCTTAGTTGATTATAGTCAGCCAATGCTAGATTTATCCTGTGATGAAATTCTAAAAGGTTTAGGTTCTCTTGAGCCGACAATATCGAATTATATCAATATTAATCTGATTAAAACCGACTTTCTAGAACTTCGACCCATAAATTGTTTACGCAGAAAGAATGTACCAGTCGCATTTTTTATCACTGGTGGAACTATAGGTAATTTAAACGAAGCCGAATTTTTCAATTCTGTTAAACGAGTTGCAGAGACTGGTGACTTATTGATTGTTTGCGCGGAGATGATCCCCGCTGATGTGGATAAAAACTACGGAGCTTACGAAGCATATCTCTTAGAAAAATATGATCATCAAGATGCCAAGGATATGATAGCCCCTGCACTAGAAAAAATTTGGTATCTATTTGATGACAACAAAAAAAACTTTCGCGAAGCAATAACCAATTCAATTAAACCTAGAGTTATAAGAGGTAGACAAGATAATGTATCTTCTATATCTAAGTCTATTTCAGTTGTATTTGAGGCGATGAATGGTAAGGAACCAATTAAATTAATAACATCTACTCGTTACCATGAAAAAAGGTTTGTAGAGTTTACTGAAGAATTTGGGTTTAAACTTGAATTGGTAGAGCAAAGTCACAGTAATGAACTGTTTAAGAGTTTTGTTTTTAGAGTTAATTAAATACAGGGGCAGTATTTCAGTATTTTTAAGTTTAACTAAAAACAATCGTTCTGGTTAAATCTTTCAGCCAGCCTTCATAAGTTTAAATTTAAGTGATATCGGCTACCATGTAGCATAGAAACCAAACAATCTTGAACCGCTGTCATGGAACATTGAACGCGGCTAGTTGCCGAATCCTATGCGCTTACGATTAATTTGCGGTTACGGTCAAGTAATAGGTCTTGCCTGAAGTATAAATATTTGATTATCAAAGATACCCCATTCGATATCTACTGGGCAGGATATAAATTGCTCTATGCTTAAAACAAGTTTACATATATTAAATAATAAATCTGATGTAAGAACTTTTTGATTAGGATTAGTCCTAAGTAGTACGGAGTTAATATCATTTTTATCAACAATAAAAGTAATCGGTTTAATACTCCCATCTACTACATTTATACAACTCCCTACCGCTGCTTCAATTATTATTACTTCTTTCCCCCCATCGTTATTAGGGTGCTTGGAGAAAGCCACTCCTGATATTTCACATTCTAACATTCTCTGTATAATAACAGCTACTGAACCAGTATTTTCTAACAAGTTATTTTCGAGACTGTATAATATAGCTCGTGAATTAAACATTGACGCCCAACATTTTTTAATTGAGTCTATTAATTTTTCCTTATTAACATTTAAAAAACTATCCAATTGTCCTGCCCAAGAGTGTTTTATACCGTCTTCTAATAATGCCGAAGAACGTACAGCAACTCTTTGAAAGTCTGATTTATTAAATTCATCTATAATGGAAAATTTAATATCATCAGAAAATTGGATATTTAAAATAAGATTTTTAATATATAAAGAAACAATTTCAAAGTCATTATATCGCCCTAAACGGACACTATTAAGAATTCTTAATATTTCAACTCTAATATCATTATAAGAGGTAGATTGTTCAAATAAAGTAGCTGGAATAATAAAGCCATGTGGAACTAAATAACCTGCCTCAGATAGCCTTAATAAAGAAGCACCTTTTCCTCCAAGAGAGTTAGGACAACATAGAGTATTTTGACCGATAATTTTAATATGCATATTAGACTTCTAACACTTTAACTGTACCTGAATGAAAATCAACTTCAATAAAATCGCCATCTTTGAGTTCCTTTACTATATTTTCTATTCCAACAACACATGGAATTTGTAACTCTCGACAAACAATTGCTGCGTGAGAGAGAATGCCTCCAAGTTCAGTTAATATAACTGCTGCTTTTTTCATCGCCAAGATAATATCTGGATAAGTTCTTGAAGACACAAGAATATCACCCACATTCATTTTTAATATTTCACAGTGATTTTCTACAACTTTTACTTTCCCTCTGTATTTTCCAGTACCATATACAACCTGTCCCTCCATGACACCTTTTCGAAAGCGGGTCTTCGACAAATCAATTAATTTATTAACTTCTTCTTGGTTACATATTTCAGAAATATCCCCCTTTTTGAAAATAAAACTACAAAATGATTTCCTACAATCTACTATTTTGTAGTCTAGACTTAATTTATCATTAACAAGCATTATCACTTCTTCTCGTTTGTAAAACCTTAAATCTGTTACTGATGTATTTATACGTAAAGCTATTTCTTTATATAGTCTATTGGAATAAAAAATCAATTTATATATTGCATCAATTCTCTTTCTTCCAAGTTCCACTGATAAAATGATCGTCTCTACTAATTTTTTTTCATCCGGCATTAAACGTTTAGCTAATTCTTTTATAAATTTTCGTTTTTGTGCTAGTCTTTTTTTTCTATTATTACTTTTTTCATTAATTTCAAATTTTAAAAAATTTTCTCCTAACTCTACCTTGTATGAAAGTTCATTTTCTACCTCTTCATAAGAAATCCCAGTATTTTTCCATCCAGCCTTTATCCAGCAAAACTCTTTTTGGATTTCTTTCACTCTATTTTTTACCCAATCAGGTTCATTTTTAGATTTTTCAATGTGACTATTTTTTATAATTTTTAAGGCAAGAAAAGACAAGCTTTGCTCATAAACTTCTTGAGGCAACGGTGTATCAGCTAGGAAAATTAGTGGAATAACTTCATTAGGTTCATAGTTTAAACTTTTGAAAATAGTCTTTAGTTTTTCTTGTATTGAAAAACCAAAGGTAGATGATGCCAAGCCTTCATCATGAAATTCTAACCCGTTCATATATAAAATATCTTGATATAGTGAAAAGAATTTTATAAGAGATTTTTTATCTAGAGAATTGAAATTTGAAGAACTAAAAAGATCACATAAGGAATTCACGTAAGCGATAAAAGACTCAGACCTACAGGTCATATTTTTAAGCCATAAGTGGTCTTGTATTATTTCATTCAACAAAGTCGTACCAAAACGATAGAATGACTTTTCGTCAATATAGTAATCTAATGTTTTGTTATTAAATATAACTAAAACTTGTCTTGAGTTTTGGGGTTCTCTATCTAAAGTTTCAGTACGTCCTTTATTCATTTCTATTATATCTAAAGGAAAAGTATCATTGACGCTGAGTAATTTTATGAAGTTTGTCATAGGAAGATTACATAACTAAGTAAAATATTATTAAATAAAAAGTAAAATTAGTCCCACTATTTCAATTTAAATGAAGTAGATAGGACTAGGCATTAAGACACCCTTAAAAATTTATTTTTTGTTTTTTTTAGGTGCAGGCACTTTTTTAAATTTATTACCACCGCATGAAGGCATAATCATCTCCTTTTTTAATCTTCACCTTTCACTAACTGGAAGGCATCAGTTCGCTTACTTATTAAGCTAATAAAATCCTCAAAACCTCAGCTTCTTGAGAAGCATAATTATTTGAAACTTCTAATCTCCGTTTATCACTAATCTTAGTCCAATTGGTATTACCAGCATCATGAACTGTATAAAAATCACCATCCCAAGACAAGTTGATTTCTAATAGGTTGAAAATAGAATATGGAGTCCAAGTTAAATAAATTCCATTTATATTTGTAGAAATACAATCATTTTCAATAACCCACTCAAACTCTTTTAAAGTAGGGAGTAATGATTTAACATGTTCTAAATCATGCAGTTTTACATGTTTTGTACAACCATTTAATAAAGTATCAAATACCCCCCTTATAATAGTTTTATCGAATAACGGTATATTATTGCTATTCAATCGAGTTTCCATTACAGGAGTCACTGATAACGGCACCCCAAATTCACAAACCTCATCTTCGAATTCTTCCCACCCTTTCATATTTAACGGAGAGATACATGAAGAAATAACCAAATCTAGTTGCTCTTGCCGCAATTCACGAACAGCATTCCAAGCTACTTCAGCCGCTCCAACATGATTTCGCTGAATATCATGATCTTTTCTTGCACCATCAATGCTAATATTAACAAAAGAATAAGATTTAAAAAGCTCTGGAAACTTCAGAATTGTGAAACCATTATCAATAATTCCAACTGATTTTCCTGAACGCTCACAATAAGACTGTAAAAAATTGGCTCCTTTTCTTGTTAAAATTCTCCCTGCATAAAAAACATCTGAATCCCAACTTATTATTTCAGACAGCCTACCTTCCCAATTAGGGGCGTTATCGCTTACATGCAACTTATTATCGTATCCTGTCCAGTAACAGTGCTTGCAATTTAAATTACAGTTCCCTTCAAAAGTTATGCCTACAAACTTAGGTGCAGGTGCAGTATTAAATTGGTCTTTTTCTATTAACTTCTTTATATACATCCTTATTCCTAAAAATGAGCACTCACAAATAGTTAAGTGTAAATAAACAATACCTTAAACTATCACAATTATGATTAAATATAATGTTTATTTACACTTAGCTTCAAAGTTGCTATTTTATTTGTGTTCAAAGTGTGGTTCTAAATATCTTTAAACACCACTTCATCGTTGGGATAAATCTATACTTGACGGTTTTATGCATAATTTTGCCATATTTAACTTCATCAGTATTTTTGTGCGATTTGACAAAAATAAAACACGCTCAAAAGCTCCAAGAACCTGAGACAAAATAAAATACATTAATAATAATTAGCTCTGCTTTAACTTTTCCCTATTTAATTAATGACGATTAATTACATGAACAATTTGAAAGCAACTTGTTGCACATTTTCGTCAACTCTATGAAAAAACCCCACAAAAGAGCTGACAAAAATGAAACGTACCACAATACAAGCATTAGGTGAAGTTGTTGCGGAATCCTTTGCTGAATATGCCATTTTATACCAAGAACATTTAGTTTGTGTATTTAACGATACTGAATTAACACTATGGTTCAATAACTTAGGCTTTACCGATCAGCAATCACTTAGTTTAGTCAATAAATTACAACCGATTAGAGAATACGTTAAATCTATTCAAGTACCGTTTGGTTTTTCATCAGGAGCGATAGGTTTTGGTTTATCTCAAGCTTATGCCTGTAAAACGTTAGTCCCAAACTTCCCAATAAATAGCGTAAATCTACCTGCTAAAGTCGACTTACTTGCTCAGGCTAACCTTACCCCTATTCGTGACCAAGGCAGCAGAGGAACATGTGTTAGCCATGCCATGATTAAGCTAAAAGAAATACAACTAAACACCTCTGAAATGCAAAGCCCTGCATTTAATTATTATTTTGCTAAACAATTAGACAACAACAATGATGAAGACACTCGATTAGAAAGCGCTTTGGAAGTATTAAAAGTTTATGGCTCTTGCCCTGAAAAAATGTCGCCATATTCTAATTTATTAGTAAGTGAAGAACTCATGCATTTCAAACCTAATCCATTGGCTTTAATGTTTGCTAAAAAAAACACCGTGGATGATTGGTTTGTTTCAAGTAATGGTGATGATGTTATTACGATAGGTAAGTTAATGCTCAGTGGTGCATTTTCTACACAGCCAAGACCAATGGTAATAGGTACTAAAATATTCCCGATTCAAATTGACAATATTTATTCTCAACTTACGGGAGAGTGGGCAGAGCCAACACCTTTTCATGACAATAGTAAATTTTATCTTCATGCAATGTTATTAGTGGGGTTACATGACGATGATAATTACCCTGGAGGTGGTTTTGGTTTGTTAGTGCAATCTTGGGGTAACCAATATGCGAAGCAAGGGGCTTTTGGTCAAGGTATTGTTACTGTTTCGTATCAATTTTTAAAAAATAATTGCTTAAACTATGGCTCTGTATTACAAAAATACGAAAAATCATTTTTTAAAACTCAAAGCAAGTCTACTAATACTCATCATAAAAACAGTGAAAAAAGCACAGCACCACAAGTACAAACATTAGCAGATAAATGGCAATTTTCACCTTACGCTAATAACCATATTGGAATATTTGGCGGCACAGGAAGCGGTAAAACAACACAAGCCTGTAAAATTATCACACGTGCTATGTCACATTCTCCCAACATAAACTGGCAATATTTTGATCCTACAGGAGAAATGGCTAAGCGTTTAGCTCATTTAAATCCTCTCGTTATCAATGTTGAAAATAATGGCCTACCTATGCCGTTATTAAACAATTTACGAGGAACCGCTATAGATATAAAAACGAATAGTTTGATTAATGACTTACAGTGGTCGTCACTTTCCATGGGACCACTTCAAATTGAAGAATTAAAAATGCTTATTGAAGTCGCTATTAAAGAAAATATTACTGATAACTTGGTATTTAAAGAATTCTTAGTTTCTAACCTAGCGCCTAAACTGAAGCACCACATTAATGATTTTTTAATGCTATTACGTAGCAATAAAACAGTCTCTGTGCATAAACCTGGCGTTGTTATTCATGACTTATCAGCATTTGATGAGTCGCCAACAAGCAGAGCACTTTATATTGTTACTTCTTTACGACATACAAAAAACCAGCAATTTAACGATAATTCCCAACCATGTATGAAGGTATTTGAAGAAGGTCCTTTATTATTAAATAAGCATAGCAAAGCAAATATGGAACGTTTTTATGCTGAATCACGAAAATTAAACATAGGCAGCATTTTTATTGGGCAAGAGGTGCCAACACAAACATGGCTAACAACCAATTTAGCTTATAGTGAAACATTAAAAGTTGATGATAATTTTAAACAACAAAATGTTTTTGCTAATGACTTTTTAAGTTTTGAAACAATGAATAGTGCGAGTTTTACGGAGAAAAATTCGAAAAAAGCTAATTGGTTAACAAACATATTCCATAAATTGGGCTAGTTATTGTAATTATGATTTGAATACTGGAATCTCGCATAAATTCGTCAGCTATAAAAGAAAAACACTTCTTACTAGTTTTAATTTAGGCTTTTCTATGACTCGTCAACAAGTATTAATTATCTGCTTTGCTATTATCCTTTTCTTACTCGGCTTAGATTTAATTACTAAAACCTTGTTTTTAAATCATCACGGTCCAGAATTAAATGAATTAAAACTTTCTAATGGTTTAGTTGCTTTAAATAATACTCCCACTGTTTTCCAAATGCTAAATATTGAAATAAATAAAAAATTCTCTTTTTATTTATTATTTTTTATCGCTATTGGCTTATCAATTAGGTCCGCTATTAATTTTCAAAATGGTTTTTTCCCCCTAGGTGATTTGTTTTTTTTGCCTGGTGTATGGGGAAATCTTCTCAGCAGATTTATGTTTAATGGTATCGTCGATTTTATCCCTTTTTATTTTGATCATTCGCTTTTGTTATTTAATTTAGCTGATCTTTACATTCTTATAGGCTTGTTACTTTTCCTTATTGAAGAGTCTTTTCTGTCAACATTCTTCCGATTAAATATTAAAAATAATTATTCATACCCTTGATCCAGAATGAATGCATAGCCGTTTAGTTAATAGCGTTTTATGCAATTTTTCGTCAGCTAATACTTCAACGTAATCACATAATGACAGGAAAATAAAATGCGAAATATTTTTAAAAATATAGGTACTAGTAACCAAGAGTTATCCCCTTATATCAAATGGCTTTGCTTTCGAGTATTGACCTTCCCAGAACTTATTTATGAACTACTTAGAAGTGATAACGCTGATAAGTTTTTTCAATTAATGAATTTAGGCAGCCCAAAAAAACAAGCAACCAAGTTTTTAATAAAAAAACATAAAAATTCTTGTGAAAATTTAGACTACGCTATTGCTGTTATGAGCGATGACATTAAAGAAGCAAAGCCTTTCATTAAGAAGGTTATCTTACCTAAACTTGAAGAAAAAATTGAACTCTACTTTGAGGAAACTAAAACACAACCATTTGATGACTCAAATATTGGTTATAATATTGACTTATTATCTTCAACACTCAAATTATCTACATGCGAAACTAATTTACTGAGATTTTATGCTCACATTGAGAATAACAACATATTAAATGAATTAATTGAAGAGTTACCGCGTACATCATCAATCATTGAACAGATTACTATTTTATCAGGGATTATCAACGAAAAAGAATATGAAACCAGTAAAGCACTCAATAACCAAGCTAAACTTTTTTCAACTGGCCTAATCAACAAGCAAAATTATATTAGGGGAATAAACAGCTCTTTAAGGATTCCTGAAATTGAATTAGATTCAAACCTAAAAGTAAATATTAACTTACCTGATACATCTGTAATGCAATTAATAAGTCATGCTTTTGCTGATTCAGAGCCATCTAAACTGGCTATGAATGACTTTAAGTACATTGAAAATATTAATGAATTAAAAACTATTATTAAACATGCTGCCAACTTAAATGAAAAAGGCATAAATATTCTGGTTTATGGGGATCCTGGCACGGGCAAAACAGAACTAGCAAAAACATTAATACATAGTGCAAATTTAGATCTCAAAACAGTTAGCTTTAAAGACGAAGATGACAATACGCTCAGTGCAAATAATCGTTTGAAGTGTTTTAATTTGATTCAATCAGCTCATCACGCTTTTAATCAGTCTGCTGTTATTTTTGATGAAGCAACCGATTTGTTTCAAAATAAAGAAACATCTTTTTTTTCGATAAAAGAAGCAGTTTCTAAAAAGCATATAAATTCGACACTGGAAAACAACCATTTAATTAGCTTTTATTTGTGTAACTCAATAGAAGGAATAGACCCTGCTTACCTTTCTCGCTTTAGTTATATTTTACATATGCCTTCATTATCAACAAAACAAAGAAAGAAAATATTAACCAACGCTATTAGCGCTGAGCACAAACAGTATTTAAAAGCCACTTGGCTTAACCAAATGGCCTCAAATAGTAGAGTAACCGCAAGACATATTGAAAATGCTACTCGAATAGTGAGAATGGCAAAAACGCCTGCGGACAAGGTGCAAAGTAAAATTGAAAGTGTATTAACAATGTATCTAAAACATACCGACGATAAAGAAACTGTAAAACAGCCTTTACCTGACTTTTATCACTCAGGTTTTATCAATACTAGTGTTTCTTTGGGTACATTGCTCAAGAACTTAAAAGGCGACTCTACTGCTAAACTTCTATTTTTTGGCTTACCCGGTACAGGTAAAACCCAATTTGCCTATTACTTATTAGACAAAATAAAAACCGAATATATGACAATTCGATCGAGTGATATCTTAGATTGCTATGTTGGCAATACGGAAAAGAACATAGCTGCAACATTTAGTAAAGCTAGACAAGAAAAAAAAGCGATTATTATTGATGAAATTGATAGCCTGATTTCAGCTAGAGAAGGGATGCAATCACAATGGCAACGTACCGCTGTAAATGAATTTCTTACTCAACTTGATGACTTTGATGGAATTGTTGTTTGTACAACTAATCACTTGAAAACTTTAGATAGCGCTGCATTTAGGCGCTTTCATAGTAAAATAGAATTTAACCCCCTTGCTAACAATCAAAAACTGGCTCTACTAAAGCGTATTGTTAAAGCATTCGGCTTAACAAAAGATCTAACTTGGCTGGCAACAGCAGACAAACTTAACAAGTTTGGGCTTCTAACACCTGGAGATTTTAATGCTGTAAATGGCCGCTTAAAATGGCAAGGAATTACATCGCTAACGACTTACATTACGGAGCTAAAAAAAGAGCATAGTATTAAGCAACCGTCAAACCGCATTGGTTTTTAAAGGGATTTTCACAATGATTAATATTAAAAGTATTTTTTCAAAAAAGATTATTGTGGTTATTATTACCTCAATACTTGCTTTATTCTTTGTCTGTTTTTTGTTAAATAAATGGCAGGATACTTCCTCGTCGCAGGCTGTTTCTTCTAAAGTAAATCATTCTAGAGCTAAACTCGTTGATCGTAATAACAATATACTCGCTCATAACGTACCTGCTTTTGATCTATGGTTAGATCCGTCCCAAACAGATTCTTCAGATTCTTCAGATGAAGCAATTAAAAATTTAACTAATATACTGCCAAGTTTGAGCATAACCACATTAGAAAAAAATCTAATTCAAGATAATAAATTCGTTTATTTGAAACGAGGATTAACGCCATCAAAAGCCCTAAAACTCAAATCACTAAAAACACCTAAACTTCAACTCATAGCAACTAAGAATCGTGCTTATCCATATGGAAACTTATTCTCACATGTCATTGGTATGGTTGATATTGATATGTTAGGTATATCGGGAACAGAGCTATTTTTTAATAAAAAACTAACAAATGGTGAGCCAGTTATATTATCGCTTAATACTGCTATACAAAGTACAGTATATGAGGCACTAAAGTTGGCGATAGCAAGAAGTAGTGCAAAAGGTGGTGTAGGTATTGTGCTAAATATTAACACTTCAGAAGTTATTTCGATGGTATCTCTACCTGACTTCTCTCCTGTAATCACAAAAAATAGAAGAGAAACATTTCCTCTTGCATCAAGAGCTCTTTACGAATTTGGTGCACTATTAGGCCCTATAACGATAGCAAATGCATTAGACAACAAGGTAATTACCGGTAATGATCGATTAGATGTATCTCAGCCTTTAACCGTTGGAAAAAGGCAAATAAACGACACCAAACCACAGAGCCATGATTTAACCATTGCTGAAATTTTAACCTATAAATCTAAAATAGCACTTGGTAAGTTAGCTCTAAAACTAGGTAAAAAGCAGCAGTGTGATTTTTTTGAATCTCTCGGCTTCACTCAAGAATTAAACTTTGAGTTACTATCTTCAATTTTAGAAAGGGATTGCACCCTAGCAAGAGAAAACTATACAAATATTGCAGACTATACTTCAGTAACAAAATCATACGGATACGGAATTTCTTTAACGCCTTTACATGTAGTAAATGCCTTTAGCGCCCTTATAAATGGTGGCAAGCTCCGAGAGCCAACATTATTAAAAAAGCAGCCTAATACGGTAGATAAATATTCAACCGTTATTAGCCCTACCACCTCTAAAAAAATTAAATATGCCCTTGGTTTTTCACCCAAAATCAAGACTGATATTTATAATAAAAACAGCTCATTTTCTAGTGGGGTTTTTAGTGCGAAAGCTATCAAAGCTAGGACTGGTGGTTATGATAGTAAACTTGTAATTCATTCTTCTATATCTACTTTTTTAATAAATAATCAAGAATTTATTGTGTTTGCTATGCTAGATGAACCTCAAATCAATAAAAATATTGCAGGAACACTGACTAGCGCCACAGTAAAAAACATTATAGATACAATATTAAATAAGAGCCTTATTGAAGCTTTCCCCTTAAAACTACAAAAGTAGCAAGCACATTCAGCATTGCTCATTATTAGTAACGAGAAAGTTATTCATAGAAACAGGTAAGCCAAAAGTTGTTAAGCATTAATTAATTTACACTTTTATTTTTCTAAAAAATTTCGCGCAGCTTGATAGTTCTTAACATTATTTAAAACCTCAACTAAGTGCTTTTTAGGGACTTTATTTATGTATTCAACATTAGCATTTACAGCATGAATACATCGCTCAACGGTTTTATTGGAGTCACTCAGATGGATAAAATTTGCAATATCAGTACTAAGTGCCGCATTAATTACCTTGTCACTAGGAGATACTATATGTTCAAGCAGCATAAAGTAATCATTTTCCCAGTTGTAAGTATAACCTTCCCAAGCTTTACTTTTAGCCGCTGCCAATTGTATTGGCTCGGTACGAAATTGCTGAGGAATAAAAAGATATAATGCGGGATGTTCAAGCACCAAATTTATAAATAAATTTGGCTGGTTAATTTTACAATATTCAACTAGGTGAGGCACTTTTTTAGTAGCTTTTGCTTCAATTTCAGGCGTAGTTTGCTTAGCATATACTAATGCTTCTGGATGTTTCTCTACAGCAGTAGAGATCATTTCAAGCGTTTGGTTTTCAATATAATTTAGGGCTCGATAATCATATATCAAAACAGTAGTTAAGTTATCTTGAATTTCTTTGCTAGACAAATAGGCAAATGTCTCAACACCATGGAGTTTAATAGCCTTAAATAGGTTTGCTTTAGAATGCGCAATAAACTTTAATGCCACGGGTGAATACTCAAGTGCGAAACATTGTAATGCGTTTAAATCACCACTCAATTTATAAAAAGCACTTATCGCCCTGTCATCAAGCAAGCCCCCCGCTTTTTGACCACAAGCCTGACAAGCCGATTCACGTTGATATTTCTCTATATTTGCGTTTTCGTTACTTAGATCCCCCATGTATAAAGTGTCAGTTTCGTAGTAAAACTCACTTCCTACAAAACCGCAATTTTCACAAATATTTAAATAGTAGTCTCGAGCCATATTATTCTCTCCCGTTCAGCGTTATATGTAACGATATTTTACGAAAATGTATAGCAATAAGTAGTCATTTTTCAACGAGGGTATCGTCATTTATGATTAAGCTTTTTCATACACAGAAGCGATGTGTTTAAGTTCAAATATTAATTTGTTTCGCACCCTTTCTGACAGTGCAAATTGCTCAGAGCATTCAATGAATAATAAACTGTGCACTTTTTCATTTAAATACCTAAGCCTAAACTCTTCTGGATCATTTTCTGACGATAAATTACAGAGTGTGTCGGCTAATTTTATCAATCTAGCATTTGGGTTTAATGCGACTTGCTGCCAATAACAAATATTTCGGTGCATTCTAGACTCACCTTTTTTACACTCCGGCTTTGTTAAAGTTAAAACTAAGGTGGCGATAGATTCACCAAACTTGTCTTTTACATCCGCGAAAGTAATCTGCTCAAAATCTTCTATTACGTCATGAAGCAAAGCAGCGACCAAAACCGATTCGTTCAGCGAATGTTTAGCTACTTCTTTGTATACGTCAAAACAGTGTTGTACAGCTAATGTGTTTGAATGTTTGCGTTTCAAGTCGCCGTACAAACTAATTAAAAACTCACGAGCACTATTAATTAGAGATGACTTGGTTAGTTGCAGATCTGTGTTTTTAGAATTCATGAGGGTTCCCCGATTAATTAGTTACCTATTTAAAAATGACGAATTGCTGCAATTAGTTCAAATATTTTTTATTTCTGAGGAGGGGGCATCTTTCTGACTAAATAATGGAGTAAGGTATTATCAGTTAGCATCGCACTGCTCATTTGATGAATATTTCGACGGGTTCAGTTAATCTATTGTTTCTTCATTGTTTTTATGCTAATAATTTAGGGGTTAAATATATGATTTTTAATATATCTGAGCATAAATTTTAATTTAAAAAAATCACATCATACTTTTAAATTGGAAAAGTTAAATTGTTATGGCTGGAGTTAAGTAAAGAGTAGCGTATGAAAAATTCATTGAACATCATCCAAAAAAACATTTCAGAATTAGCAACTCGAAGAGATTTGATTACGCGAAAAATTCCAGGCGTTTTTACTGCTAGTATATTGGCGACAATGGTGCCAAATGTTGCTGAGGCTGCTTTAAAGAAAAAGAAAGTTAGTTCTGCTTTACCTATGCCTGTGTGGATTAGAGAGATTAAATCTGAACCTTTAAGAAAAATGTATAATGCTCTTATTAATGGGGAAAGTGAAGGTGTTGAGTTTAGTGATTTTCGATATATTTTATTATTTGATCCAAGTATAGAGTATGGAGATGTTAAAACAATTGATAAAAATACAATTTATACTGATCCTGCTTATCATTTATTTATGCTTTTATATTGTAGAAATGAAAATATCTCAAAAATGAAACATTTTGGATATAGTATAAAAGCAGTGAAAAAATGTTTAAATGGTTTGATTTATAACGTGGATGGTAAATTTCCAACAGCTACTGGTTTTTATTATAAAATTGAGGATAATATATATAAAAATTTTATAAATGATTTAAAAAAAAATTCTAAAGGAATATTTAGATTTAGAAATTTACTTAAAAAAACTATAGTTATAAAACATACTAAAAAATATAATATAAATAGTAGAGATAGAATAAGTAATTCATTAAGAAATGATTGGATTGAATTATTATTTTATTTAGTTTATGAAGATAATTGGAGACAAAAGTACGATGTTTTTCAAAAAAATTGGAAAGGTGGTTTTGAAGTTCAAATTCGAGAATTATTAAATGCTATTAAATATAATGAAAAAAATAAAAAAACATTTGTTTGGTCTTGTTATATAGCTTATGAATATGTACAACATAGTTATTTTAAAAAAACAAAATTTAGTTCAGATGAAAAAAATTTTAACAAATCTTTTTTCTTTTTGTTTAGAGATTTTGTTCTTCCAGAATGTGATAAATTTGGATTAAATTTATTTGGTTGGGAAAAATCTAATTATTTTTGGGTTGCAACATTTTATCAAACTGAAGCTGTTCCTCATTTTTTAAGAGATAGGCTTAAACATATATATAAATGATTTTTATTTAAAATCTAAATAATTTTTCTTTTTTATAACTTTTACCGTTGCAATTTACCTCACCAAAAAAGCTCACAAGGTTAGTAGACTTTCTCTAACAGCTAGTTTACCGGTTCAATTGCCACTGGTATAATACCCACCTATGCCAAGCCCCTCATAGAATAAACACCAATGCTATCTTGGTTTATACCTCACTAGCATTTTATAGTTTTAACAATTAGCTTAAGACATCAACCGTCCACTCTTTCTAGAAGATCTTTTACTTCACAATCAAATAGCTGACAAAGCTTATCAATCGCCTCTAAATCTATCCGCTGAGCTGTTTCTTTATACAATAAAGTGATGGTATTTCTGTTCAAACCAGTTTCTCTCGCTACATCCATAACCTTCATTTTTCTTTCACCCATCAGTCTCGCTAAGTGACACTTAATCAAAATATTTCCACCTTAAATAAAATTATGCCACCTTAAATGACAAAAAACATTGCAAATGACATTTTAGCTGTTATTATGCTACCTAGAATGACATGTTGATAATTAAAATATCTTTTAGTCATTCAGGTTAGCATTAATATAGGAGAAGATCGATGAAAACTATTCACAAATATTTAACTACTGAGCAGCTAGCAGATCGAATTCATTATACACCTAGAACCATTCGTAATGAGTTGCTTGACGCGTGTTTGATTGAAGGAAAACATTACATCAGGCCTTTCGGCCGTAGAAAAATTCTTTTTATTTGGGAAGCGATTGAATCTGACATGCTTAGCATGGCACATAATTCTTTAGCACTTGCAGATAATCAAAATTTGGAGTTAAGAGATCATGGCTAAACTAACTTCTCGCAAAGACTCAGGAAAACTATATTTTGATTTCACTTATCTTGGTAAACGCTACCGCGAGCAAGCTAACCTGAGTGATACCAAAACCAACCGTCGTCGATTGCAAAAAAAGCTAGACAGTATTAATGCTGAGCTACTAACTGGTCAATTTGACTATTTAGCACATTTCCCTAACAGCAAAGTAGCATTAAAAATTGCTGAAGAAAAAATGCAACAAACGAAGGGATCACTCAATAAATCGCCAGATTTTGAAGATTTTATTGAAGAATGGTTTGAAGAAAGCTTTTTGAAATGGCGACCATCACACCTGAAAAATATGCAAAGTATGAAGAAAAAGTATTTTATTCCAGCTTTTTCAGGAAAGAAGATCGACAACATTACTCGCGCTGATTTATTAAAGTTTCGAACCTCACTCGCCAAAGTTCCGGGTCGAAATGGACGCTCAACACTCAGTAACAATCGCATCAATAAAATAATGGACCCCTTACGTCGTGTATTTGAGGAAGCCGCCGATCGTTATAATTTTAACACACCTTTTATTAGGATCAAGCCACTAAAAATTGAAAAGACTGATGTTAATCCTTTTTCATTTGAAGAAGTTAATAGCATTATTTCAACGGTAAGAAGTGATTATCGCCGTTACTACTTAATCCGTTTTTTAACAGGTATGCGTACGGGAGAGATTGATGGCTTAAAGTGGAAGTATATTGATTTTAATAATCGCATGATCAAAGTCCGCGAAACACTTGTGGCTGGTCAGTGTGATTATACTAAGAATGATTTTTCACAACGTGAAATAACAATGAGTCAGCCTGTTTATGATGCGTTAAAACAGCAACACCAAGCAAGCTTTTCGTTATCTGATTATGTATTTTGTAGTAATTCTGGACAGCCAATAGATCATAACAATGTAACTAAGCGTATTTGGTATCCCTTACTAAAGCGTTTAGAGTTAGAAAAACGCAGACCTTACCAAACTCGCCACACTGCGGCCACTTTATGGCTAGCAAGTGGCGAATCCCCCGAGTGGATAGCAAAACAGATGGGACACTCTAATACACAAATGCTTTTTCAGGTGTATTCTCGGTTTGTGCCTAATTTAACCCGCCAAGATGGTAGTGCTTTTGAAAAACTGCTTAAAAAATCATTTGGAGATGATCATGGCTAATATTATTAAAATACCTAACCAACCTAATTTAATGAATGGTGTTAATTTAAAGCGTTTTAAGGGCTGTTACCGTTTAGTCGGTTTTACCGCGAAGATTGATCGTTATGATAATCCATACTGGGCTGTACGCTTATCTGATATCCATAACTCAGTTACCGCCTATATGTTTACCATGCCTGATAATCTTAAAGCACTACATCATGGAGTTATGATCCAATGTGAAGTTAGCGTTAAACATTATCAACAAAAAAAGTATTTACATGTAGCCTATCTAGAGAAAGCGAATAATCAGCTAGCTATAGAAAAATCAGGACTTATGTCTTTACCTTGTGCATTAACACCTGATAAAAAAATATTATCTGAATTTTGCTCAATGGTTAATAGTATACATAGTGATGCTCTTAAAAACTTTATAGCTGAGGTACTCATGCCAAGTGACATTTGCTTAGGGTATATTCAAGCACCCGCTAGCCTGAATTACCATCATAATTATTCTGGTGGTTTAATTTCACACTCAGTGGAAGTTGCTCAAATTGTAGCCACTATGCCTTGGAAAAATGAAATTAACCGAGATTTGGCTATTACCGCCGCCTTACTGCATGATATTGGTAAAATTAAAACCTTGTCTGCCCAGATGAAGCGAACAGAAATTGGCCGTTGGGTCGATCATGATGCTCTAACAATTGAAGTCTGCGCTAAAGCACTTTCGACACTAGAAAAAGGTAATGAAACAAGTGCTATTTTACTCAGGCATATTTGGACTTGTGCTTCGCCAGGAGCACGTTATGGCTATAAAGCGGCTACGCCTATTGCTAATGCAGTACAGAATGCGGATCGCCTGAGTGCCGAAATGGATAAACCGTCTCAAAAGCTATTATGTTATCGCTAAGGTGTATTACATTACTTGCGGTATAGACTATAAATCTAACTCTAACTCAATATTTGTTTCAATTTGATCTGATTTTTCTATTGATGTTAGAGTGCCTTTATAGTGTTTTGACTTCTTAATACTAACTAAATATTCAAATTCAATATTAACTTCCTTTTTATTAAAAGCCATATCACAAACCAGTTGTTCATCAGCCTCAAGTATTTTTAATGTTGCCGTGACTTTTTTATTATCAAGAAAGGCAACAAATATAGCTTCCATTTGGCCAATTAACTCTGGTTTTGTTATTCTACACCCCAATAAAGACATAGGTTGATATGTTTCAGTTTTAATATCAATTTTGGGTAACTGAGGAATTTTGACCGTAACATTTCCTGAAGAGACTAACTCTATATCAGTCGATTCTATTTTATTCAAGATATTCGCGGCTTTTGACAAGTGTGAGTTGTTCTTTAAATCTAAAGCTTCTGCTTCTGTGATTTTGCTATTAACTACCAGCTCATGATATTTTTTAACTTGTTTTAATTTTTTGGCTAAGCTTTCAACCAAAATGTTTTCGATATTGCCTTCATCTAAATCCGCTTGTTTAGAGTCGTCTTCAGCAAATGAAAGAATTATTTTATGATCTTGAATAAATAGCTTTAGCTTTGATCTATCTTGAAGTTTAGATATTTGCAACCTGATCAAGTCCAATAGTTGACTCGATAGCTTGGCAAATTTTTCTGGCTCGGTTATTTCGAGTTTTCCATCGCCAACATAATTAATAAAGTCTGCTTGTATATCAATGCTCATGTACTACCCTCTCATGAATGACAATTTCTTCTTTGGCTTTTAACCATACACTGAGTAAGAAAATAGCATGGTGGAGTTTATTGTCATTATTTTTTTTGTTATTTCTTTTTTTAGAAATGAATTTAACAATTTTTCCTTTTCTTTTTCCGTATTTACCGGTAATAGATATATCATTGTCTAATTCTATAACTTGGTAATCAATGAATGTTAACAATAACTTAAAGTTAACAATGGAGACAGGATCCATGACTAAGCCATGAGTATGATTATAGTTTTGCTTCCATATTGTACTTAACTCTATCTGTTGTTCATTAGTCAATTCAGCTATATCAGCTAAAAGTGTTTGAAACTCAGCTTGCCTTATATATTTTGCTGAGGTTATTTCTTTGTTTTTATGGCTAGCAAAAATAATATACTCTAGATCAGAGCTAATGCTTGTTCCCATATAGCCTGTTTCAAACTTAATGTACTGCGTTGCTTTAACAACACTTTGAACAAATAAAACATCCAATTGAAGTCGTTGAGCAATTTTGGTTATTAAGCACTCTCTTTCTGCAGATCTAATAATTCTTTCAATGGCGTTAAATTCGATGTGAAGCTCATTTTTTTTGTTCAAAGGAGCTAAACTTAATGGCAAGTGATTTTGATTTAGGCAACTTGATAACTGTTGATAACCTCCCCAACCTTTAGCTACATGTTCACAAAGGGGGGTAAAACCATAAAGTTCACTACCCCCTCGGTTTAATATTTTATAGGCATTATTTTTTTTAACACCCGATAGAGAAGCCATAGAGGGTATATCAATATTTCGACGTAAACATTGCTCATTTTCAACAGCATTCATTAAACCCAAAATATGAATATAGCTTCGTAACGTTGTTTCAGGGCTAGCATGTCCCATTGCTAATGATATCGCATGAAGAATATTTTCTTTTGAAGCTTTTTTTCCTGTTAGCGTTGCAATCATTAACTGTGAAAATGCGTTAATACTCTCCTTTCTGATCCAAGTTTTTAATTCAGAATAAATTTTTGCCGAATAAAAAAGCTTGCTCATTAACAATAAAAGGTAGTTAGCAAAACTATGTCTGGCATGGTGAATGCGAAGTGAGTTATCACCACTTGCCATTTTTATTGCTTCATTTATTCTGCAAGTGTGCTTGTCTAAGTAAACTAAGCAGCTTGGAAAAGTGATATCACAAAAGAGCCAAAGATTATCTTCATTGGGATGATATTGTTTGGCTAATTCAATTCGCTTAATTATTAACTTTTTTTCTTCATCAGATAATAGTAAACCAACTGGCACTCTTCGATTAGACTTAAGGGTTTTAGTTCTGTGTGATCCTGTTGTTCGTACATGAATGATCCAATGAGTGCTATCAATATCATGTATTTTTAAATGAGTTGCTTCTCCTGAGCGAAGCCCAGCTCGATAGCATAAAATGAGAATAATTTGATTAATATCTTGCTCATTTTCCGTCATATACTGATCATTTTTAAGTAAACTTAAGGCCTCATTATATTCACGCATTGAAATAATATTGGCATCGGCAGCACGTTCATTGTTATTAATACTTGGTTCAATATTATACCAGTCTACCGGTGAACACTGATAAGTTCCCATAACAAAATTATGAAAGTTACGCATGTTTTCGGCTCTTTGAGCTCTATCAGTAATATTACGTGCGTCGAGTGCATCGCAATAAAGCTCTGTTATTTCTTCAGGATCCATGGTCAAAATAGAGCGATGAATCGACTGCTCTAGTAAGGGTTTTGCTACATTAGACAAATAGGTTTTAACAGTGCCTATAGCTGTGCATTTTCTGCGCCCCCTACCAGGCCTTTTTGCAACATCAATCAACCAAAGTATAATTAAAATTATCATTACACTTAATTGGTTTGAGTGTTGAATTAGGTGTTCAACATTACTCTCATTAGGTAAGTTAATGAAATCAGCCCAAGTTTGAATAATTGCTTTACTCGTCGGTATTTTATGCGTATTAATGTTTTTTAGCTGACGCAGTTTTCGATGTAATTTACGTACCAATATCAAGGAGGATTTATAATTGCTATCAGTTGTGTTGTACAATACTGATGTAGAAAAAGGAATAAGCAAGCTTGATTCTGTTGGTGTTTGTTCAAAAACAACAGGATTGGGCGATAACCAACGGCATAATTTTTCTGAGCTAAGATCTGTGGTTAACACTCGATTATTGCAATACGCATGGAGTAAAGACATCCCTGAGACATCCCTAGACCCCCGCAAATATTCCCCTACTGAATCAATGCTTTTAAGTGCTTTTTGAGCTTGAGAGTCAAATTGATTTTTTATAGCTATCGAACGTAACACGCCTTGGTAAATGCACTTTTTAACTTCAACCGCACTTTTTATTTCTATCTCGGCAAAAGAGTATCTTTGAATTAACAATAAAGAAATAGAGTCAATATACACTCGTTGAACTTCGCTTGTATCACGCGTTGTCATTTCAAACCAAGCAAGGCTATGCTCATAAAATGGTGGAGCTTTAATCGTAGCTATATTGAGTAAATTTATTGGGCTATCAAGCGTACTATTTATCACTAAACTGCACCATAGTTTTGCAACTTTTTCGGTGTAAGTTAGAGGATGTTTATTTGCTAATAACCACTCATTTATTTTACTTTTAATCAATTGAGTTTGACGCATATTTAAAAGAAGTTCGGGGCCTACGGACAAGATTTCTGGTTCATTTAAGATACTAACCCATCGACGACTTTGTGATATTTTTGCAATTATGCGGTTTAACCAAAATAGCCTACGCTCAACAGGAATAGCACTTTCATTGTCAGCAATAGCCCGCTTTAACAGTTCATCGACCTTTTCTTCATGCTTTTTAGGATCAAGTAATGCTTTCAAGTGAGGTGATATTAACTTTCTTACCCAGCGAATTTGGTCTTTTCGCTCTGTAATTTCATTTCGCTTTAGGTAATTAGGTCGATATGGTTGTTCAATAACGTCTGCCCTTACGTTTAGCTTAGGACCTTTTGGCGGGGTAAAATTAATAGCCTCAATACCAATAGACTCAAGTGCCACATCGATATTTCCAGCGACCTTTATTATATTATTTAATGATGAACAAGCATGATCAGACAACAAATGCTCTCCACCTCCAATATGTCCCATCATTGCTTTTGCATATTGGTATTCACCAACCGATCTTAATGCGGAGCAAAAGTGGTGCCTGAGAAAATTTAAGGGTAAATTTATATCTGGTTGTAAGAATGCAGTTAATTGATGGCTTCCTACTGCTTTAATATCATTACCAATAATATGAAAAAATGTTGGTTTATTATTTATCTGGAGTGTTGCCGCTTTAGACAATACTGTTGCTAACGCTAAATTATGAGTTTTTATCAGTCTTGATATATCAGCGCAGTGATTTTTATAAGCCAACATTTGCTTTTGTACTGTTAAGCTATGAGGTAAAAATCTTATAGAACTATCAACAAAATTAATTTTATCGGCAATTAGAAGTAAGTGATTTTCTTCATCCGTTGAATAAGAGCTAAACCCAAACTCAGTTCGACTGCGATGTCCGCTTGCCGCCACTAAGACCAGTAAGGTGTAATTTACAAACTGATTATGCCTAATAATAATTTGTTCAAGCGAAGGCTCTGGTTGAGATATCAGATCCAATACTGCTATTTTTTTTGCTGCTAATACTTCTTTTATCTTCGCTTTATTAATAGCTAGCCGGCTTCCGATAGCTGTATCACTTTTCGCTTTTTGCTCCGTTAATTGAATTCCCATATTGTTAACTACATCAATGTAATCAGCTTCCAGCTTTATTGAACGCTCGCTGATGTAATACAAGGTTGTTGGTGTATCAAATTCAGTATTGGCCAGCATCAAACTTGCGTAGCCACTATCAAATTGTTCAGTGATCCGTTCAAATAAAACAGCTCGAACTGCAGCAGGAGTGATTCTGCGATGTAAGTGAGGGTTATCTTTCCATAAAGGTTGTAAGAATCTTGATAACTCACCTTCAACTGTTGCAGCTCTATCTTTGAAGCAAAGTTTCTCTATGGTTAAAGGTATGTCTATTTTCAGTTTTTTTATTGCTAGAATAAGCTCGTTAGGCAAAGGTAATATTAACCAGTCACTGTGTTTTGCCAATAAGTGTCGTTGCTCTAACGATGGTGTGTAAGCATTGGGCATTTCAACGCTTCGACGCCACCATGTGCTTGAAGATAATTCAATAAAATCAGAATTGATATCTGTTAACAATGGGGCTTCTGTAAATACTTTAACTTGTAGTAAATCAACATAAGGCTTAGACGTTAATAACAATAAACAGATAAAAATTGAAATAGGATCATTTGATCCTAATAGTGATGAATTTATAAAAGCAACAAGATCGTCAACTTCATGTTTGGCTAAAACATTACTTCTCCATGGTAAGTGCTTTTTCTCAATTAAACTTAATCTACTACCATAAATACTCGCTGCAGCTTTTGTTCTGTGATCAAGCTCAACATTGTTCGGTGTAGTGACTTCGACAATATCCACAAAAGCATCATCGATTCCATTATGTGCAGTATTATCAGTTAAAGTGGATAAAAACCCGCTACTAATGACAGTGCCATTAGCCATTTCGGTCGCGTTTGTTGGCTGTATGTTTAAAGTTTTTTTACTTAGTGATTGATCACATTGCCGTTTTTCTTTTTTAAGGTGCTTTTTTCTAACAAAGGGCTGGTCTTGATAAAACTGTGCCCAAGCTCTTAAGAATTGTTCTTGAAAATCGATATGGTTAGCACTTGTAAGTGCGATAAGTAGCTTGTTTAAATTATTGAAATTTAACTTATTAGGGGAGATATGTACTTCAAACTTAATATCACACGCAATTACTTTTCTTAAAGTGTTTGCAGCATGAGCTAATAAGTTGCTTTTTTTGTGTTTATCCCAATGGTTATGTCTAGCTATTTGAAACAGTATAAAGTTGAGTAAAAAAATTAATGGCTTTTGATTTTCTTCGATATTGGTACCAAATTGTTGACAGAAAAGAGCTGCTATGGGGTACTCTTCTATGCGACCATAAATAGGGTTTTTAATCGAGCGTATTTCATTTTTTAATCTATCACGGAAGTATTCTTGTGATTTTATTTTACTAAGAGCAGATACTAAGTCATTTATTTCAGTATTGATTTCAGCTGGCCAATCTATTCCTTTAACGGCTAGTAGAATATCTTCTAACCTTAAAAGTATTTGGCAAATATTGGTTAATTCAGAAGTAAGAAATAATGCCTCAAGCGCTTCAATAAAACTTATTGACTCTTTATCACTTAAGCAAGTTAAAAATTCTTTAACAACTAAATTTTTTACAAGCTCTTTTGAGCTCCAAATTATTTCCAAACGGTCAATGCCTTAAATTTTCATTATTTATATTAATAACTTGGGGGGACACCTATAAAATTCAACTTTTAATTTGTTTTGTTGTACTCAATAATCAATATTGTTGCTATCAGGGACACTCAGTCACTTTGTACAAGATAGTTTTTCCAAATTACTTTAGATATCTTGGTTATGCTTGAAATTTTATTCAATAATTTATCGTTAATTTCATATTGATTTTCTTTAAGTTGCATAAATTCTTCAAGAGATATACCTAGAAGGTTTATTACTTCATCATCGCTTAGTTGCTTATTTTTTTGCCAAATATAAAGCCCTTGATATAAAGAGGCAGGTACTTTTGTTTGCTTTTGCAGCAGACATACATCTGCAGGTTTCACCAAATAACGAACAAAAATACCTTTTTCTAACAATAAACTAGGCTTGTTATCTATAACCAATTCCCCTTGTTCTAGTTTTTTACTGATATAGCCCTTAATTTCAGCGCCAAACCGCTCGATGGGCATGCTAATGGTAGTTCCCATCCCCCCATTACCAATAATATATAATTGTTTTTCATTCGAGTCATCTGCGGCCACATGTAGCCAATCTGGTGAATTTGTTTTTCTCAAACGTTGCTTGAATTTATCGACAGTTAACATGGCCACCCTTTTATTTTTTGTTAAATTGATCTAGCAAACTTATTACGCTTTCATCTTCACAGTAATATGCTTGTGCTGTATCACTTGGGTTAATAGTGTTCATCAATAACTGCATAAACCTTAGTGAGGGATGTTCTGCCATCGCTTTTATTAATGATTGAAGCAATAACGCTTGATTAGCGTTTAGACCTAGCTTAGCATTCTGTTCGAACTTAAAGCCTTCATCCTTTGACTCAACAGCTGTACTTTTTGTAATTCTATTAGGCTCAGCGTTTACTTGAATAAATTCACCACACTCATTTTTAAAACAGTGTTGACATAAATCTAATGTAAGCTGTACGCCATCTTCAAAAATACTTTCATAACCACAGCGATGACTTATCGAAATAAACTCCTGAAACTGGTAAGGTTCGCTATCTTTATTGACTTTTTTAAGGCATTTGTCGCATGTTAAGTCACTTAATTCCTCTTGGGTGATCACTTTATAATGCTTCATCACTACCTCTACTATTTTCAATTAGTATATTAATTTTTTGGGATAAATATTGAGATACTGCTTGAGCAACTTCTTTATTTTTATCTGCTGAAATAATACGTTCATCAGTAGATAACAAAGCTTGCTCTACTTGTTCATCAAACGATTTTGTCGGGTCTGCTATGCAAGCCCCGAAAGATTGCATTATTGATTCTTTTGGGGAGTTTTTAATTTGGCAATTTCGCTTAATTAGCCAAGCTTTAGCTTCTTCTTTATTTTCAAACCTTAATTTATGCTCAACAAAAAAAGAATTAGGTACTGGGATTTCCTGACCGCCTTTTAAATAACAACTTATACTCCCGTATTCTGGCATATAAGCATTTTCACTTTGCAATACCTCAAGTGCCTGCGTAAACGTAGTAAACGGCATCGGGAATCGATCTCGAAAATCAAAAGCGCGATAGACAAGTACATGATTATTCATAAATACTAACCTCATTATTATTATCTACTTGATTAAAGAGTTTTAATTTATCTTCAAACAAACATTTAAAGGTATGCAAAACCGTTTTATATTGCTGATTAAAATTCTGTCTCGGCAACTTAATTTTGGCGACACTTCTTTCAAAATCACGAAAGTGAACTTTTTTTGCTGCCTGTTCGTTATTAATAACAAAAATAAAATACTGCTCAGTACATTCATCAATTTCAGTTGAAATAGTGCAAGCAGGTTCATCGCTGGCTACTTTATCTCGGTAATCTTGGATTAGCTCATTAATTACCTTTCGGCAAAAAACCTGTAATTGGTTTAATTGTTGCTCTTTGCCGTTAGCATCAACGACGATATCAAAAGGCGTAGTTCCTTCATCATTTTCGACCTCCAACTCATTCATATCAATGGTATGTGGAATAGCTTGCTCAATAAGCTGTTGTGACAACTCTTCAAGTTGCCAATACAAGTCCATATCCGCTGAGCGAACAGTGGCATATACAAGCTCGTTATTTTTATTAATATAACGTATCCAATAATCACAACTAAATTCATAACCCTTTGATATATAATTTCGCCCCTCTTGCGTAAATGCTTTTTGCTGATAAGCATGATCTCGCTGACAGTAATCGTTAAGAGAAATACTCTTTTTTATATCTTCAATTAATGCACTTTCGTTAAAGAAAAAGTAGCTCTCACCAATGCCTTGAAAAAACAGTCTATATAAATTAAATTCATTCGACTGCTTAATAGTTAGCTCTTCATTGGTATCAAAAGACTTATTAAATAACACCTGCGATATAGCACTATTTAAATTAGCATCATCATCAAATATAAATGCCAACCGAGTTATTTCATTAGTTTGATTAATAAGCCCGCTAACATGTATAGGTTCGGGTAACCGTTGATTGATGGCGTTAATACACGCGGCTATTAACTTAGGCATTGATGACACAATATCTCCTTAAAATAACAATATGTATTTTACTTTTACTTTTACTAACCACCAAGTAAATCATATCTGTCATAATATAGCGATACTTTTGATTACCATCAAGCGATAAATAATTTTACTAATGTGTGATATAGTTTGACGATTATTAATAACAATAATTCCCCGTAATGAACTCATGAAAGAAAGTATTGAGCAGGTAAGTCAAAATCAAAAAGAGCGTTTGTTTTTTCTAGATTTAAGACTTCGATTTTTAGGCTCTGTCTATAGAAATGATTTAATCAAACGATTTGGCATTCAAGTAGCTGCAGCAACTCGTGACATAGCACTGTACCGTAAATTAGCCAAAGATAACCTCTACTATGACGTAAACATAAAACGTTATCTGAAAGCAGCAAGCTTTAGACCGTTATTTAACTACTCAGATTCACAAGCTATTAGCGCTGTTTGTGATGGGCTTGGTGATGATCAGGTAGAAAAAGCACAGGCTTTTATCAACTCAGAATCGCCAATCGCTTTAAACACGCCAAACATTAATTTATTTGCTGACGTTACCCAAGCAATTCATCTAAAGATGGGCTTAACAATTGAGTACCATTCTTTTACTAGTGGAGAAACTAAGCGCACTATAATCCCTTTTGCTCTGGTTAATAATGGTAAACGATGGCACATCAGAGCTTTTGATATAAAAAAGGCGCGCTTTGCTGATTTTGTTGTTAATCGCGTAGTAAACCCCAAAATAGTTGATATTGAAATAGAAAAACATCAAAGTAAAGAAGCCGACCATCAATGGAATAGATTTGTTGAATTGCATATTGTCCCTCACCCTAATTTACAATACCCGAAAACTGTAGAAATTGAATATTCAATGCTTGATGGTAAGTTGATAACGTTAGTGAGAGCTGCCGTCGCTGGATATGTATTAAGGCATTGGAACGTTGATTGCTCTATAGATCATACAGGTGAGAACCATTATTTGTGGCTAAGTAACCACTCAACCTTATATGGTGTTAAAAGTTCAATTATTGCACCTAATTATACTGCTGAGAAATTATAACGGTATTGAGGCTATTCGTTAGATAAAATAATTAAGTTAATGGTGAATTATGCTAAGTAAGCTAGATGAAATACTATTTGATATTACCTGGGCTGACAGACAGAATATTTAGCTATGTATCTCAAGTTAAGCATATTAGAAAACGTATTTTTCTAAAAACTTTGATCTTTAGAAACTTCAATATCACAAACTCTAGCCATTAAAGTCATTGGATCAAACAGTGATTCGCTAAAGCCAAAACTTTTATAAAAGTCTTTAGCAGGATCATCAATTGCATGAACCAAAATGCCTGCGCCACCAATCACGTTCATAGCATTAACTGAGCGCAGCATGCAATCCTTAAGTAAGCCCGCGCCAATACCTTGACCTTGATATTCTTTATGTACTGCAAGTCGAGCTAAAACCACCATTGGTATTGGATTAGGGCTATTTCTTTTTAAAGTACCTATGGCACATTCTCTTTGTACGGAGCCCATAGCAATTGCATAATAACCAATAACGTTTTGGTTGTTATCATTAGTCACAACATATACTTTTGTATTATTTCGTTTATGGTTTTTTAAAGACTTTTTGATTAACCAATCATCTAATTCCTGCTTACCACAACTAAAGCTATGCAAGTTATGGCTATCATTTAGTGGTTCTGGTGCGCTTATTCCCAAGGTGACTTCCTGTTTAAAAGATTAGCCATTCCTTTATTGATTTTAGCTTCAGCATCTAACGCCTGCTCAAATGCCTTAAAAGCTTTGTCATCTAAAATAAAATCTCTTTGGTTGGCAATAACTTTATGTGCTTGAGAGAGTGCAGCCTGCTGAATGAAGACCGAACGATCTAATTTCAAAAAACCTGCTGCTGCATCAATAATATTACGAACAGAAGGCTCTACTCGCATATTAATTGGGGCTGTTTTGGTAGCCATTTCATATTACCTGTATATCTAATAGATACCCAATAATAGTATATCTACCAGATATACGCAACTGTATTATTTATACCCAGCTCAAGAGCATAAGCGTTCAAAAACAGTCGGTATAGCATTACCGCATAATCTTGTCATTTGAACCAGTAGTTTTATTAACGTGGAACATACCACCACGGCAAGTATCATTATAAATTGAACTTATAGAACAAGTAGCGATCGGATCAAGGCATAATAACTTCCTTGGCCACTTAATATGAGCGCTACTTTTCTGAAACACTTTAATTCAATTACAGACCCTCGCATTGAACGCTGTAAAAAGCATGCACTTACCGATATTCTTCTGCTCGCTATTAGCGCCGTACTATCGGGTGCAGAAGGTTGGGAAGATATTGAGGACCTCGGGCACTTAAAACTTGATTGGTTAAAACAGTATGGCTCTTTCAGTGCTGGCATTCCAAAGCATGACACTATTGCACGTGTCATCTGTCGGTTAAAAGCCAATGAAATTGAAAGTGCATTTCAATCTTGGATATCATCACTTATTGAAACCACCGGTGCCGATATCATTGCCATTGATGGAAAGACTGCACGTCGTTCATTTACCACCAAAGATAGAAAAAGTGCCCTGCATACTGTCAGCGCATGGAGTTGTTAACATCAACTAGTACTTGTGCAAGCGACTGTTGATAGTAAAACCAATGAAATCACCGCAATACCCGATTTACTCACCATGTTGGATATTGAAAATAGTATCATCACACTTGATGCGATGGGGTGTCAGCAAGAAATAGCGAAACAAATTATTAAGCAAAAAGCTGATTATATTCTCGCTCTTAAAGGGAACCACTCAGGCATGCAAAAAGAGTTAGAAGCATGGTGGCATAAAAGCGAACGAGAAGGTTTAACTCAGAGTAACTATGATAAACATAGCGATGTAAGCTCAGGACACGGCCGTATTGAGACAAGGACTTGTCAGCAATTGCTTGTTGATAAAAGCTGGCTAGCTAAAACTTACCAATGGACAAGCTTAAAAAGTATTCTTAAAGTCACTGCCGAGGTTGTTGATAAATCGACAGGCATAGAGACAATAGAAACACGTTGGTATATCAGCTCTCTCGACTTAAATGCAGAACAAGCACTCAATGCAGTACGTAGCCATTGGCAGGTTGAAAGTATACACTGGATGCTTGATATGACCTTTAGAGAAGATGAATCGAGAATACGTAAAAAACAAGGGCCGCTTGTGTTTAATGTAATGCGAAAGATAGCGATGGCACTATTTAAACAAGATACAAGCAAATCAGCCAGTATAGCGAGGAAAAAGAAAATGGCAGGGTTAGACGACGATTATCGCTCAACCCTGTTAGAATCTCGGATTAAAATGCGCTAGCCGTGCATCGGGGTGCTCAAGTACATAAATATCAGTTGACTATCGGAATTGGTATGACATGGTTTAATGCTTAACCTACTAAGGATGGTTCGGCTAGGAGGGTTTGATTTACGATTACTTTAATTATGTATCAAACACGGAAATCACCTCATGTGACAAAATCAGGGAAAAGGTCAATTTCAAAAAAAAGCAAAATAGTTGATTTTAAAATCTGTCACTAATTTGTCACATTCTTGTCACAGAGAAAAAAATTATTACTAAAAACTGATGTTTTTGAGAGTAAAAAAAGGCAAAAGTTGATGTGAAACTGAAATAAATTTTTAGTTATAAATTAATGGAAATCACGACCTTTACACTTTAAGGGTAAAAATTAGGGAAAAAGTGAAAATTTAATTTGCAATAAAAACAATGAGATGGTGGACGATACTGGGCTTGAACCAGTGACCCCCGCCTTGTAAGGGCGGTGCTCTCCCAACTGAGCTAATCGTCCATATTTTACTATGGTGTTATAACAAAGAGATGGTGGACGATACTGGGCTTGAACCAGTGACCCCCGCCTTGTAAGGGCGGTGCTCTCCCAACTGAGCTAATCGTCCATATTTTACTATGGTGTTATAACAAAGAGATGGTGAGCAATACTGGGATTAACCAGTGATTCGGCGGGGTTGTAAAGAGCAGAAGGTGCTTTTTAAACTACGCTGTTTCTAAATTATTCTACATAACCAAATTTATATTAAATAAATTTGGTGGACGATACTGGGCTTGAACCAGTGACCCCCGCCTTGTAAGGGCGGTGCTCTCCCAACTGAGCTAATCGTCCATCTCTGTGGGGGCGTATTATAGGCAGATCGAAAAAGCTGTCAACAGTAAAGCGATTAAAATAACAAAAAAGTTTAAAATAACGGTCTGTTTGATTTATTTTTGTGCATAACGATGCTTTTGTTAACACTTTTTAATCTTTAATTGTTTTTTCTATAAATAATAGCAGCTAAAAGCTGAATTAATTCACTTGGTATAACGTAAACTGAGTGGTAAAATGCAGCCAATTTTTAAGACCTACTTATTGCTAACAATATATATCTGATTTTTTAAGGTATTTATTTTATTGTTTGGCACATTCAATTTGAGATTTTTATGACATTAACTACTCGTTTTGCCCCTAGTCCCACTGGTTACTTACATGTTGGAGGTGCTCGTACTGCTTTGTATAGCTGGTTATATGCACAAAAAAATGGTGGCGACTTTATTCTTCGTATTGAAGATACGGATATAGAGCGCTCAACTCAGGCATCGGTAGACGCCATTATGGATGGTATGAACTGGTTAAACCTTGAGTGGACTCATGGCCCTTACTTTCAAACTAAACGTTTTGATCGTTATAAAGAAGTGATTGAACAATTACTTGCGTCAGATAACGCTTACCGTTGTTACAGTACCAGCGAAGAAGTAGAAGTAATGCGTGAGGAAGCAAAAGCGCAAGGCGGAATAGAAAAATACAATGGCTTATGGCGTGAACGTACTGATTACCCAACCGATAAACCCTTTGTTATTCGTTTTAAAAATCCACTTGATGGTGACGTTATTATTAAAGATATGGTTAAAGGCGATATAACTATTAGTAATGAGCAACTTGATGATTTAATTATTGCTCGCTCTGACGGTACGCCAACCTATAATTTAACCGTGGTTGTTGATGATTGGGATATGAAAGTGAGTCATGTTGTTCGTGGTGATGATCATATTAGTAATACCCCAAAACAAATTAATATTTTAACGGCATTAGGGGCAACCATTCCTGAGTATGCGCATATTCCAATGATTTTAGGTGATGATGGTAAACGTTTATCAAAACGCCATGGCGCTGTGAGTGTTATGCAATATCGTGATGATGGCTATTTACCGGAAGCCTTATTAAATTATTTGGTCCGCTTAGGTTGGTCACATGGCGATAAAGAAATTTTTTCTCGCGAAGAAATGATTGAGTTATTTGATCTTAAAGACTGTAATCGCGCACCGTCAGGGTTTAATACCGATAAACTTATCTGGGTGAATCAGCATTACATGAAAACACTTGCGCCTGAGTACGTTGCTGAGCATTTAGCATGGCATATGGCCGATCAAAGTATCAATACAGATAATGGTCCTGAATTATCAGAATTAGTTAAAATTCAGGCTGATCGAGTCAAAACATTAAAAGAAATGGCTGAAATTTCTCGTTATTTCTATGAAGATTTTAGTGAGCTTGATCCAAAAGCGGTTAAAAAACACTTACGTCCTGTGGTAAAAGAGCCATTATTACTTGTTAAAGCTAAATTAGCGGCATTGCCACAGTGGTCTCCTGAATTAATTCATGCGGCAATTAATGATACAGCACAAGAATTAGAAGTAGGCATGGGCAAAGTGGGCATGCCATTACGCGTTGCTGCAACGGGCGGCGGTAACTCACCGTCGTTAGATATTACATTAGCTTTACTTGATAAAGATAAAGTTTTAACGAGAATTGACCAAGCTTTAGTGGTTGTTGAAGCGCGTATTGCGAATTCATAATTGGAGAAAATTAGTGCAATTTAGTGATTTTGGTTTAGAAAGACGTTTGATGACAGCGGTTGAGCATTTAGGCTTTACTGCGCCGACTGAAATTCAACAGCAAGCTATTCCTGCGGCAATGTCGGGGCATGACTTAATTGCCTCGTCAAAAACTGGATCGGGTAAAACGTTAGCCTTTATTATTCCTGCGTTGCAACGATTAAATACTAATAGGGCGTTATCAAAACGTGATCCTAGAGTCGTTATTTTAACGCCAACGCGAGAGCTTGCTAAACAAGTATTCAGTCAATTACGTTTGTTTACTTCGGGTACTCAATTTAAAGCGGTACTTATTCTTGGTGGTGAAAATTTCAATGATCAAGTTAAAGTGCTTGAGAAAGATCCCCATTTTATTGTCGCAACGCCAGGGCGTTTAGCGGATCATTTATCGCAAGGGAATTTTTATCTTAATGGCTTAGAGTTATTAATTTTAGATGAAGCCGACCGCATGCTTGATCTAGGCTTTAGTGCACAATTAGCTCAAATTAATAAAGCGGCCGATCACCGTAAACGTCAAACCTTAATGTTTTCAGCAACGTTAGATCACGCGCAAGTGAATGAATTTGCGTTAGCATTATTGAAAAAACCGAAAAGAATAGCCATTGGTAGTGCTTTTACTGAGCATAAAGATATTACTAAGCGCTTTTACTTAGCCGATAACTTGACTCACAAAGAAGCCTTGTTACAACACTTTTTAATGCATGAAACTTATCAACAGGTGATTGTTTTTACCGCAACACGAAGTGACACTGAACGTTTGGCTATTTTACTCAATACGATTAATTTGAATGATGACAAGTTAAACTCGGTCGCTTTAAGTGGTGAGTTATCGCAAAGTCAGCGTAATCAAATTATGGATAGCTTTAGTAAAGGGCAACATAAAATATTAGTGACAACAGATTTAGCCTCACGAGGTTTAGATTTGGTGAATGTATCTCATGTTATTAATTTTGATATGCCAAAACATACTGAAGAATTTGTGCATCGTATTGGTAGAACAGGGCGCGCAGGTACGCAAGGTGATGCTATTTCTTTTGTTGGTCCTAAAGATTGGCTAAGTTTTAAAAATGTTGAAGGTTTATTGCAAGAAACCATCAAGTTTGATCAAGTTAGTGGCTTAAAAGCGAAATTTAAAGGCTTAAAACCTAAAAAGGTTAAGGCTAAAAAAGTAAGCTCTACAGATGATAATGCAATTAAACCTAAACAAGAAAAAATAAGAAAACCCGCGAAAAAAACTTTTTTTGCGGCGCAAGATGTCGGTAATATGCCAATAATCAAGCGTAAAAAACCACTGTCAGCTACGCAAATAGAAGACAGTGACTTGAATGAAACTGATTAATGTTGTCAGCAAATTTTACCGGTAAAAAAGTTATAAAAAGAAAGGCTCTGTTGTACTTAACT
>JAOPTQ010000017.1:0-54349 GCA_051531915.1 Colwellia sp. | reverse complement strand
ACAACACCCAAGTGGTTTTGTAGTGACTGGTTAAATGCACTTACTAACTTAGCAATGAAAAACGCATGTACGAAAAGTACATATTGTTTTGAATTACGTCGTTATTAAGCGATTTTCCACAGTCATGGTTTGACATATATTTCTTTTTAAAAGAAGAAAAGAACAACACGTACTCGTGTTACTTGAATAGAGTGTAAACCCGATATATTTATATTACTTTCCCAGATAGTTAACAAAAGTTTCGCTTGGCGACCATAGCATTGTAGAACCACCTGATTCCATTCCGAACTCAGAAGTGAAATGCAATTGCGCCGATGGTAGTGTGGGAGTTCCCATGTGAGAGTAGGACATCGCCAAGCATTTAATTTAATAGTGTAATAGCACTGTAGCACCACCTGACTCCATTCATCTTTGATGCCGCAGCGCTTTTGAAGTGAAATGCAGTTACGCCGAAAGTTAAAGGTGTGTGGGTGTTCATCTCTTTAGGTGAGAGTAGGACATTGCTAGGTTTTTATTAGAGAAGCCCGTTACGAAAGTGACGGGCTTTTTGCTGTTTATTATATGGTAAAAAAACTATTCACCTTTGATGCCGCAGCGCTTCAGTAGTTGCCATCCTAGCACCACGACATTAGTACATCCATGTACGTCAATGCAGTTACGCCGAAGGTTAAAGGCGTGTGGGTGTTCATCTCTTTAGGTGAGGTCGTTCCAGTGCATCCATGCACTCACGACATTAATGAATCCTTTCATGTCAGTAGGACATTGCTAGGGTTTTATTAGAGAAGCCCGTTACGAAAGTGACGGGCTTTTTGCTGTTTATATAAAATGTTGTAAGGGGGATCAGTTCTGATAATTAATAGTGAGGGTGAAAATCGCCTAATATTCTGTTGAAATCTTTGTTGTAAATATACTCGTAAGCTATTTGTATTTTTGAGATGAATTTGAGAAAATGAATCTAGATAGTAAATTGATGTGATTTATTTAAATCAACAGAATACAGATTCAAATAGTGTTTATTAATAAAAGTATGTGATTCTTTGAATGTAGTACTAGTTGAACATAGAGAGATTTTATGAATAAAGGGTTCATGGTTGTATTTGATGGTAGTAATGGGGCAGGTAAAACAACGGTTATTAATGAGGTTGAAAGGTATCTCAAAGCAAAAGGTTTGGATGTCATACTGACGAGAGAGCCAGGAGGCACTCCTATAGGTGAAAAGGTTAGAAATATAATTCTAGATTCATCTACGCCTGAAATGTGTAATATGGCCGAATTAATGTTATTTGGTGCAGGAAGAGCACAACATATTCAAGAAAAAATAAAGCCAGCTTTAGATGAAGGTAAGATTATAATTTCAGATAGATTTGATGCTGCAACATTCAGCTTTCAGCATTATGCTAGGGGAATTGATATAGACACCATCACTAAAATAAATGATTTGGCCTTAGATGGTTTCAAACCGGATATGAATATTATTTTGGATTTGGATCCCCAGGAAGGACTAAAAAGAGTCAAACAAAGAGGTGAAGGGCTTGATCGTCTAGAAGATGAGAAGTTAGATTTTCTTGAAAAGGCTCGTAGTGGTTATCTATCTCAAGCGAGCGACCAACCAGATAAATTTGAAGTTATTGATGCTTCGAAAACTAAAGAATGTGTTTTGCAAGATGTGATAAGGGTGATCGATTCACTTTTAGAAAAATATCATTAAAAGTTTAGTTATTTTGAAGAACTAAACCAGGCCGAGCAAGCAATGAAATGTATTCATGTAGATATCAAAAAAACTTGCCAATGGTAACTAATTAAATAACTAATAAAAAGTGAATAATGAACCACGCTGTACTGAATCATCAACAACAATTGTCGCAACAGTTTAGTCATCAAAAATTACCTCACGCTATTTTAATTAGTGGGGTTACCGGCGCGGGTAAAAATGAACTTGCTCAATGGTTGATCCAGTTATTATTATGTCAACAACCGCAAGGATATAAAAATGTTAATTCATCAACAGCGCAAATATTAACGGCTTGCGGTCAGTGTAAAACCTGTCTGTTATCTAAAAGTAATAGTTACCCTGATCATTCTAGCTTGTTACCTAAAACGAAAAGCATTGGCGTAGATGAAGTGCGTTTTGCCAATGCCTTTTTAGAAAAAACAGCGCATATTGGCGTTTATAAAACGGTATTAATTGCTGATGCACAAATAATGACAACAGCAGCAGCGAATGCTTTATTGAAAACGTTAGAAGAGCCGAGTAGTAATAGCGTACTCATTTTATTAACTGATGATGTTGAGCTGTTACTACCAACCGTTGTTAGCCGATGTAGATTGCTGACCATAAGACCGTTGGTGGGTGATGCGCTTTTAAATCATTTACACACTAATATTACCGAGACTGATATTTCTGATCATTTAGTGAATGATCATGCTTATGTAAATTTAAGTCAGTTACCAGAGTTAACGGATGTAGAAATTAATGAACAGTATCAAAACTTCAAGCAATTATATTTAGCATTTTTGACGGCATGTGAAGCAGAAAAACAGCAGAATGAAGTCTCATTATTAAACCAAATGCATGATAATAAACATGCTTTACGCTGGTTAGAAAAAATCACCGTTAGTTTGTTACGTCAGCAAACGGTTAACGACACGGCTAGTGAAAAACATTTACCCGCAAATTTTACCCTTGAAATGCTAAATCAATTATATAAAATTATTATCAGTAGTAATAAAGTGCTAAAGTCTTATACTCAAGCTAATAGAAGTTTTATTATTGAGCAGTTACTCGTTGCAATGAGTCAGGTTTCCGGTAATAGCAATAATCAGCAGGAGAGCAGTATTGGCCCCTTTAATTCTTGAATTTCAGTCTGATCGTGAATTATATCAATCGTATATGCCATTTTTAAAAACAGGTGGTTTATTTCTTCGTACATCCCAGTCATATGATTTAGGTGATAAAGTTGAATTTAGTGTTCTATTACCTGACTCCTTAGAGCCTTCAATGCTACAAGGGGTTATTTGTTGGTTAACACCCGTTGGCGCTCAAAATGGAACGCCAACGGGAATTGGTATTAGCTTTGTTGATGATCCTGATAAAATTAAACATCAAATCGAACAAGCTATCGCTCGTCATTTAAATTCATCTGAACCCACATTAACGATGTAGTTGCAGCGGCAATTTATCCTCTATTTTTATAATTAAAATCTAATGCTTTTTAGGAGCTTACTGTTGTTTATTGATTCTCACTGCCATTTGGATCGTCTTGATCTATCACTTTACAATAATTCTTTAGATAATGTTGTACAAGCAGCGACTGACGCTAAAGTCACAACTCTTTTGTGCATTAGTGTTACGTTGAAAGACTTCCCAATGATGGCTGAAAAGACCCGTCATTATGATAATGTTTTGTTGTCTTGTGGTGCTCATCCCTTGAACCAAGAAGATGAAATATGTACTAAACAACTGTTAGCATTAAGTAGCCATGAGCGAGTCATTGCTATTGGGGAAACGGGTTTAGATTATTTTTATGCACCACAAACACAGGAGTTACAACGAGATTCCTTTAGAAAGCATATACAAGTGGCTAAAACACTGAATAAACCGCTAATTATTCATACGCGCGAAGCACAAGCAGACACTTTAACGATATTACGCGAAGAGGGCGCAGCACAAGTTGGGGGAATTTTACATTGTTTCACTGAAAGTTGGGAAATGGCAGAGCAAGCATTAGCGCTTGGTTTTTATATTTCATTTTCAGGTATTGTGACCTTTAAAAATGCCAGTGCATTGCGAGAAGTGGCGAAACGTGTTCCTGATGATCGTTTTTTAATTGAAACTGATGCGCCTTATTTAGCGCCAGTACCACACCGTGGTAAAGAAAATCAACCGGCTTTTGTGGTTGAGGTTGCTAAACATTTGGCGAGTATTCGAGGTCAGTCGTTAAATGATATAGCAAAATTATCAACCGATAATTTTAATCGATTATTTGCTAAAAATTAACCTATGTTATCAATTATTTCGTTCAAGCTTATTCAAGCTTGTTTAGGGCACTATTAATTAGGTCTTCTTTGCCATCAGTATATCGTTGAATTGTTTTATCTGCGCCTTCTAAATGTTCAAATAACCAGTGAAGAACTAACTTGAGCACTTTGTTTTTTTCATCAGAGCTAAGGCCTAATTTAACTTGTGCTATAAACTCCTTAAGTTGCGATATAAGTTCATTGTGAATTTGGCAATGCTGTTCAAACTCAGGGAAATTACAGGCTTCTAGTACGACTTTTTCACGTTTAAAATGATATTGACTGTAGTTGAGTAAATCTTGTAGTACATATAAAAACTCATCAGTAGGTGCATTAACTAAATTGTCGGCGTAAATCCTATTGACTAAAAATATTAATACTTTGTGATCTTTGTCTATTGATTCTATGCCAATGGCAAATTTATCTAGCCATGGTAAATGAAACTTCTCGTCTAATGTTGTTCTAACGTGATGTAAAAGTGCTTGTTCAGAATAAGGTTTTTGTAAAATAGACCGCGATAGGTGACGACTAATGTGTTTACTTTGACTAACACTTCTTTCCGCGTTTGAGGTGAAACCTGACATTAAAGTTATACGTATATCCGACCAATTTTTCAACACTTCATTTGCTAAAGCAAAACCATTTATTTCGCCGGGCATAACAATATCTGATAATACCAGATCTATCGTTAACGCATTATTTTTCAATAGCGTTAATGCTTGTTCGCCACTATGGGCTATGTGAGTTTTAAACCCTGCTTCATTGAGATAGCATTGAGCAATATTAGCCAACTCTTGCTCGTCGTCAACAATAAGAATAGTTTCACAGCCGGTGATTGTTTTTTTTTCAGTTTTCACTGACGTAGTGACTGATAAAGATGAATTAATTGATTTAGGAAAAAATAATTTAAATTCAGTGCCTATACCGAGTTCCGAGTAAAGGCATAATTCTCCACCGGTTCGTTTTACAAAACCAAACACTTTAGAAAGGCCTAATCCTGTACCTTTACCTCTGGGTTTTGTGGTGAAAAATGGCTCAAAAATTTTACTTTTTATTTCGTTGGGAATACCTGAACCATTATCACTAATTGTCAGTAGTACACAATCAACTTCTTTTTTAGTGTTGTTTGTTTTATCAATAAAGTCATGTTGAGTATTACTGGTGGTAATTGATATTTCACCCTGTTCTTCCATGGCATGGCCGGCATTAACACATAAGTTGATCAACGCGTCTTCTAATTCAGCGGGGTCTAAATCTGTTAGCCAAAGGTGGTTCGTTGTATTTATTGTGGTGATAACACCACTACCAACAGACTGCTCTATTAAGGCATCCATACCAATAACAATATCATTAATATTCACCGTTTTAATGATATGAGCTTCTTTTCGCGTGAAAGCTAACAATTGTTTTGTTAAAGTAGCGCCTCTATTTGCTGATTTTTCAATCGCCATTAAACGTTTGGTATTTTTTTCATCGAGTTGTAATTTTCGTTGTAGCATGCTGATATTACCGAGAATAATACCAAGTAAATTATTAAAGTCATGTGCTATACCTCCTGCGAGCTCTCCAACAGCATCCATTTTTTGAGCATGTCTTAGCATCGTTTCAATTTTTATTTTTTCGGTAATATCTTCTTCAATAGCGACAAAACAAGAGATATTGTTATTTTTATCTTTGACAGGAAAAATAGTGGTTTTGTCGGTGAAAATTGTGCCATCTTTTTTCTTATTGATCAGTGTTCCTTGCCAACTTTTTCCTTGTAAAATTTGTCCCCACATTTGTTTGAATTTCTCAATTGGCTCTTGTCCAGATTGTAAAAATTTAGGGTTTTCTCCCAGTGATTCCTCAAGTGAATAACCGGTTTTTTTAGTAAAAGCCTTATTAATATAGTTAATTACCCCTGAAGTATTGGTAATAATAATTGGTATTGGATTTTGATCAATGGCAACTGATATTTTTTGGTATTCCAACTCAGCTTGTTTTCGAATGCTTATTTCTTTTAACAGTATCTTTCGGTTTCTGTTTGAACCCATTAACCATAAGGTAAAAGTGAACGTTATGATGATACAAAACAAGATAAATATATAACGTGAGGTATATAAAGATAAATAGGCTTCATCAAAATCTTGCTCTGTTGCTAATCCGAGATTAAGTTCTTTATTCCATGTCCAACTACCAATAACATTAATGCCTCGATAATCTAAATAACCGTCTCCGTTGTAACCACTTTCTCCGTTAAGGGCGCTGTTAGCCATGAATGTTAAAGGTAAATTGTTTAAATTTTCATAATGAGAAATAGGATCGGGTACACGTATCGGTATGTTTAAAATACTTGGGTTGTTAATTTTAAGAAGTTTCATGTCAATAAGCTGTTGATCAAACCGGCTATTACTAATTAGCGTGCCTTGGCTATTAAATGCGTAGGTTTCACCTGTTTCTCCAACACGGCCTCGTTGTAACACTTTGGTAAAATGAGCAAAAGGGTCAGCCCTTAAGGTTAAAATAGCAATGATGTTGTTATTTTTATCTTTTATTGGCGCAGCACTGTACATGGTTGCGTAATGATCAATGAGTTGACCTTTTTCATTTCTTAGTGGAACATCTGACGCTTGTGGTAATGATACGGCTGTTTGTCCTGTCCACACTTTTTTAAGTAATTTAGGCTGGTGTGTCAGTGGATTTTCAATGCCTGTATTGACATCTCTGGTTGACGCTAAACTTATATTATCAGGTGAAATGATAAAAAAACCTCTAAAATCATGCGCTTTTAACAGAGGAACAAGTAAAGCTCTTATTTTTTGCTGTGCAGGAGAATTAATTAATACTTGTTGAGAGGGCTCTAATAACAGTAATTCTTTTGTTAATCGAATAATACTTGGCGAGGACGCATATGCAGTGACTGTGTGATTATTTTCTAAAAAGACTGACGTTAAAGCTTGCTCAGTAATATTAAGCGAACTTTTGAGTGAATCTCTCACCGACATTTTTATTTGATATTCTATTTTTGAATACAATAATAAGCCGATAATAAAAACAAAAGTTAACCCCAAAATTGCTTGTAGTAAAAACCGCTTTGACATAGTTTACCTACCATTCATTTCTCGACATTAATTCTTCTACATTAACTCTTCGACATTAGTTTTTCGACATCGATTTGCAACATGTGAAAGCAAATCCCATTGTTGTTTCCAGGCGAGTATTTTATGTGCTGACATTGGTTTAGCCATCCAATAGCCTTGCCCTTCATCACAATTAATATCATGTAAAATATTCCAAGTAGTTTCATTTTCAATTCCCTCAGCGACTACATGTAAACCTAACTTGTGTGCTAATAAAATGGATATTTCAGTGATAATTTTATTATCAGTATCATTATTTATATTTGAGACAAAGCTTCGATCAACTTTTAACTCGGTATAGGGAATTTGTACCAGTTGTTGTAATGAAGAATAACCAGTACCAAAATCATCAATGGATAGGCCAAAACCTTTCATTCTAATGCGCGTTAATATGTCAATATAGCTAGCCAAATGGGAAATTGCTGCGGTTTCAGTAACTTCAATCATAATATCTGCATTGTCGACATTAGCTTCAATAGCATATTGTGATAATTTTTCTGGCATATTTAAATCATTGATCACTTTGGGTGACATGTTAATTGACATTCTTAAACTCACCCCTTGCTTTTTCCATAATCCTGCTTGTTTAATAGCTGCTTGAGCTGAAAAAGTGGTTATCTCGGCTATTAGATTTTCTGGACCTTCTTCTTCAGCTAGGAGAATAAATAAGGCGGGAGAAATAAAGCCTTTTTTGGGGTGTCGCCATCGTATCAATGCTTCAACACCCACCACACGTTTATTTGCTAAGTTGATTTGGGGTTGATAGTACATAAACAATTCTTTGTTTTGTATTGCTAATTCTAATTCAGCAATGGTGGGTAAATTATTTTCTTGTTTATGTTTTACTTGTGTATTTTCTGGCGGAATGTAGTGATGCAAAACCTGTTCAAGTTGTTCTGGGCTGAAAGGTTTCTGCAACGTATTTAAGACAAAAATTCCTTGTTCTATCGCTAATTTTTCAGCCGAGTGAAGCACATCATTGTTTTTACCCGACATAAATATAACCGCGACATGACGATTAGTATTAGGAATTAAACGCAGTAATTCAATACCATCAATAGTCGGCATAAAAAGATCAAGAATAAGAATATCAATTTCAGGTGAAAACGTAGAAGAGAATAATGTTGGATCGGTAAGTGATAAAACCTCAAAATTCATGTCTTCAACAACGTCAACAATATAATCAATCATATCTTGTTCATCATCAACAACAAGAATATTTAAATGCGTTTTCATGGTATTTTACTCAATTGTTTTAGGGCATTAACATCAATGTATATTTTCAGAAACATTTGGTTAAAGTTAAATTATTACCTGCCTATGCACTTGACTTAGGATTACTTTGTAGGTTGATGCTTGCCTCGACAAAGATCATTAAACTGGCTTAAGAATGGAAAATGTCGAGCCTAGCTACGCTCGTGTCAACCTACAAAGTAATAAATTTAGCTACTTTGCGGCTTTCCAGAATTATCTACATAGACATGAATTATTATTTTAACTAACGTAATAAGCATAGTTTGTTTTTATAAGAACTGTTAATAAATTACACAGACTGAAAAACAAACAAAAATCAAACAAAAAAAAACCCAAGACATAAAACGTTTGGGCTTAAGAAATGGCTCAAAGGGGTTTGAGCCATGCGCTAATCTAACTTCAAAGTACTGACACTGACATGAGTAAAATCAAACTGAAATAATCAATATTATTACCCAGTCAACAATAAAAACTGCGAGCATTTATTGTAGGTATTCACTAAACGAGTTGTGAAACAGACTTAACCTGTAGCATTAAGTGTAGTGCATGTTTTTTGTATTGCGAATATTTTTTATCGAGCTTCTTATCTTGTTGAAAAACAAAGATAAAAGTAGAGTGTATTACGGGATTGTTACTGGGTTTTGTTAATGAGTTTTATGGCAAGCAATTATTAGTCGCAAGTTAACAACTGCTTTTACACTTGATGATCACACGTTAATCACATGTTATTCACAGGCGTTTTAGTTGATAGCATTTCTATACTTTCGTCAGCAAAACCAACACCCGCTTCATTATAAAAGTTAAATACTTTATTAATGCCGTGTTTTTCTAATATTACTCGTTCATCATCAAAACGCGCAATAGCGGCTATTTGACCGTTATAATGTGCAATTTTGAGTTGTTTAGCGATATTAATACTGTCTTGAACAGACGGAAGCGCGAGCATTACTAATTCTAAAGTGTTTAAATCAATACTTTCCCAGAAATAAGCATCTTCAGCATCACCATAAAATGTATTAATACCCTGCTTTTGCAGCCAAATACTTTTGTCTTTATCTGCATCTAATCCCCATGCTTTTTTATGACTATGCTCATGTATGGCATTATAAGCACCCATACCAACGCGGCCCATACCAATGATTACAATAGGTGTTTGTGCGGGCTGAATAAAAATATCTTCCTCAAGCTTTTCTTTACGCTCAAAATAACTTATTACATGCCTATGTTGGGTAAAAAAGCTATGCGCATAACGATATAATATATTGGTAATAACAAAAGAAAGCGCAACCGCGAGTGCCAATATCACTAGCCACTCTTTACTTAGCCAACCTGAGCTAACACTTAGGGACGCGACGATAAGCCCAAATTCACTAAAATTGCTTAATGATAGCGCGCTTAAAAAAGCACTTCGACAACGAATTTTTAAGACACTGAATAAAGTAAAAAACAGCGCAAATTTAAGCGGTAAAAATAAAATTAATAGGGTTGCTAAGCCAAGCATTTCTAAGGTGGGTAACTCAGAGAAACCTATTAATAAAAAGAAACCTATTAAGAACATATCTTTAAAACCCATCAGCGATTTATTAATTTCACTGGATTTTGTATGAGAGGCTAAAAACATCCCCATAAGCAAGGCACCTAAATCGCCTTTAATATTGACTAATTCAAATAATTCATAACTGCCAAGAGCGAGGAAAAATCCCGTTAAAGGAATTAATTCCCCATGACCCACTTGAGTAATTAATTTAGTGATTAATGGCTTAATTAAGAATAAAGTAAGTAAAGCTAAAGCCCATACTGAAGGGGCTTTTCCGGTGGCAATCACTAAAAAGGCAACAGCAACAATATCTTGAATAACGAGAATTGACACGGCGAGTTTGCCATGGCGTGTGCGCATTTCGCCATTTTCTTCTAGGAGTTTAATAACACATACCGTGCTGCTAAAACTTAAAGCAAAGGCAATTAAAGCGGCCGTAATTAATTCTAATTCGGTAAAGTAACTAATCGTTAATAAGGCAAGCAGCTTGGTTAAACCAATACATAATATAACCCAAAAAATAGTGTGTAATGAGCTAGTAAGCCAAACTTCGGCTTTAAATAAATTTTTAATGTTTAGCTTTAAACCAATGGTGAATAACATTAAGGTAATCCCTAAATTACTCAGTAATGTTAAGCTGTCGTCGGCTTGGTAACCTAAAAAATGTAATATAAATCCTGCCGCTAAATAACCGATAGAAGGAGGAAGGTTGACAGTTTTTGCGGCTAAACCACATATAAATGCAAATAAAATCCAAATAAAATCCATAGTATTCCTTGCTTACTTTTCAGTTTTTAATAGCTGTGCTAGTTGTTGTGCAACAATTTCGGCAATAAGTGGTTGTGCGTCTTTATTAGGATGAATGCCATCGGCTTGCATCAATTCTGGCTTAATGGCTATTTCCTCCATAAAAAATGGTAATAAAACGACGTTTTTTTCGGTGGCAGTATCGGTAAATATCTGTTCAAACATTTTATTATAGCGAGGACCATAATTTGGCGTAATTTTAATGTTAATTAAGGAAACTTTAATGTTTTGTTGTTGAGCATGGCTAATTATTTGTAACAAATTATTTTTAATTAGGCTAGGTTTAAAGCCACGTAAGCCATCATTACCGCCAAGTTCTATCAATAAATAGTCGACTTTATGCTCTATTAATAAAGCGGGCAACCTTGCTAAACCGCCACCTGTGGTTTCACCACTGATACTTGCATTCAATATAATATAAGGTGCATTTTCAGCGTTAAGTTTGCTATTTAATAGATGCACCCAACCTTCATTTTGTTTCATACCATAACTTGCACTAATACTATCACCTAGTAGTAGAATAGAGTGAGCAGACCAAACAGGGGTGCTCAGCAGTAATATTAATAATAAAGAAAAATAAATCAGGTGTTTTTTCATGACGTTAAATTCCGAAAATATCTTAAAAGTAAATGCATTAACTAAATCAGTTCAGTTAGAAGATAAAACACTAACACTGTTACAGCCACTTAATTTAGAGGTTAATGCCGGTGACACCTTAGCGATTGTTGGTTCGTCTGGCTCAGGAAAAACCACCTTGTTGTCATTACTTGCGGGGCTTGATTTACCCACCTCAGGTGAAGTTTATCTTAAAAGCTATGCATTGCACCAATTTAATGAAGAACAACGTAGCCAAGTTAGAGCGAATCATGTTGGTTTTATCTTTCAACAATTTTTGTTAATCAATAGTTTAACCGCTTTAGAGAATATCATGTTACCGGCGGAGCTTGCTAATATTAATGATGCCGAGCAACGAGGTAAAAAGTTATTAGCTCAAGTAGGATTAGCTGAGCGGGCAGATCATTATCCATCACAACTTTCAGGCGGTGAGCAGCAGCGTGTTGCTATTGCCCGTGCCTTTATTTCACAACCTGATATTCTCTTTGCTGATGAGCCAACCGGTAATTTAGACAGTAAAACAGGGCAGCACATTGCGGACTTACTGTTTAATTTAAATGATGAGTTTGGCACAACGTTAGTACTGGTTACTCATGATCAAAAATTAGCCAGTCGGTGTGCTAAACAAGTTGAAATGGACAGCGGTGTTTTAACTGAAAAACCAATGTTGAGGGTGTAAGGAAATTATGTCTGATCCTCAGTTTACACAAACTCAACCGACAAGCACTAATGTTGTAAAAAATACGATGTGGCTTAAACAGTCTTTACGTTTATTGCATCACGAATTTCGTCGTGGTGAATTAACCATTATATTTTTAGCGATTGTTTTAGCCGTTGCTACTGTTTTTTCATTAACGGGTTTTTCTAACCAAATTAAGCAAGCATTGGTCACTAATAGCAGTAGTTATATTGCCGCAGACAGAGTTTTGCGCAGCAGTCGTGTGGTTGATAATTCGGTTGTAGAAAAAAGTAGCCAATTGTCATTAAATACCGCTCGAAAATTAGAAACCGAATCAATGGTTTTTGCTGGCGATAATATGTTATTAGCTGAATTAAGTGCGGTGTCAGAAAGTTACCCATTACGCGGTGAGTTAAAAGTTAAATTATCACTCGATAAACTACCTGTTATAGTAAGTGCGCCACCACAAGGCTCTGTTTGGGTAGAAACCAGTGTACTTAGCCGCTTAAACGTTGAGTTAGGAGGTTCGCTTGAAATAGGTGTCGAAAAATTTACCATTGCCGGTATTGTTACTGATATTCCAGATCGCTCTTATCGCGCCTTTATTATTGGGCCAACCATTATTTTAAATATTGATGATTTGCCGCAAACGGAGCTTATTCAACCGGGCAGCCGTTTAACCTATAAATATTTATTTTCAGGGGCTCAAGGTGATATTGAGCGTTTTGAAAAATGGTTAAAACCGCAATTAAATGACACCATGAATTTTTATGATGCTAAGTCAGCGCAGTCAAGGCTTTCAGATACCTTAACAACGGCAGAAAAATTTCTTTCTTTGGCAAGCATGTTAGGCATCATTTTAGCCGCAGTAGCCGTTGCGGTAGCGAGCAGACGTTACGGGCAACGGCATCAACCTACGGTTGCCGTGTTTAAAGCACTAGGAGCATCGTTATCTCATATTAAAAAGCTCTATTATTTACACTGGTCACTTTTAAGTTTACTCAGTATAAGTGCGGGCTTAGTGTTTGGTTACGTATTGCTTTATTTTGGTGAAAGCGCCATTGAAAGTTATTTATCATTAAAAGGAGTAGCATTAAATTTTAAACCTTTTTTGGTTGCGATAACTACCGGCGTATTATGTGCAGTGGCTTTTGCGGTACAACCACTGGCCACTTTAGTTGCTACTTCACCATTGGCGGTTATTAGAGGTTTTACCCCCGTTTCAACAACGGTTAAACGTGTTAGTAAGTTTACATTGATCAGCGCTAAAATGAGTTTTTATCAGTTAATCCCCTTACTGGCTTTATTTGCCTTGCTTTATATTTTTAGCCAAAATTTATTGATGAGTATTGCTTTATTGCTCGGTGGTATTATTGTTTCAGCATTGCTGCTTTTATTTGGAAAACTGCTCATGACAGCAGGACGAACGGTTGGTAGTAATGCCGGTAAATCATGGCATTTAGCGTTAGCTAATTTAAAACGAAGAGCCAGTGAAAACAGTGTTCAACTGGTTAGTTTTACCATTGCCATTCAACTGTTATTGCTTATTTTTGTTTTGAAAAATTCTATTGTGTCTGAGTGGCAACAGCAATTTCCTGAAAATACACCTAATCATTACTTAATTAATATTAGTCAAGAACAACTTGAGCCAATCGCTAGCTTTGTTCAAAAAAACGCCATTGAAAGCCAAGGTTTTTACCCTGTCATTCGAGGACGGTTATCAGCAATAAATAATGAAAAACTAGTAAGCAAAGAAGAAGTTGATAAAAGCAAATTAACGACAGAAAAAAGTAAAGATAGTAAAGCAAGTAAAGCAAGTAAAGCACGTTTTGGTATGGGTAGAGAGCTTGGCCTAACATGGTATGACAGTATTCCTTATGACAATAAAATAACCGCAGGAAAGTGGTGGAATGTTGATGACAATACACCTCAAGTATCAATAGAAAGTACCATTGCAGAGCGGCTGAATATAGTACTAGGTGATCACTTAACCTTTGATATTGGAGGCAGTATTTTTATCGCTCCAGTGACTAGTATTAGAGAAGTTAATTGGCAAAACAGACAGCTGAATTTTATTATGATTTTTAATAAAGCGGCTTTAGTTGATTTTCCGGCAACATATATTTCTGCTTGGATGGTGCCTGAGCTGTCTAAAGACAATTTACAGGATTTTTTAAAAGCGTTTCCTACGGTGACACTCATGGATTTTGGTGCCATATTGACGCAGTTATTTACCGTTATTGATCAAGTTTCTATCGCGTTAGAGCTGATTTTAATTTTAGTGGTACTTGCTGGCAGTTTAGTGCTTGTTGCGCAAGTTCAAGCGAGCATGGAAGACAGAGAACGTGAACTAGCGATTTTAAAAACATTAGGCGCTAAAGGTTCATTATTGCGTAATAGCATTTTATTTGAGTTTGTTGCCTTAGGCGCTATTGCCGGTTTTATGGCAAGTGTCGCGATGGAGTTAGCGGTGTTTTTATTGCAAAGCCAACTGTTTAATATGCCCACAAGTTTTCATTTTGAATATTGGTTATTAGGCATAGCATCAGGCGCAATATTTGTTGGAAGCATTGGTTTTCTCAGTTGCTGGCGTTTATTAAAGCTTTCTAGTGTGACGTTGATTAGACGAACAATGTAATTTGACATGGTTTAATTGATCCAACCAACCCAGTTAAGAGATAATTAACTTAACTGGAGAAAATGAAATGACACAAAAAAAGAAATACTCAAAAGAATTTAAACTAGATGCAGTTAACTTAGTTCTTGAGCAAAATTATACTAAAGCAGATGCAGCCAGAAGCCTTGGGATTAACTCCAATGTTTTAGGTAGGAGGGTGAAAGAATTTGAAAGTGATGATGGGCATGCTTTTAGAGGTAATGGTAAGCTAACACCAGAGCAGTTAGAGCTTAGACAACTTCGTGAAGAAGTTAAACGTTTGAAAATGGAGAAAGAAATCCTAAAAAAAGCGACGGTCTTCTTTGCCAAAGAAATGAAGTGAAATACTCATTTATTGCTCAGCATAAGAAGACCTGACCAATTACGCTAATGTGTAAAGTCTTAGAGGTTAAAAGCAGTAATTATTATAGCTATCAGAAGCGAAAAACTAATAAAGTAGAAGATCCAGATCATGATGATATTATTGGATGGATCCAAGATATCGCTAAATTTAGTGGTTACACTTATGGTGAAATGCGCATAAAAGCGGCGTTAGACTCATTAAGTTTTCCTATGAGTCAGTAGGTAGTGTCGTCTGTTAAGACGAGGGGAAAGATAAACGAAACCCATCTATTCGGTGGGTTTCGTCCATTGCAACCATCGTGATCTTTCTGTATTGCATTTATTGCTTGACTGGTTTAATTGGGGCGTTAGCCCAATAGAACCTTCCCTCCAACATATCAGAGTTTTGTCGGCCTATCTAAACTCAAAATAATAAATCTTATCTGTGATTTTACTAATATATGCATAATTTTCACGAGTTGAAACTTCTTTAGTAGAAGTTTCAATACCGATTAGTATTCCGTAAAAACCTCGTAAAACGTTGCTTCCAGACTGAAATGCATGAACACCATAGTCATTGTCATAGTGATATTCTTTAAATCCTGAATCAGCCATTAGCTTAAATAGGTGGTCTACTTTTGATTTCGAAGGGATATTTTTATCAGGCCTTACGTCAACTAAATTACTCCAATTTGTGTAATCATTTGATGAGGCACTTTCAGCATATGCTTCTGAAAATCCGCCTTTTGGTGGCACACCATAAGTTTTTGTTGACGTATTAATTATCACCCCATTAATAATAATTAAATGTTCATTTAAGCGAACTAATTGAATTATTTTTTCATTATTCATTAAGGTTGAAAGAGCTATTACATTTATACTTTCTGTATTATTTAGGTAAAAGTCCTCATTAAACTGAGGCGTACAAGAAATCAGCATTAATGGCACGAGTAAACTTAACAATATCCGTGATAAAAGCATCTAGTTCCCCTAGTTATTTATAAAGGTGTAATTACAGTTTATTTCCATATAATAATGTCCGCCTTCACCGTCTGGAAACTTCCATAGCTCACAGCCCCAAGTAATAATAGTTATACCACCAGAGCCTCCGTTTTTATTCAGGCCGTTATTAGGATCGCAAGAGTCAGACTCTTGTTCTGGATTTGAATCATTTTTATAAATTTCATTATAATATTTTATACCTCGTTCAACTTGTACAGTATCATGTGGATGATCCTGATCTTGAGTAAACCAACCTTTGAATGCTTCGAAAGCTACTCCCCAATTTCTACCATTGTCTTTCCACGCTTGATTGAGGCTAGCCCCACTTAGAATTTCTGAGCGACTAAACCCAACAGCAGTAAGGTCAGCAGAATAATGAAAGTTACCAAAATCCTCAAATTGAGTTCCTGTTCCAAAATGGATTTTTAGATCTAGAGGGTGACCATCATTCATTAAATTAAATGCCCAAGTGATGATTTATAAGTTTCAGCTTTTTTTATACTGTCATTTAGATCAAAAGTTGATGGCATAGTCGGAGAGCTATTGCCTATATTACAACTTGATGATGAGGATTGTACCATCATACTAAACGCAAATGCATAGGTCTGGTTAAGTTCACAAAACATCTGTCCAGGTGGGATAATACATTCTCTCGGAGGCTCGTCAATAATAGGTAAATCAGGAATGTTTTTATTAAAAATAATCAATGTATCCAATCCGTTCAAATTACCATACATAACTTTGATTTGGGAAGTATCATAGTCACCTATTGGTTTTACCCTTATAGTAGCAGTACCCATTTGGGTTGTGCTAGAAGCAGTATTGATTACACTCATTCCATTTGACGTAAAAGACTCTAGAATTGAAGAGTTTGCATTATCACTAGCAAGCACTTCAACTTTAAATTTATTGTATGGATTTCCTCCACTTTCCGCTTGAACTATTACAAGAGGTTCGTTTGTGGATAAAGGCAAAGATAAACAGTACTGTGACTTAGCTGAGAGTGTTTTTGAGCTGTTATTATCTATATATTCACAATTGGTTGCGTGAGAAGGGTTGATAAACGTAGTAAGTAATAATGTCACTAAAATAATAAGACTATACTTTATTTTTTCCATTGTTAAATCACTCCATATTAATATATTGTTACAAATATATTTGCTTTTAATTATTAGCAGTTACTAAGCTAGAAAATACGTATTCAATTAATACAATAACATGTGGATAAAAATTGACCATGTTTTCATGACATATTTAGACATCATTTAAAGAGTAGAACACGGCAAGATCATTATAAATTGAACTTATAGAACAAACAGCGATCAGATCAAAGCATAATAATCACCTTGGGCACTTAATATGAGCGCTACTTTTCTGAAACACTTTAATTCAATTACCGACCCTCGCATTGAATGTTGTAAGAAGCATGAACTTATCGATATCCTTCTATTAGCCATTAGTGCTGTACTCTCTGGCGCAGAAGGATGGGAGGATATTGAAGACTTTGGGCATCTAAAAATTGATTGGTTAAAAAAAACACGGCGCTTTCAACGCCGGTATTCCAAGGCATGACACTATCGCTCGTGTCATTTGTCGATTAAAGCAGATGAAATAGAGTGTGCCTTTCAGTCTTGGATATCATCACTTATTGAAGCCACCGGTGCAGATATTATCGCTATTGATGTAAAAACCGCACGTCGTTCGTTTACAACAAAAAACAGAAAAAGTGCCTTACATACCGTTAGTGCATGGAGTTGTCAGCACCAATTAGTACTAGGGCAAACAGCCGTTGATAGTAAAACCAATGAAATCAAAGCAATACCTGAGCTGCTAACAATGTTAGATATTGAAAACAGTATAATTACGCTTGATGCCATGGGCTGCCAACAAGAAATAGTTAAACAAATAATTAAGCACAAAGCAGATTATATTCTAGCGCTTAAAGGTAATCACTCAGGCATGTAAAGTGAATTAAAAGCTTGGTGGCACAAGAGTGAGCGCGAAGAGTTAACCAAGAGTAACTATGATAAATATACCAAATCAGCTCAGGACATGGGCGTATTGAAACAAGGACTTGTCAGCAATTACTTATTGATAAAAGCTGGTTAGGCAAAACATACCAATGGTCAGGTTTAAAGAGTGTTATTCAAGTAACCGCTGAGGTTCACGATGAATCGGCAGGAACAGACACGATAGAAACCCGTTGGTATATAAGTTCGTGGTCACTAGATGCAGAGCAATCGCTCAATGCGGTACGTAGCCATTGGCAGGTTGAAAGTATGCACTGGATGTTGGATATGAATTTTAGAGAAGATGAATCGAGAATACGTAAGAAGCAAGGGTCGCTTGTGTTTAACGTCATGAGAAAAATAGCCATGGCGTTATTTAAGCGAGATACTACGAAATCAGCAAGTATGGCGAGGAAAAAGAAAATGGCAGGGCTAGACGATGATTATCGCTCAACCCTGTTAGAATCTGGGATTAAAATGCGCTAGCCGTGATTTATTATTCAATGCCGATGGTATTTGCTTTTAAATATAGATTATACCCGTTATTATTCAAGCAATAAATTGTTGAAAAGGAATGAATTGTTATGGGATCCTTGGCTAAAAATAATAATGTGATGAAAGTTTTTGTCACCATTGCCGCTATTTTTATCATTTTTGCAGGAATTAAAACCGCCGCTGATTTGCTCGTACCTTTTTTATTATCCATTTTTATTGCCATTATGTGTAATCCTATAGTGGCAAAGGCCAGTCAATTTAAAATACCTAAGGCTATTTCCGTCATTCTTGTGTTGGCTATTTTTGTCACTATTGCGTTAGTGTTAGCCGGGCTTGTAGGTAAATCACTGAATGAATTATCACAACTTATTCCACAATACCGCTTACAATTGAAAGATCAATTTGATTGGCTAACAACGTTTTTATCTAAATATAATATTCAAATATCGTCAACCATTTTAATCGAGTATTTTGATCCTGCCGCTGCTATGGGGCTTGCAGCGAAAATGCTAAGTAGTTTTGGCTCGGTGATGGCTAATTTGTTTTTAATTATACTCACCGTTGTTTTTATGTTGTTTGAAGCGTCATCATTGCCATTAAAGCTTCACTTTGCTTTAGATGATCCTGAAATGCGTTTACAACAAATAGAGCGGTTTTTATCTTCGGTGAATCATTATATCGCCATTAAAACCTTAGTAAGTATTGCGACAGGTCTTATTGTTTCATTGATGTTATGGATTTTTGGTTTAGATTTTTTCTTATTGTGGGGCGTTATTGCTTTCTTATTTAATTATATTCCAAATATTGGTTCTATTATTGCCGCAGTGCCTGCGGTTACGTTAGCTATGTTACAGCTTGGTTTAGCACAAGCTGGGGCGATAGGTCTTGGTTATATGACCATTAATATGGTGATGGGGAATGTTATTGAACCACGTTATTTAGGTAAAGGATTAGGACTGTCAACCTTAGTTGTTTTTCTATCATTAATTTTTTGGGGCTGGTTACTGGGTACTGTTGGTATGTTATTGAGCGTACCGTTAACCATGATTTTAAAAATTGGCTTTGAAAATTCACCAGAAGGGCGCTGGTTAGCGGTATTACTGAGCGATGAGCAAGAGGTTGAACAAGAAAAACTTATTTAACGGTATAGCTACTGAAAGGTATAATTACTTTACGCTATTTTGCAATACTTAATTCTTTTATGCGGGTTTGGGTTAATAAAACATAACACTTTTTATACGCTAAACCTGCACCTCTTTCGGGTGATACAACGAGGTACTGCCACCGGCAATCGTTTTCACGAAAAGTGATAAAATTACTTTGTGATCGTTTAAACATTTTTAAGGCAGAATAGCGACCATTTACCAGTGCTTTTTCTTCAAGGTTAAATACATGGTTGTTAACCCATGTTTGTAATTCACGCTCTACAACTTCTTTTACACTATCTAAGCAGCGAGAATGCTCTGCTTCACTTTGACCCTTTTTCTCACATTCTGCTATTGTTTTCGCAGCATAAGTGGGTATGGCACTTAATAAAGAACAGGTAAAGAGTGTTAACGTTATTATTTTTTTAATCATGTGTTTATTGTGTTTAATGCTTTTATTTATCGAGTAAAGTTAATTTAGCGATTAACCGTTACTTATTTACAAGTTAAATAAGTTAATAAGTATATAGTCTAGTCTAAATATTTAAGCCGGTAGTACTTTTTTATAAGGTTTTACCGTAACACGTTTATAAACACCGGCAGCAATGTATGGATCTTCATCAGCCCATAATTGTGCTTGAGATAAATTGTCAAATTCGGCAATAATAAGCGAACCGGTAAAACCGGCTTCACCGGGATCGTTGCTATCAATTGCGGGGCATGGGCCTGCCACTAAAAGCTTTCCTTGATCTTGTAAGTCATTAAGACGAGCTAAATGTTGTGGTCTTACGGATAAGCGTAAGGCTAAACTATTGTCATTGTCTTCACTGTAAATAAGATAAAACATCTATTATTCCTTGATAAAATTATTTTTTGTCGGTTGGAGAGTCACTAATAACGTTGCTAGTTATTTCAATGCTGTCTTCTATTATGTCGGTAACTTCTTCATCATCTTTAGGTAAATATTTATATAAAGAGAATATAGAGCCGATTGCAAAAATAAAGGTTAAGCCGGTTAAGCCAAACACTTTAAAATTAACCCATGTATCTAAAGGGAAATTGAAGGCGATATAATAATTAAGCGCACCGCATGATGCAAAAAATATCGCCCAAGCAATATTTAATTTTGTCCAAATACTTTCGGGCAGTGTTAATGATGCCGATAAAAATTGTTTAATAATATTTTTCTTAAATCCGTAATGGCTCACAATTAATGCAATAGCAAAAATTTCATTAATGATAGTCACTTTCCATTTGATAAAAGCATCGTCATGAAGAAATATAGTTAAGCTGCCAAAGACTAAAATTAAACCGAAAAATATCCAGTTTCGGGTTGGAACTTTTTCTTTCTTTATCAAATAATATAAAATCTGTAATGAAGACGTGACAATAAGTGAGCCTGTAGCCCAGTATATTCCGGCAATAGAGTTAACAATAAAAAAAACAATTAACGGAATATATTCAAAAAAAGCGTGCATAAACAACCTGAAGAAATAATTAAGATGAGTATTTTAACTAAACTTGTTCTATTTTTCCAAACAATATTGCTTGAAGCAGTCAATTAACTTCATCACAATAATTGTACTTTGCTTGATACCCATGTATTTTAGCGACAAGTTTTATTTTTTGATTAACGAATAGAAGTAACATGACAACAAACAATTTTTTTTATCAAGAGCAAGGCAATGAAGTCGCTTTGTTCAATTATGCATTTGAGCATCAACTGCCGGTATTAATTAAAGGCCCAACAGGCTGTGGTAAAACTCGATTTATCGCGCATATGGCTGATAAGTTGAATAAACCTTTGTATACGGTTGCTTGTCATGATGATTTAACTGCGGCTGATTTAGTTGGTCGACATTTAATTGGTCCTCAAGGCACGTATTGGCAAGACGGTCCACTAACTAGAGCCGTTAGAGAAGGCGGAATTTGCTACTTAGATGAAGTGGTTGAAGCACGTAAAGATACCACAGTAGTTTTGCATCCTTTAGCAGATGATCGCCGTGTGTTACCGCTTGAGCGTACGGGTGAGTTATTAGAAGCGGCTCCTGGTTTTATGTTGGTTGTTTCTTATAATCCGGGCTATCAAAACCTTTTAAAAGGCATGAAGCCAAGCACTCGACAACGTTTTGTAGCGTTACGGTTTGATTATCCATCGGCAGAAATTGAGCAAAAGATCTTAATAAAAGAAGCAGGAGCAGATGAACATTTAGCGTTTAAGTTAGTTGAACTTGCTCAAGCACTGCGCAGGTTAGAGCAAAATGATTTAGACGAAGTTGCCTCAACAAGGTTACTGATTTATGCGGCGCGTATGATTGGCTCTGGCATGAACGCTTTAGAAGTTTGTCGCTGCTGCCTTGCCGAGCCTTTGTCTGATGATCCTCAAACGGTTAAAGCCTTAATGGATGTAGCGAATATATATTTTGACTAATAGACAATTAATAACCGCATTACCTGCGTTACCCGCAAAAACGATAAAAAAATTACCGGGCGATTTAGCCATGTGGTTTTTTATCCTTGCAGAATTAACGGTGTTCGCTATTTTTTTCATTGGTTTTGCGGTGAGTGAGCAGTTAAATAGCGAAATGTTTACTGCGGGGAAAACGCACTTACACCAAACCTCAGGGTTAATAAACACGCTTGCTTTAATTACTAGCAGTTTTTTTGTTGCTTTAGCCTTACAGGCAATGCATAACGCTAAAGGCAAGTTAGCCGCTAAATTACTCATTAGCGCTAAAGTAGTGGCTTGTATCTATATAGTCGTTAAAGTTTGGGAGTATATGTCATTATTTGAACAAGGATTTGACATAGAAACTAATAGCTTTTTTACTTTATATTTTATGATCACTTTTTTTCATTTAATGCATGTGTTGCTAGGCATGGTTATTTTAACTTATATCATGCTTAAAGCCGCAAAAAACAGCTATAACGCGAGTAATATTTCAGGCTTTGAAGCGGGCGCTAGTTATTGGCATATGGTTGATATGCTATGGATAATTTTATTCCCTTTAATCTATGTGATTTGAACATGACTCATTTACAAAAAACGCCCCTTAATAATAGAATAACCACTAAAAAAAGTACGGTTAGTTGGTTACTTTTAATGATCTTAACGGTAATTTCTACTTATATTGGTTTATTTGTTGAAAGTAAAAGCTTGTTTATTACCAGTGTTTTATTTATTGTTTTCTTAAAGGGTCAACAAATTATTGATATTTTTATGGAGCTTAGACAAGCTCCAACTCGTTGGCGATTTTTGTTTTTAAGTTATGTGATATTAGTTCCGCTCATCATCGCTTGTATTTACTTATTGTAATTAACTTGTGAATGTTTTTTAACCATTGAAAAATAGGTGTCGTATGAATAAAAAATCAAGTAACACCGCTAATTTCCCTATTATTTTTCAATCTTTATATTTGTCTAATTTACTATTAATTCCCGCTTTTAGTTTTTTTGTTTTATTGTATTTTCTCTATCAATATAAAAAACAAGCTTTAACCGCCAACGTTAAAACTACAACTAAAGTTAAATTCAGTCGAAAAGCCAAAATTCACTTATATCGAAGTATACAGTTGTCGTTAGTTGCCGGTGTTATGTTAGGCATTATTCCTTTAATAACAGTATTAATATCCAGTCAATTTCAAGCATCAATCATGGTCATGATTATTTATTTTGTTACCTTACATGCAGGCTTTGTTCTTATTGGTATGTTTAACTTATCTCGCGCAATGGCAAAAAAATTGCCTATTTTTTAATGTGTTCTTAAGGTATTGATCTATAGTTAGTATCTGAACCGTAAATGGAAGTGTAGAGCACAATATGACAAAATCTGAAACTTTTGAAGGTATGGGTGGACGAAGTATTTTAATAAAAATTAATCAAGTTTTTTATGATAAGGTTTATCAAGATCCATGGTTAAAAAAGTATTTTGAAGCAATCCCTCAACAACACATTGAAAATCAGCAAGTTGATTTTATGCAAAAAGTGCTTGGTGGCGAAAATGTGTATGTGGGTAAAAATCCGACGATAACGCATCACCATATGTTCATTCCTAATGAGCTATTTGATCTGAGAAAAAAGTTATTACAAGAAGCTTTTGAAGAAACCAATGCGGATGATGAACTCGTGAAAAAATGGTTGATGTTAGATGAATCATTTCGCCGGTTAATTATTAATAAATCTCCTGATGAGTGTAAAGCTCGTTTTAAAAGCGATCCTATTTTGAATTTCCCTAAACCGAATTAAATGACATTAAGCTGAGTTAAAGAAAAATTGAATTACAACAAGCCAAGTTTTTATTGGTACAATGCTTTTCATTATTAAGTCATTTAGTTAGTTAGGTTTTATGGAAGAGTGGGTCGGTGGTCTTTGGCATAAGTATATTACGCGTAAAGCAAATCCTGAATTTGATCAAGCTAGAGTTCATTTTACCCAAGTGAGTAAGTCTGTAGGCGTTGTTTTTCGTGCGCTTGGTGGTGATGCTATAAAGCGTGTTGAAGCCGCAACTGGGCGTGAATATTTATCGCGAAAAAGTTTTTTACAAAAAATATCGGGTGATACTCAACTGGTTAGCCTTGCATGGCAAGATGAAGAAAGTTTACGTTTACCCGAATCATTAGCTATTTTCCCTCAGCGCGCTCTTAATTATGATCTCTATATTTGGCTAGCGGTGTTAGCCGCGCACCATAGTGGCAAGTTTAGACACTGGGCAAAAGATAATCAAAGCCTTGTTGTCACAGTTTTAGAAAAATATCCGGCATTAAAAATACGCTATGCACGCTTAGCTAAAGCGTTTATTGAGCAGCGTCCGGTTATTGAAAAACTTCCTTTAGCCGAACAAAAAATGGAACAGGCCATTATTGACGCCATTATAACTCCGGGCTCTGTTGTTGAGTTTCCTCTGGTTAATTTTGCCCCTAAAGCGGTTTTTTTATGGCTTTATCCATCAGCTAAAGCGGATGACGTGCTTACTGCCCAATATTTAGAGGATGAAGAAGCAGAGGAAGGTGAAGAATCGCAAGCTGAAAACTCGGCTAAAAAAGCCGAGAACAGTCGTAAAAAGGCTGAGCGTGTTGATTCACCAGACGAGCGCGAAGGTATGATGATTTTTCGGCTAGAAAGCCTATTTTCATGGAGTGAGTTTTCTAAGCTAGATCGTGGCTCTGATGATAGTGATGAAGATGATGACAATAATCAAAAAACAATTGAAGATCTTGATAAAATCACATTAGCTCAACAGCAAGAACAGCAAAAAAGTGCAAAAATAAAAATAGATTTAGATTTACCATCGGCCTCTGAAGACGATATTCCCTTAGGTGAAGGCATTAAATTACCGGAATGGAATTATAAAAAACAGCAATTAGAAGCCGATCGATGTTTGCTACAGCCTATGTTGCCAAGAGATGCAACGCCACAAAAATTGCCCTTAAAATTACAAAAAATAGCGAAAACCATTCAAGCGCAATTTGAGCAGTTACGCAGTGTTCGATTTTGGCTGAAAGCCCAACCACAAGGGGAAGAATTAGATCTTAATTCTTGGTTAGATTTTCATGTAGAAAGTCAATTAGCAGCCACCGCTGAAAAGGGCTTGTTTCAATCTTTTCGTGGCAATAATAGAGATTTATCGTGTTTACTGTTAGCGGATATTTCTATGTCTACAGACGCACATATAGATAATGATAACCGTGTTATTGATGTAGTGCGTGATAGCTTGTTTTTGTTTGCTGAAGCGTTGCAGTCAGTTGGTGATAATTTTGCTATGTATGGTTTTTCCTCGGTGAAACGACATAATGTTCGTTTTACACTGTTAAAAAACTTTAATGAAAAATATAACGATCAAGTCAGGGGGAGAATTCAAGCAATTAGACCCGGCTTTTATACCCGCATGGGTGCTGCTATTCGTCAAGCGACAAAAGTCATTGTAGAGCAGAAAACCTCTGATAAGTTATTGTTAATTTTAACTGACGGTAAACCCAACGACATTGATCATTATGAAGGTCGCTATGGTATAGAAGATACTCGCCAAGCAATTAATGAAGCTAAACGTTTAGGGATAAAACCCTTTTGTATTACAATTGATGTTGATGCTCAAGATTATTTACCTTACTTATTTGGCAGTGACGCTTTTACCGTTATTTTAAGGCCGGAGCAATTACCCCTACGGTTACCGCAGTTATACCATCAATTAACATCACACTAGGTATTTACTATGATTAAGAAAGCCTGTCTTTATTGTCAAACTGAAAATAATTCAGATGATGAAATATGTAATCATTGTGGTATGACTTTACCTAAAAAACCACCTCAAGATAAACAAACTAAAATAAGCTTTTTCATTAAAGCATTTTGGCTCATTGTTATATTCTGCATTGTAATGATGGCTTATTTACCCCGTTAATTTTCATTCTTTTAACTAGAAATTAATACCTCAATAAAAACAAACCACTTTAGGCGCTTTAAAACTAAGCGTTAGAAACCAATTAAAATAATTTAAGTATGATTTTTTAATTGTCTTTATTTTCAATAAGTTATATTTTGCCTCCTATTTTTTTCTGCTTGTTTCTTGATTTAGGTCAAATCTAACATATAGTTAAATTTAAAATACGTTATGCAAAATCAAAAGGACATTCAAATGATCAAGCTTCCCAGTGAGTTAACCATTGGCCAAGTTGAAGCATACCAATCAGAAATTCTTCCCCTAATTGATGAAAACGAGATTATTACTATTGATGATAGTAATTTAGCGCGCGTTGATACTATTGGTGTGCAATTTATTCTTGCCGTAGTGACTTATATTTCCGCGCAAAGTAAAGAGCTACATTGGCAGTCTACGTCGGTAATTTTACAAGAAAGTATACGGCAGTTAGGGATTAAGGATTCAATTTTATTGCAGTATTTACCAGATTAATTGTAGCGGTGTAGACACAGAGAAAATTATTTAAGTTTTTAATAATTATATAAATAAAATATAAATTAAATAGAAATGAAATATAAATAAGGAAATCAGTATGGCTAAAGTTTTAGTAGTTGACGATTCAAACTCAATTCGAGATATGGTCAGCTTTACTTTGAAAAGTGCAGGTTATGACACTGTAGAAGCTAGAGACGGGCAAGATGGGTTAAATAAAGCGCAATTATCAAGTTTTGATTTGGTTATTTCAGACGTCAATATGCCGAATATGGATGGCATCAGCTTATGCGGAGAATTACGTAAATTGCCAAATTTTAAGTTTACACCCATTCTAATGTTAACCACTGAAAGCTCTACCGATATAAAAATGAAAGGTAAAGCCGCAGGAGCAACCGGTTGGTTAGTTAAACCTTTTAACCCTGATAAGTTGTTAGCAACTATCAAACGCGTTGTGCGGTAGCCCATTATGACAGTTGATCTATCACAATTTATTCCTAGCTTTTTAGAAGAGAGCTTTGAAGGGCTTGAGTTAATGGAATCCAGCTTGTTGAGTCTAGAGCCGGGCGATAATGATGCTATTCACTCTATATTTCGAGCGGCTCACTCTATTAAAGGGGGGGCTGGAACGTTTGGTTTCAATCAAGTTACGGAGTTCACTCACTTAGTTGAAACTTTGCTTGATGAAATGCGTGATGGTCGTCGTGAAATCACTTCAAAAGACACTGAAATTTTATTAGATTCAGTCGACTGTATGCGTTTGCTTATAGAAGCGGCTAGAGATGAATCTGACGTTGATGAAGATAAAGTCACTCAAACCTCTAAACAATTATCGTTAACACTTAGCTCAAAAAACACTTCTGATGAGGGTTTAAATACCCCAAGTACCTCAAATAACGAAAGCAAACATAATGAAAATAATGTTCAACAATCGCCAAGTAGCGATTTATCAAGGTATGAAATTAATTTTGTTCCAGAGCACGATTTAGCTAAAACGGGTAATGATCCGATATTTTTATTTAGTGCACTTGCTGATTTAGGTGAAACCACCATTGTTGCAAAAACAAGTGACTTGCCTGCGTTAGCAGATATTGATGTTCAAGAATTATATCTAAGCTGGACAATAATGCTGATAACAGAGGTTGAAGAAGATGAAATTAAAGAAATATTTGAGTGGGTTGAAGATGAGTGTTTACTCGAAATAACGAAAATTAATGATGCTAGTGAATCTGAAGAAAAAAATTCTAAAAATCAAATTGTTGAAGACATAACGGTTAATGCTGATTCATCGGGCAATGCTGCTATTAACACCAGTAATGAGCAACAGTCAACAACGGAAATAAAAGTTGCTGAATCGTCTACGTCTTTATCACAAAATGTTTTATCACAAAAAGACGAGGTAAAAAGTAAACCGAAAGTAAAAGCTGATGTTGGCTCTATTCGAGTCGGCGTTGATAAAGTTGACCAATTAATAAATTTAGTGGGTGAGTTGGTTATTACTCAATCGATGCTTTCTGAGCTAGGAAGCGACTTTCAAATGTCTAAAATTGAACGTTTAACGAATGGCTTAGAGCAACTTTTACAAAATACTAAAGAATTACAAGAAAGCGTTATGCGCATTCGTATGCTGCCAATTAGCTTTGCTTTTAACCGATTTCCTCGTTTGGTGCATGACTTAGCGAAAAAAACCGGTAAAGAAATGGAGTTGGTTATTAAAGGAGAGAAAACAGAGCTTGATAAAACAGTGATGGAACAAATTGGCGATCCTTTAGTGCATTTAGTTCGAAATGCTGTTGATCATGGTATAGAGCCAACCGAAGTGCGTATTGCCAATGGTAAGTCGGCATCGGGAACTATATCGCTTGATGCTTATCATCAAGGAGGCAATATTGTTATTGAAATCAGTGATGATGGCGGCGGGATAAACCGAAAAGCTGTGTTTAACAAAGCCGTTGAAAAAGGAATTATTGAGCCAAATGCTACACTCACTGATAGCCAAGTGTTTGATTTGCTTTTTGAACCGGGCTTCTCTACCGCTGCACAAGTTACTGATATTTCAGGACGTGGCGTAGGTATGGATGTGGTTAAACGTAACATTCAATCACTGGGTGGGCGTATTCAAGTTGAATCGACACAAGGAGAAGGTAGTACCTTTAAAGTTAATTTACCATTAACTCTAGCCATTCTTGATGGTCAGTTAGTTAAAGTAGGTGGTGAAACTTATATTGTGCCCTTGATTTCTATTGTTGAATCATTGCAAGTTGATAAAGCACTGATCAATAAGGTTTCTGGAGATTTGGTTTTATATCGTTTGCGAGATGAAAATGTGCCAGTAATTCCAATTTATCAACTATTTAACTTAGCAGCCCAGTATACAAAAATTGATGATGCCTTAATTGTTGTTGTTGAAGCCGATGGTCAAAAGGTTGGTTTAATGATTGATGACTTACTGGCTCAACAACAAGTGGTTATAAAAAGTTTAAAAGATAACTATCAACAAGTGAGTGGAATATCAGGCGCAACTATTCTTGGTGATGGCTCTGTTGCCATGATTTTAGATATTCCCGGAATTATTCAAATGGCTTTAGATAAAGCGCAAAGAAAACAAGTGATTAATACCTCTACTCAAGAAATGTTAACAGGAGTTGCTGTTTAATGAATATTCAATCATTAGCAGGAAGTATTCCTGTTGAAGGCCAACATTCCATAGAAGGCATAGATTTTATAACCAGTGGCGATCAATACCTTACCTTTATGTTGGATAAAGAGCAGTATGCCGTTGATATTCTTTGTGTTGAAGAAATAAGAGGATGGGAGCCACCAACAACCATTCCTAATTCGCCAGAATACGTTAAAGGTGTCATAAATATGCGCGGTATTATTGTGCCTATTATTGATTTACGGCTGAAATTTAATATAGGCAAACCTCTTTATTCTAAAGTAACGGTAGTGATTGTTTTAACTTTTGAGGGTGACAATAAAGCGAGAACTATCGGTTTTGTGGTTGATGCCGTTTCCGATGTTCTTAATGCTAATTTAAAAGATATTCAAAGTTCACCGGCTTTTGGTGGTTGTATTCCACAACAATATATTGAAGGTTTAATTAACGTTGGCCGTAATGTTGTTACCTTATTGAATGTTGAAAATTTACAAATGCTAGAAAAACATCATTTAGAGAATTCATAAAAAGTTAAGTAGGAAATACCATGACAGAGAGTGGACAAGAATATCTAACTTTTAAGTTGCAAGGAGAAGAATATGGTGTCGATATTCTTTGTGTGCAAGAAATTAGAGTATGGAGCGCGGTAACAGAACTACCTAATAAGCCGAGTTACTTAAAAGGGGTTATTAATTTGCGTGGCGTTATTATCCCAATTATTGATTTACGGGTACGTTTTGGACAACCTGCGCTTGTTTATAACGAACAAACCGTCACCATTATTTTACGTCACCAAACCGCAGAGCATACCATGGTTGTGGGTATTGTGGTTGATGAGGTTTCTGAGGTGTATAAATTTAATGCTCAGTCAATTAGAAAAGCGCCAGCATTTGGTAATAATGTAGATAGCTGCTTTTTAAAAGGCTTAGCAACGGTTGAAGATAAGCTGATCATTTTATTAGACAGTACCGTATTACTTAATGAAGATGACCTCTATTGTGTTGAAAAGCACGAATCAGATACGAGTGTTGTTGAGGAACATACAAGTGTTGATGATAAAAAATTAGAAATTATAGAAGGTTAACATTATTTGAACACTTGGTTTAATACGCATGATAACCAGTTCTAGGTCGCATAATAACAAAAGTAATTTATAGCAATAAATAGGAAGAGTTTATGACACCGAAGCAAATAAGTTTAGTGCAAGAAAGTTGGAAAAAACTAGTGCCCATTGCACCTAAAGCGGCTGAATTATTTTATAGCATTTTATTTTCGATGGATCCGTCATTAAAAGCAATATTTCCAAAAAATTTGAAAGATCAAAATGAAAAATTTACAAATATGCTCGATACCGCGTTGAATTTATTAGGTGATCAAAAAAAATTAATTCCAACACTAGAAAAGCTCGGCGTTGAGTATTATGAAAAGGGTACTAAAACTGAACATTACGACACTATTGGCGCTGCCTTATCCAAAACTCTAGCGACAAGTCTAGACAAAGAATTTACTGCGTCAGCAAAACGAGCTTGGACGGCTGTTTATAAAATGCTTATAAGCACAATGACTAAAGCGGCAGATAATGTAAAAAAAACCAATCTCACTTCTAACTCAAACAAAAAAGAAGGCTCAACCATGGATACCAAAGCAAAACAAACGGATGATATAGCAATTCGTATGCAAGGTGCTATAGACCAGTCAACCACTGCTTTTATGATGATTGACCGAGATTTTTTTATTACCTATTTTAATCAATCAACATTAGATTTATTAGCAAAACATGAAAAAACGTTTGCCACACAATGGCCTGGGTTTAAAGCGGATAGAGCGTTTATGATGGGAGCTAATATTGATATGTTCCATAGAAACCCTGCGCATCAACGCAAACTGCTAAGTGATCCAAATAATTTACCTTATAAAACAGATATCCAAATTGCAGAACTCATTATTGAGCTCAATGTTACGGCTATTATGAATGGTGATGATTACATTGGAAACTCATTAGAATGGTCTGATGTTACTGATATTAGAGCAAAATCTGTTGAAGTCGGTCGATTAACCTCTGCTGTTGATGGCATGACCACGAATTTAATGATGGCTGACAGAGATGGCGTTATTGTTTATGCCAACCCCGCAGTTATAGCAATGCTGAGCCGACGAGAAGCACAACTGCAAACTGTATTAACCACTTTTAGCATAGAAAAAATGGTTGGCACTAACTTTGATGACTTTCATAAAAATCCAGCGCATCAACAAAATCTGTTAGGTGACCCTAGCAATATGCCTTACACCACAGAAATTGAAATCGTAGGGTTAACTTTTCAACTCATTGCAATAGCCCTAAAAGATGAAAATGATGTTCATGTTGGCACAGCCGTGCAATGGATTGACATGACAGAAGAAAAAGACGCTCAACAACAAATAGAAAGTCTTATTACTGATGCTATTTCAGGAAAATTAGATAGTAGAATTAATCTTGAAGAATATCAGGGTTTTATGAAGGATTTGGGTGGAAATATTAATAGCTTAATGAACGCTATTGTTGAGCCTATTACCGATGCTATTAATGTTGCTCAATCGTTAGCTGACGGTGATTTAACTAAAAATATGAGTAACGATTATAGCGGTGAATTCTTAGCGTTATCTAATGCGATGAATGACTCTATTGCTAAACTGAGTAATATGGTTAATGAAATACGCGGCGCTTCTACTAATGTATTTGATTCTTCTAGAGAAATTGCTGAAGGAAATAACGAACTCAGCCATAGAACTGAATCTCAAGCCTCAAGTCTTGAAGAAACAGCTTCAGCCATGGAAGAATTAACCAGCACCGTTCAGCAAAATGCAGAAAATGCATCAGATGCAAGTAAATTATCATCGACAGTTATGGGGAAAGCATCTAACGGTGGTGCAGTCGTTAAAAATGCAATTACGGCGATGAGCGATATTAATAAATCTAGCCGGAAAATAGCAGACATTATTAGCGTGATTGATGAAATTGCTTTCCAAACCAATTTATTAGCACTTAATGCTGCGGTTGAAGCAGCAAGAGCAGGTGAGCAAGGGAGAGGGTTTGCCGTTGTTGCAGCAGAAGTTCGCAATTTAGCTCAGCGTTCGGCAGCTGCGGCGAAAGAAATTAAAGGCTTAATTAATGACAGCGTAGAAGCGGTTAGCTTAGGGAGTAAGTTGGTTGATGAAACGGGGCAAACATTTAGTGAATTAGTCACCTCTATTGAAGAGGTGAGTAAAATGATTAGTGATATTGACAGTGCAGGTAAAGAACAATCTGCTGGTATCGGAGAGGTTAGTGCAGCGGTAAGTCAAATGGATGAAATGACACAGCAAAATGCCGCATTAGTTGAAGAAGCTGCATCGTCAAGTAAGTCAATGGAAGAGCAAGCTCAGGTACTATTGGATCAAGTTGCTTTTTTTAATAATTCAGAACAACAAAATGACGCACCACACTCAACAGCAGAGGTAAAACCTGCGAATGTTGTTCATACCCCCCAAAATAGACCAAAGGTTAACACTTCTGACTGTCAGCGGGTTAAAACTGAAACAGACCAAGACTGGGAAGAGTTTTAATACCAATGAAAACAGATACCCGTGATGCCTCGGTAAAATTAACAGACGAAGAGTTTAACTATATTTGTCAGTTTGTTTATAACTCAGCAGGCATTGTGCTTAATGAAAATAAGAGGGAAATGGTATATCGCCGTTTTACGCGTATTGTTAGAGAGCGGAAACTTAACTCTTTTGGCGATTATTGCGCTTTATTAAAGCAAAACACCGAGCAGGAAAAAAACTATTTTATTAATGCAATAACAACTAACCTGACGAGTTTTTTTCGTGAAAAGCACCATTTTGATTATTTAGCGAGTGATGAGTTACCTAGGCTGTTAGCAGATAAAAAAGTACAAAGTAACGGTAAAAAAAGGTTACGTATTTGGTCTTCGGCAAGCTCAACAGGTGAAGAGCCTTATAGCATTGCGATCACGCTACTTGAAAACATGAAAAGTGTTATTAGTCAGTGGGATGTGAAAATTTTAGCAACTGACATAGACAGCAACGTTTTAGCAAGCGGTAAAACAGGAGTCTATGATTATAAGCGCATAGCGGATATTGACGATAATTTTAAACGTGCTTACTTTCACCGTGGCTGTGGAATAAATGAAAATAGCGTGAGAGTTTCACAAAAATTAAAAGATTTGATTACTTTTAAACAACTTAACCTATTGCATGAATGGCCGATGAAAGGACCATTTGATGTCATTTTTTGTAGAAATGTCATCATTTACTTTGATAAACCGACACAACAAGAATTATTTGCTCGCTACTATGACTTATTGGCTGCTGGCGGTTTATTAATTTTAGGGCATAGTGAAAATTTGGGCGCGTATCAACAGTATTTTGAAAATGTTGGTCGAACTATTTTCAAAAAACAATAACGATACAAAGTCACTATTTCAACTCACTATTTAGGCTATGTTTTTGTTAATGGTTGTTAAATTTTTAACGGGCTAATTTTCAATGTAAATTTNNGGGCGATTTCAATCGCCAAAAATAGAGAAAGCTAAGTTATCAGGCGAATAAATTCGCCTCTACCTTTGATTAACAACAGTTAAGTACAACAGAGCCACTATTTAAAGTATTTATTTAAAGTAAAAGTTTAAAGTAACAATTAAATTGATTGAATTGAATGGATTGAAGATAAAGGAAGTTTTAGGTGCATAGAAATAAACATAGTGAAGTAGGAGCATGTTTACAAAATTGTTTACCTGAGTTTTGTGGTGTAAATCATTATTGGGATAAACAACGTAATAAGGTTATTGCTAAAATTTTACCCGGTGAATTTTATATGACTACAGAAAAAGTGGTTATTGCTACCACCCTTGGTTCCTGTGTGTCTGCCTGCATTTGGGATGACAGAGCTAAAATTGGAGGGATGAATCATTTTATGCTACCTATTACCGATAAAGAAGTGCATGAGATTAATTGGGGACAAAGAGAGAAAATTACCGATGCGACTCGTTATGGAAACTTTGCCATGGAGCATTTAATTAATACCATTTTAAAGTGTGGTGGTCGCAGACAAAATTTAAAGGCGAAATTATTTGGTGGTGGAAAAGTATTAAATCAAATGTCAGATGTAGGAAAAAACAATGCTGAGTTTGCTTTGATATATATGAAGGAAGAAAAAATTCCTATTATAAGTAGCGATTTAGGTGATATTTACCCGAGAAAAGTTGTTTTTGAACCCTTCTCTGGACGTGCTTTTGTCAAACATCTTAATAACTTACATAATGATACTATTGCTCGTCGTGAAACTGATTATCGCAGTAAAATTGATAAGGCTGAATTAGAAGGTGACGTAGAGTTATTTTAAATAATGCCATCGTTTTTTAAAAAGGAAATATAAGCATGAAGCAAATAAAAGTGTTGGTTGTGGATGACTCGTCTGTTATTCGAAGTATTATTAAAGATGCGTTAAGCGATGCGCCTAATATTGTTGTTGTAGGTGAAGCGGAAGATCCTTTTGTTGCTCGTGAGTTAATTAAAAAACTATCACCAGATATTTTAACTTTAGATGTTGAAATGCCGAAAATGGATGGTATTACTTTTTTAAATAACTTGATGCGTTTACGGCCTATGCCCGTCATTATGTTATCAACCTTAACAACCAAAGGTGCCGATATTACTTTGCAGGCTTTAGAACTTGGTGCCATTGATTTTATTGCAAAACCTAGTGTGAAAGAATTATTAGCGACTAAAAATAGTTTTAAAGACTTACTGATTGAAAAAATCACCCAATCAGTTGCAGTTGATCAAAAAAACTTTAAATTAACGAACACAATAAACCAAGGGGTTGACGATCAAATAATTGCATTTAATGGCGTTAAACGATCAAATCATATTATTGCGGTAGGCTCTTCAACGGGCGGTACTGAAGCCATTAAAAAATTATTAATCTCTTTCCCTAAAAATTCTCCGCCTGTCGTTATTGCCCAGCATATTCCAAAAACGTTTAGCCATAGTTTTGCTAAGCGCTTAAATGATTTGTGTACCGTTGAAGTGCATGAAGCAACTCACGGTCAAAAAATAAAAACAGGTCATGTTTATATTGCACCAGGCGATATGCACCTTGAGGTAGTACAAAAAAATGGCTCTCTTTTTTGTACTTTAGTTGACACCCCTGAAGTTAATCGCCATAAACCTGCCGTTGATGTTTTATTTAACTCGCTTATTGATATGGCTTCAAATGTTCAAGCCGTACTGCTAACTGGCATGGGCGCTGATGGTTCAGAAGGTATGTTAACGTTGAAAGAACATGGCGCTAGAACATTAATTCAAGATAAAGTAAGTAGCTTGATTTGGGGAATGCCCGGCCGAGCTTTTGCTTTAGCGGCCCACACTGCTGAAGTACCGCTACAAGATTTAGCGAGAATTATTCTCAACTTTGCGGCATTAGATAAAGATAAAATGAAAGAGATATTATATGAATGCCAGTAAAAACATTTTAACGTTTGGCAGTGCACTTTGTGTTTTACTGTTGATTAATCAGTGGTGGTTAAACAGTGAGGCTTTATTTTTTTTAGGTCAATCTATTGTTCTCATTATTTTTTTATTTTTTTTATTTAAAAAGCCAAATGAAATTTTTAAAACATCAAACCGTCAGAAGCCGACAATACAAAAAAATGACATTGAAGACACCTTAATTCATTCTACCCTTTTTGAATTGCAACAATTTTTACATCAAGAAGTGAGTGTTATTGAAAATGAACTCAGCAGAGCTAACGTTTTGGTTGAAGATGCTGTACTGGGTATTGCTGAAAGCTTTAAACATTTGCAAGGGTTAAGTCTTGAGCAACAAAATACCATAAAAGTACTTATCAATCATTCAAGTAATATAGGTGATGATGATGGTACGTCTTTAGAGTCTTTTGTTAACGACTCAAACACCACGCTTGATGACTTTGTCAGTGTCATTATAAATACCAGTAAACAAAGTTTAGAAACCATGAACTATACTGATGAAATGGTTGGGCAGTTTGAAGGGATATTTAATTTATTAGCCCAAGTTGAAGGGTTAGCAAGTCAAACCAATTTATTAGCATTAAATGCTGCTATTGAGGCAGCACGCGCAGGTGATGCTGGCCGTGGTTTTGCTGTTGTTGCTAATGAAGTGCGATCTCTGTCTATTGGCTCTACCGATCTTAATCAAGATATTAGAAATGAAATAAATAAAGCCAAGGATACTATTGCCAAATTACGTGCTTCTGTTGAAAAAATGGCATCTGCTGATATGACGCCAACCCTCAAGGCTAAAGATAAAATGACGATTATGGTTTCTCATGTAGAAAAAATGAATCACGATACTCATTGCAGTGTTGATGAGCTAGCAATATTAGCGCCTAAAATAACTGATGCAGTGGCTTTAGGGGTTCGATCTTTACAGTTTGAAGATTTAACTCGCCAATCCTTAGCGTCTTTACAAGTGAATGTGCAAAGCCTTTATAGTGTGAGTGAAACAATCGCCAATTTTAAACAGAGTACAAGCCCATCACCAGAAAAATTAACGGAATTAAAAGATAAATGCCAAAACATTTATAACCAAACTAAATCAGCTGAAAAAGCACGTAGTGTTACGCAAGATTCAATGGCAGAAGGAGAGGTTGACCTATTTTAAAGTAGAGGGTGAATTTTCATTACAGTTTTTATTTTTCGTTATTATTTTTTTATTATTCTTAAATAACAATTAATAACTCATAAAATTTAAAAGCACATAAATAGTTAAGGAGAAGAGCTATGACCGTTACTACCCACATTTCGGATGATGGTAAGCAAGTCGTTATATCAGTTCAGCAACGATTTGATTTTTCATTACATCAACAGTTTCGTGATGTATATAATAAAAACAATTCTAAAAATATTAATTACATACTCGATTTAAGTAAAACTGAGTATATGGATAGCTCTGCCTTAGGAATGATTCTATTACTTAAAGATCACGTTGATATGCATGCCAGTCAATTAATTATTAGGGATCCCAGTGAAACGGTTAATAAAATATTAGAAATAGCACAATTTCATCGTTTAATGACAATAGAGTAAATAATGACGCATCAAAAGCTTGCTTTAATTGTTGATGACTCTATGGCTCAGCGTATGATGTTATCGGCATTTTTAAAAGAAGAAGGTTATCAAGTCATTGTCGCTAAAGATGGTGCTTGCGGCGTACAACGATATATTGATAATGAGCCAGATCTCGTGTTGATGGATATCAACATGCCAGTAATGGATGGTTACGAGGCTGCGCGTCAAATTAAAAAACTCTCTTGTAGCCATACATTAGCCCCTTTAATTTTTATCACTAGCATGTCTAGCGAAGAAGTTTATATTGAAAGTGTTGAGGCCGGTGGTGATGGTATTTTAGTAGCCCCTTTTTCGGCGGCAGTTTTTAAAGCTAAAATTAAATCGATACAGCGAATTAGTAATCTGTATGAAAGAATAAAAAATTTACAACAAGAGCAAGACACAGACGCAAAATTAGCTGAAAAAATGATGTCAGAAGCTATCGAATCAAAAAACTTTGCTTTAGATAGAATAGGTATAATAAAACAAGCCGCTACTATTTTTAGTGGTGACATTCAACTCTCGGCTTTATGCCCTAATGGTGATGTTCACATACTTTTGGGTGATTTTACCGGGCATGGGTTACGTTCAACTATTGGTGCTATTCCGGTTGCCGAAACGTTTAGAGCGATGACTAAAAAAGGGTTTTCGTTATTTGAAATAATAGCGCAAGTTAATCGTCAATTAAATATTCTATTACCCAAGGACTTGTTTTTTGCCGCCTGTTTTGCTTCTATTTCTGAGCATGAGAAAACAGCTTACGTTTTTAATGCCGGTTTACCTGATAGTTATATATACAATCAACAAGCAAATATTAAACACAGTTTTTCATCTAAACACCCACCATTAGGCATATTACCTGAATTATTGCCTGCTGCTCTATTAGATGTTGTTGCCATTGAAGAAAATGAACGGTTAATTTTAATCACAGACGGCATTATAGAAGCAAGAAATGATGAAGGTGAAGAGTTTGGTGTTACTCGTTTTGAACAAGCTGTTGAAATAGGGATGATAAGTAATAATGTCGTTAAGTCTGTTCAAGAGAGTTTACGTGATTTTTGTCAAAATATGCCTCAAGAAGATGATATTTCATTAATTGATGTTCCTTGCTCTGGTTGGGAAAATACCTCCCATACTATTCTGCAAAATAATGCCGAAACTTATGTAGAAATAGATCATTTTTTAGATGTTGAACCTGCTTGGAATTGGCACTTACATTTAACGGGAGAATTACTTGCTAAGGTTAATCCTATTCCGTTAATTATGAATCAAATTAATGATATTGAAGGTGCAGGAAAGCACTGGCAGAGTTTATATACTATATTAACAGAGTTATATGTTAATGCGCTTGATCATGGTGTTTTAGCATTAAGTTCTTCATTAAAAACCTCACCAGAAGGTTTTAGTCAATACTATAATGAAAGAGCTAAACGTCTTAACAGTTTACACAGTGGTTTTGTCCGCATATCGTTAAAGTACTATGCTTTTTCTCAAGGTGGAAGAATGGTTATTAATATCAAAGATAGTGGTAAAGGTTTTGATATTCATAATGTTATGAAGAAAAATAGCATTTTGTCTGAACATAACACGTCATTAAATGGCCGAGGTGTTGATTTAGTTTCTCAACTTTGTGACACCTTAGAATACCTAAACGATGGTACTAGTGTTTCAGCGAGTTATATTTGGCACCATGCCCAAAAACTATCATAAAGCAAAGCGTGGAAAATAAGTGGAATTGTAATTTTATAACAAGGAAAAGTGGTGATGACTAAACATAATCTATTAATCATTGACGATAATATTGAGTATTTAAAATTATTGGCCGAAAGCCTTGAAGGTATATTTGAGGTTCAGTGTGCTAACAACTTAACTGTCGCAGAGGAGTTAATCGCGTGTAACGATCTGTTTGATATTGCGCTTGTTGATGAAAATATTGGTGATGAGAAGGGCTCTGATTGGATTAAATTAAAAAATGGTACCCAGAAAGCTCCCACCTCTTTTGTATTATATTCAGGATTAGCGACAGAAGAGGCTATTCTTAGAGGGCTTGAATGTGGCGCCGATGATTTTTTAGCAAAACCTATTTCTTTATTAGCCTTAAATAATAAACTCCAGCACTTAATTGATTACCAAGATAAAATTCATAATTTTGAGAATGAATTAAAATCAAAAGAAAATGTGATCAATATTTCGATGGCGCAAGCATCTAAATACGGTAGTTGTATGCAACTTACTTCAAAGTTGAATCGTTGTTTTACTTATGAACAAATAAAAGATGAAATTTTTCGCTTTTTTTACAGTATGGATTTACACGGATGTATCGCACTGTATCCTTTAAATCAGCCCCCCATGTTTTTTAGCGCCCAAAAGGGCTTATGTTCACCGGTCGAAATTGAAGTCATGGAATTATTGAAAGTGAAACCACGCTTATACCGTTTTGGCCCCCGCACTATTTTTAATCATTCTTTAGTTTCCATTTTAATTTTAAACCTTGAAGATGGTACCGTTGACACAGATATATATATTGATGCACTTGCTTCGGTTATCGAATGTGTTGGTGCTCGAATGGCTTTTATCATGTATAAAAACTCACTTGTTGGTGTTCAAGAGCAAATTATGCAAGCCATTAACTCGACTAAAAAAATGATAAAAATTTCCAAACATCATCAGCAGGAAGTAATGAACGAAATAGTTCAAAAAATTGGAATGAGTTTCCATATTCTTGATTTATCGGGAGAGCAAGAAGATTACCTTACTGATTTAGTGCATGATTCACTTAAAAAACACAGTCAAGATGACGTAAACTTTTTAGAAATTAGTCAGTTATTAGATTCAGCGTTAACGAGTGTTGATCAATTAAAATCATTGAATAATGAACAAAACGGTGAATTATTTGAAGAAGATGATGAGGATGAACTATTTTGAAAACTTTATCTTTAGACGCAATTTATAAAATACTTGATGAACTTGAAGAAGTTTACTGGCAATGGGATATAGAACGAAAAACACTTTATTATTCAGCGCAACTAATGAAACTACTCGGTTATGAAGAGAGAAGTTATAGTGATTCAAACGTGCTTTTAGAAAAACATGTGTCAAAGGAATATTTTGAAAATATTTATCAAATGGTCGAGCATCATATTAAGGGTGATACGGCTAAAATTGATATCACTTATGCTTTTACCACGAAAAATGATGATGAATTATGGTTGCAAACTGCAGGTAAAATTGTTGAAGATAAAGACAGTGGTAAGACATTCATTTTTGGCATTCTTCACAATATCACGGATACAAAAAAAATATTCAATCAACTTAATAAACAAAATAATAGATTAAATCTTGCTGAAAGAATTAGTAACTCTGGTCATTGGCGTTATGACATAAAAAAAGAGATATTTTCTTTTTCAGAAGAAGCTTATCGAATATTTGGCGTTTCATCAAAAAAATTCGTTCCTAATCTTACTAATGTCGTCAGTTTCATTGCGGAAAAAGATCAAGAAACATTTATCACTCATATAACAAGAGCCATTAATAAATTTACCCCTTTTCACTTAAAAATATCACTTGTACTCGCTAATAAAAAGAAAATAAAAATAGAAATAATTGCTGAAATTGAGTTTGATTTATCTGGCTCAGCTCAAGCTATTTTTGGCGTGTTTAAAGATATAACTCGCTCTGAAGACTTGTTTGAAAAGTTAAAGTTACTAGCGATGGTTAATTACACCATAAAAGTTCCTATTTTCTTTATTGATGATAATGACAATATTGTTTACCAAGATATTTCTCCACATTATGATAGTGTTAGTTCGGTATTGTTCAACTATATTAACTTTAGCATTAGTGAATATATGAGCTTTAAAAAGCAAGCTAAAGAACAAGGACAGATAAAACAAACGAGTGTCAGTTTTGATAAATACAATAGCGTTTTTGATTTATCCGTTACGTATGAAGCAGAGGAGGGGATATACATTTGGATTGTTGAAAATGTAACTGACTTATTTCGCCAAGAACAGCAACAAATTATTTCTAATCGATTAGCATTGCTTGGTAATACTTTTGGCAATGTTTCTCATGATATTAATAACGTTTTAGGGGTTGCATTGGGTGCTATCGAAATGTTGGAACTTAAATTCTCTAGAGGTGATAAAAATATTTCTACCTATATTGACAGGGTTAAGAATGCAATAGATAAAGGGAAAAGTGTTACTGAGCGGCTATTAGCCTTTACTAGAAAGCCAACAATAAAAGTGATTAGTTTTGATCCTATTCAGGATGTTAAAGACAATCAGTACCTATTTGAACAACTTTTACTTAGTACGATAAATATAAATTTCAGCTTCGCACCGGTACATTGTTTAATAAATTTTCCTAAAGGAGAATTTATTAATATTTTGTTAAATTTAGTGCTAAATGCTCAAGATGCGATACAAGAAAACGGATTAAGTGGGCAAATAAATGTTTCGGTAAATTTAGGGGAGGAAGACCGTTTAGAGATACATGTAACTGATAGTGGTATAGGTATAGCACCAGAAAATTTAACTAAAATCTTCGATCCTTTTTATAGTTCAAAATCAATAAATAAAGGCAATGGAATTGGATTGGCTAATGTGTATAACACTATGTATAAGCATAATGGTGTTATACAAGTAGAAGGTGAAAGTGACCTTGGCGGTGCTCATTTTACGCTTATATTCAAATGTAAAAAATTGAAAAGTAAATTCCAACCAATAGTAGAGGACAATTCATCTTTTAATTTAAAAGATAAATCTATATTAGTGCTAGATGATGAAGTTAGTATTGCTGAGTTTGTTGCTTTATTTTTAGAAAATAATGGTGCAAATGTTGTTATTGCCAATAATAGAAGTGAGTTAATTGAACAAATCAATAGTGGTGTGATTTTTGATATTTTTATTACCGATATGATTCTACCTGATTTATCTGGTAAAGAAGCGGTTCATATAGTCAAAGAAAAATATCCTGAAATAAAAATTTACTCAATTAGTGGCTACATTGCTATTGAAGATAGTAGTTGGGACTACCCAGTATTACGAAAACCCTTTAACTCGAAAGAGTTATCAGTGTTTTTATCTGCATAATATTTAATTTTATAATAGCTTTATATAAATACTACCACTGTATATTACAGCAACAAATATTGGTTGGGTTGATAACTATATAAAGTCTTAATCTGAGCAGGATTCATTCTGATCTTTTTTCGTGAAGCGAAAAGCCTTGGCTCGAGGTTGTTAATTGAATTTTCTAGTACCTAACTATCACATCAAATTACCTAGTAACTATCCTTTCTAACATTTCAGCTTTGAGGTTTAATTTTTAATATTTGTTTAATTCATCAACAATGGTGATGAATACAAGTTTTAATAAAACTATTTAAAATTTAAAGTTGTAAAACAAAATAAATTCGTTTAAATTGTATGAAGCGCAATTAATTATACCGGTTCATTTTTAACATATAAAAGTAGCCGGTTTTTAATTGCCAACAAGATGAACCGGTTCGTACTTGTGGTGACGTGTCTTAACTGGGGTTGTTGGTGCTTCAATGGTGCACCGGTTGACTCTATTATTTTGGTGCTACTCGTATTTTTATTACTTTTACCATGCACCGGTTCATCATTGGAATTTAGCTAATTTCATAATAATTAAAAGCAAAAAAGGGAATACATGAGGTGTACTATGAATAAAAAAATCACATTAAAAGCAGTTAGCACTATTTTGCTAGCGACAACATTGTCAGGGGGGCTTGCCGGTTGTGTTGAAGAAAAAAACTTAAATACAGATACTGTTATTTATGAGCCTGAAGAAAGAGCTTTAGGGATTATTGCAGGAGAAGGCGCAGAGTATGAACCAGGCGCAACTGTTTCTCTCAGTGGGCGGTTAGTTGGAACGGTAACAAATCAAACTGTTTTATGGTCTCAAACGAGTGGTACGCCTATAGAAGGTATTACAGATTGGACAGATGCTGTAATCACCTTTACAGCACCTGATGTTATTGGTATTGAAGGTTTTACTTTTAAAATATCGGCCATTGAAAGTGACGGCAGTGTAGCAGTTGATACTGATGGTAACCCGCTAGTTGATGAAACTGAAATTGTTGTTTTTGACCCTGCCACTAAGGTTTTTTATCAAATTGAAGATGAGTCAGTGGCTGAGTTAACATCGGTAGATATCTGTTCTTCAGGCGACGATTGCTACCTGAATGGAGCATCTGGAGATCATACCAATGATTTCACTCCTGGTGCATCGGTTAAATTTACCATTGATTCAGAAGAGGACGCTTTTGTTACACTTTATGGAGCCTTTGGTATTCCATCAAGTGGTTACGGTAGCAAAAACGCTATTATTTCAGTTAATGAAGTAGACACTGAAATAGTGATTGAGGCAACAGGAAGCATTTCAGAATATCGCATCGGAGTAATTAAGCTAAATGCTGGCGAAAATATCATTGAAGTTGGCGGCGGCTGGAATTATTATCGATTAGATTACCTGATGACAGTACCCGCAGCTCAACCTGCAGCTCCACTTCCTGTGCCTTCTACTTTGGTTAATGCTAATGCCAGTGGTGAAGCTTTAGCATTAATTGAATTTTTAACGCAAAATTATAGTACATCAAGTTTATCTGGGCAGACAGAATTCCCTGAAAGCGCTACACCATTGGCTGAGTTTGATAAAGTGGTTGCTGCAACGGGTGGCGATGCACCAGCGATTGTTGCTTTTGATTATATGAATTATTCATCGTCAACTACCGGCAGTGTTAACTCTACTTTGACTGAATCAATGATTGAAGCTAAGCATGATAAAAATGTAATTTTATCGGCATTGTTTCATTGGCGTGCACCAAGTGGCGGAGCCGCTTTTTATACAAACGACACTACGTTTGATGTTGAGGCTGCTTTAGCCGATACCTCAAGTGCTGAATATGCAGAATTACTTGTTGATATAGACATAATTGCTGCTGAGTTAAAAAAATTAGCAGATGCAGATATTCCTGTTTTGTGGCGACCTTTACACGAAGCACAGGGAGGATGGTTCTGGTGGGGCGCTAAAGGCTCTACCGCTTTTAAAGAATTATGGGCATTGATGTATGATCGCTTAACGGATCATCATGGTCTGAATAATCTAATTTGGGTATTTACTCATTCGGGTGATTTAAATGCAGACTGGTATCCGGGTGACAATATGGTTGATATTGTTGGCTATGATGGTTATGCCGATCCTTTAAACGATGACGAAGCAACGTTTTCGAGTCAATTCTCTACATTAAAATCACGCCATGACGGTAAAAAGTTAGTGGCATTAACCGAAACCGGTACTATTCCTAATGTGGCAACAATGCATGAGCAAGATGCATGGTGGTCATTCTTTATTACGTGGAATTCAGAAACATGGGACTCAACGTCTTTAATTGGTCCTGATGGCGCTGAAGCTGCAGTTATTAAAGAAAATTATGCTACTGAAAGTTTGCTTAATCTTGATGATGTGCCAGGTGGTCGTGAAAAAGTTGAAGCAGGAATCTATGATGGTTTTGAAGTAAGCACTGCTAACTTTGAAGCACAAATTAACTGGGCAGCGACAACGGGCATTTCAACGTCTGACAAATGGGCAACAAGTGGTTCAAGAGCGTTATCTCTAGTTAAAGATTTAAGTGTGGAAGCAGATGTGCCAACGGGTATTATGTTTCAAGTTTATCCTACTGGCGGTCTTGATGTTAGTGAAGTATCAACCATTACCGTAAGTGGTAATACCATAAATGCTGGCGTAGGCACAACCATAAAACTATTTATTAAGCATGGTGATGACTGGGCTTGGGTTGATAGTGGAGCTGTGGCTGTTGTAGAAGGTGGTGTTGAACTTGAAATAGACCTTACAGAATTCGATTGGTTAGCTGGTTTTGGTTTCCAAATTGAAGGTGTTGATAGTACTGCTACGGCAGCTGAATTTTATTTAGACAATGTTCGTTTAGATGATGCTGTTATTTATGACTTTGAACCTGATACCTCAGGCTTTGAAAGTCAAATCAACTGGAGTGGTGTATCTGGTATTACGGTTACAGATGATTGGTCAACAAAAGGTAACAGAGCCTTAACCCTGATAAAAGACTTGAGCACACTTACAGATCCTACGGGAGCAATGTTCCAAGTTTATCCTGAAGGTGGTATTGATGTCACTGATGTTAGTACAGTAAAAGTTAGTGGTAATGCCATTGGTGCAGGCGACGGCACTACCGTTAAATTATTTGTTAAATACGGTGATGATTGGGCTTGGGCAGATGGTGGTGCGGTTACTATTGTTGACGGTGGTGTAGAGCTTGAAGTGGATGTTTCAGCATACAATTGGTTAGCAGGTATTGGTTTTCAATATGAAGGTATTGATGCTACAGCAACGGATGCTCGATTCTATTTAGACAATGTTCGTCTTGATGACAGTACCATCTATGACTTTGAAGGAACCGGTGAATGGGGTTTTCAAACTGGTTGGGCACCTACGCCGGGTTTACACATTTCAAAAGACTGGTCTGCACAAGGCAATAATGCCTTAGCAGCTAAAACAGATGCCACGGCTGATATTGTTTTTCAAGTGTACCCAACCGGAGGATTACTGCTCGGTGAAGTTTCAACGTTGAAAATAACGGTTAACACTATTAATGCGGGTGCTGATGTTAATGCTCATATCTTCTGGAAATCGCCTAGCGGCGCTGAAAGTTGGCCTGCTGCTGTAGCGGTAACTGAAAGTGGTGTTGAACTAACTGTCGATTTAATAGCAGATGGCGCGAAAGTGGATGAATTATCAGGTTTTGGGGTTAGATTTCAAGCACCTAATAACACTAGCACCGAAGCTCAGTTCTTGATCGATAATATCGAATTTGAGTAATTCAACCTTGAAATGAATGTAAGTTTGTTAGGTAGTAGAGCACCGCTCTAGCTACCTAACACCATTCTATTAAAATTAAAAAAATAGGAATGAAGTATGACTTCCCATAAAAAAGTATTTAAAAGAAGTACAATAGCTGCCAGCGTTTTGGCAGGTTTATTGCTGACATCTGCACCTTTATATGCTGCAGAAGAAGTAGAAACAGTTAAAGAAAAAGAAGCAATAGAAGTAATTCAAGTTACCGGTATTCGTGGCTCATTAATTCAATCAATGAACACTAAACGATTTTCTGGTAGTGTCGTTGATTCAATTTCAGCCGTTGATATTGGTAAATTACCTGATGCAACTATTGCTGATTCATTACAACGTATTACCGGCATACAAATTACCCGTTCAGGTGGTGAAGGTGCCAAAGTAAATATCCGTGGTAATGGCGATGTAACCACTACTTTAAACGGAGAACAAATGTTATCTGCTGGCTCGGTTACCACAACCGGAGCTGACTTTTCTGATATTCCATCAACCATGGTGTCAGGGCTAGATGTTTATAAATCATCACAGGCAAACAATGTGATCAGTGGCTTAGCCGGAACTATTGACTTAAGAACGAACCGTCCTTTTTTGTTGGAGAATGGTTGGACAGTATTAGGAAAGGGTGAAGTAACTCAAGGATCATTAGGTGATGAAACTGATGGTGCTATTACTGGCTTTATTGGCTTTAATAGTGATCAAAATTATGGTTTTAGTTTAAACATTTCTAAGTCAACCAGTACCTTAGCTGATTATACTAATGGCTCTCAAGGTGGAGAGCCGGGTCAATATGGTGGTTGGTCTTTCCATGCCAATGAAGGTTCAAATTTTGTTCAAGATAACCTTGATATTAATGGTGATGGCGATACCAATGATGTCTATTATGGTTTTCAAGGGCACCAAGCAGGTAACCGGTTTATTGAACGTGATAGAACCGGTATTAATGCATCATTTCAAGTGCAACTCACCGAAGCTTGGCAAGTTACCGCTGATGTTTTTTATACCAATTTAGAAGAATATCAATATTTTGCCGGTATTGTGGCTAGCCAAGCATGGCAAACTGAAACAGGTTGGTATACACCAACTGAGTTAACAGAATACCCAAATATTACGAGTGAAAGAGTTGATGATGAGCTTGTATTTACCACCAATGAAGGTAGTTATTATACGATTCAAAATGCTGAGTACCAAGCTCGTGCTGTTAAAACCCATAGTCAAACTTGGGCGGTTGAAAAAGAGTCACTAAATACTAACCTAGAGCTGACCTATGATAATGGTGGTGCTTTAACGGCTAGCGTACGTTATGTACATGGCGAAGCTAATAATGATGCCGCTCGTAGTATCATTGATTCATTTATAACCTCGGGTTCACAAATAGGCGATACTTATCATGGCGTAAACGGTGAATTTATCAGTAATGCTAATCCTTGGGGTTATGATGGTGTTGTAGCCACTTTACCTGATGGAAGTTCTATTGAAGGGGCATACACACAAATTCCCATAGGTATTTCTTATGCGGGTGGTAACCAAAATTGGTCATTACCAACGATGGACGGTGAAGTATTTGGTAGTAACATGGCACGGTATAGCAATAAATCAAGTAACCTTTATGGTGAATTTACCAATGCCAACCTCGATGTTCTACGTTTAGATGGCTCTTATGAGCTTGATTTAGAAGTAATCGATATGGTGACTTCAGTCGATTTCGGTATTCGTTATGGTAAACGTGAAGTTAAAAAACAAGGTTGGTATGGCGGTGTTGCGCGTACCAATGAATACGGAGATGCATTTTTATCTCGTTGGAAAGATACGGCAACGAGTGCACCGCTAACAGGAGAATCATTTATAGCGCCTATCTCATTCTCTGAATTAGATGAAAAGGGCATGATCACTAGCATCAGTGATTTTCATGGCACCACTGGATTAGGTGAACTTTATTTTGTTGACCCAAAAGCGATGAAAAACCCTATCGCTTGGCATAATGAAATTTATGGGACTAATGTATTAGTACCTGATGCTGCGAATGTGTATAACGTTGAAGAAGCGACAACTTCTTTATACTTTCAAGCGAACTTAGACAGTGAACTATTTGGTTTTAACTATACCGGTAATATAGGTTTTCGTTATATAGAAACTGAATTTGATATCATGCAAAGTGAATCATTGGTTGGTAACGTTGCGGAGTTTAATGGGCAAGAATTTTTAATTGGTCCTGGTATTGTACAACCAGACGGTAACAAGTTGTACACTAATACTAAGTATAGTGATTTCTTACCTGCAATTAACTTAGCAATTAATTTAAATGAAGAACAATTAGTGCGTTTTGCTTATACAAAAACAGTATCTACCCATGATACCAATGCTTTAGCTGGCGGGTTAACGGTTAATCGTATAAAAGCATGTAATGTTCAAGACTCTACTGGGGCAGACGTATTTTGTGCAACCAGTGGTAGCCAAGCTGGTAATCCACTATTAAAACCAAATAGGCAAACCAACGTTGAAGCATCATATGAATGGTATTTCAGTGAAACAGGTATGTTTAATTTAGGTGTTTTCTTTGTACAAAGTGGTACAGCGACAAGAAATATTATTCTTGAACGTGATGATATTGTCGATAGTGATGGTGTAGTGCGTGGCTATAATCTAACCACGGAAACCTTTACCGGCACAGTACCTATTGGTACAACAGAAAATTTCTCTGAAGATGGCGATTGGGGACACGGGGTTGAAGTAGGCTACCAGCAAGGTTTTGATTTCTTAGACGGGTTTTGGAGTAGTTTTGGTGTAACAGCTAATTATACTTATTCACCTAGTGATAGCGATGATCGTGATTATTATGGTGATACTTTACCGGGCTATAATAATTCAGAGCATCAATCAAACTTTGCTTTATGGTATGAAAAAGATGGTTTACAAGCACGAATTGCACATAATTACCGTAGTGAAATGTATGGTGGTTTAAAGCAAGAAAGTAACTATTCTTTTGCATACTACACGGCTCCAACTAGCTATGTTGATGCCTCAATAAGTTATGACATTAATGATAAAGTTACGGTAGCATTGCAAGGCACTAACTTAACGGAAGAATATCAAGAAAATTACCACCAATGGGAAACTAATGTTGATAGCCGAGTGTATGCAGAGCGTCGTTTAACTTTGGGCATTCAAGTTAAAATGTAACCTTGTAGGTATGTAAAAAGCACTGTTAATTAATAGGTTAACTACTTAAAACCCTGCAGCAGCAGGGTTTTTTTATATTTTAGTGTTTAGGAAAAAAAATTATAAGGTTAACAACGATAGCCATATTTATTTTTTTCTTACAGTGAGTTGTAGTGAAAATAAAGTCGACAAAAAAATGCACGATTTACCCAATGTGGTCATCTTTCTAACTTAGACACTTCCATTGATGTGAATAGCGCATTAGCAGAGCAGCCACTATTGATTAGTCTTTAGTTATTTTGAACTAAGTTTGACGTGGTCAGTTTCACTTAATAGCTTACTTTTAGTTAATACTGAAAGTAAGCTATTAAGTATGAGCTAAACCGATTAGCTCTGTTGTACTTAACTGTTGTTAATCNNCCCCTACAAATTTACAGTGACAATCAGCTAGTTACCAATGTAACAACAATTACTGGCAACATAGCCAACCGATTAATTAGTTATTCTGATTGGTATTAACTAATTCGGCGGATATTTTTTTATTTTTTAATGCCACATAGCATAATAAGCATGAGGCAATTAAGGCGATTATGGCATTAATTAAATAGACATCTCTGTAGCCTAAAGTTTGAGCAAATACAGCGATAACAACTGCACCAAGGATATTGCCCATATTCGTGGTATTCCAAAATAATGCAGATGCCGCGCCTAACCTTTTTGGCATAAGATCTTGAAACCAGGTCATCCCTAAACCCGCAATAAACCCAATCATTAACGCATTACCTATCTGTAGTGGAAATAAGATCCACAACTCATTGGCTTGCCAGAAACCTAAGTACAATAAAATAGGAGCTATGGCGCCAATACAAACTAAGGATGACAGTGCAAACCGAGTTCCTAGCCAACCTGCAAAAATCATAATAGGGATTTCTATTGCCGCCGCAGTTCCCATCAACCAACCTGACCAACTAACATCGAGGGCTAACTCTTTGGTAATATATAAAGGTAAAGCAATAATGTAGGTTTGGTTACAGGCAAAAATTAAGGAGAATGCGACAAAAGCAATAAGTATTTCATTATTATTATTTCCTACTTCAACAGTATCTTGTGGTGGAACTTTATTGGCTCTTGGTAACATAAACCAAGCGGCGATGCTTCCTAGTATATATAAGCCAGATAATACCAAGTAGTGAGTTTCAAAGCCAAAAGCTCCCAAAGATAAATAACCTAGCGCAGGACCTCCTACCCAAGAAAAAGCAGCAAAAGCGCGTAAAATAGAATTGAACATGACAATTTCTGAACGATCAAAATATTGCTCGGCATAATCTCGTGCGTGTGCAAATGTTTGAGAAATACTTGCAAATGATATGCTAAAAAATGTGGTTCCTGCGATTAATGCTATTTCATACGTTGGCGCATTAGCAAACATATAGCAAGCTATTGCGCCTGCAAACATACCGATAATAATTAATGGTCGACGATCAGATGATTTATCAGATAGGTGTCCTAATATTTGTGAAAAAATAATACCGCTGATAGCCGTTAGAATAAAAAAGAATCCAACTAAAAACGCATCTACTTTAAATTTTTCAGCAACATAATAGCTTAATGTGGGTAGCACTAATGCAAATAACAAAGATTGCATGCTTGAGTTAAAATAAATAACAATAGCAGGAAAAGTAAATAAATTAGATTTTTTCATATATTATATTTTGTGATACAGCGTTAATTTTTATGGGGTTTTCCTTCAATGTCATCCTTGAAAAATAAAGAGTCATAAATCAGTATGAAAGTTCAGAACCTGAAAACACAGCGTTGATCTTATTCTAACGTTAATTTTATTTATCTTCTTGTTTTATAAAATTAATTATTTCATTGGTTTTGATATCTAATAATGATTTATCTTCACGAGTTTCAATGTTCACTCTTAATAGCGGCTCAGTATTAGAGCTGCGCACGTTAAAGCGCCAGTTTTGGAAATTGATACCAATACCATCAGTATAATCAATGCTTTGGGCATTATGTTGATAATGGTTGTTGAGTTGTTTAATAATATGGTTGCTATCATTAACGGTTAAGTTAATTTCTCCACTACAGGGGTAGTTTTTGGTTAAATTGGCGACTAATTCAGACAGATTTTTGCCCGAGGTGGAAATTAATTCAGCAATAAGTAGCCAAGGAATATTGCCATTGTCACAATAATAGAAGTCTCGAAAATAATGATGAGCACTCATTTCACCGCCATATAAAGCATCTTCTTTACGCATGGTTTGTTTGATGTAGGCATGACCTGTTTTGCTGACAATAGCTTGTCCATTAGCTTTGTTAACAGTATTTAATGTAGCCCAGTATAATCTTGGATCATAAATTATTTTTTCATTGGGCTGTTTTTTTAACATCATCTGTGCGATTAACGATACGATATAATAGCCTTCAATGAACTGGCCTTTTTCATCGAAGAAAAAACAACGATCAAAATCACCGTCCCAAGCTATACCAAAATCGGCCTTATTTGCAATAACAGTCTCATAAGTATCTTGTCTGTTTTCAGGCAATAAAGGGTTGGGCACTCCATTCGGAAAGTGACCATCAGGGGTAAAATGAAGCTTTTTAAAAGTAAAAGGTAGGTTAGGTTCAATGGCATTGATAATAGCACCTGCACCGCCGTTTCCGGGGTTAGCTACGATAGTTAGCGGTTTGAGATTTTTACTATTAACAAAGGTCATTAGTTTATCAATATAGTCTTTTCTTGTCTCTAACGTTGTGACGGTTCCTATATTTTTGGGGCTATTAAAGTTTGCATGTTCAGCAAGTTCTTTTATTTGTAATAAGCCATTATCAGCACTGATTGGCTTTGATTCTTTTCCTACAAATTTCATACCGTTATAATTAGCCGGATTATGACTGGCCGTAATACAGATGCCACCATCAGCCTTTAAAAAGGGGACAGAGAAATAGATCTCTTCTGTGCCACATTCACCAATATTAATCACATTAACATTACTGTCGATTAAACCTTGTGTTAATGCTTTTGATAGCTCTGGTCCAGATAAACGAATGTCATTGCCTACTACCACAACGGTTGGAGAAAATACTTCAGCATAAGCCCTACCTATATTGTAGGCAATGTCAGGGTTTAGTTCGCTTGGCACAATGCCTCGAATATCATAGGTTTTAAAGCAGGTAAGTGCTTTGGGCATTATTTGTTGCATAATTTTCTCTTTTGTTAAGGGGTATTAAAGTTTGTTTAAGCTAAAATTATTAGTTATTCAATCTTGTTGAACTGCTGTTAAAAATAGAAATATTTCTTTTGTTTGCACATAAATTCTCTTACTGGTTGAGTAACTATTTATTTGTCTACTATCTCATACTGTATGAACCGGTTCAACCATGATTTAATAATGTAATTGAAATATCAACTTAATAGGTAATGCTTTATGTGCAGTTTTAAGTATGTTTTGTGAATTTTAGAGAGTTAGCTATTGACAGTTAAGTTAAAAATTGGTTGAATTACATATCTTTTGATGAACCGGTTCATGTAATGACTTGAATTGGTCTTTGATAAATAGAATAGGGTTCACTTTTGGCTTAGTGAACATAATGTAATGTAAAATATTCTTAACGTATTGTTTGTAAAAAACAACGTAAAGAAATAACTATAGTTAATAGAGAATAATAGTATGAAAAATTTTGCAAAAAAAAACTTTCAAGATAAAGTGGCTCACTTAATCGAATACAGTGAAAATTTGATTACTTTAAATAATCAACCAAGCAAAAAATATAATGGTATATTTCAGCGTTGGCAAAATCCAATTATTACGCGTGAACATATTCCATTGAATTGGCGCTATGATCTTAATGAAAGCACTAATCCAATGCTCTTAGAGCGTATTGGTATTAACGCAACATTAAATTCTGGCGCCATCATCTTCAATGGCAAGTATATTGTTGTTGTTCGTGTTGAAGGTAATGATCGTAAATCATTTTTTGCTGTAGCGGAAAGTAATAATGGAATAGATAATTTTCGATTTTGGCCAAATCCTATTACATTACCAGAGACTGAAAATCCCGATACCAATGTATACGACATGCGCTTAACAGAACATGAAGACGGTTACATTTATGGCTTGTTTTGTACGGAAAGAAAAGATAAAGCGCTGATGGAAAACACCAGTGCAGCCGAAGCACAATGTGGTATTGCCCGTACAAAAGATCTAGTAAACTGGGAGAGGTTACCTGATCTTGTTACTTACTCAGGCCAACAGCGTAATGTAGTACTGCACTCTGAATTTGTTGAAGGTAAATATGCATTATTCACTCGACCACAAGATGGATTTATCAGTGTTGGTGGTGGAGGAGGTATTGGTTGGGGGTTATCAGACTCGATAGTTAATGCAGAAATAATAGATGAAATTATTGTCGATTCAAAAGCATATCATACCATCAATGAAGTTAAGAATGGTCAAGGACCCGCGCCATTGAAAACTGATGATGGTTGGTTGCATCTAGCTCATGGCGTACGTAATACAGCTGCTGGTTTACGTTATGTCTTATATACTTTTATGACTGATTTGAATGAACCATGGAAAATAATCTATAAACCAGCGGGTCATTTGATTGCGCCAGAAGGCAGCGAGCGTGTTGGTGATGTTTCTAATGTGGTGTTCAGTAATGGTTGGGTTGTAAATGATGAAGGTGAGGTTAATATTTATTATGCCTCTTCTGATACCCGTATGCATGTCGCAACAACTTCTATTGCGCAACTGGTGGACTACTGTAAAAACACACTAGAAGATGGGTTACGCTCTGCAAGTTCAGTTCAAGCTATTAACCAATTAATCGCTAATAATAGGGCTTATACCAATTGAAAGAATGAATAGCTCAACTTAGAACTACAGTAG
>JAOPTQ010000016.1:60538-71832 GCA_051531915.1 Colwellia sp. | reverse complement strand
GCCTGAAATCGTTGAAGCTAAAGCTGAAATAGTTGAAGCTAAGCCTGAAGCGGTTGAAACTGAAACTGTCGAAGCTAAGCCAGTTAAAGAAAAGAAAGCGGTGAAAAAAGTCACTAAGAAAGTAACCACTAAAAAGTCAGCACCAAAAGATAAAAAATTAGCCCGACAAGTTAAAAAAGCTAATCGTTTATCAGGTAAAGCATCGGCTCCAATGACTAAAACAGAAACAATAACTACTATCAATAAAATCCCCACAAGCTTTATAGCTGATGAGGATCGAAAAGCGCATCAAACATCAGGCCGTACCGCTGTGACTACTGATGTTATTAGTAGAAGTTCTGCCGAGGCAACTAAACCGTAAGGTTGTTTATCAGTATTTCACTGACGTTGCTAATTATTTGCTTTTAATTTTAATCTCTAATAACGCCGGTGATTAACAAACAAAAAGCCAGTTGCCTTTAAAGCAACTGGCTTTTTTTTAACTAAACTGATTAATACCAATTTGATTAANNAAGGGAATAACCATTCTCTTTAATCAATGCCTTGCCTCTAAGCCTTTTAATTCTTGCTGAGTGGGAAAGAACTTAATCAATTTGGTATAAGTAACTCGTTCAGGTAATACGGAAAAATACCTAGGTGATAATAACCTTTTTATAACACATTTTATTATAAATTCCGCAATGCCCAACGTGGATAATCTACTGATAATAACTGCTCAGGCCAATAACCATACCAGTCATATCCGGTTCTTCTATTGCGTTTTACCTCAGCCAAACTAAACACTTTTGTGCCATCTCTGTTAGCCATAAAAGGTTGTTGAGTTGTTAAATCATAAAAACGCGCCCACATACTAGGAGCGTTAGCATCATCGACAACAAATAGATCGTAAGTGCTGGTGAAATATTTAAATTGAATTGGCTCTGTCGCTACTTTTTTAAGGCGAATACTTTCAATTTTATTTTCTTCCAACCATGTTACTGCACTATTAATCGCCTTAATGATGCTTGCACTTGGTTGCTCTTCCGCCATTAAATAGTTAACAACCGCGACACTTTCCCATGTTTGCAAACCAGCTAATTCATAACTTCTGGCAGAAATTGGCACAAGTGTTTCTGGGTGGTATTGCCCTGCCCAAATAGTTAATCTTCCATTAACCTTTACTTGTAAATCAAGTAATAAGCGTTCACCTTGTTGCCATGAACTTTTAGTTGATTTAACCAATTTTTCATCTAAAAAATTAAAAGGAAAACGTTGCTTGGCGATATCACGTAACAAGGTTAATGTACCTGGCATCACTTCATCAGCAAAGGTTATATAGCTTCTATAACCCTGAGTTGATGGCGGTGAATGCGCCCAACCACCATTATTGTATTGATTACGTAGAATATAATTAAGACCATCAATAGCTGCTTTTTTATAGGCTAACTTTTTTGTTTGATTTTTAACTTCATGATAAGCCGAGGCTAAATAACGAATCTGCGGATAGGTATTACGATTATCTAAACTGGAATCTAACGTATTCTTTTGCGCTAGCACTTGCTCTTTTTGCGCTTTGCTTAATATCAGCAGTGGATTTTTATTGGTTGGCCAGCCGCCATTATTGCGCTGATATAGCAACAGATTATCAGCAATAGCTTCACTATCATTCTCCGCTAAATTAAGCTCTATTTCATTAGGGTGTTGATCACGCCAATGCTTTATCACATCAAAAAATTCGGCTAATGATATTGCTGGTTGTTGTTTTATATCAGCTTTAACAGAGTTACCTGACTGTACAGCTAAATGCATAATTGCAAGCATTGCCAATAAAATTAAACTGAATATGGATGAAAGTGTTTTGTTTATCATGATCAATGCCTTTATAAACGACGAAGTTTTAGTGTTTGACCTTTTACCGTATTTACATCATATAGATAGATTTTTTTCAAATCTACAAGCTCGATAGCTTTATCAGCATGAATAATAGGCGCTTTAGTTTCGCTAACACTATTTAATCTATTTGAGTTGCTACTTTTGGCAACAATTAAACCATCAGCCTGTAAAGGCACATAAGAGCGAATACGCAAGTTGCCTCCAAGTTTTGACGTTATAATTGCACTCGTAAGTTGTCCTTGTTGCCATTTTATATCAACTTGAAAACCACCACGGGCTTTTAAACCTTTAACTTGCCCTGTTTGCCATTTATTAGGCAGAGCAGGTAATAAATGAATAGCTTGATCATGGCTTTGCAATAACATTTCGGCAATACCCGCCGTACAGCCAAAGTTACCATCAATTTGAAAAGGTGGGTGGGCGTCAAATAAGTTCGGGTAAGTACCACCTTTTTGGCTACCATCGGCTTGAATTGATGGCGACAGCTGATCGGTTATTAACTTAAGTGCATGATCGCCATCAAGAAATCTTGCCCACAAATTAACTTTCCATCCCATAGACCAACCGGTAGATTCATCGCCGCGCGCTAATAGCGAGGTTTTAGCTGCTGAAAATAGCTCAGGCGTACGATACGGCGATATTTGATTTGACGGATACAAACCATATAAATGAGAAATATGGCGGTGTTTATCACCTTGCTTATCCCAATCATGCATCCATTCTTGTAATTGTCCCCAATGACCAATTTGCATTGGCGCAAGTTGTGGAGTTAAGCTTTTAAGGCTATCAGCATATTCTTGATCAATACCTAATACTTCTGCCGATTGAATCACATTGTTAAAAACATCTAATACCAACTGATTATCCATAGTAGTACCGGCGGCAATGCTGGTTTTCTTATGATGTTTATTTTCCGGTGACATTGACGGACTAACAACTAACCACTGATGTTCTGGCTCTTTTTGTAGAATATCTTTAAAAAATAACGATGCACCTTTAAGTATTGGGTACTGTTGTTGTAAAAAACCGTTGTCGCCTGAATATAAATAATGCTGCCACAAGTGCTGACTTAACCAAGCACCACCCATCGGCCATAAACCATAAAATGCACCATCAACAACCCCAGAAATTCGCCAAACGTCGGTATTATGATGAATGTTCCAACCACGCGCACCATAATATTGGCTCGCTGATTGTTGACCAGTATTAGAAATATCTTCAATTAAATCAAATAATGGCTGATGCATTTCGCTAAGATTAGTGACTTCCGCTGGCCAATAATTCATTTCAGTATTTATATTAACGGTATATTTGCTATCCCACGGCGCTTTTATCTTATCATTCCAAATACCTTGCAAGTTTGCCGCTTGCGTACCGGGTTGTGAACTTGAAATTAATAAATATCGACCGAACTGAAAATATAACGCCGTCAGCTGCGGATCATTGCCTTTTTTAAATTGTGCGATGCGCTCATTAGTGGGCAATTTAATCGCGGCACTGCTACCAAGATCAAGTTGTACTCGATCAAAATAATTTTGATAAAACTCACTATGCGCTTGCTTTAATAGCGAAAAATCTTTACTGAATGCCTTATCAAGTGGCCTTTGTGCCTGTTTATTTTCATCATTGCTTAGCGACTGGTAATTTTTAAAATTGGTGCCTATTGAGATATACAAGGTGACTTTATTTGCATTTTTTATTGATAGCTGTTGCTCATTACTACTAAGCGTACCGCCAGTTAATTTGGCTTTAATAATAGTGGTGAATTTTACTTTACCAGTTTTATTCTCATAATTTCCTGAGGTACCGGTTAAGCGTAATTCATTGTTACTGGTCACACTAATATCATGTTTTATTTGTGGGCTAGTCATGGTGAGATCAAACGAAATAGCCGCCGGTTGATCTGCCGTTAATTCCATAACAATAATGTCATCAGTAAAAGATGAAATTATCTCACGTTTAAAATTAACACCCTTTTGTTGGTAGCTTACCTTCGACACCGCATTGGCAATATCTAAATCACGATAATAATTATCGGTAGTCTTCGCACTCTCCGCCTCAGGGAAAGTCATTTCAATGTTACCAACCGGCTGATACGTTACCCCATAATTATTATTAGCACTTGCGCGTCGAGGTAAATATTGATTGGCTAATTGCTGAGCTTCTTGATGTTTACCGGCAAAAATAAGCCGACGAATTTTTGGTAGGTGTTCTTTAATACCGGTTTCAATATTATTTCCCGGCTCCCCTGCCCACACTGTTTCTTCATTTAATTGAATAGTTTCTTTTTCAATACCACCATAAACCATAGCCCCTAAACGACCATTACCGATAGGCAAAGCTTCTTCCCATATTGTCGCCGGCTTGTCGTACCATAAAATCATCGGATTTTCTGATAGGGAAGTATCACTAACAACTTGTTGAGTGCATGCTGTTAAGCAGGTGATGATAAATAGCAAGACTGTCTTCATTGGTGTAGCTCCAATAATAAAGTTAACTTTAATAGTATAATTAGCTCAATCTTAAAATAAAAAAGTAAACAATAACATAAACTTTAATATCACTAAGTGTTGATTATTTTACTTGTTTTTGTTTCTTGTTTTGTTTCTTAACTAAGTCAATTCTCAATAAACCTCTTTAGAAAAAACATTGTATTAATAGGCAAGTCATTTGTATGTATAGGCAAGACAGTTTTCTCTAACGCAGATAAAATTTACACCATACAGAGTTCCTTGCCACATTAACCATAGAGTGACCGACATGCCAAAAAATAACTCTCAGCAACAAGATAAAACGCTAGATCGACGCCAGTTTATAAAAAGTGCAGCACTCACCGCAGGGGCTTTAGCTATGAGTAAATATGCCTTTGCAGGACTAGAATCCAAAAATAACCAAGGAAATACTATGGCAAGTAACGATCAAACTAAGACTTTTAACAAGAGAAGAATAGGTGCTTTGCAAGTATCCCCTGTAGGAATTGGCTGTATGAATGCCGCTTGGGGCTTTGGCGCGCCTATGGTTAAAAGCGAAGCTATTAAGCTTTTTAGAGGCGCGGCAAGTTTAGGGCAAAACTTCTTTGATACCGCAGAAGTTTACGGTGCTTGGTTAAGTGAAGAAATGGTAGGTGCGGCATTATCACCAATAAGAAAAGAGGTGATTATTGCAACAAAATTTGGCTTTGCTATTAATGCTCAAGGCAACATTACTGGCCTTAATAGCCGGCCAGAAAACATTAGAAAAGCCACCGAAAACTCATTAAAGCGATTGAAAACAGATTATATTGATTTGTTGTATCAGCACCGTGTAGATCCCGAAGTACCCATTGAAGATGTCGCTGGCACAGTTCAAGATTTGATCAAAGAAGGTAAAGTTAGAGAATTTGGCCTTTCTGCTGCCGGTGAAGCAACGATAAGACGAGCACACACAATACAAAATGTCAGCGCTGTTCAAAATGAATATTCTGTTTGGACGCGCGATCCTGAAGGCGAAGTTATCTCAGTTTGTCAGGATTTAGATATTGCCTTAGTATCTTGGTCACCTTTAGGAAAAGGCTTTTTAAGCGGTACTGTGCCGCCTAACTCTGTCTTTATTGATGGCGATCGAAGAAGCACCATGCCACGCTTTACACCTGAAGCAATGCAAGCAAATTGGGCATTAATCGAACTACTTCAGCAAGTAGGGAATCGACATAACGCTAATGTCGGACAAATTGCTTTAGCTTGGTTACTGGCGAAAAAACCTTTTATTGTACCCATACCCGGCACAACCAACTTAATCCATTTAAAAGAAAACATGCAAGCCGCCAATATTCAGTTATCACCGCAAGATATGCACACCATTGAAAGTGGTTACGCCAAGATAAAAATTATCGGCGCAAGAGCCTCGGAAGGTGTACTAAAGCTTTCTGATATAGGTAGTCGCGGCCTTGTTAGCTCTATAGGCACTCACGGAAATTCACCACTATCTTATAAGTAAATAGCAGTAAATAAATATTTAAAGATACATCTAAAAGAGGAAAATATCATGAAAAATGTCAAAGCCTATGCGGCACAACAGCTTGATACACCATTAGCACCATTTACCATTCAACGACGAGAGTTATTAGCGCAAGATCTAGAAATGGATATACTCTATTGTGGTATTTGCCATTCAGATTTACATCAACTACACAACGACTTTGGCATGACCGAATTCCCTATAGTGCCCGGCCATGAAATTGTTGGTAAAGTCACTAAAATAGGCGAACAGGTTAGCAAATATAAGATTGGCGATATTGTTGCTGTAGGTTGCATCGTTGATTCATGTGGCAAATGTCCTTCATGTGAAAATGACGTAGAGCAGTTTTGTAATGAAGGAGTGACTTACTCTTTTAACTCGCCTGATAAACATACCAACGGCATGACTTTTGGTGGTTTTTCACAAAGTTATACTTGCGATGAAAAGTATGTACTCAAAATGCCTGATAATCTTAATTTAGCCGAAGCAGCACCCTTACTTTGCGCCGGTATTACTGTTTATTCGCCATTAAAGCACTGGCAAGCAGGCAAAGGAAAGATCGTTGGTATTTTAGGGATTGGTGGCCTAGGTCATTTAGCGATAAAAATAGCCAAAGCTATGGGCGCTCATGTCATCGTTTTTACTACCTCTGAAGCCAAAATAGCTGATGCTAAACGCCTAGGTGCTGATGAAGCGGTATTATCAACTGATGCAGATCAAATGAGTAATTATACGAGTGGCTTAGATCTTATTTTAGATACCGTATCAGCAAAGCATGATGTTAATATTTACCTCAATTTATTGAAAACTGATGGAAGTGTCGTTTTAGTAGGGTTACCACCTGAGCCTATTGAAATAGGCGTTTTTAATGTTGTTATGGGTAGACGTAGTTTTTCAGGCTCAAATATCGGTGGCATAGCCGAAACTCAAGAAATGCTACAATTTTGCGCTGATCATAATATAACCGCAGATATTGAACTCATTAATATTGAACAAGTTAATGAAGCCTTTGAAAGGCTAGAAAAAGGTGACGTTCGTTATCGTTTTGTTATTGATATGGCGTCATTAAAAGATAGCTAGTAATATAAAAGTTAAGCGTAAGTGATTTCCATCTTGCGCTTTGCTATTAATTAACAAACGTAGTAGTTGAATTTAGAAGAGAAAAAACATGCCATCACCAAGCGCCAAAGTATCAAGTTTTCCTATAATTGATGAAAATGGATTAATTGAAAAAAAACAAGATGTTGACCTGTTAGCGGATTTGATCGCTAGATTTGCTCAACAAGATGGCCGCACAGACTTATCCGTGCCAAACTTGCACTTGGTAAAAGCATCCGCACCAACACTCGGCGCTATACACACCATGAGCCAACCAGGAATATGTATCGTCGGTCAAGGAGCCAAACGTGTTTCGCTAGCGCAAGAGTCATATCAATATGACGAATCATCTATGGTTATTTATTCCACAGAGGTGCCAGTAAAAGCAAAAATTGTAAAGGCTTCTAAAGAAGAACCATTTCTTTGCGTAGTGCTACATATAGATCCGACAAAATTAATGGATTTAATTTTAAAAGTTTTTCCCAATGGCATACCGAAAAAAACACGTACCAAAGCTATTTACATTGGCGACAGCGATCCTAAAATAGTCAAATCGTGCATCCGTATATTAGAGCTGATTATTCAAGAAGAAAATGCTGATTTACTGGTGCCATTGATGATTGAAGAAGTACTTATTCGTTTATTGCGCAGCCCACATGGCGCTTCTATTGCTCAAATAGGACTGGCTGATTCCGCTGCATTTAAGATATCTCGCGCGATCTCATGGATAAAAGAAAACGCTTTTAACACCATAAATATTGAACAGTTAGCAGCGATAGCTCATATGAGTCCATCATCATTTCATAGTCATTTCAAAACGATAACAGCTATGAGCCCGCTACAATTTCAAAAAAACTTTCGTCTACAAAGCGCTCGAAGCTTGATGATTCAAGAAATGATGGATGTAAGCCGTGCTTGCATGACTGTTGGCTACTCAAGTGTTTCACAATTTAGCCGCGAATATAGCCGCTTGTTTAACATCTCTCCCAGTAAAGATATTGCCCGATACCGTGAAGCATAATGCCACTTATTAAGAAATTTTATCTTCTTCTCATTATTAAACAACTACCGTCTAAAGGTGGAAGGTTAAAACCGCAAACTGAAAGTCCAGCATTTCAGTTCAAGCCAATTACTCTACTTCAAGGTTATCATTTGGCTTTCCTTCGAAGTGATGCTCCAAGTATTCTTTGATCATATATTTAGTTAACTCAGCTGCTGCAACGTAGATATAACCTCAAGGAAAATTTACGTGTCAACAGCTTGCCTATTGCAAGTGAATGTAACGCAGAAGTCAGTGAGTATAGAAAGGAATATTAAGCTGAAATTATCTACAAAACATCAATAATAAAAGTCACTTAAAGAGATTTCAAGGTATTTCCCGCTATTGTGCTGCGCTGTATTGTAGTATTATAATACAATAAAGCATAACTATTCACCCCCTCGAAATAAACTTTTGATTATTAAGGAAGAACAAAAAAAATGAAAAGTAAATTCATGCAATATTTAAAGATAACCTGTGCTGCATTTATAATATTAATAAGTAATGCCTACGCATCAGAAAATAACTCATGGTGGTTATCATTATTTGGCAGTTCCTCACCTAACAAAACTAACACTACACTAAACGATAGAATATCACTTAACATGAATACTAATTGGCTCTATATTGCACAAGATGTAGTAAACGGTCAGTCAACAAGTTTAGATGATAGTAAATTTGTACAAGTTTCGGTTCCCCATGCCAATACTGTTTTGCCAAAACATTTAGATATTGACGTTAATGATTATCGTTTTACTTCTTGGTATAGGCGCTATTTCAGTCTTGAGTCACAATACTCAAAAAGTAGAGTATCCATTGAATTTCAAGGTGTCGCTACAGTGGCAGATATTTATGTAAATGGCACTTATGTAACGCAGCATAAAGGTGCATATACCAGTTTTTCTGTCGATATCACCGATCACCTAAAATTTGGTAATACAAAGAATGTTATTGCCGTAAAAGTGGATTCTACTCGGCACGCTGATGTCCCCCCTGAAGGTGGTAAAGTTGATTATGCCTTGTTTGGTGGGATAGTACGTGACGTAACAATGGTTATTACTAACCCCGTACATATTGCTCGTACATTTGTTAGTACTTCAGATGTCACCACAAAAAGCGCTTTAATTAATACAAAAACATTAGTAATAAATAAAAGCAACCAAAAAAAATCACTAACTATTAGTGCAATAGTAACTGACAATAACGGTGAACTTATTGTTCAGAGTAGCAAAAATACCCTTATTGCCGTTGGTGAATCGAAGAACATTTCAGTTAACAGCATCACAATTCTTAAGCCACATTTATGGGATATTGATGATCCTTATTTATATAATACAAAAATTGTTATTAAAGACGATAATCAAATTCTTGACACGTACAGCGTACCAACAGGTATACGTACTTTTAAATTTACTAAAAAAGGTTTTTACTTAAATGGCAGGACAGTTGAACTGTTTGGTCTTAATCGGCACGAGCAATGGCCTTGGATTGGTAGAGCAGCACCAAACCGCTTACAAAAACGAGATGCAGATATTATAAAATATGAATTAGGTAATAACATTGTTCGTTTATCTCACTACCCTCAAGATCCAGAATTTATTCAACGTGCTGATGAAATAGGCTTATTAATTCTAGAGGAGTTACCCGGCTGGCAGCATATTGGTGATGAAGCATGGCAACTATTGGTCAAAAACAACTTAAAAGAAATGATTTTACGTGACCGTAATCACCCATCAATTATCAGTTGGGGAGTGCGTATTAATGAATCAAAAGACTCTTCCTCTTTTTATAAAGATACTAACGCCATTGCATTAAAGCTTGATCCAACACGTCCTACGCACGGCGTTCGAACCAATGAAAATCCAGATGGCGAATACCAAGAAAACGGTTTCTACGGCTATAATGATTATAACTGTTGGGACAACTCAACCGAGGTAAAGCCCCCTCGTGACATACCTTGGTTAATAACAGAAACAAACTGCAAGTGGAAAACGGTATTACCAAATTCAACGGATACTGCTTGGGTAATACATATGAAAGAGTTTGCGCGTATTCATCAGTCTGCGGTACAAAACCCTAAAATATTAGGTTCTATTGCATGGAGTTATGTAGATTATAATACGGAGGAAGATTACAACAATACCAATAATATTTTTTATAGCGGTGTTTATGATATTTTTAGGCTACCACGTTTTTCAGCTAGCTTTTACAAATCACAGCAAGATCCTAAAATTTATGGCCCTATGCTTGATATTGCAAGTTTCTGGACCGCGGAATCACCAACTAAAGTAACTATTGCCAGTAATACTGAAGAAGTGGAACTTTTTGTCAACGATATTTCCCAAGGAAAAATTAGAGCCAACGTATACACAGGTTTGTCATACCCATTATTTGAGTTCCCTGTGAAATTTCAATCAGGAAAATTATCTGCTCGAGGTTATATCAATGGTAAAATAGTTGCTGCTGATAGTGTTAACACTCCAGGAAAAGCTGTTCGTTTAGAGCTCATACCTGATAGTAACACTATAATAGCCGACGGTAGTGATTTAACTAGCATTACAATTCGTGCCGTTGACATTGATGGTAACTGGGTTCCCTACGCTACACCAAGTGTTTCTCTTACGGTTAACAGCACAGGTAAAATTTTAGGTGAAAACCCAATAACACTTGAAAATGGTAGGGCGAGTTTATTTGTACAATCAATTTTAAATAAAACCGGCAATGCAACCATCACAGCAACAGCTACCGGGTTAAAAACAGGTACTACCGATGTTAACGTTGACACCTTTACAGACGCAATAGTACCTGTGAGCCCTACTATTTTATAATATTGTTCTTTTTAACATCCAATCAAAAAGCTTATTATGCCACCTAAGTAACATAATAAGCTCTCTTTACCCACCACAGGCATTATTGTTCATAACAATAACGCCGTCCAGGCAGATGAAAACCTACCTTTTCCAACTCTTTGCGATTATTCACAAAACGCACAGCCACAGGAAAATTATTAATACCTTCTCGAATAGATCTCAGCGACAAAAAATATGTAAAGGAATAAGATATTTATATTTATATTTATATTTAAAATATTGGAAACTCTGCTTTGATATTACTCTTATGTTTTACATCATAAAAAATTAACATTTCTTTCATCTGTTTTACATAGCCTATCAGCAGAATATCAGACTTATACCAATTTGATTAAATTTCTTCCCAACTCAGAGCTATGCTCAATGTTCAATAACAAGGCGAATTTGTTTAAATTTAGTCATTCTAAATCAAATAAATT
>JAOPTQ010000016.1:0-60439 GCA_051531915.1 Colwellia sp. | reverse complement strand
TTAATCAACTTGGTATTAAACACTTTAGTTACGAAGACGACCAAAACAGTATTTAATCATACCCAGATCACCTAAACCTTCCTATTTCAGAGAGTATTCTTAGGTAACTTGGGAATTCATTCTTTAACTATAAATATGAAATAAAAGAGGTAAATAAATGAAGTTATTAACTCAACTATTGTCAATCAGCATAACGGGTTCGGTGTTGTTATTATCCGGCTGTAATAATGACGATCATACAACACCAACCGAGACAGTTGATATTCCCAAAGCATTAAATATCACGATATTACATACCAATGATCATCATTCATACCTCGAAGGCCAGACCTATGATTTGAAAATTAATCATGATGCTGGTACTGATGGCGACGAAGACATTCGCCTTAATTTAGGTGGATTTTCACGTATTGCTAGTGCCATGTCAGAGTATAGAGATGATCGTACACTGGTGTTAAATAGTGGCGAATTAAATGGCACACTTTATTTTAGCCTTTACAAAGGCGAGGTTGATTTTAAGGTTTTCAATTATTTAGATATAGATGCTTATCAACTAGGAAATCATGAGTTTGACGAAGGTGAACAACGTTTAGCTGAATTAATTGATATGGCTAACTTTGCTATTATTAGCGGTAATGTTCATCCTACCTCTGCCAGCCCATTATACGGTTCAGATATTTCTCCTTACGTGATCAAAGAAATTGATGGTGAAAAAGTCGCTATTTTAGGTGTGTTAAAAGTAGAAAAAACCGTTGAGTCTTCACTAGTAACCGATGCGGTAGAATTTGACGATGAAATAACTTCGGTACAAACCCACGTCACAGATTTAACTGCTCAAGGTATCAATAAAATCATTCTATTAAGCCATGTAGGTTATGACTTTGATCAAATAATTGCCGCCCAAGTAACAGGTATAGATGTAATAGTTGGTGGTGATACGCACAATGCTTTGGATTCAACCGGTGAATTAAGCCAACTTGGCGTTAATGTTACCGGTGAATATCCAACAATAATTAATAATCCCAATAACGAACCTGTATACATTGTACAAGCATGGGAATATGCCAAAGGTTTGGGGCGCTTAAATATTGCTTTTGATGCTGATGGAAAAGTCACACAAATTAACGGTAATTTAGAGCTACTTGTAGGTCAGCCTTATCAGGTAAAAGATGAATCTGGTAGTTGGATTGATGCTAGTGAACAAAAAGTAAGTGAAATATCTACTGCCATAGCGAGTATCAAAAGCATTCGTGAAATTGAAGCCGATGCTGCAGTTGAAGATATTATTCAACCTTATAAGGCCTCAATAGAATCCTATAAAACAGCAGAAATAGGTACTGTCACAACAACAATGCCCTTTACTCGTATCCCTAACGATTTTATCGCCGGAGAGCAACCTTCTGGTAGTTATGCTGCGCAAGTGGTCGCCGATGCATTTTTAGATTACTTACCTAAAGCTGATGTTGCAATTCAAAATGCCGGTGGTGTAAGAGCAGAAATAACCGATGGTATTTTTACTGTTGCCGATGCTTACAGTGTTTTGCCCTTTTCAAATACCGTAGTCACAATCGATATGACCGGTGCGAAAATTATAAAGGTTCTTAATGAAGGCCTTACATATGCACAGGGAATTTCCGGCTCTACTGGCGCATTTCCGTATTCTTCACATTTGCGTTATGACGTAGTTTTAGGTGCACCAAAACAACAAGGCATAATCAATGTTGAAGTAAAAAATAGAGTTACCGGCATATGGAGTGACATCAATATTTCTACCATTTACTCAGTAGCCACCAACTCTTTTACTGCACAAGGCAAAGATGGCTATATAACATTCGGAGAAGTGCGCGCAGCTAATCCCAGTGCTTTTGAAGAGTCTGATGTGGTTTATGTGGTTCCGCTAATAGAATTATTCAGTGAAGTACTTACTGATAATATATTGCCAATACTCGACACAGAGCAATACAGCTTAAAATCGGTAACCACACTAAATTAATAATTACGCTAAGTAGATGAAGCTTGTAATTCAAAAACCACATACGTTATCCCCTTACGATACGGATCAATAAATATGACCCTGAGTGTAATAGCTCAGGGTTCAATTCATCAAAATTTAGGTAGCTGTTTTCTATATTTTCTACAAATAAATATAAAGACGTTAGCCTCAAAAATTGTCATATATTTTCTAATGAATTGTTCTTGTCATATTACTGAGAGGTATCCATAATAAGTTGTTATAGGCAATTTAATAAAAGTGCGCGATATGGATATAATATGACGAATAAACCAACAAAACGAATTTTCAGAATAGTATTACTTAGGCTTCACCCTAATACCAAGTCTTTTGTACTACCAAATTTAAAGTGCGATTAACGACTTGCCGCTGTATTTTAGTCAGAAAGCTATTTAGTCAAGTGATGAAAACGTCTGTAGAAGGATAATTTATTGTCCCTTTGTCGTCTTAAAATACACCTTGAATGAAAAAGGGAGTGCTTATTAATAATAAAAACTCCCTTTACGAAAATAGCAATTACGCTATTAATTACCAGAAAATGTATAAATTAGCTCTCCACCACTATAGCTTCCTCCTTCATATAAGCCATCTGTTTCTGTGCCCGTTGAGCTACCACCAAGATAAAGCTCATAGCTTTCACTGCTCTCTAAATCACTCGATGAAAACACTACCGATTGATAGTTTTTCTCAGGCGAAAAAGTCATTATGTCGGTACCATCTGTATTTTTTATGTGGATGAGCTGACCTGCTGATTGTGATGATCCTAAATTTAGACCTAACCAATATTGACTTGATGAAGAACCCGCTCCTTGAGCCATACCGGCACTACCCACAGCAATTAAAAAACCACCAGAAATATCAAAATCGCCATCATAGTCTAATGGTCCATTACCATTACCCGTAGGGCCATTAACTAAAACCGTACCACCTTCCATGAAAATATTGCCATTAGAATCTAAACCATCACCACTCGCATTAACAACAATATAGCCGCCATTGACCTCTAAATAATAATCACTATTGCCGCCTCCTCCAGGTGTAAAACCTGAACCATCGGCGCCACCAGCAACATTAATACCGTCATCACTGGCAACTAAATGAATATCGCCATCATTAATAATAATAATTTCACTTTCTATGCCTTCATAAGATTTAGTAATATTGATATCACCGCCATTAATATCGATACCACTATCGGCATGAATGCCATCGTCACCCGAGGCAAGTGTATAATTACCGCCGTTAAGCGTTATTCCCATATTGGTATGAATAGCATCGTCAGCAGAATCAATGGTGAACACGCCATCTTCAATGAAAATATTCACCGTCGCTTTTAATCCTTTAGCAGAATCATCACTAGCAAGACTTGCCGAACTGCCACCGCCAGAAGATAAGGTAAAATCGCCATTTGATATTTGAATATTTGACTTAGCTTGAATAGCATCGGCGCCAGCAGTAAGTTCAAAAGTGCCGTTGTTAATAGAGATATAACCTTTGCCGTCATCTTCTTCATCAGATTTAAAGCCATCTCCTTGCGCATCAACCTTAATATAACCATTGTTAATAATCAGGTAGTCTTTGCCTCTAATACCATCATCTTTAGCATTAACGGTAATATTACCACTATTGATGACTAAGCCATCTTTACTGGTAATACCGTCATTGTAATTGGCATTAACCGTTAGAAAACCTTCACCAGTAATGGTTAAATCATCTTTACTAAACAAAGCGGCATTTGGCTCGTCTTCATCAGCTTCATAAACATATTCACTAGCATCGGTGAGAATGTTATACGTCCCCGAGCTAAGTACCACTATCGTTTTATCAGCATTTTGAATATTAATTGGCGCATTACTTGAATTGGTAATATCAACGTTATCAAGAATTATTCTAACAATGCCATCATCTTCGGTATCAACAATAATTTGACCGTCATACAAGTCACCCGATAAGCGATAACTTCCAACGGCACTAATAAGTAAAGTCGTATCATCAACTGTTGCTCCAGAGCCAGTAACACTCATAGAATTTCCGGTTAAATCAACCAATACTTCGTCATTTGTACTCCACGTGTAATCACTACTGTCTTCATGACTATTTGGTGTAATAAAATAGCTTGTTGTAAATTCAGAGCCATCATCGCCTGAGTCATCGCCTGAGTCGTCGCCTGAGTCATCATCGTCTGAGCCGTCATCGTCTGAGCCGTCATCGTCTAAGCCGTCATCTGGCAAAATTATATCTTCTGAAACGTCTTCACTTCCTCCTCCGCAGGAAATAATTAATGAAAAAAAACTGATGTGCATAACCAGTAATAAAATTTTTTTTATATTCATGTTTTACCTTAAAATGACCAATATATAACTAATTTTTTTAAAGGTTATATTAGGTTGTGTAGTAATTAATAGTCGTAAAAAGCAATGACATAAAAAAAACACATTTGAAAAGGTAAGATGTTGAACTATCTATGGGTTACAAAACTAACATTTCACTTACTTATTTTATCAACTTATTAACTTATTAATAGTTCATTGGTAACTTCCTACACAGCTTCCTACACTATAAATAGGCTATATATCTATATGAAAGACTTGAAATAACTGCTAACCTTATTACGAATTTTTAATAAGGATATTATATGAAACCACTATTGTTTTTAGGACTAATTACTTTAGTTCTATCGTGTTCTAACGCTACACAAAAACCTTCAACAATCCCTACAGAAGGTGGCGGCTCGCCAACCTCTTTACACAATCCAAATATTATTTTCGATTACATTCCTCAAAACATTGACACCTTGATAATGGTCGAAGCTCTTGGTACTTATTTTCATCAATATAGAAACGCATCTGGAGTTAAGAGTTTTGCACAATCAGAAGGAGGTGCTTGGGCTTATGTGACAAACCGCGAAACACAAGAAGTTTCTGATATTGATGTGCTTAATGCTTGCGAAAAACACAATATCAAGTTTTCCGAGGTTTACCCATGTAAACTTATTAATGTGTCCGGTAAGTGGCTTGATTATCCTAATAGAGCACAAGAAATATTAGCAATGTTACCTGAATTTTCACCTCAGGTTCCTATAGATTTGAGGAAATTACGCAGCAATGCTAGTAAAGATATGCAAAATAAAAATTACGCGATGGCTTTAGCTAAACGAGTTTGGTTTCACCAACACGCACTCGAAGTAAATGAGCATTACAGTGCGGTAAGGTTGTCATATGGGTTAATGGATTGGGCTAAACTTGGCGATATATATCCACCCGCCAAAACACTCCTTAGATATACCGCAAATCATGCAAAATATGCTTTAATGGCAAACCCAAAAGACTCTACTTTGCTCCATGAATATATATCTATCAACGAGGTTTTAAAGCGAACAGATCAGTCTATTAACTTGTTCAAATGGCTAGATACGAATCACCCTAAAATCGCTTCTAGAAATTTTTATTATTTTAAAGATGTTTTGACCAAACATGAGCTATTTTCACTCTATAATAAACATCTCCGTCCGAATGTCGACTATAGTCAGATGGCGTCAAATTACGTTCGAGCAATAGATACCAGTAAGCGGGAGGTATACGGTGACAAGAACAAATCTCAAGAAATGTTAGCACGAGATACCAAGTATTTTATCTATAATGTATCTAGGCTAGTAACAATACTTGTTATAAATGAGCGTATGGATGAAGCAAAAATCATAGTAAAAAAGGCAATGTTAGAACTAACATCTGATGAATTTACTTTATCATTAAATAATGCGCTAAAAGGGCAACTTCCCCAAGGCCGGTTTTAATAGTTGTCAGTTAAATAAAGCGCAATAAATAAGTAGTAAAACGAACCTTAAGAATGTGTTTTCTTTAATTCGTTTAGTTGGATTAAAGCTTATATAAATAATAAATCAGCCTGAATTTAATATAGGTTCAGGCTGACTAATTACTTTGCAAAAATTATTTACTTTTTACAGTAACATAACCTTTGTAATTCAGCATTTTTGTTTCATACCGTGTATTCTTGTTAAAATTAAAGTTTTCTTAGTCCGTAGCGACAATTCAGCTAAAGCATGATTTAATGTAGATAGCTTTTGAGTATCGCCAATCACACCTCCAGCGTGATCATGTTATTTTCCTCAAAAGAACCATTTATCATAAAACTTTACGGCGTTGTTTCGATATTTGATGATTTTCACAATCATTTTTTAATTTTTATACGATACCTTTGCTCTTCTTTTCCTACGCCATTTCAAGCATAGATCAAATAACCTGAGCAAGAACATAAACAGTCGATAGTTTTTTTTTCTGTATAATCAATTACCCATGGATGGTATCTCCCTGATTCATTTTTTCATACTGATCTACTCTCCCGAGTGATTGCAACACGACAAGTACTAAAATAAATTCAATCTAGCTCTTATTCTATGGTTAATGCTCTTGCACTGGCACAAAAATAGCTTTTCTAAAGAAAGACTTAACATCTTCAGTAATCGCTATTAAGACAGGCATTAACAATAACATTAATAACGTAGAAAAAAGCTCACCAAAAGCTAAAGATACCGCTGCGGGGATCAAATACTGCGCTTGTTCAGACGTCTCCATTAATAGCGGTGTCAAACCAATAACTGTGGTGGCTGTTGTTAAAAATATCGCCTGAAATCTACCTACACCAGCATCATAAAGTGCTTCTGATACTGACTCTCCTTGTGCTCGCGTCTGATTATATCGAGTCATAATAACCAAACTATCATTAATCACAACGCCGGTTAGCGCCAACATACCAAAGAAAGATAATAATGAAAGCGGTACATTCATTATCAGGTGTCCCAAGGCGGCACAAATAAAGCCAAAAGGGACTATCGCTAAAATTATTACCGGTTGCCAATACGATTTTAAGGGTATTGCCATAAGGACATAAATAAGTACAGCCGCTAACATCAAGGCTCGTTTCATCCCTCCTTTTATTTCTCCCATTTCTTCAAGCTCACCACCAGCCTTTATTTTTACACTAGGATATTTACTAGCTAAAACAGGTACTAAGCGCTCGAACACCGCCTGACCAATTTCCTCTGGTGCAACAACCTTGCGATCAATTGATGCTGAAACATAATTGACCATTTTACCATTTTGACGATAAATATTACTCGCAACATAACCTGACTCTATTTCAGCAACAGCTTGTAGTGGTACCCATTCTCCACTATCGCTGCGAATTAATGTCTGCAAAAAATCATCAATACTATCGCGATTACTAATTCCATTTCTTACAATTACTTTTAACTCTTCGCCATCTCGTTGCGCTTTTTGCACTTCTGCACCACCAAAAGCATAGCCAATTTGAGTCGCTAAAGTTTCTGTCGAGAAGCCTAAATTTCTTGCTTGTGGTTTTACTTTAACTTGTAATTCAGGTTGTCCGCCAGACAGGCTTTGTCGAATATTCGAGACTCCATTGATCGTTAATAAGAACTCCCCTAGTTCATCACTGGCTTTTTTAAGCAAGGCATCATCTTTAGATTCAAGTTTGAGCTGAAAACCACCAGCCAAAGCTTCACTACCAGTAAATTGCAATTCAGACACACCTTCCAGCTGACCTGTACGTTTTTGCCATGCATTAACTACCGATAAAATCTCAATATCGGGTCGCTCTGAAACAGGAGTTAATTCTGCGTAAATATGTGCCGAAGTTGCACTAGAAATTAGTATAAAGGTTGTACGAATAGGTGCTTGGTTGTTAGTGCTTTCAGATTTTAAATCAAGGTTTAACTGTTCACCAACACCAAGAATATATTCAACATTCGATTTAGTAAGAGAGAATGGAGCCCTAGGATCCATCTCTATATTCACAGTAATAATTTGTCCGGGTACATCTGGAAAAAATACCGTTTGTATTTTTCCCAAATACATCATACCCAAACCAAAAGTGGCTGCGGCAATAAATAAAACTACCGTTGCATATCGGTGAACAAGTGCTGCCTTTAACATTGGTGCATAAATGCGATCTCTAAACCCAAACAAGCCAAATTTAGCAATAGCTTGTATTTTTGCCCACAAGCGACTTAATAAAAACCTTGGTTTAGTCTCTATATCTATATTTGCTAAATGGGCAGGCAAAATAAACTTACTTTCCAATAACGAGAATAATAAAGCCAAAATAACAATGCCTGAAAAACCAGCGAGAATCTTACCTAAAGAGTTATCTAACAATAACATAGGAAAAAAAGCAGCTACTGTGGTCAAAACACCAAAAACAGTTGCAACGGCAACTTTACTTACGCCAGCTTCAGTGCCCTTTATAGGATCTGCGATCTTTTTACGTTCCTCAAAAACACTTTCACCAACAACAACCGCATCATCAACCAAAATACCTAAAGCGATAATTAAACCAAAAGTTGTTACATCATTTAACGAGTAGTCAACCCATTTGGAACCGGCGACGGCAATAGCCCCCATAACAGAGATAGGAATTCCCATGGCTACCCAAAATGCAAGTCTAACATTTAAAAATAAAGATAAAATCAATGAAACTAGCAGTAAACCTTGTACTCCATTGGAGCGTAATAACGCTAACCTATCGGCGATATAGTTAGAAGAATCTCCCCAAATTGTTGCACTTACTCCTAGTGGCAACTGTGGCGTAAACTCATCTACAACTTTGTGCACCACTTCTGAAATATTCAATAAGTTTTCTTTATTACCTACTAATACTTCAATACCTACAGTGGCTTGCCCATTAAAACGAAATAAATAATCTCCATCTTTGTAGCCATCTGTGATTTTAGCGACAGACGATAGCAAAACTAATGAACCTTCTGAGCTCTCAACAATAGGAATAGCGGCAAATTCAGTTGAGAATTGCGCTCGATTATCTGCTCTTAGATATATATTTCCCGCAGTTGTCCGTAATGAACCCGCCATAAAATCAAGAGAACTTACCCTAATTTTTTGAACAACATCCAAAATAGTCAAATTATATTGCAAAAGTAATTGTGGATTAACTTCTATCTTTAACTCTCGCTCGTGTAATCCCCAAATTGTCAGTCGAGATAATTCAGGCTGAGCCAACATTTCTTCTTTCAACCTTTGCGCTAAAGTTTGTAAGGTAACTGCATCTGTATCACCGTGGATGTTCAAGTAAAGTGCTGGAAAATCAAACCCTCCTGTTTCGATAACAGGTCGTCTAACTTTTTCAGGTAAATCATATATACCATCAACTTTTAACCTAACATCATCGAGTAATTTTTGTAGCTTATGACCTCCTGATCGACGAACTGAAATTTGTGAAAGTCCGTTAGTCGAATTTGATGATATGCTACGAACACCTTCTATGCCCTCAAGTGCATTCTCAATTTTTTGGGTAACAAGATCGTCAACTTGCCCTGCAGTGGATCCTTCATAAATAGAAGTAATATAAATCGTTTCAGGTGGCACCCGTGGAAAACCTTCAATACGGATAGACATTGTTGTCATAACGCCAATAAAGAGTATTAATGCCATTAACAAATTAGCTGCAACAGGGTTACGAATAAACCATGATGTTAACATGTGCATTAGTTTGTCCTTAACAATTTAATATCTACCTGCTGACCAGGTAAAAATGAAGCTAATGGCGTGACTGCAACCTGCCAATCTGAATTATATTTGGGTGCATAAACCACCGCTCGATCATCGTCACGATACAAAATATCAGCAACAAACTTCTGCAAGCGATTATCTTCATCAATAAACCAAATATTGCCATTTTGGGTTATTGCAGAAGCAGGTACATTTAAAGTGTGACTTTTTGTGACCCCTGTCATAACTATCTGAACAAAAGCACCCACCATAATTTTATTAGTAACAGAGTTTTCAACATCCAAATAAATAATATACTGACGTGTTGCTTCATCTAAAACACCACTAGCAATACGCGCCTTGGCACTGCCTATCCTTTCTCCTGTTTGCGAATATACTTGCGCAATTTGCTGCGTAATAGGTTGCTGCAGTAACAACCATTGTTTGTGATTAACCTTGGCTTTTAACTCAAAAACTTGATTATCAACAAATTGCAGCAAATGCTCTCCAGCAGAAATACTTTGCCCTAAACTCACTAATCTACCAGTCACTATCCCTGTAAATGGTGCAGTAATTTTTGTTTCTCTTAGACTTTGTTTTGCTGCATCAACTCTAGCTTGAGCACTAATCACTAAGCTTTTAGCAATTTGCTGCTCTGGAATATGAATAGCTAAATCGTTCGGTGGCGGTATTCCTTTACTACCAAATAATTTCTTTGCAACAATTGTGGAGTTTTTGGCTTTACGTAACTCCAATTCAGCTTGTTTTAATGCTAATTCTGCCGCCCTTAATTCAGCAATATAAGCAGTACTTTCAATTTCCATTAGTACTTCACCTTTATTGACTTTTTCTCCCACGAGTGCATTATCATAAACATGAATAATAGTGCCTCTGATACTCGCGGTTAATGTCACCTGCCATCTGGGTTTTACTTCTGTAAAAATTTTTATTTTGGCATTTGCTGATTGTGTAACTGCTTTTTCAACACTAACGAGCTGTCTTGCTAGATCTTGAGTAGATTTCTCAATTTCAATGGTGTCTTTATTGAGATTTAGTAAAACGATCACGACAATAAATACAATAATTGAGAATACAAGCATCACACTGGATTTAATGGTTCTTTTCATAATTTCTCTTCAATAATATTAAGAAGTTAATTTTTTCATAACCAGTTCAACTGGTCCTTGACGAAAGTGCTTTAACCAAAGGTTGGAAAATAGAACTGACCATAAACAAAAAATAACCGTTGCCATTACTACACTCGCTAAACTCTGACCTTTCAGCAAATTGAACTTTTCGAGAATACTCATACCGATAAGAATATGGGCCAGATACAAGGTAAGTGACAGTTTACCCGCTTGAGAACACCAGCGAATAAAGCGACTTTGTTGACAAAAATCAACAATAAGTAGACTGAAACCTATGATAAAAAGAGCAGCACCACAACCTGAAAGTACAAAAAGAAGGAAAGGTGGTAATGGCTGCGTTGTTACTAAATAAGCTAAATCAGTACCAGAAAATTTAAATATTAGCAGCTGACTAACCAACTCAGTTAAAATAAAAATAATCAATCCAACCATAGTTAACATTAGCCTATGGTACTTTTGTTGCAATTGAATTTTTTGGATAACAAGTCCTAACAACAAAAAACTGATCCAAGGAAAAATAGGATGCCAGCCATTAAAAAGCAAATGTCGAGTAAAACCTTTAATAGTAAATAAATCTAGATAAGTTAGTGTTTGCCAGTTCCAACCCGTGTCATAATTCAATACGCTCATTGCCAGAATATGAAGCATGTTGACAATAATAATAAGGATAAACAAATGCCTTATTGATGCTGTTACTAAGAAGGCGGCGATTAAAAAATATATACCGTAATAATGCAAAATATCGGCATCAAAAATAACTAAATTTATTCCTCCTATAATAAATAAAAATAAAGACTTTTTTATTAACATCACTCTAGCCTGAACGACACCATAATGATGTATCAATAAACCAATACCAAACCCTGCTATGGTAATGAAGGTCGCGGCAGCCTTCCCTTCAACCAAACCAACAGCAGCATGAAAAACACCCATTGTTGGTTCCATCCCTATTACCAATTTAAAGTTAACAAATATCATTATTGAAAAAGCAATAAAGCGAGCAAAATCTATTGCCACTATTCTATTACCACAATGAGAAACTGACATACAAAACTCCACAATACTAAATTTAAGCTAGTTTATGGTTATTTTGGTTAATAAAGGGTTAATTCAGATATACAGTGCTTTTAGCGTTCATAAATTATGAATTAAATGCCTAAAATCAACACTATATTTACCTATCATTGAATTAAATTGTTATGATATGGCCATCACGATCAGACTTGGTAATTTTTATTTTTCAATAATGCTCGCCAAAGCATTATTTCATACCAATGATACAAGACTATATTTTACAACTTATGCTAATGAGTTGTTTCGTTATATTGTTTTACAAAATTTATACTTGTTATGATTACCAACATCGTGAATACTAAAATTTAATTGGACTTAACCAATGTCAAGTGTTTTATTTGAAGACATATAGAGGGAGTCATTTAATTGAATGTTTAACACCTTTTCAATATGGCATATAGATGCTAGTTAAAAAGAGAATTCTATATCATTGGTTAGCTATAACTGTAATATCTTTTGAGGTATATAAATGGATCTTATACAAGGTTTAATACTAATTTCATTCGTTCACCTATTAGCGGCTGCATCACCTGGCCCTGATTTTATTTTGGTATCACAGCAAACTTTATCGAATGGCAAAAAAGCGGGTATAATGTGTAGTATTGGTATCGCCTTAGGCCTTTCAATTCATATTTCATACTCCGCGTTTGGCTTGGCAACTTTTATTGCTAATTCAGTAAGTGCACTTTGGGCTATTAAAATATTAGGTGGTGGATATCTTATTTACCTTGGAATTAAAGGGATTAGGGCTAAACCAACTAACAAAAACAAGACTGGTTTAACTATTCCAATGAAGTGTTCTGCAAAAAAAAGTATTGCGATCGGCTTCTTATGTAATGCATTGAACCCTAAAGCACCAATATATTTTGTTTCTCTTTTTACTGTTGTTTTATCGCCGGATATGCCCTTATATCAAATAGCAATTTATGGAGCATGGATTATGGTTATTCAATTTACTTGGTTCTCATTATTAGTCGTTATTTTGTCAAGGCCTTCAATTAACCGTCGATTTAAACAATATGGTCATTGGATTGATCGTATTTTAGGAGGGGCAATGATAGCACTTGGTTTGAAAGTATTAGTTTCTCGTTCAAATTAATACCTAACACATATGAGCCATTCCCCTATTAATAAGTAATATTCAAAATAAACTTGTCTCATATTTAATATCTCTAATACGCAAGATTAACACCTTACTTAGTTGGAATTTATAGAAAAGAATTATGATTATAAACAGATGCTGTATATTACTCACTATCCTAATGATATTGTCAACCGGTAATGTGTTTGCTCAAAACCTCAAAATACACATTTGGCCCGGTCTTGCGCCGGGTTCCGAACTCTTGCCAAATAATGAAAAATGGATAGAACAAAGAAAGGTTTTCAAAGTATACCAACCTGATTTAACAGTATTTCCTCTTGAGAATACTTCTAAGAAGTTTCCTGCAATACTCATTTTTCCTGGTGGGGGATACAAACAACTCGCCATTGAAAAAGAAGGCTACAAAATCGCTCGATGGGCAAATAAAAATGGTATGGTCGCTTTTGTGCTGAAATATCGCTTAAACGAAAAATTTGCGTTGCGAGATGCTCAAAGAGCTATGAGCTTTCTTCGAACCAACGCTAGTGAGTACTCTATTGATAAAGAAAGAATTGGAGTCATTGGCTTCTCTTCTGGTGCCCACCTTGCTGGAAATTTAACCTTGAATTATAATCATAGAAAAAAACTTGATGAGGTAGATAGCGCATCTTCTAAGCCAAGCTTTTTTGTGGGTGTTTATAGTGGTTACCCCGGAATATTTGGACCATTAGGTGATTTTAAAATTAAGAAAGACTTTTCCCCCACATTTCTGGTGCATGCAGGTGTAGATAGCAAAGCAAATGTATTTGGAAGCATTGAGCTTTATTCAGTACTTAATAAGATGAAAATTCCCGCAGAATTACATATATACGAGCATGGTGGCCACGGTTTTGCTCTGGAAACGAATCGAAGTAAGGCGGTGACAAGTACGGTTAATGCTTGGTCAAGGCGCTGTATTGAATGGCTAAAATCTAGAGGCGTTCTATTAGACTAATTAACAATACACTAAGTGATTTTGTCTTGGTCCGATCGTTACTTACACGAGCATTTAATTTTAGTTAAGAAAAATCAATTTCGACCTTACGACCACCTGATATTTTTTGATTTGTGTAACGCCAATTCATTAATGAACAGATCCTCTCTACCAAGATCAGACCAAGACCAAAACCATAATCTGAACTTGATTTATCATAACTAAAATTGCAAACATCTTCATTTTTAATCATGATTCGCCCATTATTTAGTTCAATATAAATAATACCGGCTTGTGTATACTGCATAGCATTACGAATAATATTGCTAATTGCCATCTGACATGGTGTTACTGGCACTGCTATCGTATATGGCGTCAATGACATCTTAATGGCGACATCTTTATCTTCAATTAAATAATAGTTGCTATTTACTAACTCTTTAATGATTAACTCTAATACAACCTGTTGCTTAGGTAATGGTTCTTTATTTTCATAACCTAACCAGAGCACTGTTTCAGTAAACTTTTGCATTTCCTTGACCGCTCTCTCAATTCGTTGCACTGTTTCCTGACAGTCTTCAGATACCGATTGTTGAGCTAAATAACGCTTTAACAATTCAACATTGGTGCCAGCGACAGCAATTGGAGTCCGCAATTCGTGACTGGTTGTTCGTAATAAAAACTGCTCCTTCGAAACCATATTTTCAATCTCAATCAGTGATTGCTGAAATGGGATAGCAACCGCATTCAACTCTAAAAAAGAAAAGTCAGGAATAGTGTTATGCATATTACTAGCAGATAAATTACTCACCCAAACCTCTAAATTTTTTAAAGGTCGGAGAAAATGAAGTACCATCCAGGTAATTAATATAAATGCCAAGACCAATGAAAAAACTAGAACATAACCAAGAGAACTTAAAGCAGTTAAAATATACTCAATAATATCATCAGGAGTTTCAATTAATTCGTCTCCATTATCGTCATACTTATATACGACATATAAAGGGCTGTCGTCATACAAATATTTTATACCAACAATATACTGAGTGTTTTTCCATTCAATATTACGATAACCGTACTGTAGGTCTGTTGTTTCAAAATACATTGATAAATTATTTGGCAGTTCAAGTATAGTTTTAGTAAGTATCAAACCTTCCTCTTTTGGTAGAGTTGCCTTGCTATTTTTTTGAGATGATAGATCATATTGTTTAACCTCATTATCAATTAGCCAGACTATTGCGATATCTATTCCCTTGTCCAACATTAATAATGCAACACTGTTGTAAATTAAAAATAAAACAATCAGTACAATTGATAAAATTGATAGAATAAATTTACGAATACTCTTTTGAACTTTCATTATGTTCCCTTATTACAAAACCATACCCTCTAACGGTTTCAATTAGTGGCACTTTACTATCGCCATCAACCATTTTCCTTAATTTGTGCATTTGAACTTTAAGGTTATTACTCTCAGGTGGCTCATCCCCCCAAATAGCTTGCACTAAATCACTTCGGTGAACTACATTTGGACTTTTTCTTAACAATACTTCTAAAATAGTCCAACAAATTGGCGTCAATATCAGTTCATTATTAGCTCGTGTAACAGTTTTACGATCTAAATCCATATATAAATCAGTTACTTGGAGCTTTAAACTTTGACCGCTTTTTCGTTTTGCTAATACTTTTATTCGTGCTAATAACTCATCCAATGAAAAAGGCTTTATCAAATAATCATCAGTACCTGCTTCAAAACCAGCCAGTTTATCAGTCAAAGTATCACGAGCAGTTAACATCAATATTGGCGCATCAATGCCTTGGAGACGTAGCTTTTGACAAAGAGATAATCCATCTAAACCAGGTAAATTAATATCAAGAATAAAGACATCGTACTTATTCTTGATTGCCAAATTAAAACCGGCATGACCATTACCAACATAATCAGTTTCAAAGCCTTCCAAAGTTAAAAATTGAATGACTGTTTTCGCCAAATCAACATTATCTTCTACCAACAAAACACGTATATTCATTCAATTCCTTCAACTAAGGTATAAAAATTACAAGAGTAACTCTTTAACCTTATCTCGACTTAAAAATAACTGAGGACTTGCCGTTGCGCCGTAAGCACCTGACACTAGTATAGCAATATAATCACCTATATCAGCTGTAGGAAAATCTATATTTGTAGCTATAATATCCAACGGTGTACATAATGGGCCGACAATATTTACCTTACTCTGCTGCTCGCTGACAACTTGATTGGCCAACAATACCGGATAGTTTTTTCTAATCACCTGACCGAAATTACCTGAATTTGCCAAATGATGATGCATACCACCATCACAAACCAAAAATGTTTCACCTCGTGATATTTTTTTATCCACAATTTGAGTTAAATAAATACCGGCATGAGCCACCAAGTACCGACCTAGCTCCAGATGAATTTCAGTGTTTGAAAATGCCGGTGATAAACAAGCAATAAATTGCTTTAATTGCTGGAAAACCTTAGTAATATCCAAAGGTACTTCATGTTGAAAATAAGGAACACCAAATCCACCACCTATATTTATTTGCCTAGGAATAATCCCTACGGAATTAGATAGCTCCACCGCAAGCTCCAGCGTTTGTCGATAAATGTTAATGAGAATATCTGCAGATAATATTTGAGAACCACAAAAAATATGAAAGCCAATAAACTGACAATGATTTTGATCTAATAATCTAAAAAGAGTCTGAAAATATTCTGCATCTACACCAAAAGGTTTAGCACCACCCGTCATCTTCATACCTGCCCCTTGAATAATAAACTCAGGGTTAATACGAAAAGCAACCTGTGCTTTTTTAGCTAATTTTTTAGCCAATGTACAACTACGAATAAGCTCTTGCTCTGACTCAATATTAATGACAATACCTGCAACTATTGCTGCAACAAGTTCTTTGTCACATTTCCCCGGACCAGCAAGACTGATTTTAGCCGCAGGTATTCCAGAAGATAAAGCAAGAATTAATTCTTCATGAGAGGCAACATCAAGCCCATCAACTTGTGAAGCAATATGAGTTACTAACGCTGGCAATGGGTTCGCTTTAACAGCGTAATGCAAACACACTTGCTTGGGTAACAATTTTTTCACGCTGTCAATTCTTCGAGTAACCAACTGACGGTCATATAGATAACAAGGCGTTTGTCCGGCAATATTCGCTATTTCTTTTGCTTTTTTTCCGGCAAAAACCAGCTGGTTATTGACAATATTAGCGTTAACGATGGCTTGGTATAAACTCATATTATTCTTCTAAACAAAGTAGTTAGCAAATTGGCTTTTGATAGCATTTCTATCAAATTTACCATTGGGAGTTTTCGGCAGTTCCGAATAAAAATCTATCACTTTTGGCCTCATATAACTTGGCAATTGAACAGCAATATGTTGCTCAATACTTAGTCTTAACGCGACTAAATCCGAATGTCTGCTTATCGTGATAACAGCAATAATGGCTTGACTTAATTCTGGATGTGGGCAAGACACTACAACAGCATCTTCAATATACGCACAAGCATATAGCACTTCTTCAATTTCAGTGGCGCTAACTCGGTAGCCAGACGTTTTAATAAGATCATCATTACGTGAAATATAATAAAAAAAACCTTCTTCATCTTTTTTTACTATATCTCCAGACCATACAGCTATTTCTGGCTGATTTAATTCTGCTAAAGCAAAAGGAGATACCTTAAAGCGCTCTGCGGTTTTTTTAGGATCATTCCAATACCCCTGCGCTACTAACGGACCACAATGGACTAACTCTCCAGGTTCACCCGGTAAACACTCTTCTCCTACTTCATTTATTACATATATGCGAGCATTAGGAATGGCCTTGCCAAATGAGTTAGGTCTTAATTCAACTTCTTTTGGAGGTAAATAACAGGAACGAAATGCTTCTGTTAAACCATACATTAAATATGGCTCACAATAGGGTAATTTTTTCCGTAGTTTTTGTAAGGTATCCATTGGCATAGCACCTCCTGAATTACAGTAATATCTAAGTTGTTTAACTACTGATTGAGGCCAATCCAATTGAGCTAATTTACTCCACAATGTTGGAAGCAAAGACAAGCCAGTTACATTATGAATTGCCACTTTTTTAATAATGTCGTGAGGAAACAAATATTCCATTAAATAACAACTAGCCCCGACACAAAAAGATGTCGTCAACTGGCTAAAACCATAGTCAAAGCTATGAGGGAGTACTGACAACACACAATCTTCAGGCGTTTTTAACAAATACTGAGCAACACTTTGTGCCCCAGCCACCATATTTCGATGAGATAAAACCACTCCTTTAGGTGCTCCTGTACTACCTGAGGTATAAAATATTGCCGCAATATCTGTCTCTACAATTAATGAAGGTTGATTTGAATAATCAGCATAACGAATAAACTGCTGCCAAGAAATTAAAAAAGGTTGCTCTAATTCTACTTGTTTGCTGTTTGTCAAAATTATTCGACAAATTGACTTTGGTATCAAGTTTGAAATTTGTTGATATCTTTCTGTATTTGTAATTAATATCTCAGCACCACAATCAGTAATAATATGACTAACCTGCCTTCCTTTTAATACGGGATTAATGGGAACAAAAATGCCGCCCACTGCACATGTGGAAAATATACTAACCACTGATTTAATCGATTTGGGTAAATATATAGCAACCCGACTATTTTTTTTTAAACCTAAACAGTTAAACCCATTAACGGCTTTATTTATCTGGGCTTGTAAATCTTGATAAGTCAGCCACCCAGACTCATCATCACCGAGAGCTTTATCATTAGGACGAATACTTGCTTGATGTAAAATTAAACTATGCAATGACTGATGTGTTATCTGGTGCATCGTTTTTAATATCCTTTGGTGAATTAAAATCAGGTATACATTGGCTGGCTACACTGGATTTTTCCGAAACTTGTTGTTGGTACATTTGAAAATATTTACCTGATTGACTAAGTAGTTGTTCATGATCTCCAGATTCTATGATTTTGCCATGTGAAAACAAATAGATTTGATCAACCTGCTTAAGCAGACTTAATTCATGAGTGACCATGATAATGGTCTTTTTACCTATCAAGCAACCAAGCATATTGATAATAGCCTGTCCGCTAATAGTATCTAACGCCGATGTTGCTTCATCTAAAATAAGTATTGGTGCCTCACTTAGTATTGCTCTGGCAATCGCTATTCTTTGCCGTTGTCCCCCTGACAACAAACACCCATTTTCACCAATTTTAGTTTCAAGTTGGTCTGGTAGCTGTTGGACAAACTCCCTAATACATGCAGAATTTATCGCTTGTTTAATATCTAATTCTGTTACTGGCTCTGATAAGCCATAACAAATATTTTCAGCAATAGTACCGTCAATCAATTGAATATTTTGTGACACTAGCGCAAACATTTTACGGTAGCTATTTAAAGTAAAGTTGTTTATTGATTGATTATCCATCAAAATACTATTTAGGCTGACAGGATACAGACGCATCAATAGCGAAATTAATGTAGATTTACCGCTACCTGACTGACCTACAATTGCTACAAACGAATTCTTTTTAACCGTTATTGAAAAATTTTTTAAAGCATATTGTTCACTATTTAGATATTTAAAACTTAATCTGTTAACTTTAATATCATAATCAAATGATGTGGCTTTTAATCTCCCCAAATCCACTTCTGGCTTTTCATTTAATAATTCAAATAAACTATCTGCCGCAGCCAAACCACGTTGCATTAAATAATTTACTTTTGACAACTGTTTTAAAGGCCTTAATAAAGAGCCCATAGCAATAAGTATGGTAGTAAATGTGCCCGCCGTTAGAGTATTTATCACCCCTTCAATACTTGATAACAGCAAAATACTGACGATCGCAAGTGATGCAATTAATTGAATAACTGGATTACTTAATGCAACCGCACTCGCTAGCTTCATCATTTGACGACGATTAGTATTATTAAACTGGGCAAATTTTTCTGCTTCAACCTTTGCTGTTGCTAAGCATATAATTTGCTGATGATTATTAATGGCTTGCTCACATCGTGTTGTCATATCTCCCATTGCAGTTTGGACATTCCGACTTACACGCTTAAATCTAAAACTTACTTTGCTTATCACCAAGGCAATCACTGGACCTATCAAGAGAAAAATCAAAGAAAGCTGCCAATTGGTATAAAACATCACTGACAGTAATACCAAAATAATTATTAATTCTCGTATTAGCACGACTAAAGTCTCTGCGGTAGCTTTAGCAAGTTGCTCCGCATCATAGGTAATCTTTGAAATAAGCTTACCTTTTGAATGTTGACTAAAATAGCTTAATGGTAATCTCATTAAATGAGAAAAAGCCTGATTACGAATAGTATAAGTAACGCTATTGCTAACATAAGCCATACCATAATTTGCTATAAAACTGGTAATACCTCGCAATAAAAAAATAATGAATACCAGCAAAGCTCCCAGTTGTAAAACATTGCCATTCGCTTTTGCCAAACCATCATCAATAAGTGGCTTTATAAAATAGATCATGCCAGCATCAACACCACTAAACACAAATAAACTGACAGAAACCACCAATAAATAACGTTTATGAGGTACTAAATATGACAATAATCGTAATAAACTCATTTTATTTTTTAATTTATGAAAGTTCAGCATTTACTCTTTCGCCACCTGTTGTAAGACCAATACCATTGCTCTGGGTGTTGTATAATAATTTTTTCAAAACGCTGATATATTTTTTGCATCATATCTTGCAGAGCACAACTAGACTTTTTAACGGGTTGCGTTGACACAGTTTCAATACAAATTCGATATTTGTTTTGTTGATCTATAATCGCATACGCTAGCAAAATTGGGGTGTGGCCAATAGCAGAAAGCATTGCGACCCCAGTAGGCGCTCCTGTTATTTTATTAAAAAAACGGATCTGAGTTTCTTTGGCATAATGATCACTATGTAAACTAACAACTTGATTACTACGAATAGCGCCAAGTAATTTAATAAAGCTATTGCTATCTTTTTTATTAAAACAATTAATACCCAATTTTTGATAAATCTGTTCCGCAACTAAGAAAAATTTAGGTATATTTGATAGCGTGGTAGAGCGAAATGTTAACTTTTGCAAGGCATATGGAACAATCTCATAACAGCTCATATGCATAGTTGCTATACTAAGTGGTTCGCCTGACAGTAATAGCGTTTTCGATTGTTCATCAATATCAAAATAAAAATCTACTTCTTCTAACCAAAAAATTTCAAAAACACCATAAACAATATTTTGATAAGAACTAAAAGCTAATTTATTGACTTGTCTATCATTAAGTTCAGGCAATGCCAATCGAATATTTGCTATAGCTCGAGTACGAGTTTTATTGGCAAAGCGCAATATTAACGACGCAACGTTCATCACTAACCACTTGCGTTGCTGCCGCTTTAATGGCTTGAAACAAGCAACTAAGATCAAGATTGCATTACTTATCGCTTTATTTTTAAAGCTATGATTCATTGTGCTGCAACTTGAAATTGCTTAACAAAATTTTCTAGTTGACCAAAGGATAAAAAATTATCAACTGACAATTCTGTATTCTCTATATCAAACGCATGCGCTTTTTCAAACTCAATTAACAATAACATTACAGCCATAGAGTCAAATTCAGGAATAGCCCCAAGTAAAAGCGTCTCTGCTGTAAATTGACTAGTATCAATTTTTAAAACATCGGCCAAAATTTGTTTTAACTTGCTTTGATTCGACATAAAAACCCCAACTAAATATGTATGCTAAAAAATAATTGAGGCGATTATAAAAGAGAGGAAGGTTAATAATTGGTTAACCGTTTATTTTCAAATAAACATATTGCCCAAAAAAAGCATAAAATACGCTAAAGCGAAAATGTCCTCTATGCGCCCTATAAACGAAATTTTGTCTGCTATTTAAGTGTATTTAAGTGTATTGAAGAAATGAATTTATAGGTTAGTTAATTGAGGGGGAATTTGATAAAAATCAGTAAAGACAACTATTTAGTCAATTATTGCCTTTACCTACCTTGCTGTAAGAATAAATAAACAAGTTATGATTCAACTCATTTAATGCCCTAGGTTATTTAACCAATTTAACCGCCGAACCACCAGAAGGTGCAAGTTTTAAAGTGATAGTTTGTTGTTGGTTTAACTTTTTAGTGATTTTAGTCACTGAGCTAACGTCTTTACCGTCTTGCCAAATTTCAGCTTTATATTGACCTTTACCTAAAAAGCTTAAGGGTACTTTCAGCTCTCTAGGGGCTTCATTAGTCATAGCACCGATATACCATACATCGCCTTTACGGCGCGCCGAAACAATATATTCACCAATATCACCTTGTAGTACTTTAGTTTCATCCCACGTTACTGGCACGTCTTTAATAAAGGCTAAACCGTCTTGCCATTCGTTTGGTGGTTGTGGCCAAACACCGTCAGTTTTACTGTAAGTAATTGGCGAGTCTGCTAACATTTGTAATGGGCTATCAAATACTACAAACATGGCTAACGCTTGACCACGAGTAGTTTTCACATAAGGTAAGGTATTGCGGCGAACTGATGGAAACTCTTCAGCGCTAATATGACGAAAGCCGCCCGGCGTATAATCAATAGGACCTAATATCATTCGAGTAAAAGGTAATGTCACATTATGAGTAGCAGTAACACGTCGGCTCCATTTATTGTACTCAGCACCCATAACCCCTTCTTGCGTTAAATAATGGGGATACGTTCTAACTAAACCGTTTGGTGGATAAGCACCATGTAAATCAACCATGATATGGTATTTCGCGGTCATGGTTAGCATTTTATGGTAGTAATCAACCATCTGTTGATCTGATCTATCCATAAAATCAACTTTAATGCCTTTAATTCCCCATTGCTCAAAGGTACTTAATGCTTCTTCCATTTGCCAATCAAGTTGCTGCCATTGTAGCCAAACCCAAACACCAACATTTTTACTTTTTGCATAAGCTAAAATGGCCGGCATATCCATTGCCGTAATAGGCTTAATCACATTCGATCCCGGAGAATTAGTCCATGCCGCACCTTCATGCCAACCGGCATCAATTAAGATATATTCAAGCCCGAGTGTGGCTGCAAAATCAATGTAAGCTTTATAAGTGGCAGTATTCATGCCCGGCGTTATACCGGCTTTAATCGCTTTATCGTCTAATACTACTTTATTGTCATTCCACCAATCCCAAGCGGTTTTACCCGGTTTTATCCAGCTAGTATCAGTGATTGCACTTGGCTCACCTAATAAGGTAATTAATGACGAAGCGGTTAAATCGCCCGCAGTATCTCCCACCATAATAACGCGCCATGGAGATTGCACACCTTTATCTGTCATAACCGCTTTTACCGCAACAGGATTTAAACCATCTTTAGAATTATCAAAACGAGGCGTTAATTTAATGCTGACACCAATACCGCCATCACCACGACCGGTAAACCAGCTACCGGCGTAGTCTCTAACATCAGATTCAGCTAAGGCAAAAGTGGTTTGTTTTACACCAGTTTTACATACCAAAGGATTATCATATAAATTATGCTCACGAATGCGAGAGGCTTGAATGGGATCAAACTCACCTTCATGACTGTTACCATATTTTCCTAAATTTAGCCCATAACAAAGAAAATCATCAGCAAAGTCAAAACGGGTTAACTCTTTTTGAATATTAAACTCTGTAAGGCTTTCTTGTTGAGGTAGTAAATAACGTAAAGCGACACCTTCATCATAAACTCGAACAATAAGATTCAATTTCAACTTATGTTCATCTTTACTTTGAAACGCCAAGTCTAGTTGCTGATAATGATCATCAACATAAGCAGACTTACCAACAACAATAGTAAAACGCTCGTTGATATTAGTTTCTGTTTTATCTAATAACAGCATTTCGCTGCTACCAAGTGGAACATTGTCAATGCTTAGTCCCAATGCAGAATTAGTGATAATAGTATTACCGTCTAAAGCTACTGAGTAACGCAAGCCACTGTGGTTATTTTCAACGGTTACATTGAGCCGAACATTGGGAGATTGTACTGAATAAGTAGCGGCAAAAGCGGTATTTATTAATAACACTATTAATAGTATTGTTGAGTTGAATATTTTCATTAATGAACCTTAAGTAAAATAATTTTTCTAATAACTAAAATAACATCATGGGAGGAAGCGTTACATAGGCAAGCTTTACTTTATTTTTATGTTAACTTTTATCACGTTTACTTTAACTAACATCCTCACTTATCGACCAGTACATTTATATCTTAATTATCAACATATTAATAACAACACATATTTTTTTACCTATTTTTTATAAATAATAAAATAAAAACTATGCAAAATTAGCCATTGCGCACTATGCTATTATTGTACCGAGACGATATTCACAATTTATTGTATTGAGTGTTCATTAATACTTATATGTAACTACTTTTTATACAATATATCTACTTTTATCTTAACGCGGTACAGCAAGGAACATATTGCCTATAATCAGGTCAATCAGGAGAAAAAAAATGTTAAAGAAAAAGTCATTTAAAACCAAAAATGAAACTGAAATAACCTTTGAGTTTTCACGAGAAGATGCCGATTCAGTTGCATTGGTCGCTGAATTTAATGATTGGCAACCAGTCTCTATGAACTTCAATAAAAAAGATCGTGTTTTTCGCACCAAAGTCAGATTACCCAAAGATAAATCATTCCACTTTAGATACTTAATTAATGAGCAGGAATGGGAGAATGACCATCAAGCTGATGACTATATTAGTAATCCTTTTGGTAGCGATAATAGTGTGGTAGTAACCCCCCCCATTTAAATCTTTTGTACGGAATAACCATGGAGCTGGTTGAACAACTTATCTAATTACTAGTCAACAATTAGCAAAAAATTTAGCCTGCTCACCCGTGAAGTTATTGGTTATGTAATTTGATGATTTTGATTCCAGTGTTCAATCGATCAATATTTCTGATACTGATAGCCAGTGTCCTAACTGATGTCCTTGTTTAATAAAGATCATTAACAAGATTTTTATTGACAATAATTTTTTTCATGTTTATTAGCAAAGGAATGAAGGTTAATGCATATTGCTCAAAATAATAAATATACAACTAGCTACAGAAATGAAACTTTAGCGTTAGAACTGGCATATTTTCACAATATCTTTTCATTCTTCGGCGCTCATATAATTGATAAATATGTTTATAAAATTAGGGTGTATTTACCTAGCACTGTAGCTATGCATTTAGTAACGACTAAAGGCTCAACCGCTTTTACTGCTATTCAGGTAGTGCCTTGTTCATTTTACAAATCAGTCATTGACGTAATTACTAGCCCTAGCGCCCCTTGGTTAACCGCCTACAATTTTGCTAGCTATATCGCAACTCTACATAAAGTAGACCAAGCATACAAAGATCAAAACCATTGAACACGAATGAGCATTATAAATACTGTTCGTAGTGACCTATTTAGTAGTGATAGAACCATCAATAACGAGAGGAAAGGAAATGCCTATTAATAAAAATCGTTACATCAGCAACTTAACACGTCAAACCTATGCCATTATTTTAGCTGGTGGTCGTGGTAATCGCCTAGAAGAATTAACCAATTGGCGGGCAAAGCCTGCGGTTTACTTTGGAGGAAAATTTCGTATTATTGATTTTCCATTATCTAATTGTATTAATTCTGGCGTTAGACGTGTTGGTATTGCCACTCAATATAAATCCCATTCTTTAATTAGACATATCAATCGTGGTTGGGGGCACTTTAAACAAGAGTTAGGTGAGTCAGTTGAAATTTTACCCGCTAGTCAACAATGTGGTGACGATTGGTATTGCGGTACCGCAGATGCAGTATTTCAAAATATTGATATTATTCATCATGATTTACCAAAATATGTAATGATATTATCAGGCGATCATGTTTACCGTATGGATTACGGAGCATTAATCGCTGAGCATGTTGAAAGCCAAGCCGATATGACCGTATGTTGTATTGAAATGGCTAGTAAAGAGTCTGCTAATCGATTTGGTGTAATGACGGTTGATAGAAATAAGCGCGTAATTGATTTCCAAGAAAAACCTGAGGTGCCTGCAGACATACCGGGAAAACCAGGAAAGTGCTTAGCTTCAATGGGTAATTACGTTTTTAATGCTGAATTTTTATTTGAACAATTACGTAAAGATGCACAACAAGAGTATTCAGGTAGAGACTTTGGTAACGATATTATTCCTGCCATCATTAAAAAGCATAAAGTATTCGCTTTTCCATTTAGTGATCCTAATGAAGAATACAAACCCTACTGGCGTGACGTAGGAACGTTAGACTCATTCTGGGAAGCAAACATGGATTTAGTCCAACCTACCCCCCAATTAGATTTATACGATGAAAATTGGCCTATTTGGACCTATCAAGAACAAGATCCACCGGCAAAATTTGTTTTTGATGACGATGGTAGACGAGGTATGGCAGTTGATTCATCAGTTGCTGGCGGCTGTATCATCTCAGGCGCTACAGTAAGAAAATCCCAGTTATTTTCAAAGGTGTTGGTTAGATCATATTCGCTTGTTGAAGAATCAGTTTTATTACCAAAAGTTAAAATTGGTAATAATTGTAAAATTAAGCGTGCTATTGTTGATAGCGGTACCCATATTCCTGATGGTCTAGAAATTGGCTATAATCGCAATAATGATATAGCTAATGGTTTTCGTATTACGGAAAAAGGCATAGTATTAGTGACACGTGACATGATTGAAGCACTTAAAAATAAACGCCCAAATACCGAAAAACTAACCGAAATTATCTGTGAAAAAATAACATACGAAGAAACAAATATCTCAGAAGTGATGGCCGCAACAGGATAATAATAAACCATAAAGATATTGATAGTCGCCGAGGAAAACGACAATATTCCTAGTATGAAAGTTGGCAGGATAGGTGATGTAATTCGAGATATGCCTAAAGCACCCGTGGCAACAGGATATCAAGTTGGTATAATATTACTTGTTTATGCCCAACTCGAAAAATCATGCTGACAATCAGCACATGGCTAAACTAGACCAATAGCTACTAATGCGTTTCCCATATAGAGTTTACCTCCCACTAACTATTTTAATGGGAGATAAATTAATAATTCATAAAACAAATCCCAAATATCATAAAAGTAAAATAATACCAATTTATTAAAATAACTTATCTGTATAACGGTATGACAAGTCATTAGCCATCAATATTTGTCATTGTGATCTATATTAAAAATATTATAACAATAAGAAATTAAACGATGAAAAATATTTCTCGACGTCAGTTTTTAACCCGCGCTAGTGGTGTATTACTTTGCGCTTGTACTTCATTCACACCAGTTTTATCGGCAGTAATACGTGAATTAAAACCATTTAATATAAACCCGTCGTTAACTACATTGCCTTATAGCCAAGTGAGTTTGACACCAAGCAAATTACAGCAGCAATTTCATCAGCAAAGCCAACTTTATTTAACCATGAGTAATGATGCCTTGCTAAAACCATTTCGTCAGCGCGTTGGCCTTAAAGCACCCGGTGAGGATATGGGCGGCTGGTATGATGATTCAAAAGATTTTCATATTGATCCTAGTGATTGGAGTACCGCCAACTGGCATGGTTATATTCCCGGCCATAGTTTTGGTCAGTATATTTCAGGCCTATCTCGCGCTTATGCCGCCAATAAAAATCCGCAAATAAAAGTCAAAATAGAGCAATTATTAACGAGCTATAGCGAGACTATTTCGCCTAAGTTTTTCAAGGGCTATCCATTACCCGCGTATACCTACGATAAAATAGCCATTGGCTTAATTGATGCTTATCAGTATGTTGGCTTAGATGATGCCAAAATTATGCTTGATAAACTCACCGATGTGGTGCTGCCCTTTCTACCCAACTCAGCACTAACCAGAGCTGAGCGTCGACAACTCCCTTACACTCAAGAAGCAGAAATTTGGGATGAACCTTACACACTACCAGAAAATTTATTTATTGCCTGGCGCTTAGGCATGGGTGAGCGTTATAAAGGTTTGGCTTTGCAATATATGCAAGATAAAGCTTTTTTTGATCCGCTAGCCAAAGGTGAATGTCCGTTTAAAGGTCGTCATGCTTATAGCCATATCAATGCGTTAAATTCAGCGGTACAAGCTTATTTAGTTACTGGTGAAAAGAAATATTTTTCCGCGGCTAAAAATGGTTTTGATTTTATGACCGCACAATCTTACGCTACCGGCGCATGGGGACCTAACGAAGAGTTACTTGCCAGTGATGACACTGAAACCTTATATAATATGTTGTCAGATACTCATAGATCGTTTGAAACCCCTTGTGGTGTTTATGCGCACTTTAAAATAGCACGACACTTATTACAGCTTACCGAGCAAAGCCATTACGGCGATAGTATGGAGCGTGTGCTTTTCAATACCTTATTAGGGGCTAAACCTACTCTTGAAAACGGTGATACATTTTATTACACCGACTACAATCATCATGCTCATAAAGCTTATCGAGGTGAAGCATGGCCTTGCTGCTCAGGTACTTTTGTGCAAATGAGTGCAGATTATGGCATTAGCGCTTATTTTGCGACGAAAGACAAACTGTTAGTTAACCTCTATATTCCTTCAAACGCCACACATGTAATTAACAATGAGAGAATCACGGTATCACAACAAACCCGCTACCCGCTTGACGATAAATCATCATTAACAATAACGGTAAACAAGCCTACACCGTTCAAGCTTGCCTTGCGTATTCCTGCATGGGCAGGAAAAAATACTCAAATAACTATTAACAATAAACGCCAACAAGGTTTACTTAAAGCGGGTTCATTTCATCAGCTTGATCGGGTATGGAAAAACAATGATAAGGTTGATATTACTTTTGATATGCCGCTGCGAGTTGAAACACTCAATGATGCCCATCAAGAAATGTTAGCGTTAATGACTGGGCCATTAGTACTCTTTCCTATTGAAGCATCTCCTATTAATAGTGACAAAATATATCCGTCAAAAGCGCAGCTGTTATCAACTAAACGCTTATCCAATGAAACATGGCAAACCTCAGTCGGTAAAGTTAAGCTGAAACTAAAACCTTTTGTGGCGATTAATGAAGAACAATACCGTTTGTATAACGATATTAGCCTTGCAAAAGATAATGGCTAATTAACAAATAATTATGGCTCTACCATTAACACAATATTATTATCGCTATTTTTATCAATGCTAAACGTTAAAGAGTGGGATTTATCTTGGTAATTAAATATTACCTGATAATCCCCATAAAAACCGCGCGCTGTATATTGCCCTTGCTCATCAGTTTTACCATTAAAGCTACTATGCCATTGATCATTAATTAAGGTTTTCCAAGCAACTGCATTGGGCTTTTCATTCCAGTTAAGATCATATAAAGCCGCATCAGGGTACCAATGACGCCCTTGCCAAAAACCCCACAACTGTACCCCTACTGTAGCTGGATGACTAAAAAATATCGTTAAAAAATCACGGGTATAATCCGCTTGCAATTGTTGATCTAAAGTTTTGATATCGAACTCTGTCGAGCGTATATCTAAAGTTGGGAAAGCCTGATGGTAACGATCGATAATATTATAAAGCGTTGGAATATCGGTTAGCACTTCGCTGAAATGACTTTGTAAGCCTAGACCATCAATAGCGGCATTATTATCAAGCAAATACTGAATAGTTTTTTCATAATGATTTTGATGGGCGCTATGTAAACCGGCTGCCGACAAAATGCTGTAATCATTAATATAAAGTTTTTGCTCGGGTAAGTTAATACGCGCACGATTAAACCAATCGACCATCACCTGATCGCCAAAAGCATCCATTAAATAGTGATTATCAAAAGGTTCATTTATCACATCCCACTCATTTAATAGCGCAGCGGTTTTCAAAGTAACATCGTCAATATGATTGCTCACTTCAACTAACGCTTGCGGATCGGCATTAGTCACATCCTCGGGTAGATATTTTTGCATCATATTGGGCAAATTACGCTTTGATGGCCACACTAAAACATGGCCACGGGTGTAAAAGTCACGATCTTGCAACCACTGTAATCCTGCTAACGTATCTGTTTGATTAAAATTTCCACCCCATTCACCAATCCATGGCGCCCATTTTAAATCATTTTCAGGGCCGGCTTGATTAAAAAGCTCTACTACTTTTTGTTGATACATTTTTTCATCGCTACTTGTGCCAATTAACATACTTGACACTACAGCAGAGCCAAAGTGATAGGCATGATTAGTCATTTCAATATCAACATTGGTAATGGCTATATTCTCTCCTGTTGCTGTTTGAATTGTTAAGGTAAAGTCACCTTTACGATGCTGCTCAATACGCTGTTCTGCGGCTGCTCGCCATATTGCATCAACATCTCTACCACCGTAAGAAGGCTTAGTTTCTGGTAACTGATTTAGAGCGAGACTTTGTTGAAAATTAGTTAATTCTACACCCGCTATTTGATAGGTTTGCGGACGATCGCCACCACCTAATTCAAAAATCACCTGAAGTTCACCATCGGCAAAATCTTCACTTACCGTTGCAGGGAAAAAATATTCAACCCAAGCACTAGCGCTATTAACATTACGATTAATAAGCTTTACATAATCAGGGGATGGCCCTTGCAAAAGTACATTGGTAAAACCTGTGCCGGTTTCATACTGACTAGCCGTGGTACGAAAAAATAGATGTAGCAATACTTTATCACCAGTTTTAACTTCGGCAGTGACAGGAATGCTAACGTGTCCATTCCAACTAACCCCACTGGGGTTAGTGACATCAATTTCTAAGGCTTGATTAAATTTTTCATGCTCAACATTAACCACTGACATAGTGCCGACAGGTTGGGAGTCATTTCCGCCCCATAGCGAGGCACTAGTAATAGCATTATTCGGGATAATTAATGTGCCACCAGAGGGAGTTCCGGTAACGTCATCAGGAATTGATATGGATGTATTTTCATTAGCACTAGCAACACTACCATTGCCATTGCCTCCACAAGCCAAAAGTAATGTACTCATGCTAAGCAGTAAACAAATTTTTAAATAATGATGTAACATTTACTTACCTTCCTATAGAACGATATGTAGAGAATTTTTCTCTAATATGAACTTATTTTAGTATGATTTTCACCCTAAAATCAGCATAAGTTAACAACTATAAAATTTCATAATAGTGAAAACAAATTAGGTATTACCACTGTTTTAACTTAATTTAACTAATAAGAAAAAAAGTGAGAAATTCATTTAAGTTTTTCCTCTATCAATATCAAATAAAAAACAATTAGTTAGCTTAACTTCGTCTAATATTTTTATTTTTTTAAAAGTTTCAATTTAACGAGTTGTACCATTTTTAATTTTATCGAAGAATTAGCGCTAATTGATTAAAAGAATCACCCCTTATATATTACTGACAACTTTTCTATTAGGAGCAAGTAATGCGATTAACTCATCACTTAAATTCAGTTGCCTTTAAGGTTTTATTATTAATCATTTCATTGTCGGCTTTTCACGCCAAAGCAAGAGAAGTTATTGATTTAAATAATAACTGGCAGTTTGCCCTTGGTCATGCGACCGATAGCTCAAAAGATTTTAATTTTGATACTAGCTACTTTTCTTATCGCGCTAAAACTGGTTTTGGCGATGGCGCTGCTTATCCTAAATTTGATGATAGAGGCTGGCAAACCATTAACTTACCGCACGACTGGGCAGTAGCCTTACCTTTTGACAAAAAAGCCAGTCATAGCCATGGCTATAAAACTATTGGGCCAAATTATCCACAAACCAGTATTGGTTGGTACCGTAAAACCATTACAATTGCTGATGATGCTCTAGGTAAACGTATTTTCCTAGAGTTTGATGGTATTTATCGTGACGCTAAAATATTTGTTAATGGCTTTTTTATTGGTAGTGAGTCAAGCGGTTATATGTTACAACGCTATGACATTAGTGAATATTTAAATTATGGCGGTGATAACGTTATTGCCGTGCGTGCTGATGCCTCGAAAGAAGAAGGTTGGTATTACGAAGGTGCTGGCATTTATCGTGATGCACGCTTGGTGACGCTAAATCCGGTACACGTGCAGCAGTTTGGTACTTTTATAAAATCGACCGTTAATGCTCATTCCTCTAATACAAGCACCGCTGATTTAGCCATAAGCACACAAATTGTTAATACCGCCAATAAGGTTAATAAAATAAAGGTTAGCCAACAAGTATTTGATCAACAAAACAAACTGGTTACTACCGCGCCTGTACAAGCATTAACGCTACAAGTTGGGCAAGAACAACAACAAGATATTGAGTTAAACCTTAACAGTCCCATTCTTTGGGATTTAGACAATCCTCATTTATATACCTTAGTCACCACACTTACCGACAGTAAAGGCAAACAACTTGATAGCTACCGTACTAGTTTTGGCGTGCGTACCATTAAGTTTGATCCTAACAAAGGTTTTTTCTTAAACGGTAAACACATTGTCTTAAAAGGCAGTAATAATCATCAAGATCATGCCGGTGTTGGCGTTGCTACTTCAGATGCGTTAAATGAATATCGCTTAAAACGCTTAAAAGATATGGGCGGAAATGCCTACAGAGCGTCACACCACCCTGCTTCGCCAGCACTTTTAGCATTATCTGATCGTTTAGGTATTTTAGTTATCGACGAAAACCGCTTAATGGGCGTTAATAAATTTCATATCGACCAACTTGAACAGTTAATCAAACGTGGTCGTAATCATCCAAGTATTGTGTTGTGGTCTCTAGGTAACGAAGAATGGGGCATTGAGAGTAATATTAAAGGCGCGCGCATTACTGAGCATATGCAAAATATCGCTCGACGTTTAGATCCTACTCGCCTTAATACTGTCGCCATTAGCGGCGGCTGGGGCGGTATTGATCAAACCGTTGAAGTAATGGGTGTTAACTATATTAAACATGGTTCAACTGATGCCCAACATAAAAAGAACCCTTGGCAAGTTATTCTCGGCACAGAAGAAACTACCACTCAAGCAACACGTGGTATATATATTGAAAATGCTGCAAAAGCCCACCTTGCACCGCTAGAAAACGGCTCATCAGGCGGTAATGCTGAAAGCGGTTGGCAACATTATGCAGATCGTGAATATTTAGCCGGTATATTCTATTGGACTGGTTTTGATTATCGCGGCGAACCAACCCCTTATGGCTTTCCGGGAGTATTGTCACAATTTGGTATTTTAGATAATTGCGGCTTTGCTAAAGACAGCTTTTATTACCTTAAATCTTGGTGGGGTAACGAACCAGTATTGCATACCTTCCCGCATTGGACATGGCCAGATCGCGTCGGCGAAATCATTGACGTGCGAGTACACAGTAACTATCCACAAGTAGAGTTACTCTTAAACGATAAAAGCTTAGGTATTCAAGACATGCCTAACAATGGTCACTTAGCGTGGCAAGTGCCGTACCAAGCCGGTACATTAATCACCCGCGGCTATCAAAATGGTAAAGTGGTCGAAGAGCGCAGTATGTCAACGGTAAGTAGCCTTGACAAACTTAAGTTAGTGCCAAGTAAAACTGCTTTTAACAAAGGTGATCGCGATACTATCGTGGTTGATATTTCAGCCATTGCCGACACTGGCGGTGTACACCTTCTGGCTAATAATAATATTGAATTTAGCCTTAGCGGCCCAGCAACCATATTAGGCGTAGGTAATGGCGATCCTTCTTCATTAGCACCTGAGCAATTTCTTGCAAGCACCAGTACAATGAAACTTGGAAAATGGACTGCGCCACTAGCGCAAGATACTCAGTCAGCGGTGAAATTTTCTGTTACTTTTGATCAGCCTGAATTAACCAATAATCAACAAGCGCGTTTGTTATTAAGTACCTTGGGGGACAATCAAACCTTAATGATTAACGGTACAACCGTACCAATGGAAGACGGTGAATTTTATTTAGCAGACTTAAAACTGAAAAAGAAAAATAACCAGTTAGTGATTACAGCAACACCATTTAAAGATTGGGGCGCTAGGGAAAACATAGCCAGAGTGCATCCGGCTATTATTGCTATTACTACACTAGCAAAACCGTATCAACGCAAGCTATTTAATGGTCATGCTCAGCTGATAATTGAAACTAGTGGCGTTGCAGGTGTGGTTATTTTGCAAACCAAAGTGTCAGGGTTGAAGACTCAAACATTAACGCTTACCGCTAAATAATCGTCATTAAAATTAAGGCGAACAAACCTTCGCCCTTCTTTTCTAACGAAAAAGTTCTAACTAAAAAGGGTAATCTTTTGCAAGATTACCCTTTATTTTCAAAAAAAACAGCATTTTATTTACTTGTGATTAATTCACTTGTGATTAAAATCTATTCTTTATTTTACCCCAAACTCAAAAATAGTACGGGTTTTATATTGCTCACCCGGCTGTAAAATAGTACTCGGGAAACTCGGTTGATTAGGTGAGTCAGGAAAGTGCTGAGTTTCTAGGCAAAATCCATTACGGTATTGATAAACCGCTTCATTTTTTGCTTTATATGAACCATCAAGAAAGTTACCTGAATAAAATTGAATCGCGGGTTCATCGGTATATATCGCTAATGTACGTCCAGAGTTTTGTTCAAAAACTTGTGCCGCTAATGACATTTCTCCTGGCTGTTTTTTATTTAACACCCAGTTATGATCGTAGCCACCACCAAAGGCAAGCTGTTGTTCATCATTATTGATACGTTCACCAATTTTAGTGGCTTGATTAAAGTCCATTGCCGTGCCCTCAACAGCGGCTAACTCACCTGTTGGGATTAACGTTTTATCCACTGGAGTAAAACGATCAGCATTAATCATCATTTCATGATTTAAGATATCACCACTGCCGTGACCCGCTAAGTTGAAATAACTATGTTGAGTTACATTAACAACAGTTGTTTTATCTGTGCTGGCATCGTAATCAACGACCAAACGATTATCGTCAGTTAATTGATAAGTTACTGCTAGGGTTAGTGTACCTGGATAACCTTCATCACCATTTTCGCTAACTAGCGTGAAAGTAATGCTATCTTTACCGTTAACCTTTGCATTCCAAAAACGCTTATCAAAGCCAACATCACCACCGTGTAAGTGATTTTCACCATCATTGGTTGCTAGGGTATATTCTTTGCCATCAATACTAAATTTACCTTTAGCAATACGATTACCATAACGACCAACAACTGCGCCAAAATATGTGCTGCTAGTTAAATATTGTTGCGGAGTAGCAAAGCCCAATACAACATCGTCAAAGTTACCTTTGTTGTCAATTACATTTAATTCTGTAATCGCTGCACCGAGATCAATGATGCTGACACTAGTACCGGCATCGTTGGCTAATGTGTACTTAGTAACCTGTTGACCACTATCTAAGTTACCAAACGCTGAGCTTTTCACACTTATTTTCTGCTCTGGTGGCTCTGGCGCTTTTGGCTTCTCATCTACACAGCCTGAGATAAATGGCATGGTAAAACCCACTACCACCGCTAAAGATAATAGCTTTGATTTTAATTGACTTTTCATTATGTTTATCCTGACCTCTATTTTGATTTTTATTGAGACTAATAATAATGTACTGGTGAATTTACGCCTTATTCAAGCATAAACGACCAACACATAACCAATCATCATATTATAGTATTTATTAATTAGGGTAAATTATTTTGTTCCTTAACACAAAGCTATCATTGAATTTTATAAAACCGTTAATGCTCTATATAATTTGGCTACAGCATCTATTTATGAGCTAATTTGCTTATACAGGGCATTATAATAACAGTGGATATTACGTATAAATTTCCTATTTTTCCTTTTATAGACTTAAATAAGGTTAATAACATTGGATAAATACCATACCATTCAATGATCTCACTTTTACTACGATCATATTATTGATACTAATTAGGCTACTAGATGAACAATAGTATTAACAAAATTAAAGATGAAAACAATACGTCACTTGCTCTGCGAGTAAAATTTATTATACCGTTAGTATTTTTTATCGTTGCAATGATTTTACTATTAACGATTAGTCTGTTTTACGTTCAATCAAATAATCAAAATCAGAGTGTTTTTGAAAAACGCTTTACCCGTACTAAATCAATCAGCGGAGATTTTTATAAATATAATATAGAATCTGATGCAAAAGCTATTCAAGCGATAATGACCAGTTTAAGAGTTAATAAAGAGTTAGCTTTTGTATTTTCCACTGGAAACAGACAGCGTATACTTAACTATGTTACTCCTTTATATAAAGAACTTAACCATGATTATAATATTACACATTTTTATTTTAGCGGGTTAGACAGAGTCAATATTATTCGTGCTCATGCCTCAACCCGTTATGGCGACACCATTAATCGCATTACCACCATCAACGCAGAAAAAAACCTTAACATATCCTACGGAGTAGAACTTGGTAAACTAGGAACATTGACTTTAAGAGTTGTTAGCCCATGGTATTCACCTGATGGTAAACATATTGGTTACTTTGAATTAGGTATGGAAGTAGACCATATTATAAGTCGACTAAAAAAAATACTCGACTTTGATATAGACCTTTTTATACATAAAGAATATTTGAAAAAAGAGGCTTGGCAAGATGGCATGCAAGTGCTAAACCGAAATATTGATTGGACACAGTTTTATAGCCTAGTTGCCACAAAACAAATCATTAACCCCATTTTTAGATCCTTTATTAATAGTAAAGATGAACAACACGAGCTATTTGATGGCTCAATTAAACCTTATAAAGAAAATGGCTCTACCTTCTGGTTATTGTCTGTGCCAATTACTGACGTAGAGGGCCATAATGTCGCCAACCTATTGATGTTAGCAGATACAACATTTGAGACTAATATTACTCAACGAACTATTTTATCGGTAGGTATTATCATATTTATACTGGCAAGCCTACTATTATCTTTTTTTATCAAACAAATTAATACCGTTATTGCCCGTATTACACGTGATGAAATTTTGCTACAAAACATGGCAAACAAAGACTCTTTAACCAATCTTTATACCCGAAGAGTATTTGATGAACATCTTAAACGCGAAGTGTTAAATTCTAAACGTTATTCTAGCTCATTTTTTATCCTATTAATTGATGCTGATCATTTCAAAAGCGTAAATGATAATTATGGTCATCACGTTGGCGATATTGCACTTAAGGAAATTAGCAAAATATTACTGTCTTCATGTCGAGAAACAGATATTGCTTGTCGCTATGGCGGTGAAGAGTTTATTATTTTAGCTAAATCTAATAATATTGACGAAGTTAAAGTTTTTGCCGAGCGAATTAGAAAAACAATTGAAACAACTCCATTTAATATCGGTAATAAAAAACTAATTTACCTCACTGTAAGCGTTGGAATTTCCTCTTATAATGGAAATTCTAGTGACTGTTCCGGTATTGTTGCAAGCGCAGATAAAGCATTGTATCAAGCCAAAAAATCAGGCCGAAACTGTATTTGCATTGCTGAAAAATAGCGGTTTAGGTAAGAAATACAACGATTATTATAAACAACAACTGAGTTATACCCGTATAAACATATTTCAATAAAGTCTATTGAACTTATTTAACTACGCTATTATTAAATTTAGTAAAAGCATTGCTTCTCAAATTCAGACAAATTACTTGTCTAAGATTATTAATCGAGAAAATTATGGAACGACGTAAATTTTTAACTGCCGCTGCAGTTGGCGGCGCAGCTAGTGCAATCGGCTTAACAACCAATGTTTTTGGTCAAAGTCAATCTACTCAAAGCCAGTCACCAAAAATGATTAATTCTGATGATCACCGTTACTTCTCAACACTTTTGCAAAAAATTGTCGAACCCGTTTTATATTTAATGGCTAACGAAAAGCTTCATAGTGATTTTCCCTTAGAGGTAAGCCCCAATGCTGATGGTAGAGATAATCGTGTCGCTTACCTTGAATGCTTTGGCCGAGCTATTTCAGGCGCAGCACCATGGTTAGCGCTTAATGCCGAAGGCGAAGATAAAGCAGCCAGAGTAAAATTACGTGAATATGCCCTACAAGCCTATGAACATTCAGTTAACCCTAAAAGTGGAGATTATTTAGATTGGGAAATGGGGCATGGCCAACTGCTAGTTGATTCGGCCTATTATACGCAAGCGTTATTACGCGCACCGGTATTATGGCAACAGCAATCGAAAAAAACACAGCAAAAAATAGTTGAAAAAATCAAGTTATTACGCAATGTATCGCCGCCTTATACCAACTGGATTTTGTTTGCCGCCATGAATGAAGCATTTTTAATGCAAATAGGCGAAGATTACGATCCTATTCGTTTAGATTTAGCCCTACGCAAGTTTTCAGAGTGGTATGTTGGTGACGGCTGGTTTGGTGATGGTGAACATTTTGCTTTTGACTATTACAATTCTTACGTTATTCACCCAATGCTAGTTGACATTTTAAAGGTAATGTCGACACATAAAACCTATGTTTGGCGAGATAACAGTGAAAATCTCTTTAAAAAACAACTCAAGCGTAGTCAACGTTTTGCTGAGCACCTTGAAAGATTAATATCACCTACCGGTACTTATCCGCCCATTGGTCGCTCATTAACATATCGTACCACCGCCTTTCAACCTTTATCACAATTAGCCTTAAACAAACAATTACCGGATAGTTTATCAGAAGGTACTGTACGCTCGGCATTAAGAGCCGTACATGAAGCGATATTTACCAACCCCAGTAACTTTAAAGAGGGCTTTTTACAAATTGGCTTTGCTCAAGCCGATCCCACATTAGGTGATTGGTATTCAAATAATGGCAGCATGTACATTACCACTAACAGTTTTTTACACTTAGGTTTACCGGCAAGTGATTCATTTTGGACAGCGCCAGCAAAACCTTGGACACAGAAACTTGCTTTTGGAGGGCAAAGCTTTAGAAAAGATTATCCGGTAGATTATTAATCCAGTATTACAGAATAAAAAACCTTGTTAAATCAATTGACTTAACAAGGTTCCAGCATCATATATCTCTTAAGCTTATTTAGCTTTTACCGGCTCAATAGTAAAGCCATAATGATAACTACCTGATGGAATTTGATATTGTGGCTGCGGTAGAATTGTCACCTCCAAGCCCCATTTGTTTATAATCGATATTGACATTGATCAACTCTTTTATTGCTACTTCTGCTCCATGTAAACGTCACTCTAAAACACACTTATTTGCCGCACAGTTAATTCCGACAAAGCACTGACACCCGCATAAATAATAAAAATTGCTTTAACTCACACCTAAAACAAATAGGAATAGTTTGCATTTGTGTTTATATTTATATTTACTTATGGTATAAATACGGTAAAATTTACATGTTTTTTACAATTCAAGTGGTAGGTAATAACCCAATGAACAAGTTACAGAATAAGAATTTCAAGTCTCTCAGTGTCGCTTCTGCGATTTTGTTACTAGCATCTTGTGGTAGTAGTGATAAAAATGCGGCACCAACATTCGATAATAGTTTTACTTTCTCAACCTTAGAAGATAGCTCAGTATCGGCTACTATTAGCGCCAGTGATGCTGACAATGATACATTAAGCTATACGGTTGCTTCCGCTGCATCAAATGGTATTTTTGAATTAAACTCAGGTGGCAGTTTTACTTATACACCTAATGCTGACTATGTTGGTGAAGATACCGTGTCAGTTACTGTGTCTGACGGTGATTTAACCGCGCAAACGAGTGTTGTATTTACGGTTGAAAATGTAAATGATGCGCCAGTATTGGCAACCACTAATTTAACGGTAAGTAGTCAAGGAGAAAGTAACGGTCAAATTGTTATTACTGATGTTGACGGTGATGCCATTTCCATTACGGTGACACAAGCTCCAGAAGCCGGTGATTTAACCCTTAATTCAGTCACAGGTGAATTTACTTATACCCCTAATACACTCGAACAAATTGACGGTAGTTTTACCATTAGCTATACCGATAGTATTATCAGTGAGGCACTTACGGCAACGATTGATTTAGTGCCTTCATTTGAAACCAATGCAGACAAGCTAAGCTATTACTACAGCTCTGACAAATCACACCTTAAACAAGCTGAAGCGATGCAGGCTAAGTTAGAAGATGATGTCGATATTGATGAGCTAAGTGCAAATTTAGCGGTAGCTTATTTTAACGCTGGTTTTGATGATAAAGCCACTGGCTTACTTGAAAGTATTGATGAATTAGCCAGCAAAGCTGAGGCTTATCAAGATGCTGCTCTTGTCTTTGATGAAGTGAACGATCATGAACAAGCTAACGCATTACGAGCAAAAGCAGAACTTTTTTATAATCAACACATGGCTGAGCAAGGCTTAGATAATATTGGTAGTAGTGATGCTAGTTTTTATTTTACTTTGGTTCAAAATTACATTGATGCAGGACAAACAGAACAATCTGACAATTTAATTTCAACTGTTTATCTGTATTCAGAAGCCGTGCGTGAAGAACAATATAATACTGCCTACGGCAGGTTTTTAACCGCCTTTAGAAATCATGCTAAATCTGCAATAGATGTATATTTTTCTTCGCCAACCACAGAAAATAAAGCTAGGGCTGCAGAGGCTGCAATAATGAATGCTATGGCGGTTGATAAAACTGGCTATAGAGTTTCAGGCGACACTCAAAATTATAAAATTAAAGCACTTTATTTAGCGTGGGCTGCTGAGTACCTTGTTTGGGTTGATGCAACAGAAGAAGCAAAAAAATATACAGCTAAAGCACTTTCATTATATGCAGCGGTTAATTACGATGAAAACTATACATACGCAGAAGATGAAAATTCAGCCACTCTTTCAACTTACCAAGGGCCACTTGAAACATTAGCCGGTGTTGTTGAGGCACTTTACCCTGAGTTGGAAGTAAATCCAGCGCTAGCATTAATTGCTACTGATGATAAAGACTATCAAGATGCGCTAGAGCATGTTTTTTCTTACCAAGCGTTTAATAACTTAAAAGCAGGCGCAACTATTACTGAAGCATTACAATCAATGCGAGATTATTTCACTGACGGTAGTGATTTAGACTCCCTTTACCAAACAATGGTTGACTCAGGTTCATTGAAACCACATTTAGCCGCATTATTACATTACCAAGGTGAAGATGAGCTTGCTGAGCAAGTATTGATTGAAGCATTAGCCTTAATTACTAGCGAAGCGTATATGGCAGAGAAATTTGCAGTTAAGTTTATTAGCGGCACTCAAGGTTGTCATCATTTAGTTGAACTTGCCCAAGCGGTAACAGGTGATGCTAGTACTTATCAACAACAGTGCCTACAAGCTGTAAATAATTATTTCTCTACTAATGCTGAATTATTCTCTACAGCAAATACAATATTAGCCTACCAGCAAATTTTACTTAATTTAGAATTTTCAGATGCTTTAGATATTGATGCGCTTGTTATAAAGCTGAACACACATATTGCCTTGTTAGATGAGCCTATTGACACCATTAGTGCTCAGTTTACTAACGCCGCCATATTAGCGTCGTATCAATATATGACTCAAGCTGAAACCTTATTCAACACGGGCTTAGTTAATGTAACCAATATACTTAATGATGAAGAAACCCCTATTGATGCAGAAGCTCTTGACGATCTTATTGATAACATATTAGGTTACAATTCTGCAAATAATACTGGTGGAGCTATAGGTTCTAACAGTGATATTGGCAGTCAGGCTTACACTTATTATAACTATATAGCCGCCATACGTTCTTCTGCTGGTAAAATAGACAATTATGCAGAATTATTATCTACGGCTTTAAGTGGTATTAAAGCTATCGTTGAAAAAATTAATACAGTAGCGGCTACTTTTTCTGTTAATGAGCAGCAAGGGTTAATGGAAGAGTTAATTAAATTAAACATGTATTCAGGCTTAACGGCTGAAGCCGAGGCTTTAATAGCACTAGATGTTAATGAAGTGGCTGATCAACAAGAATTTTATTTAACGATAGGTAATATTTTAGCAGAAAAAGATGCTTTTCCTGCATCTAAAGTTGCCAGTGTAGATACCGATAACGATGGTTTAGTGAACTTCTTTAGACTAAGTGCAACACAAGAAGATATTGCTAATTCCGGTTTAACGGCTGATGAAGATTCTGACAATGACGGTGTGGCTGACAATGAAGACAGTACACCACTAGGGGAATAATCAAGCAAATGAAGATAATCAAATTGGCCTCAATAGGGGTCAGTTTGCTTTTATTTACTACATCGGCTTTTGCCGATGTAGTTATTTCAGAGCAATCAAATAATAACTATCTAAAAAAAGGACGATTAGAGAAATTAGCAACAAAATTACATACCACGGAAGAAAAACTTAAACCCTGCCTACAAGAGGTATCAGCGACAACCGCACCACATAAAAATACAAGCTTATTACTTAAGCAATGCTTAACTAAATTAGACAAACAAGCACAAGAAAACATTGAACATATTAACGTTATTGGTCATTACGTCGGCTTAGAAGTGCCTGAGATAGAAGGTCGCTTTCATCTTGATAGAAACTTTATTGCACAAGCACCACAAACCTCCGGTGATATTAATGACTTAATTTCGCTGCTTCCAGGTATACAGTCATCTGAAGATGAATTAAGTGTTGAAAATGCTGGAGAAATTAGAGCAAAAGAGCTATCTATTTCTGGTGCTAATCCATGGCAAACGGGTTTTTTCATTGAGGGTATGAATTTTAATAGTCAGCAAGACCCTGGTGCCTATGATCGTTCAATTTCCAGTATTAATGATATTCAAGGAGCACCACAAGCTTTTAGTGTAAATAGCCAAATAGTTAACTCTATTGATGTTTATGACAATAATATTCCTGCTGAATATGGCGGTTTTTCTGGTGGCGTTGTCTCGGTAAAAACCCGTTCAGCATTTGATGCGGGTATAGAATCCTTTAGCTTGGGTTATCGTGGTTCAAGAAGTGATTGGGGCAGTTTTCATGTGATACAGGCAAAAGATGAAGACAACGATAGTCCTTTTGATGATGACGAAGAAATAGCGCCAATTTATGAAAAAAATAGTATTAACCTATTAGCTTCATTACAGCTTAATGAACATCATGGGGTAATGTTAAGCGCCAATTATTTAGAAAGTGATATTTCTAAACTATCACTACAAGAGAATGTTGTAACAAGTCGTCGTAATACCAATATTTTGTTTAAATATTCGTTGCGCGACTTAGGGCTAGATTATTTAGATTGGAGTGTAATATATGCGCCTTATGAAAATAATAATCTTTTAACCAATATACTTGATAGTGACTTGACCATTCAAGGCGGCGGCTTGGCGACTACCCTTAATATAAAACAACAAATTGGTGAGGGTGAGTGGCATTCAACCTTAAGTATTAATGAAAGTAAAAATAGTAAAAAAGCGCCTGAGCACTATTACATATGGAATCAGCTAAAAGGTAAAGAATGGGGGCAACTGACCGATCAGGATGATGACGATGGCGATGGCGATTTAGTTTCTTTACAAGGCGGTTATGGTGATTTAGACAAAAAACAACGCTCTTATAGTTGGGTTAATAAATTTCAATTTGACAGTATATTATGGAAAAACAGTTTGCATGATGTCATGTTAGGTTTTGAGTTAAATCGTAATGAATTATCTCGATACCGCCCCAACGACAGCTATTATTATAATTCCGCTTTACAATACTCTACCGAGTTAGGCAGTACGCCTTTTAATTGTAGTGGTTACCAAAATGATTGTATTGAGCTTTCTTATGTAAAACCATTAGCCGAATTAGAAGCAGAGCTAGGTGAGCCATTAGACTTCAGTAATGCAGAACATATTATTGCTTATTCTGAGAATATTTTAACCGCACCACAGTATTTTCAAGCACGTATTGTTCGTTCAGCGGAAGACATTAAAGTGGACGTAAATAAATTATCGATGTTCATTGAAGATCATATTGAATGGGATGAAAATTTATCGCTAAATTTGGGCTTACGTTATGACTATGACGATTTCTTTAAAAACCATAATATTGCTCCGCGCTTAAGTGGAGGTTATCAACTAAATGATGATAAAACTAGTTTACTTACGTTTGGTGTAAATCGTTATTACGATACAGCTATAACAACGTATAAATTAAAAGAATTACAAACGCCTTATTATGTTGAATATCGTAATATACGTAATAGTTATTTACAGGGTTGGAATTTATCTAGCTCTGACAGTGATTTACGCTATAAGTATAATGGGCTAAAAACCTCTTATAACGATGAAGCAACCATTGGTTGGAAAATATCAACAGAGTGGCTAGGTAGTTTTTCTATTAAATATGTAAAACGTTGGCAACAGGATCAAATAGCTCGAAACAGTGAATCTTATCTAGCAGAAGACGGTTATCGTTATGCCTCTCAAAACAACTTAGGAAAAGGGCAAAGTGATAGAATTTCATTAGCATGGAGCGCACAAATAGACACACATTCTTTTTGGGCAAATACGAGTTATAGCGAGAAGCACAATAATTACACTAGTTATGCAGAGAATATAGACGATGTAACTATTGATGAGCTGGTTTGGTATGACGGTAAGGTGTCAACAAAATCTAAATTAACTCGGCTTAATGCTGACTTTGCTAGACCAGTAATCGCTAATTTAGGCTGGTCTACGCAATGGCTTGATAGCTTAACCAGTACAATTACTGCAAAATATACTCAAGGGTATAGTACGGCAATATCCACCAATAATTATATTATTACCAAGCAAATAACAAGCTTGTGTGCTGAATGTGAATCGACCTATCTTTTTTTACCTATATATAAAAAAGTTGATTTAGATGAACGTGTTATGGTTAATTTAGCGTTAGATTGGCAAGTTAATGTAGCTAAATTGGGTAAATTAAAATGGCGTGTAGATGTTAGTAATCTTTTTAATAGTCGTACCCATTTAATAACCCCAGGTGATAGTGGCATAGAAACCGGTCGTAAGTTTTGGTTAGGAGTTCAGTACCTGTACTGATGATCAATAATATGAAAAAAGTATTTTTTATATCGCGGGTGTTTTTAGCAACTTTATTATGCATGTCATGTTCAGTATTTTCTGTTGTTGAAGATAAATCATTACGTGCACAATACGGGGTTGATCCTAGCCAATGGCCAGAAAAAACCACGGCAGACAACAGAAAAGTTACTGAATTATCTCCTTTAGTTAATTTAAAACCATTACCGAAAGCAGAAATTATAGCCTTAGGCAAACAGCTTTTTAACGATACTTTATTATCTAAAGATAGAACGGTTAGTTGTGCAACATGCCATGAAAAACGTTTAGCTTTTAATGATAATAGAAAAACGGCTGTGGGTATTGGAGCACAAGTTGGTACACGTAATACCCCGCCAATTTTTGGTATAGATCAATGGCAAAGTTTTTTTTGGGATGGTCGAGCAAAAACTGCTGAACAACAAAGCTTAATGCCAATAGAAAATCCAATTGAGATGAATTTGTCTTTGGCAGAATTAACAATTCGTTTAAATAACAACCAATACTATCAACAAGCATTTTATCAAATTTTTAAAAAAAATAAAATTGATACACATCAACTTAGTAAGGCGATAGTGGCTTTTGAGCGTACCATTAAACCGCCAGCCAGTTTGTTTACTCAATTTATTCAACTCGCTTATAACAAGCCAAAAGAGGCAGTAGCATTATTAACGGATCAGCAGCTTAATGGTTTGCACTTGTTTAGAACACAAGCAAAATGCATGACCTGCCATAATGGTGCCCTATTAAGTGATAATCAATTTCATGTCACTGGCTTACATTATTATCAACGTAAACATCATGACATTGGCCGTTATGAGTTTACTCAAAAAGTAGCAGATTCAGGTAAGTTTAGAACGCCATCTTTATTAGGTTTATCTAAAACAGCGCCTTATATGCACAATGGCTTATTCCCTAACCTTAAGGGTATTGTCAATATGTACAACATGGGTATGGTTAGACCAAAACGTAAAGATCATCAAAAAGATGATCCGCTTTTCCCTGAAACATCAGATTTATTACATAAGTTAGCACTAACCAAGCAAGATAAAGCTGATTTAGTGTCTTTTTTAGAAATTTTATAAATAATTATTGATAGTAATTATCATACTATCAAGTTAAGGACAATTACATGAAACCACTCTTTTTATTAAGTTTAATGGTGAACATAATCTTACTGGTATTGCTTTTAACGAAAGCACCTTCAACGAGCCCTCAAGTAACAATCACTAAGCAAGTAATAAAAAACTTGTAGCGATGATACGCAATGATAAAGCTATAGGATGAGTTTTTTTGGCTAGAATTTAATCATTAATCGAGCGCTTATTTACGTATAGGATTACTATGAAAACACCTGTAATAGAATGTAAAAATTTAGAGTACAGCTATGGAGAGAAAAATATCCTGCAAGATCTTTCTTTTCATGTAAATGAAGGGGCAATTTTTGGCTTACTTGGTAAGAATGGCGCCGGAAAAAGTACCATTATTAATATCATGATGGGGTTTTTACAGCCCCTATCTGGAGAATGCTCGATACTTGGAGATGCAAGTCATTCACTGTCAATAGATACACGCAGACAAGTGGCTTTATTACATGAAGGTTTTATTCAATATGATTTCATGAGCATAAAACAGTTACATGAATACTTCAGTGCTTTCTACCCTAATTGGAATCAAGCTGTATTTTATGAGTTAGTGGATAAAATGAGTGTGCCTTATACGAGAAAACTCTCTAATTTATCCTGTGGTCAACGTTCACAAGTTGTTCTTGCCCTTTTGTTAGCACAAATGCCAAAAGTGATGATCCTTGATGATTATAGTATGGGGCTAGATATAGGTTACCGACAGCTTTTTATTGATTATCTCGCCCATTACGTAAAAAAATATCATGCTACGGTATTATTAACATCTCATGTTGTGCAAGAGCTATACCCCATATTGGATGAGTTTGTTATTTTGAAAAATGGACAACTAGCAACTCATTCCAATAAAGACGAATTCATGCAGAATTTTAGTGGTTATCAATTTAAACAAACCGATAAATCAACTTCTTTACAGGCTGATAAAGAGATTGTCAATATCGAGCAACACCCTACTACTACGTGTATTTATGGCTTTATTAATGAAAACAAAGCAAAAGATTGGTTAGACCGCCAAGTGATTCCATATCAAAACTGGACAGTATTAGATATGAATTTTGAAAATGCATTTATTGGGCTTACAGGTCGTTACTAGAGAGAGTCGTATGAATAAAGAAATTAGTGCTTTACTGACAAAAGAGATTATAAAACTGCGGTTACCTTGTGCCATTGCCTTACTGGTTGTATGTTTTGCAGCTTATGATACTTATCTTAATTTAAAAGGGCTTTATGATAGTTATGGCGCTTATAGCTTAACCTTAACACTTATCTCTAAACAGCTTATATTTTTTAAAAATTTTGAATTTTTACTACTAGCGTCTGCATTTTTCGCCTTTGCACAATTCTGGCCTGAGGTAAAAAATACTCGCCTTAGGCTTTTATTTAATATGCCAATAGCTCCGGAAAAAATAATATCAATTATTTTAGCCGCAGGGATACTCTCCATTTCTCTTATTTGGGGACTAAGCCTTTTTACACTATTCATGATTATGACAGCTTTTGCACTACCAGAAGAACTTATTATAGCAGTGATGCATGCAGCTCTTATTTGGTGGTTTTTATCACTATCATCATACCTATTGGTAGCGGCCTTTATTTCAGCTTTAAGCTTATATTTACGTATTGCAGTAATTATTGTTGGCCTGTTTGTCTATCACCTATTCGTTATTCGAGGTTATCTTGAGCACCTGAATAATTACGCAGTATTAGCCTTATTAATTTTGGCTATGTTGGCTATGGTATTCTTTGTCTTACTTGATTATAAGCGAGAAACTTATAAAGAAAGATCTTATGGTATAACGCAAGCCATAACTTTTATATTAATTTGTAGTGCTTGTTTATTTAAATTACCCGAAGTATTAAATGATAGCCTTGACAAAGGCTTTTCTAGACACAGTTTTTATTACAGTTTAACCCGCAACGAGTTTGTTACCCGAACAACTTACCCTGAGACATTTTCACAAATAAACGGTCGCAAAGTTTTGTATCAAACAGCCTCGGGAGAAACTTTAACTAAAAAAGAGTATAAAAAATCTCTGCCTCTTTTCTATCATCAAGACTTAATTAAGTGGGGTGAACTCCCTGAAATAATCCAAGATATAGCTATCAAGCCTTATAAAGTTTCATCGATGTGGAGCAGGCAACGATTCTCACCTAAGGCTTGGAACAAACATTCATTAAATTTACATGTGTTATTAGAGTCAGCACCTAAAGGAGCAAAATTTTATCTACCTGATGATCTTTTACGTGTTCGAGATAATGGTGCTGCTTTAGATTTTTATCTACCTTCCAAAGGGCATTCAGATACGCTTAAAGGGGAATTATTTATGAGTGCAATGAAGGCTTCCGGTTTTGAATTCCCGATAAGAGCACTCTCCAACAATTCAGACACTAGGCATAAAAAATATGATAACGGCTTTATTATTGCTGATAGTAAAAACCAACTCTTTCAATTAAAAATGCTTAACGGAGAGCCTCAGAGCCTTAATCTCAATATAAAAGTACCTGGTAATATTCGTGCGGTACAAATTAATGAAGATCGTTTACGCAAAACTTTTGCCTATGTAGTAACTGAACACGCTTTATATGCTGTTAGTAATACAGAGTTCACGTTAAATAAAATACCTATTGAACACTTTAATGCTGATCAAAGTTATGTGGAATTGTTCCAAGATGCTTGGGGATGGTCAGTTAACGTAACTAACCTTCATACACCTAGTTACTCTTCTGTTACGGAAGGAAAACGTTTTACAACCGACTTAAAACCACTTGATCAATATACTTATACGGGCGATCCACAAGAAAAATTATATTTAAAAAATAAAGCCGACATTATGGCATTTGTTTTTCCATGGCAGATCCAAAAACGTATGATAACGGAAGATTTTTCCCGCATAATATTTGTACTTTCAAGTAAAGCATGGGTGATTTATTTAGGCTTGCTTACTCCCCTACTCTTACTCTTCATTATACGTAATAAAATGAAGAAGCCCTTAACAATTTTTGACTACATATTAACGGCAACCTTTGGTTTTGTTGCTTTATTAACTGTAGTTTTGTTAAATCGGCGTGATCACTTAAACATAAGATATTAATTATGCCAATTTTTAAACTTATACCATACCTCAATACAATCAAATTAATTAACTATTAGGAGTTCATAATATGAAAAAACTATTTATCTTTTTAATGCTTATAACCGGTTTCAGCACTTTACTACAGGCCAAAGAAATTGCTTTTGGCACCCCTATAGATCATTCGGTTCAGGTTAAAATATCAACTATCCTCGCTTCACCTAGTGAATATTTAGGTAAAACAGTTACCGTTTCAGGCATGATTGTAGGAGTTTGTAAAAAAAGGGGGTGTTGGATGAAATTAGCTTCAGATGCAAAATTTGAAAAGCTCCGTATCAAAGTAAAAGATGGCGATATGGTTTTTCCTATGAGTGCGAAAGGCCGAACTGCATTAGCTACTGGGCGTTTTACCGAAATTAAGCTCGATATTGAGCACACAAAAAAATACAAAGCATATCAATCAAAGTATAAAGGTGAAGCTTTTGATCCTGAAAGTGTCACTAAAGGAATGTCAATATATCAAGTTGTACCGGTAGGAGTTCTCATTCTTGATTAAACGTTTTCGAATAAATTGGTTTCGTTTAAACCGTGAATTACATCGAGATTTAGGGTATTTGTGTATTGGCTTAACCATTGTCTTTGCAATTTCGGGGATAGCTTTAAATCATATTGATGATTGGAATCCAAACTATATTGTCAATCGTTTTGAAAAAGCGCTTCTAAGTAGTCAGGTGCAAAATGAAAAATTATTAAATCAAAGACTATTAGCGCGTTTTAGGATTTCAGAACCTGTAAAAGCAAGTTACTGGGAAGCACCTAAAATTTATAAAGTTTTTTTTAAGGGTGGTAGCTCATTAACGGCTGATTTTAATCGTCAGCGAGGAGTCTATGAAAAAGTGAGTCCACGAGCTGTATTTAAACAATTTAATCAATTACATTTAAATAAATCGAGTAAGGGCTGGATAATTTTTTCTGATATTTATGCCGGCTTATTACTCTTTTTAGCTTTATCTTCTTTATTTATGGTGAAAGGAAAATATAGTCCTTGGCGAAAAAAACGTGGTTGGCTGTTACTTGTAGGAGGTCTTATCCCTGCGATATTTATTTTCATATAAACAGGAACTAGATGAGTATGGCGAGACCAAAACAGAAAAAGAATCAAATAGATGATTGGAATGGGTTAATACCAAGTTGACAAATAGAAAACTCAATAAAACGTGCCTATGCACTTCACTCAGGTTCGTCATTCCCATGCTGTCTTAAACGGGAATATAAGTATAAAAACACCTAGGTCTTCGATTAACCCCTCGAAGATGACAATTACAACGGATGCCTGAGCTATCTACATAGGCATGTAATAAAAAGAGCAAACCATCACGGTATAAAGTAGGAAAGCTCTTTTTATATTTAAGGGTTTACGGGTTCAATAGTAAAGCCGTAATGATAATTACCTGCTGGAATTTGATATTGTGGCTGCGGTAATGCGCCCCATGAATTGTCGCCACCAACACCCATTTGTTTGTAGTCTATATTCAAATTAATCAAATCTTTTGTTGGTACCTCACTGCCATGCAAACGCACCGCTTTACGATCATGTTGCAAATCGCTATTGAGCATAGGTAATGCCGAAATACTTAACAACTGATGACCTTTAACTTTAATACCAAAGCCTTGCTCATTAGTTAATGTAAACCAGCGAACATCAGTTTTATTGCCGGTTTCTTGTGGTCTTGCATAATCATGATATTGCTCGTCAACATGCGATTGATAAACCGCCACTGCTGCCGAGGTGTTACGGTCAACATAGTTTTCATGGGGTCCGCGGCCAAACCAAGTAAAGTTTTTATAATCCCCGTTTAACACCATATTCATGCCCACTTTAGGTAACATAAGTGAATGCCACTGTTGCGGGTAAAAATCAGCACTGACATCAACTGCGCCTTTGTCATTAATTATATATTGAGTGACAAAAGTGGCGGTATTATCACCTAGTTCATGCTCAGTGTTAATAACCACATTACCATTAGTTAATTGCTTAGCAGTTGTCGATAGCAGCTTTTGTTGCTCACTCGCCTGTTGCCATATCGCTAATTTCGTCGGTAATTGTGCGCCATAATCATTATCAGTAGGCACGCGCCATAAATTTGCTGCTAAGCCCTGCTTAACCAATTCACTACCGTTAATTTTATACGATGATATAACGCCGGTTTCTTTGTTAAATTCAAGACTAAAATCTTTACCGTTAATCGCTAGTTGTTCGCTATTACGTGCAAGTGTTAATGCTTGACCAATATTAGCTGTATTAGTTTCAATATCACTCTTTATAGTAAAAACTGGCTGAGTAAGTGCAAATTGTTGCCATGCCACCACATCACCTTCAGCAATAAACGCCGTTTGATTTGCTTTTGCTGTCGCTCTGATGGTTAAGTGGTATTCAGTGTTTGGTAAAAATAGATAATCATTTAAACCTTCACTGTTTTTGATGGTGAAAATTTGCTTTTTACCGGCTTTAGCATTAATGCCTGTCAGCTTGCCTTGCTTCACTGGCTGACCATTTTTCGCTAAAATCCAGTCATAGTTATAATTTTCAGCGTCAGTAAAGTCATGATGATTTTCTAAAACAAAAGTAAAGCTTGCTAAATCAACACTACTGAAATACAAAGGTTGATAAACTTTCTTTAACTCCCAAGCATGAGGATTAAACGTTCGGTCTGATTGAATAAGGCCATTGGCTAAAAAGTTATCGGTGTCTGGTCTTGGACTTTCGCCAAAATCACCGCCATAAGCCATAATAGTTTGGCCTTCATCATTGGTTTTCAATAAAGTTTGATCAACCCAATCCCAAATAAAACCGCCTTGTAGTTGTGGGTGGCGATAAATTAAATCCCAATATTCTTGCAAATTACCTAGGCTATTTCCCATAGCATGGGCATATTCTGCTTGGATCATCGGCTGCTTAGGATTACTTTGCGCCCAATCTTCCATTTCATACATAAAATCATACATAGGGGTATAAATATCAACATAATCTAGTGATGAATGACCATCTACGGTTCCCCAACCACCATAAGTAACAGGACGAGTTGGTTCATTTTCTTTGATCCATGCGGCTGCACTTTCAAACGCAGTACCAAAGCCTGCTTCATTACCTAATGACCATAAAATAATTGACGGATGATTTTTATCACGCGCTACCATGCGAGCAACACGATCTATATGTGCTGCTTGCCATTCTGGTTGATACCCCAAGAAGTGCTGCTTTTGAACTTCACTGTTAGTAATACCTTGGCTAGTGCCTTTTTGCATATATTCGTGTGATTCAATATTAGCTTCATCTAAGATATACAAACCATACTGATCGGCTAGCGCATAAAAACGTGGATCATTAGGATAATGTGAAGTGCGCACAGCATTAACATTAAGCTGTTTCATTAACTTAATATCTTCAATCATGCCTTCTAAACTTAAAGCTTTACCGGTATTGGCATCATGCTCATGGCGATTAACACCGCGAATAGTCACTGCTTTGCCGTTGACTAAAAACTGTCCGTGGGTCATTTTTAAATGTCTAAAACCAATTTTTTGCTCAATAACTTGTTTTTTACCATCAATCTCGGCCTTAATGGTTAGGGTATAAAGCTTAGGGAACTCTGCTGACCATGGTTGAATATTATTAATAACACCACTTAAGCTAACGCTTTGCTTGTCAGTAACCTCAAGTTTTACTTGTTTAGTTAATAATACTTTACCTTCATCAGCTTCACTGTCAGTAATAGTAATATTAAATTTACCGGTAACCGCTTTGTTTTGTGTTGAGCCGATATCAATAGCTAACTTGAATACGCCATTTTCAAAACTGTCATCTAAATCAGCAGTAACGGTATAATCATTGATCTTAGTTTGTGGTGTTGCATAAACAAAAACCTCGCGATCAATACCGCTTAAACTCCATGCGTCTTGATCTTCTAAATAACTACCATCTGACCAACGATAAACTTCAACCGCTACTTTATTATCACCCGCCTTTACATAGTCGGTAATATCAAACTCAGCCGGTAATTTAGAGCCTTGGCTATAACCGACTTTTTTTCCATTAACCCAGATATACATTGCCGAATTTACCGCGCCAAAGTGTAAGTAAACACGCTTACCTTGCCAGTTGCTAGGTACATCAAGTTGTTTAATATAAGAGCCTACTGGATTATATTCGTGAGGAATAAAGGGTTGATTAGCAGGAAATACATAGTCGATATTGACATAATGCGGAATACCATGCCCTTGTAATTCCCAGTTGCTTGGCACTTGAATACTGTCCCAGCTTGAATGATCAAAACCGGCTTGCCAAAAATCTTTAGGACGATCTGCTGGTTTTTTCACCCAGTTAAAATGCCAATCACCGTTTAACGATAAAAAATACGCTGAGTTTTCACGTTGTTGATTTTTAGCTAAATCAGTAGATTCGTACGCATAAAAGGTTGCCCTTGCTGGCAGTTTATTTTGCGCAAAAATTTCTGGATTTTCCCACTCTACTCGATCAATTTTTTCTTTTGCTTGTTCAAGCTCAGCTTGAGTACCACTACACGCTGTCGCTATGCTAGTAAAAGCGAATAAAATCGCCAATTGTAATTTGTTCTTTGTAACTTTCATTGTTTTTCCTGTTGATTATTCTAATAATAAATTCAGTATTACTCAAGTATCTATTCAGCTGAAATAGCCTCGTCTTTATTCACTGGTAGGTATATTTGAAACAGAGTCTCGCTTAATGATATCGGCAATAAACAAATGTGTTTGATTACTCGGTTTATTATCAGGTTCACTTAATTGAATAGCTAATTTCGTTGCATAATTTGCCATTTCTTCAATTGGATAATGCATTGTTGTTAATCTTGGCCGGCAAGCTCTGCTGACAATAATATCATCAAAGCCGATCACTGAAACATCTTCAGGAACTCGTAATCCAGCTGCAAAAAGCGCATGGATAGCGCCAACAGCCATTAAATCGTTGTAGGCAAGTATTGCTGTAAATTTGCTACCTTTGGCAATCAGTGCTTTTACCGCTTGCTCACCACCATCAATATTGGCGGTTGCTTTTTCAATATTTTCAGGATGTAAAGAAAGGCCATTGTTGCTTAAAGATTTTTTAATGCCCTCTAGTCGGCTACCCGGATCTCTATTTTGGTAAATACTGGTGATCACTGCAAAGTCAGTATGACCTTTATCTACTAGGTATTCGGTGGCGTATTGTGAAGCAGAAAAGTTATCTAACCAAACACAGCGGTTGGCTATTTTAGGAATATAACGATTGATCAACACCAAACCTGGCACTTGCTCGGCAAGTTTGATTAATGTTTTTTCATCGGAGTATTCACTATGCAATATTATCGCTTTACAATTATGCTCTCGAAGTGACTCTATCGCATCTAATTCAGATTTTGTTTCATATAAAGAGTTACTCATTAACAATTTATAATTATTTTCGCGGGCTGCTTTTTCTACACCGCTAGCCAATGAGCCAAAAAATGACATCGAAAGTCTTGGTGTAACCACGCCAATAGTATTTGTTGTTTTTCCGGCTAAAGCACTGGCGTTACTGTTAGGCCGATAATCAAGCTCTTTAATAACTTTTTTAACTCTAGCGCGACAAGCATCCCCCACTTGACCGCCATTGTGAATAACGCGTGATACTGTAGCAGTAGAGACTCCTGCAACCTTTGCTACTTCTTTAATTGTTACCATATTGATATTATGCTCTTGTTATTCTTAATAAATTAATTATCTTCTAAACGCTTTAGCGCTAATTTATGCTTTGTTTCTAAACATTTTTTAGCATCAATGTGATAAAAACGAATAAAATACAAAGGTAATAAACTAAAAAGTACAGTTCCTACAGACAAAATAAGCCGCATTGATAATAAACTTTCATTTGTTTGATCCATATGGTTTGCAGCATTAAAGCCTATAATATTCAGTGTTAATCCTGAAAACAGTAAAGCCGCCGCCATACTAAAGTTAACGACCCACGTATGTAATGAAACAAACAATCCTTCCCTTCTTTGCTGATGTAGTACTTCATCTTCATCGCATAAATCGGCCAACATAGACGGTATCAACATCGTCATTGCTGTCCATATTGCAGTACAAAATGCCGCATCTAATATTAGCAACCAACGTACATCGGGCGTAAAAATAAACCATTTCAAAACCCCACCAAATGCGGTTATTAGGTAGATGGTTTTTAAAGCATTAACTTTACCATAAGTTGCTGACAATTTAGCTATTAATGGAATAGTAAGCAAGCCAAAGGCGGCATAAGAAGTTGACAATACTCCTTTCCATATTGAACCTTCTGCCACATCACCGCTATGTTGATAATAGACCACTAAGTAATAATCCATACTCGCGGTAAAAGCCCCACCACAAAGCTGTAAAGCCGTTAAGATCAGTAAAACGAAAAGCGCTTTATTATTTTTTAATGTCGCTAAGCTGCGAAATAAGCCTAACGATTGTTTTCTTTGAATGCCCGTTGATGCGGTAAATTGTTTACGGGGGGCTTTTTCATGACAAAAAAAACTAGGAATACAGCCAAGCAAACCAATGATAAAAATGGCAACTCCCCAACTTATAGACTTAATACCAATGAATATACTTCCAAAAATAGCCAATTGAGAAAGTGGGAATAACCACTGGTACAGTAACGAGCCAATTTTAATAAAGTAACTGGTAAAGCCCATTATTTCAGTGCGCTGGTGATGATCATCACTCATTTCATAAGACAAGCAAGTTAAGGGTACAGAAAGAAATACCACTGAAATATTAAACAATAACGAGCAAACCACAAAATACATTAGCTGAATAGATTCAGACCATAACGGTGAAACCATCCAAATAGCACCAAAAGTAAAGCAACTTAACCATGAGCCAACAAAAATAAAAGGGCGGCGGCGGCCAAACGCACTGTTGAAGTTATCTGATAAATGCCCCACCCAAGGCCCTAATATGGTGCAAACAATGACAGGAATTGTTAAAGCTAAACCTAATAAAAAAGGATCAACCCCTAAAATCATTTGATAAAAGGGAATAGCTAATACAGCAATACTTTGATTAGCAAAAAACATAGCAAAAAAGCCAATACCTAAGGCAAGCTTATTTCTGATATCAACTTTTTGCACAGTATTCTGTTGAGTCAAGGCAACTCCATTTAAAGAAAATAGTTACAAATTACGAGTAACGAACAAATAACTACCGTGATACCAAGGTTAAGGTTAAACAATATATTATTTTAACAAAGAATAAATGACGGTATGCCTAGTAGCTAATTCTTTGGCTGAAGCACTCACACTAATTTTCCCTTGTTTTCCTGCGATAGACTGAACTACAGCAACAACTCGTCCACGAAAGGTTTTTCTAACATTTTGAGTAAAGCTCTCTACGGAGCGCGGATTAGCATTACCTACCGCTAACAAATGCCCTGCGCCACTAACATTAAAAGTAAGCGCGATATCTTCATGCCAATGATAAACCCGCTGACCTTTATCATCAAAAAGCTCAGCAGTTATATATACCAATTCTTTACCATCTGCATTAATAGTTTTATGCTCAGCAACAAGACGTATTTCACTGGGGCTACCTGCGGTTGTTAATAGCCACTCATCACTTGCCACGCCATTGCTATAACCTACCGCTTTTAACTGCCCCTGTTCATAAGCTACTTGATAAGTTGCTTTAAATTCGGTGTCAATTGAGGTTACTTTTTTACCTAAGCTTTTACCATTAAGAAAAAGTTCAACACTATCAAGCGCTGAATAAACTTCAACATCAAGTTTTTTCCCTACCGCTTCTGGCCATGTCCAACTGGGGTGTAAGTCGGGCTGTGTCCAATAAAGATACCAGTTAGAGTTTTGCTCTGGCAATAATGAAGGTGTTGGGCTTTTAACAAAAGCAGAAACTTTGTTTTTTCCGGTTTTCCATAAAACATCTCGATAATAAGCTGACGGTCTTTTAAAACCTAGCGCATCAATTTCACCACTATAGGCCAGTGTCCACGGAAATGGCGCTAAGCTTTTCCATTCAGGCGCATAACCTGTCCAACCAATAGAAGCTTCGCCCAAATAATCCCAACCAGTCCAGACAAAATCACCAATGATATAGGGATGACTTTCAACAAATTGCCAATATTCAAAGGCTCTATTTGAGTAAGTTTCAGAGCCATACATAACGCGTTTGGGAAAACGTTGATGATCACTCGCATAGTTCATTTCTTGGTAGTTATAACCAACAACACTAAAGTTTTGTAAATAGGGATCAGATTGCAGCCCAGAAGTATTAGCGCCTATAGTAATTTCACGACTGTTATCAACGGATAAAGCAAAGGCTTTTAACATAGCAGCCGTATCGGCACCTTGTTGATCATTCTGCTCTGGAATTTCATTACCTAAACTCCACATAATGACACTAGGATGGTTTCTATCGCGTTTAATAAAGTTGGTTAAATCTCGTTGCCAGTCTTGCTTAAATTGTGATGAATAATCGTTTTTATGATCCGACTTTTTATTATTCCATGCATCAAAAGCTTCGTTAATCACTAATAAGCCAAATTGATCGGCGGCAACTAAAAATGCTTGTGATGGCGGATTATGTGCTGTGCGAACGGCATTGTAACCTGCCGCGAGTATTCTTTTGACCTTACGAATTTCAGCACTTTTATGGGCTTCTGCGCCTAAAAGATAATTACCATGATGAATATTCATGCCTTTTAATAACAGCGGCTCACCGTTAATACTAAAGCCTTGTTGGGCAGAAAATAATAATTCTCGAATACCAAAAGATGTTTTTGCGACCTCTTGTATTTTTCCGGAATATTTTAGTAATTGTTTTAAGGTATATAAATGCGGTTGGCTAGGTGCCCATAACTTAGGTTTATTGAGCGTAAACTCATGATTTAACTTTTTCTCGCTCTGTATAAAATCAGTTTTTGATAGCTTTTTCACTGTTTCAGCAACTAAATGACCTTCATCATCAATAACCTGCAATATAAGCTCTATTGGCATTGTTGGCGGTAGCATAGTCTTTGCTGACTTAGATTTTTCTGACATAAGCTTTGTAAATACAAGCTCAGTAGAAACATTCACTTGCGCTTGTTTTTTATCAGCTATAGGTGTTGTTACTACTGTGCCCCAATGCTTAATATGCAATTTAGGTTTGAACGTTAAGCTAACAGGTCGGTAGATGCCGGATCCTGAATACCATCGACTATTAAGATGTTTATTATTCACTTTAATAACAAGAATATTATCTTCATCAAAACGTAAGTGTTGAGTTATATCGAGCCAAAAAGAAGTATAGCCATAATGCTGACCACCCACATGTTTGCCGTTGATATAGACTTCTGAGTTCATATAAATGCCACCAAACTCAAGTATGGCAATTTGATCTTTAAAACGCTCAGATAAGCTTATTTTCTTTCGATACCAACCAATGCCGCCATTGGTATAGCCGGTATCATATTTATCAATGGAATTTTTATCGAATGGGCCATTAGTTCCCGCAATGTCTTTAATTGACCAATCATGGGGTAAGTTGATATTTTTCCATGTTGAGTCATCAAAAGACTGCGACAACACTTTTTTAGTTTCTGATATTTTATGGTTGGTAAATTGCCAATTAACATTGATATCAGCTAAATTGTCGATTGTTTTATCCGTATTGGCAAATACAGTAAAGGTCACCGAGGTGAACAAAAAGCAGTACAGAAAATAAGACAATAATAATGCTAACTTTTTATAAGCCATTTTTACAAACCACCTTTTATGAGTAATTATTTATAAGTTTCTTTTCTACCAATTTTTTATTTACAATCCATAGTCCACGACCATTTTATCGTAGATTAAAAAATCTTCAGGCTTAGCGGTATAAACATTGCCATTTTGGTTAAACATTGACTGACCCCATTCACCAGAAAGCACCGGTTCCCAGAAAAAAGTTCCTAAACCACGCTTATCAGGCAAACTGTGCATAATGTCATTCAGTAAGCGGCGCTGAGGATTATATTCTACAAAGCTAAAGCTTAGCTCTGAATAGGTAGTAGCAAGTGAGTCTAAAGTACTTTGCCACTCACTTGATGGCCCTTGCCATTTTTCATAAGCCGATAAACCTAGCACATCAAAATTAACATTGTGTTCAATCGCTTTATTGAGCCAATATTCTACGCCTGCTTTGTCTTTAGTATTTTCAATGTGTAGCATAATTGGCGTACTTGCATTTACCTGTTTCACACCTTCGATACCGGCTTTAAGTAATGTTGAAAGGTTACTCCAGTTGGCGGTACTTCCATTAACTGCTGTGTTGGTAACTGAGTTATTACCGTAGCAATCTGTATCTTCAGTCGGTAAATGAATGAGCATACCAGGGGTAATTTCATTGCCTACTTGCACCATGTCTGGTATTACACCGGCGGCTTTCATTTCAGTTAACACCTCAACAGTGTAATTTTTAACTTCTAACGCTAAATCTTCAATAGTATTGATAGTGCGCCAAGCATGAGGAATAACTTGTTTGTGTGGATCTGCCCATGTATCGCTATAATGAAAATCGAGTAACAATTTCAACCCTGCAGCTTTAACTTGTTTCGCCATATCAATGATATGAGCTTTATCGTTATAGGATTCACTTTTAGCAGTGCACCACTGACCATCGCCTGTGGCATATCCATAGTCAGCATGGGGGTCAACAAAAGTACGTAAGCGAATATAATTAAAACCATGGCTTTTTAATAATGTCAGTAGTGGCTTTTCATTACCGTCAGTGTCAATAAATACTGCGCCATTATCGACATACTCAGCCAAACTAGATACATCTGCACCTAGAATATAATCATCACTATTTCGTGGTTCACCAATAACAATAGGATCAGATACATTTTCATCTATCTCTTTACTGACATTATTAGACTGATCACTTGCGCAAGCGCTTAGCAGAGTTAGTACGGTAAATATTAATGTAATTTTATTTATTTTATTTATTTTATTAAATAGCATAGAACGACCTTGTTATATTGTGAGCAGGGTAACACTGGTATTAATGTCATTTTTTTCATAAAAAAATGGTGCGGTGACACACCATTTTTACTTATCTTTACTACATTTAAGAGAGGTAACTTACGTTATTACCACCACGCACTATAAAAACCAATTAAAATAAGTGCGACTAATACCGCTGAAATTTTAAAATCAGTTCGAGTGCTAAAGTCTACTTCATCTAATTGTACTGCTGCGGGATGCTCTTCTGATTTTTGCA
>JAOPTQ010000015.1:0-33389 GCA_051531915.1 Colwellia sp. | reverse complement strand
TCCCGAATTCAGGTTATTTACCTTTTTCTTGCCTTTTAATGGTCTTTTAATTGTACTGTCAGTTTTTGTTCCAATCAAAAACTACTCTATTTCTGTCCAGTACCAAAAGCCTTGATTTAAAAATTCAATCATTAAGGTTACAAACGCTTTATTGTCACGCCAAGGCGCTAGTTGCTCAGTGGTAACAATAAGGTTGTCACATAATAATTTAATAACCGGCGCTATTTCACTCGCAAACAACTGTTGCTCACCATTGATATAACAAATACCGCTATCAACCGTATCAGTAAAATAAAAAGCACGTAAACCGCCTAACCGTTTAATGGCATGAATGCCTAATAACTCACTAACTTCATCATAACTAAAAGGCTCATCTGCTGACATTAAGTCTAACTCATGTTTAGCTTGAGTTAAAAAACAACCGGTAAATTGCTTGAACTGTGTGTCATCGTCTAATAATTTTTGTAATTGCTGCTTCAAACTTGCGTAATCATCATTGGTTATTTCACCACTGTGGGTAATCACTTGTCGCTGAGGATCGGCAAGTAACTCTTTACCTAATTCATTATCAATAAGGTGATCTGCAAATGCACTTAATAAACTCACCGAAGAATTAGTTCTAAAACCAACCGAAAAACTTAATGAAGTTTCAAGCGTTATACCTTCATGAGGGAAACCCGGTGGAATATATAAAATATCGCCCGTTTCTAACTCAACATCAATAATGGCGTCAAAAGGCTCTACATGTAATAACGCGTCATGAGCAGCAAACTCTTTATGGTTACCCTTGGCACCGACACGCCAATGACGTTTACCAGAGCCCTGACAAATAAAGACATCATATAAATCAATATGAGGTCCTACACCGCCACCTGGCGTAGCAAAGCTAACCATTAAATCATCAAGTCGCCAATGCGGAATAAAACGAAAGGGTTCAATAAGCGCTGCGGCTTCTTCTGAAAAATTGTCGAGTGCTTGCACAACCAACGACCAACCTTTATCACCTAAATGTTCATAGCTTTCAAAGGGACCAAAAGCGGCTTGCCACTGTTCACCTTCTTGGTGTACTAAACGTGACTCTACCTGTGGCTCCATGGCTAAACCTGCAATTTCATCTGCACTGATAGGATCTTGAAAATTTTTAAATCCTTGACGAATAACCACTGGTTTTTTTTGCCAGTATGTATCTAAAAACTCTTGCTTTGTCATTTGGTTTAAATCTAGGGTAAACATAGTCATTCTCTACGGTTTATTAATATTTTTCGCTACTCGTTGCTTATAGCTTGTAACTCGTAACTTAATTTTTACCACTTTATGCGACTGACATTCCGGCTATTTTATGCCAAAAGCCATTACATTCTTCAATGCCATCACTTGCACTGTTTAATTGGTGTTGAGTCGGGTTTTCTATTTGCTGGCGAAAGCTATCTAATTGTACAAAGGCTTGCTCACTATCGGCACTAATTCGAGCAATGTCTACACCCATGTTTTTAAGCGCTGACACTTCATTAATTAAATTATACTGATAACCCGACATGGTTTGAATACCATTAAGAACAAAAACCTTTTCACCTTCTCGGCTATTCATTTTTCGACCTTGTGGATAATTAATACAACAATATTTGCAATCATCTTTAGGTCTATCTTCTGAGCGAGCGGTAAAACAACGCGCTGAGTAGGCTAAAGGTAAATAGCCCCAAGAAAACACTTCACATTCAAAGTGATGGCGAATATTTTCATCTGTTGCTTGTTGTAATAATATTTTTAACCAATCTCCCGATAATTCTACTGGCATTAACCAACGCATCATACCTTGTTTTAACAACACTTTTAAGGTTGACAGGTTATAACAATTAATTGCAGGACCAACCACAAAAGGCATTTTCAAGTCATGCATAATTTGCACGGCGCTTAAATCGTTCGCTTCTACTAATAAGTCACCATTATCACATAAGCGTTTTAATGTTTGAATTTCAGCCGGAGATTCTAACAAGGTCATTGTTGAAATAACAATTTGTTTATCGGTTTCTGTTGCTAAATCACGGCCAAGTGCTAACCAATCTTTTGCCCGTAATTCACGACGTTTAGAACATACCGTTTCACCAAGATAAATAATATCAGCATTCGATATTTTCGCCTGCTGGTAATAGCTTTCTACCTCAGCTTTTGGCCAGAAAAACATACCGGGTCCAAGAGATAATTTCATAAATGTTCCTAAACTTTCCTAAATTTTAAAGTTATCGCTAACTTACTCGTTGTTCAGCTTTATTTCAGTTTCATCTTATTTCTGACCAATAAATTAGGTTATACAGCGACAAGGTGAATAGCGATTATTGCCACTTACGGTGATATGCACCTAAGGTAGTTTGTGTTCCTTCAGATAAATTAGCTAATGTTTGCATCCAAGCGCCTTCTACTGCAAAGTCATTTGGATTTTGCTTGCATTTATCAAGTGCCATTCGCCATGTTTTAGCAACTTGCTCTACGTAAGCAGGGCTTCGTTGTCGCCCTTCAATTTTTACAGAAACAATACCCATAGCCATTAAATCAGGAATAAGCGCTAAAGTGTTTAAACTGGTTGGCTCTTCAAGGGCATGATAAACATTATTGTCAACTTCAAACCGCCCTTTACATAAAGTAGGATAACCGGCATTTTCATCATCTTGATAACGGTCAATTAACACGTTATTTAAGCGACTTTCTAAGCCTTGCTCCGTTTCTTGCCAACGAACATATTTTGCCGGTGAACACGCCCCTACGGTATTGGGCGATTCACCGGTCATATATGATGACAGATAACATCGTCCTTCAGCCATAATACATAAGCTACCAAAAGCAAAAACTTCTAAATCTACCGGACTATTTTTTGCAAGTTGCCTGACTTGTTGAACCGATAACACTCTAGGTAAAACAACACGCTGAACATCAAAATTATTTTTGAAAAACTTAATCGCTTCTAAATTGGTTGTCGATGCTTGAACTGACACATGTCGCTCAACATCAGGATATTTATTAGCGGCATAGTCAAGCACGCCTAAATCGGCAATAATTAAGGCATCGGTACCCATAGCAACGGCATTATCTACCGCTTTTCGCCAACGTTCTTCGCCACCGGCATGAGCAAAAGTATTAATAGCTACATGCAGTTTTTTACCCTGTTGATGCACATAATCTGCACCTTTAGCTAACTTACCATCATTAAAGTTAAGCCCGGCAAAATGACGCGCATTAGTATCATCTTTTAAGCCGACATATACCGCATCAGCACCATTATCAATGGCTGTTTTTAACGCAGGTAAATTGCCTGCTGGGCAGAGTAACTCCACAAAATCTCCAAAGTATGTTTCTTAAAAAACCAACTGATTTTACAAAATAACGAGTAGTGTAATTTCTTAGAGGGAAAGGTTTATTGATATGTATTAAACAAAACTTGATCTGTGCCATTTAAATTATTTTAGAGGTTGTTATTATCATGAACATAATATTTTCAACTTTCATCATTAGAGTGAGTAAACGTGTTTAAACTGCCGGTTTTATCTCAAGGTCTTGAGCAATTAACATCTTCAAAGTTAACACCTTCAAAGTTAATAAATTCAAAGTCACCTTTACTTTTAAAATTGCCATTACAAATACGTGCATGCATGATTGATGTTATGCCAAAAGTATTGCGCCCAAGTTTGCGTTTACTCCCCTTTACCGTGCAAAAATCAGTTTTGCTCGCCGCATTGCATTCGGTTTTTAATGAAGCGATTGAAGATGGTGACTTTGAATTTTTACACGGTAAATGGCTAAAAGTATCAGTCACTGATTTAGGGCTAAACTGGTGGTTAAGTATTGTTGATAACAAGCTTGTTATGGCATCTCCCGATGAAAAAATTTGTGAAGATGTTAGTTTTAGCGCCACAGGTGATGACTTAGTGTTAATTGCGGGACGAAAACAAGACCCAGACACCTTGTTTTTTCAACGTCGTTTAAAAATAGAAGGTGATACTGAACTCGGCTTAGAAGTGAAAAATTTAATTGATGCTATCGATATTGATCAATTACCAAGCTCAGTGCACGGATTAGTTGAATTTAGTGCTATTTTTTTACAAAGCACCTTAGATGAATTAGCGTATGAAAGCTCTCAAAATCTCAAAAAAACTTAGAGGCTAGCGGCATAAGCTCTCGCTTTTTCTAAATCTTCAGGAGTATCTACGCCTTCAACAGGTACATTACTTGTTGCCACAGCAACATGAATTTTTTCACCTTGAAAAAGCACTCTGAGTTGCTCTAACGCTTCAACTTGCTCTAACTGGCTAGTTGGCCAATTAACATAATCTTTAATAAAACCGGCACGATAAGCATAAATACCAACATGTCTTAGATAAAAATCACCGATAGTTTGTACCAGATTATCGGATTTATTCGTTAAAAAACGAGATCGGTCATAAGGTATTGTAGCTCGACTAAAATACAGTGCATAACCCTCTTTATCCGTTAATACTTTAACGGCATTGCCATTAAAAGCTTCTTCTACAGACTCAATTTTAATCGCTAAAGTCGACATACGAGCAATGCTGTTATGATTATTTTTAACGACTTGATTAGCTAAATTAGCAGCCACTTGCGCGATATTTTCAGGCGGAATAAAAGGCTCATCTCCTTGAACATTGACAATAATTTCATCATCATTAAATTGATATTGTTCCATCACTTCGGCTAAACGTTCAGTACCCGATTGATGATCAGCACGTGTTTTACACACTTCGCCACCAAACGCATGCACAACATCAGCAACATCGTCATTATCGGTAGCAACAATAACCTTACTTGCTCCACTTAACTGTGCTTTTTCAACCACCCATTGAATCATGGGTTTACCGTGAATATCGGCAAGTACTTTGCCCGGTAACCGTGATGAATGATAACGCGCCGGGATCACTACAACAAATTTAGGAATTGATGTTGGCATAAACTATACGACCTTATTCAGCTTCATCAGCACTGAGTTGGCGTGCTTCACTTTCAAGTAAAACCGGAATACCTTTGTCTATGGCATACGCTAAACTGTCAAATTTACAAATTAATTCTTGTTGTTCTTTATTATAATCAAGCTTGCCTTTACATACTGGACAAGCAAGTATTTCAGTTAATTTTACATCGAAAGCCATGTGTTATTTCTCTTAGTTTAATTTAGTTAAGCATTACAAAGCCGCATTAATTTGTCTTGTAATAGTTGTTGTTCAGTTACTGAAAATTCGGCATTTACCGGTAAGTACCACCAATGGGCTTGTGCGAACGAACCACATTTTACCGCATCTTTCTCTGTCATTAAAAGCGGTAAATCATGATTAAAGTGATTAAAATCATTAAAAGTAAATTTATGATGATCAACAAAGCCTTGCTGTTTATTCAATTGAAATTTTTCAGCGCGTAAGGTGTCAAAAAAACGAGCCGGATCGCCAATACCGGCAATAGCATTTATTTTGACGTGTTTAGCTATAAAATCCTTAATCAAAACCGTTTCGCCACTTGCAATATTACAAACATGAATTGCTGACAGACTCATCTGCACTTGTTGCGTTTGAATGGCTAAGTTCTTTTTATTCAATGGGTTACTTAACTGCTTACCCGCATGAATTTCAACGTTATTTTTATCACTTTCGTTATTGTTTCCATGCTTTCTTTTGCCATTAAAAATAAGTAAATCACCTTTAGATAAACGCCAAATTCCTTCTCGTAAAGGTCCAGATGGTAATAAAAAGCCATTACCAAACATGCGTTTGCTATCAATAACAATTATTTCGAAATCACGAGCTAATTTATAATGTTGCAAACCGTCATCACTAATAATCACATCACAACCTTGCTCAACTAAAAGCTGCGCATTTTCAACTCTATCTGCGCCAACAACAACGGGAACATGACAACGCTTATAAATAAGTATGGGTTCATCACCGGCTTGAGCAGCACTACTTTCATCATTTAACAGGTAAGGATAGACATCGGCCTTACCTCCATAACCACGTGAAATCACACCGGGATTTAACCCTAATGTTTTAGCAAGCTCAACTAAATAAATAACCACAGGCGTTTTACCATTACCGCCAACTCCAATATTACCGACAACAATAACCGGTTTATTTAAATGGTGTGATGTAAATATTTTATGGCGATAAGCAAAGCGGCGAACAAAGCTTAACAACCAAAACACCGCACTTAATGGCAACAATAATGGTAATAAAAACCATTTTGCACGATGTTGCTGAAACCAAACTTTTTCAATTAAGCGCATAGCTTGTGTCCATATTCAATCATTTATGACTCAAACTGAAAACGATGCAACTGAGCATAGGCACCTTCTTTTGCTAATAAGCTTTTATGATCGCCCTGCTCTATAATTTCACCTTGGTCCATCACAATAATTTTATCCGCATTTTCAATAGTTGATAAACGATGAGCAATAACTAACGAGGTTCTATTTTGTTGTAAGGTTTGCAAAGCTTCTTTAATATGGCGCTCTGACTCTGTATCTAAAGCACTGGTTGCTTCATCTAAAATAAGAAAAGGCGCATCACATAATAAAGCACGAGCAATAGCAACACGTTGACGCTGTCCACCCGATAATAATGCGCCATTTTCGCCAATATTCGTTGCTAAGCCATGCTCCATTTTATTGGCAAATTCCATAACATGGGCGCTAATAGCCGCCTGAGTAATTTCGTCTATGCTTGCTTCAGGTTTCCCGTAAGCAATATTATTGGCGAGGGTATCATTAAATAAAACCACTTGCTGAGAAACATAAGCAAATTGTTTACGTAAATCTTTTAACTGATATTGTTCAATATTAACATCATCAATGAGTATCTCACCTTTACTTGCATCGTAAAATCGTAGTAATAAAGCACTTGCTGTTGACTTACCGCTACCTGAACGACCGACTAAGGCGATGGTTTCGCCGGCATTCAATTCAAAATCAAGGTTCTTTAATGCCCATTTGGGACTGTCAGAGCTTTCATTCTCATTTTGACTACGGGCATCATAGTCATAAGCGAAATCAACCTGTTTAAACGCAATTTTTCCTTGTGATTTTTCTAACGCTATTGTTCCTGTATCTTTTTCTGTTTCTTGATCAAGTACCGCAAATATACTGACACAAGCCGCCATACCTCGTTGAAATTCACTATTTACATTAGTTAATAATTTTAAGGGTCTTAACAACATGGTCATATAAGAAATAACACTGACAAAAATGCCCGGCGTAATACTGTCTTTTAAGCTATCAAGTGTTGTCGCGTAAAAAACAAATGCTAAAGCAAAAGAGGCTATAATTTGAATAACCGGCACGCTAACGGCTTTTGTTGCCATCATTTTCATCCGTTGCTGACGATTGTTTTTGTTGATTTTACCAAAACGGAAAAACTCACGTTGTTGACCACCAAAAGTTATCACCACTTTATGACCATTAAAAGTTTGCTCTGCCGCCGTAGTCACTTCACCCATTGCGCCTTGAATATTCTTACTTACTTTACGAAAGCGACGAGAAACAATGGTGACAATAATCGCAATAATAGGGGTGATTAATAAAAAAATAACCGACAGTTGCCAACTCATATAAAACATCAACGCCAACAAACCCAGTACAAACGCACTTTGCTGAATGATAGTTAAAATAGACTTACTAATTGAATGTAAAACTTGTTCGGTATCAAAAGTGATTTTAGAAATAAGCGCGCCCGTTGACTCTTTATCATGAAAAGCAACTGGCATGGTCATTATGTGCTCAAATAAACGCTGCCTTAAATCCGCAACAACATTATTTCCTACCCAAGCTAAACAGTAGTTACCAATAAAATGAAAAACACCTCGAAAAATAAAAGCAACCACCACAAACACCGGCGCCCACTTCATAAAGTCAGGGTTTACCCCTTGTAAACCTTCATCAATTAAAGGCTGTAATTTAGATAAAAAGTATACATCAATAGCCGCATAGCCCAACATGCCAATAATAGCGGCAACAAAACCTAATTTATACGCTTTAGCATAACCCAACAAACGTTTAAAATTTTGCCATGTGGTCGCAGAAATTGGGCTGAATGATTTTGTCATTAAGTATTATTAGCTCTTCTCCCACTTTATTTAACGGGAGATAAAAGATCAAGAATATTCATATTTTAACGTGATTTAGCCTGACAACCAACAAATTAATTTTCACCCCTATTTAAAAAACAGTGATTAATTAGCAAACCAAAATGGCCATAAGTCATCAACAAAGGTTTGCTTAGTAATACCTTCCTCTGAAAAAGTCAAAATAACTTGCCCTGAAATCGCGGTATTTACTAGTGTTATCTTTTGCGTTTGATAGTGCTTAACCACTGAGGATACAGGCATTCTCCAACGATTTAAAAAACCAGCACTGACAATAGCAACCTGCGGTGATAACACGGATAGGAACATTTTACTTGATGATGTTTTAGAGCCATGATGCGGTACGAGCAGCACATCAGCATGTAGTTTGGGGTAACGTTTTAGTAGTTTTTTTTCTACCGATTGAGAAATATCGCCACTGAGTAATACCTGATGTTTACCATCTGAAATTAATAAAACGCATGAATCATCATTTTCTTTGCCGCGAACATCCTCTGGCCACAACATTTTAAAAGTAAGTCCTTGCCATGAAAATGACTTGCCCTGTATACAAACACTTTTTTTATTCGCGGCTATAAAATCACTTTCTGATAATGAATTCATAATCACTTCATCAATAGCCGTGTTTTCTAGTAATGTCGCTAACCCTCCGGCATGATCATTATCACTATGGCTAATGATCACTTTATCAAGACGATGAATAGCTTTATGCTGTAGATAGGGCAATACAACGGCATCAACCATCGTAAAACCACTCGGATAAGCTGCACCTGTATCATACAAAATAGCATGTTGATCTCGTTTTATTAACACACTTAAGCCTTGTCCAACATCAAAAACAACAAGTTGCCAAGGGCTATTTATAACATAAGTGGAGACTTTATTTTCACTCGATGAACGGCTATTTAAGTTAAAAATCAATAATTGCATGATCAAGAACACTATAACAAAAGCACTAACCCAATTACTCTTTAGTGGTAAAGTCTGAATTTTAGGCGACAAAAATAACACTATCGCAAATATAGCCCCTGTCGCTATTAACCCGTGCACCTGATGAGACGATACATTGATGATTGCCATGGGTTGTTGCGCTAAAAATTCAAGCCAAATCCAAAGTAATTCTATCGACTGTAAACTAATAAAAATAATAACTTGTGATAAGGATTCACTCAACGGCATCACTAATACCGACAACAAACACAAAGGAATGGTTATAAAGCTCATCCACGGCACCGCCACCAAATTAGCTAAAAGCGCAACCATAGAAAACTGTTGAAAAAATAAAGCCGATATAGGCAAAAGCATAAAAGTTAAGCTAAGTTGAATAACCAGTAATACTTTAATAAAACGCACAGACTTTGCGCCTTTTTTTAACCAAAACTTAAAGCGCCATAATGTTAAAAAGATAATACAAACAGCATAACAAGACAGCCAAAAACTTGCGGTAAATAAGCTAAACGGAGAACTAATAACAAGCACAAATAACGTTAATAACAGCCAGCGCTTAATAGAAATATGACAGCTAACGAGTCTAAAGGCCCAATAAAAAAACAACATCACTAAAGCTCTTACCGTAGGTAAAGAAAAACCCGCTAAATAGCCATAGCATAATGACAACAACAAACTTGACACAACCGCCACATAGCAGACATTAAAGTTCATCAAGGTATTACCGGTAAGTTTAGATAACGTTTGAAAAGGCAATAAACGCACTAATAACATGACTAATAAAAAACTTCCCGTGGCAACCAAACCAATGTGTAAACCAGAAATAGCAATAAGGTGGCCTGTACCGGTTGCTTGTAATATTTTCCATAAATTAGGATTAAGTTGACTTCTGTCGCCAAAACCTAACGCTAGCATTAATGAGGATAATTCATGCTTAGGTAATAACTGTTGATATTGAGAAAAAAGTTGTTGTCGCGTTGTAATTGAATCGTTGACGATGTGAGCATTGAAATGGTTAATTGGTTTTAATTTTTTGGACTTTGATTTTTTGGACTTTGATTTATTATTTGCCACATAGCCTGTTGCAGATATTTTTTTACTCTTTAACCAGGTTAAATAATTAAATCCGCCTAAGTTGGCTAAACCATGTGCGGGTTTTATTTTTACTTTTAAAGCTAATATTTGTCCTTGTTTGACAATAATACTTGGATTTTTCCAACTCAACCTAACATTAATCGGTATGGCTAAAGCATGTTGCTCAATATGTGTAATTTTGAAATTAAAGCGTAATTTATATTCTTTTGAGTCAATTTTATCTTTTTTCTCATCTGCACTTTGCAAACTGATGACTTTACCCTGAACAATTTTAGCATGCTTAGCAAGCACTGATGGATTTATGTTATTATCAAACCAGATGCTTTGATAGCTATATGCATTAAGCAATACCCAGACAAAACCAAAAAACAAACCTGAACTCGTTCGCAATGGTTTATAGTAAAAAATAATGATTGCAAACAAAAAAAGTAGAATTAACAGAAAAATTGGTGGCACTATCGGCAAAAATAGTGATTGTACTTTTATTTGGTTATATATAGTTTTGGCATCTTCGTTAACTATAAGAGACATAAAGCCTGTTTTACCCACTTTATGACTTTAAGGGAAAAACTAAAAAAAAATGGAAAATAAAACTAACAACCCATCTTACAATGCCATAAAAAGCTATTTATTGAACACAAAAGCCAAAACAACAAAAACAATCGACCTAATAAGACTTCGCTGCTTTTGTCGGTTCACCTTTAATAACGATGATATTTTTGATGTTGATTGGTCAATGCTAAATAGAGAAAACACCTTGAATTTTATTGAGCACAAAAAAGAATCTGTACAATTTGATACTGTAAACGGCTATTTAAGCAACATAAAAGCCCTTGCCCGTGAATGCCACTACCATGATGTTATTAATTCAAAAACCTATCATTCAATTAAAGACATAAGACAATACAAAGGCGTACCACCCGACAAAGGACGAGCTTTATCACTAAAAGAGATAAACAAGGTAAAAGAACACTTTTCCAACCCTAAAAACGCTAGTGACTATCGTAATTTTGCAATTTTTTCGCTTGCGATTGGTTGCGGATTGCGCAGAAGTGAAATATCGAAAATTAACATTGAAGATATAAGAGGAACTACATTACACGTTTGCGGTAAAGGCAACAAATCAAGAAAATCATACTTATCTAAATTCACACGAAATGCGGTAACTGGTTGGCTAAATCAATTAAACAGGAAAAAAGGCGCGTTATTTGTTCATGTTACACAAGGCGATAGAATCAAGCCCCAAAGATTAGGCAACAAGGGGATTCATTATGTAACTAAAGCCATACAAGAAAAATGCAAAATAAAGACTTTTACAACACATGACTTACGAAGAACATTCGCTACTACTTTATTACATGCGAATACTGATATTTTTACCGTACAAAGTCTTTTAGGGCATAGTGACCCAATGACGACCAAGCGATATGATAAACGCGGCGAAAACGGAAAAATAAAAGCGGTCAATTCGTTACCATTTTAGTTTAGTTGTTCGTACGAACTGGGGAACTGTTCGCACGAACAAGTCTCCAGTACGTAATGTTTTTACGTAAGGTACGTAATGTTTTTACGTAAGGTACGTAATGTTTTTACGTAATAATTATCTATTCGCTAGCTCGAGCATTTGTTCTCGAGATGATTCGTAATAAGTAATACTTCTTTTGAGGTGCTCAAGCTCTCTCTCGAGGGATTCTACTTTTCTTTCAGCATCCCATAGATCCTTTTTTAATATTGGGTAAAGAGATGCAGCACCAAAGAGTGCTTTTGATGAAGTGCTCGTGTTAAATGATTTTTTGAGTACTTCTATTTGCTCTAATTGTTCGTCACTTGGACGTAGTGTAATAGCCATTGATTGCAAAACCTTTGTTTGTTCCTGGAACAAAACCTTATAAATGATTGCAAAACATTATCCCGGAGCCGGCTGAAGAAATCAAGAATGATTGCAAAGTTAAGTTCTTCAGCTAAGCCGGCAACTTGTTTTTGCTATCAAATGACAGACATAAAAAAACCGCTATTAAGCGGCTTTTTCTATTTTTGCTTCAACGACTGCAAGCCGTTTATCAAAACCTGCTATTAAATGGTTAAGTCTTAACAAACCATACACACCAATAATTACTGGGGCGCTTATACCTATTTCAGCAAGCTGTTTTAAAATGGGTAGTAATTCCATTAGTCACCCCGTATTTGTTCATGCTCACGAATGATTAACGCATCAACTAAGCCAACACTCGCACAATAATCAACGCCAATTTTCACGCCTTTATCGGTTAATGTTGCTTTGATATTCGCGCGAAATTCTTCGCTTGTTGAATAACAGTATGATTTTGAAACATCACCGAAGTGATAACTTGAACAACCTGAACACATTAAGAGCATCACTGCTAATATTTTAGTTTTTACCACTTTGGACCGCCTATTCTTATAGCGAAATACATCGCTTTAGCTTTAAAATAATTGACTTTATCAACGCGCATGGCTTGATAAAACATTTTATGTACGAGCTTGTGAGGCTCTGATTTAGTTTGACAATAAACATCGTGAATTACGCTTGCTCTGCGATATTTCCCCGAAAAAGGCGAGCCGATAAAACTCCAAACAAGGCGCGGAATGCTTGCACCGTCTACGATTGCGCCCTTTTTAACTTTCCATTGTTTACCGGCTTTATCCTGGAACAAAAACGGTTTTAACAATTGCATTTTTCTTGAAAAAACCAGCCATTTGGTGACTACATCACCGATAAATTTAGCTTTCATTAGCCTTTCATTCCTTGTAGTGCGTAATGGCTGATTATGGTCACGATAACCGCAACAATTAACTTGTCTGACAATGAATTCATCATGCTAATGCTATACCTTGGTTAACTTGTTCAATGTTGTAAGCATTACGCCCTTTTGCACCCTCAAACACTGACATAGCCAATATTAACGGGGCATAGTCACTTGATTGTAGGGTTTCATCTGGCATGATCATAAGTTCATTAGCAAGATAGTTAATATAATCTTGCGTCGGATTTTCGTTTGATGGTGCCCAACGATTTATGATGCCCGATATCGTATCTAAGCCATGGGCTTTTTTATAAGTAAGCAAATTACGATAAGCGGCTCTAAAACCGTTTTCAATAGTATCAAACACCGCAAAGCGACCACTTAAGCCGGTTTGTCCTTTCCAGTATTTTTTACGGGGTGCGGTAATGTTTAACGGATTTTTGTTTCTAACGTTAAATGGCGTTCTTGTTCTCATGTAATAAACTCCCGCTGTCATCACGACAGTAGTTAAAAGTAAAAGATGACGAGACATTAAAGCGCCTCGTCGGTTGTTCCATCTTGTAGCAGTTCGCCTACTCGCTCGGTTGTTAATAAGTCAAGAGAAGCAAAATAGCCTAGACCTTGAATGAACTGGTCAAAATCTAAATCAACAAAAGAGCTTGCGTTTAAATCTTCATTTAATACATTAACGATTGGATCATCACTTAGTTTAATAGCCACTTTTTCATCAAGCGTTAAACGACGACGAAAAGCGCCTTTTGTGATTTTGCGGATTTTTCCAACTTCAACAATGGGTACTGAAAACGTTTTGCTTTCGCTATTGTAAATACTGTTAATTTCGGGCAATTCATCAACTAGCAACAAATCAGGTGAAATAACTTTATTTGTTGAGCTTTGAACACCGATAACTTTGTTATTTTCAATTAATGCATAATTAAACATATTCGATTAACTCCCACCCTGCATATCTTGTATTAGACGAGCTGCTATATATTGCCGTCACCTCAGTAGGACTGGTTAATTCAAACCGTGGTTGGTTAGTACTCTGACCGCTTACCGACAATATATTAATAAATGATTTGGACCTGTCCACTAAGGAAACAGCAATACTTTTCGATCCTAAATTATTAGCCGATACGCTCAATACCCCCCTTTGAATACTTTTTATAGGGCTGTTACTCGGGATATTCGCCAAAACTCTATTATTTTCATCAGTAACGTGCTGATTAATTGCTTGCACTTCTGTTGAAATATCACCATTAACAGTGGTTAAATCATTCAACTTTTCTTGAGTGATATCACCATCAGCAACAATAGCCTCTTGTGTTTCCGTGGCTTTTGTATTGGTATTTGCATTAATTTGATTAACAATAGCGTTAATCAATGCTGCGTTATCAACAGGCAAACTGGGAATGTTTGAATTAGACACGTGATTCAGCTCCTAGTGATACGATGACACTGTTATCAGCATCAGTATTACGAAAATAAAGCGCATCAGTACCTTTGATTGCAATACTACCAATTACGCCACCACCGCCGGCCGCAACGCGACCTTTTGTATTGGTGATATTAGTACTACCAACACGACATAAACAATAATCAGCGCCATGAATGAATATTTCACATTCTTTACGCTTTAAATCAGCGCTAAGTAGTAAAACTTTTGTATTAGCTGCCACGGTAACATCTTCATTTTCAGTAAAACTATTTGCAGGTAATATTTCAACACTACCGACCGAAGTCGCTACTTCTATACCGTTTTCAATTCTATCAACAACTACTGAGCCAGTGATTTCAACTGTGCCTGAATCGCCCGAATGAACCTTTAACGAAGTAGATTGATATTCGACTTCAAGCTCTACATTTGACTTGTTAACAAAATATAAAAAGCCAACACCATCCATTTCAACAATGTTGTTTTGCTTTATTTGAAACTCTTTTATCCCTGCATCTTCATTAAATACATGCAGTGCGCCACTTGATTTAATAATGGTCAAATACTTTGACGTTGTAGGGATGCGCTTTTGCGAATTTGCCGCAATTTTTGTAAATGCCATTATTTATTCCCCTTAACCAAGACAACCGCACTACCAATTAAGGCAATAAAAGCAACCGCACCCATAAAATACATAACCATTTTTGTTGAATTTTCGGCAACAATGTCTTGCCCTTGTAACGAGGTGTTTTTTGCTAGTTCAGCAATAGTCGCTAACTGCTCTTTGTTGTTATCACTATTACTTACTTGAGTGTCAGTAATTCCCTCAACAAAATCGCTAGCAAAATCAGTTAAGTTACTTGCGTAATCTCCTGACGCTTTTTCTAACGTGTCTAGCGTTCTTTGTGTTGTTTGATTAATAGCACCAAAAGAATCACCGACAACTTTGTCATAACTGCTAAAAGCATTACTTTGTGAATCAACCAAAGCGTCGACAAGCTCAGTTGAGTTTTTCGTTACCGCGCTAATAGATTCACGCAATATAGCTGAATTTTCTTCAACCGTTGACGTGGCAAAATCAAAACTTTGCTCAATAGCGCCACCATCAAGAATATTAACCGTTCCGGCACCTGCATAATCACCGTCAAAACTAACACTATGATCGCTATTATCTTCATAGTCATTTTGAACACTGTTATCAATGTCATTACGAATGCTGTTGTCAATGTCATTGCGAACGCTATGGTCACTACTATCTTCATAGTCAAATTCATATTCATTACGAACACTGTTATCAATGTCATTACGAACGCTGTGATCGTCTTGAAAATCAATCTCGCTTTCATCATGCGTTACACCACCAATAACACCGGCATAATCACCATCATTAACGTAGTTATTTGTTGTTTGCAAATTACTCGTTGTTTGGGTGCTTTTAGATTTACCGCCCATTTTTAAATCTCCAACCTAAAAACATATTCATTGCTAAATAGTTTTTTTCGTATTTCAATCAACTTTGGTGATAACCCGTAAAGACCTTTCTCAAGGTGTTTTGGATGTTTACTATGAAAGCGTATTGAACTACATAAATTTTGCTTTGCCAGTGAAATAATTTCATTAACTGATTTTTTAAGGTTGTAACCAACTACCGCCACAACAACCATTTCTTGCTGTTCAAAACGAACAACAACCAATAAATTATTACCTGACGTTTGGTAAAGCGAGCTAACACCTTGCGTTAATTCGTTGCGAATAGTAGCCATTGCGCCCAATAAAGCAGGACGCAAGGCTTTTAATCGCTCAGTTGTTACGTTGATTTTTCTCATTTTTTGAGGTAAACCACCGCGCCAACAACAGCAACAACGATAAAACCAACAAGCAAAGGAGAAACGCCCGTACCACCATAATTCAAACCACCAAAGGTCGTTGAATTATTTTGGGCTTGGTCGCCATTACCACTAGTTGCTTCTCCGCCACTAGCCGATAAGCCGCCACCACCTGTTAATGAAGTCAGAGCACCAAGCATTATTTAGCATCCTTAACGTAAATTTGATAAGCGACATAGCCACCACCGGCAACCAAGCCCAATTTAACTAAGTTGCTTATACCGTTTGAGGCAAAAAAACCTGCTCCAAATCCCAAGCCACCGGCTAATAATGGATATAATAAAAATGGCATAACTTACCCCTTAACCACTAAAACTAACGCAACAAAACCAACAACACCCATTAACAAGGTTTTATTATCAACCCCCGTAATTAAAGGCGTTGAGGCTGTGCTTGTTACCGTTGCGGTTGGACTTTCCTTACCATCACCAAAGGTTACGTTTTCACTTTTGGCATCATTTGCCTCTGGTTGTGCGTTCGCTTCGCTATAATAATTTTCAACCGCGCCATCAATCCAATCCCCTGCGCCCTCTGTTACTGATTCTGCAAGATTTGAAAAGTTATCGCCTAGTTCATCCCAAAACGACATAAAACCCCCTTATGAAACTTGCAAAGGTGCGGTTTGTTCTAGCATTTCGACAAACATAGGCACCGATTCAGCAACCGCCATATCAAGCTCGAATTTCAACTCACCGCCATGTGTTGAAAATAAACCATCCCAACCAAAACCGAACAACGTTGGATCAAAGTGAAAATAACCGGCTTGTGGTGTTAAATCACCATAACGCGCTAAATCTTCTTTGTTTGTGGTTTTTTCAATTTCATGGATTAAGCGAGAATCACGAAACACCTTAATTTTATTGATGCTCTCAGATTTGAAATGAATACGACGAACGCGACGCGTTGCATTACCATTTTTCCAAATAAAATCATTAACGCCTGACGCCGAAGCATCGAACGTGGTTGAATAGGTTTTAGGCGTAAAAATACGACGTTCACCATCAGTCATCCAATAACGCCCTTTCACACTGATTGAACCGGTTCCGTCACCTAGTTCAATGTAAAGATAAATTTCTTCACTGGCATAGGTTGGTAATTTGCCCGAAGTGACACCCTCTCGGCTTCGGTAAATCAAATCAGAAAAAGGAATAACAAATTTACCGGCAACAGCAGGTAAACCTTTAAACGCATCTAACATAGCAAGTTGTTTGCCGGTAAATTGCACGATAGGCGTACCGCCAATTTCTAACCAAACTCGTTTGATTTTTGATGCATCAGTAATATTAGTTTGCAATTCAATCATGTGTAATGTTGAACCGCCTTTGATTTCGATATGACCCGTTTCATTCCATGCAATGCCCTCGGCTGAGCGCATATTTCGAGAATAAGGGGCGAATGTATTTAAAGCCATAAGTCCCCCGATTAACCGATTGTATCTTCAACAGCATCAATGTTATTCGATGCATAAACGACAGCCGCTGAAACGACCAATGAAATTAAGGCAATTACGCCTAATTGTTCAGGTTTAAAACCCATGTTAATGTCTCCCGACAGTTACTTAAATACAGCGTTGTGCTGCTTGGGCTTTTATTAATAGCAAGTAATTTGAAGTTAAATCAATCACCGTTTGATGTTGATTTGAAGTTGTTTGATGTTGACTTGAAGTTAAAAAAGTTAACAAACTTAGCGCAAGAGTCGCTATAGCTGGTTAACTTCAAAATTTAAAACTAACTTTTTCTATTAACGTGATCATGATGCTCTTTTAATATTTTTATTACTCCATAAACAGCTACCCCCATAGCAAGCCAATAAAAAAACCACCCTAAAAAATTAATAAACTCTATAAACATCATTTCCCCTTAAGGATTAATTAACGCATAGTCTGTGCTAGCATTTAAAGCACGTTGTTTAGTAGACCAGTTTTTGGTTAAATGCCTTGCAGGCTCTACCATTGCGGCAACTTTTTTGTAATTTCGAAAGCCTTTGGCCATAAGGTAATGTGTTTTGGTGCGAACATGATCATCAAGCTTTGGTGCGTACATAGTAAACGCCTCGTTTAGTGTACTTAATTCGGCTACTTCATCAATTGGACAACCTAACTGGTCAACAATACGTTTCGCATCTGCGGTGTACTCTTGCGCGCCAATCACTTTAATTTGAGAGTTACCCCAAATCGTTTTTGGCACTTCCGCACTACGCTGAAAAATTGCAATACCTCGTAGACCAAACTTACGACCACCTGAGTAAATTTCACCGACAATAGTTTCATCTTTTGAAATAGATTCCACACATTTCCCGTACTCTTCAAAAACAGGGTATAACACACGACCACCATTAGCAGCCGCCCACACTAAACCACCAAACCATTCCATTTCGTGCAATCTATCACCTTGTGGAAAGTAAGACAGCACAAATGGCTTGTTACTTTGCCATGCATCACGAAACGCACGAGCAAAGCCCCGTTTTGATTTGTACTGGTGACAAGCTCTGTTACCAAAACGTGTTTTATACTCGCCATACGGATCGAATACTACAACACAAGATTTAAGCGGAATAAGCCCTAAGCTTGTGACAGCAATACCTTTACCACCGCCAGTAGCGCAACAAATACTGGTCATTTGTGCGCTACGAAAGTTTTGTTCATTAATCGCCATTAAGATCTACCTTTGCCCGTTTCATTCGCTTTTTTATAGGCATCACTGAGCTTTTCTTTATTTTCTTTTAGTTGAAGCTTTTTATGCTCTTTCACTTGCAAGTAACTCGGAACTGCAATCACTGCGACAGCCGCAGCTGCTAAATATTCAGGCACGTTTGAATTTAGATCAACATTTTCAGGATTCATTAAGTCTTTGATGGTTTTGCCGTACTTCATCACCAGTGGCGTTGTCATAGCCGCAAAAATCATTTGTGTTTGTTGGTCAAACTCTAAGGCAATACCTGTAAATTTCGTGATTAACTTACCCACGCCATTTAAAGCAATCAAGGCAACCCCTGCCGCTTGCTCTGGTGTATACGGTTTTTCTTCTTTGTTAACTTGTTCCGTTATTTTTTGCGCTAACTCCTTTTCTGGCTTGGTTTTGGTGGCATCATCAACCATATTTTCAAATTCTTTGTTCAGTGTTTCATTTGAAGTTGTTTGAAGTTGTTCCACGTCTGCCGCAGTTTCTAGCGAAGTTTCAACTTCAAGTTCATTTAAAGTTACTTGATGTTCACTTGATGTTTCTTTTACTTTTTTCATTGCTCTGTGTCCTATGCTTTAACTGGGTAACTTCAAATTTTTAATGCCAAAAGCCAAACCGACCACACCAAGTAAGCTTAAACCGACTTTAGCGCCAAGGCTTAAACCTGATTTTGATGTTGTCTCGGTTGGCTCTGGTTTTTCGGCAACTTCAACGTCAACATTTTCAGGTGGGTTATCTTCATCAGGAACCCACTCTTTTTGATGTTCACTTGAAGTTACCACTTCGCTAGAAACCTTATTTTTACTGGTTTCATTTGATGTGGTTTGATGTTCACTTGAACTTTCTGGAAAATCGCCATACTTACCAAGCGAGTTATTAGGCTTTTCATCTAATAGCCACTGCTCACGTAAACCGTCTTTACCTTGTTTCATGCCACAATGTTTGCACATGAGAAAAGGTAAAAACTTTCCGTTTGCTCGCGTTCGCAACTCGCCAACACGACCGCAAGTGCAAATTATTTGCCCTACTTGACCTTTTGCGCGCATATTAAACCCCTAAATCAGATAAACGCGCATCTAAGCGCCCGATTTGAATTTGTAAATCTTTGATTTGTTCCGCTTGGCAAGTCATTAAGTCCACCGCGGCACTGGCGAACTGTTCAAGCAACGGCTCAATTTGATTTTTAAGCTCTTTCGCTTTAAAAGGATTATTTGTATTCCGAGCATCCTTAATCAGACGGAATAAAAATTTATACTGCGTTTGCAGTGGTGGTTTTAGTTGTTCTATTTTTTCTAACATTCGTGTCTCCCGACAGTAAAGTTAAGGTAAAAGGTTTATTTACGTGCTTTTTTACGTGCTGAAGCTTTGCGTTCTTTACGTTGGTTTTGTTTAAAAGTTTGTTTGGTGACAGGCAACAAAAAATGCTGAGATTGCTTTTTCATTCGCGTTTGTTTGATGCTTTTATTTTGTTTTATTTTGATAACTTGATTTGTTATTGGATCAAGAATTATTGCAGGTGATTGCGACAAGCCAAGAGCAAGCGCTATTGAAGTTAATAAACTCATTTCGATGTTTCCCAACATTGAATTAATATTTACGGGCGTTTCTCAACGTGCCGTGGTGCATTAACTAAAATACTCATTTTGAATAATTATGCAACTTATATTCACTATTTATGCATATTTATTCATTAATGTATGTTTTATTCACTTTTAGCTTAATTGTAGCTTTATCACCAGACAAAACATTTCGCAGATTAATAATGTGACCGTGTGTTGATTCTGATTTGATTGATTGGCTACGATGCTCGTTATTGTACGTAGCATCGCGGAAACCTCTAAGCCATGCGGCTTTTCTATCGCTTAAACGAAAAGGGCAATCACTCGAATGTTTACCGCGCATTGCTGCATATTGCCCCGTTTCAAAATCTCGTTGATAGGTAATATCATCGAATTTTTTTCGAGGCGAAAAATTTCCACCCCTGTTAGATTTGTGTTGTTGCATCGTGTATTTACCCCCTTACCAGTGGTGAAACGCTTCTCTTGGCTGCATTACTGGAAATTGCTTTACAACTGCGCTTTAAAAAACAAACCTCTTACAATGCCTTAGAGGCATCGCGCTATAAGGAATGCAAGCTATCGCTTTTTTACTCTTTCCTTTAAAAAATTATGATGCTGGGCGCAAGCGCCTAAAACGATTACCTCCCCTTGTTACATCTTTCGCTACGCTTCAGATGTAACAAGCCCCTAGCAAACCACTATAAAAATTACCGCTAATTGTGGCTTTAAATAGTTAAATTGCTATGGGTCAGTTACCCCAAAACGATTGACTTTTTCGTCAAAAAAAGCTAATATTCGCAGTGGATTAAACCGTAAATATTTAGCATTGTATTACTTCGCTTCAGACGGTTAAACGCTTAAACAGACGCTTAACAGGGTGGGCTTTCCAAGCGCTTACAGTTAATGCGCCCCTTTTGCCTACTGCCCCACCCAAAGAACATCACATTACTACCACGCGTTTTTAGACTGGTGCCGTGGGTATACCCGTTCCAGATGTAATGGCAAAGTTCGACCTTTGCATGTTCCTCACTTCGTACAGTTCACACTATTGACAATAATCCCGTGATAGCGTGACTAGGCTCACTCAACTCCCAGTTTTTAGCGTAAATGCAACCACTTACTCTATGATCCAATTGCACCCAGATTAGCTAAAAACCTTTTTAACGAGCAAAAGAAAGCCCCCAAAATGTGGAGGCTTTGTTTTACTCGCTATTTTCCGCGATGATCTTTAATTTCTGTGACATTGAAAAACTCAATGAACTTTTGCCATTCATCTAAATCATCAAAACTCAATTTAAATATGTTTGCACCGCTACCCATTTCAATATTTTGAATAGTTTCGCCTTGTTCGTTACCGTCCTGAATCCAACCTTTAAAACTAGCTTTTCTTACTCTTACTCTTACATCAATCATAATTTTCCCTTATTCAGTGAAACCAAAAGGTTCACGTATATAATTTTTTTAAGTAAGGGAATATCGAAAGGATTGGCTAACCACGTTTGATTTAATCGCGCTCGGTAAGCATGTCTATTATCAACTATGGTGATTTGTTCAGCGTACATTCAGTTATTCCCCGTTAGTATTCCCAAACCTAAAAAAGAGGCGGTGCGGCAGTTGCAACCACCAACACCTAGGGAATAAATGTTCAAAAAACAAAGTGCTTTTGCGGCTATGGACTGAATCAACACGAAGAGCGCGAACTACATCAGGTAAAACGGCTTGCACCGCGAAAGCTTTTAAACCATACAACAGAGGTGTGAATATAACAACGGTCATTAGCATATAGAAAAGTCCATTGTAGTGTTCTATACTTAATTTGCGAACTACAAAAGGTATAAAAACGATGAACTTCATAGATGTATTGAACTCAGCTACAACAGGCATTTCAGACTATAGACTTGCCAAGAAACTATCAATTAGTTGCAACACGGTATCAGCTTGGCGCAATCGCGGCACAATCCCCAATGATGATGTATTAGAAAAATTGGCAGGAATGGCGGAAATGCCTGTTGAAAAGGTTTACTTTGCCGCCTATGCCGACAAGATACATAACCCATTAGTGGCGCAGCTTTTACGCGAACAAAGTCACTTAGCCGCTTAACCAAAAACGCTTAAATTTTAACCTGATTTTTCAATAAGTTATAGCCGAGTAAAAAACTTAGTAAACACACACTTTTAAAAGGGCTTTATTTTTTGGATTATTAGCGACCAACCAGTGAAACTCTATACTATGTAAGGCATTGCGCCTAACTACTGTCACTATCGGCAAAAATAGTGACAATATAGCACCGAGAAAAAAAGTAAATAGCCACCAATCCATAGTGAACCGTTATCCTTAACGATAGAAAATATACAACAGTTTTAAATATAGGCTATTTCAACGCAAAATAACAAATTAGATCAAAAGAGTAAGTAGCAAAAAAACATGCCGAAAAAATTCATCAAACGCATCATGCCGGATCATCAATCGATCAAAGAAAATAAATACTTGAAAATTTTTGGCTCGTTATTGCATAACCCTCATTTATGGCATTTAAATCGCCATTCAGTTGCCAAAGCTTTTGCTATTGGTTTATTTTTTGCTTTTATTCCTGTTCCTTTTCAAATGATTTTAGCCGCCGGTGTTGCCATCATGGTGCATGGAAACTTACCCTTATCACTTGGATTAGTCTGGTTAACCAACCCATTAACCATGCCCGCAATTTTTTATTGTAGTTATATCGTCGGAACTTGGGTACTTGGCGTACCCGAAAAAGAATTTACTTTTCAAGCGAGTTGGCAATGGGTGTTAGACAGTCTATCAACCATTGGTCCTGCTTTTTTAGTGGGCTGTGGCATTTTAGCCGTAGCTTTCTCTATTATAGGTTATTTTGGCATTCAAATTTTATGGCGATATAGCGTGATAAAGGCTTGGAAAAAACGTCAACAAAAAACTTAACATTCACAATATTAACGTTCAAAAATATAAAACTAACTCTCAGGTCGAGTTATTGAAAAATGTTGGTAAGCTCTATCGGTAGCAATTCGACCGCGGGGGGTACGTTGTAAAAAGCCTTGTTGGATCAAAAAAGGCTCAAGTACATCTTCAATCGTTTCTCGCTCTTCACCAATAGCCGCAGCAACGTTATCTAAACCAACAGGTCCGCCCATAAATTTATCAATAATGGCATGAAGCAGTTTTCTGTCCATAATATCAAAGCCTTCATTATCAACTTCAAGCATATCTAAAGCAGCAGCTGCGGTGTTTTGCTCAACAATGCCATGATTTTTAATATCGGCATAATCACGTACTCGACGCAGTAATCTGTTTGCTATACGTGGCGTACCACGAGAGCGACGCGCAATTTCAAAGGCACCTTGCTCATCAATGGTTAAATTTAAAAAATGTGCTGAACGAGTCACAATGGTGGTTAGATCTTTAACATTATAAAATTCTAGGCGCTGCACGATACCAAATCGATCGCGCAGTGGCGACGTTAATGCGCCAGCTCTCGTTGTTGCACCTATTAAGGTAAAAGGGGGTAAATCTAATTTAATAGACCGTGCTGCTGGTCCTTCACCAATCATAATGTCTAACTGGTAATCTTCCATAGCCGGATATAACACTTCTTCGACTACAGGGCTTAATCGATGAATTTCATCAATAAATAAAATATCATTTTCTTCTAGATTGGTTAATAATGCTGCTAAATCACCAGCTTTTTCTAACACTGGTCCTGAAGTAGTTCGAATGTTAACGCCCATTTCATTGGCTACAATATTCGCTAAGGTGGTTTTTCCTAGCCCCGGAGGGCCAAAAATAAGTAAGTGATCAAGCGGCTCACCACGTTTTTTAGCGGCAGGAATAAATATATTCATTTGCGCTTTTACATGTGCTTGACCAGTATAGTCTTGAAGCATTTTAGGACGAATGGCGCGGTCAACCCCTTCATCTTCTTTATTCGCAACAGGCTCAATTAAGCGATCAGCTTCTATCATTATTACTTTTCCCTAGCTTTCTTATTTTATTTTTTACTTTATTGTACTTATTCAAGTTATTGTTCAGCTTATGATAATTTTAATAAGCTAAAAACTTTCACGTATTAATCTTCAAAAGGTTTCAATCAAAAATCTAATTTTTAAAGACTTCGGGGATGGCAAAATAGAAGCCTAATAAATAATTACAACATTGATTTTAGCGCATGACGAATAATATCTTCACTCGACATACCGTGACTATAAACTAACTTCACCGCTTTATCTGCTTGAAATTGTTTATATCCTAAAGAAATCAAGGCATTAATAGCATCACCTTTATGATCATCAATCTGCGGCTTTATGAAGGTGCTTACATCGCCAAGTGCATTCAACTGTACCGGCATAGCATCAGTTGCCGGTGTAGGTGATGATAATTGCCAGTCTTTTAATCGATCGCGCATTTCTATTAACAAGCGCTCAGCGGTTTTTTTACCTACGCCTGGAATTTTCACTATACCTGAAACATCATCATGATTAACGCAACTCACAAATTGGTCAGCTGACATGGCAGATAATACGGCCAAGGCTAATTTAGGACCAACACCATTCACTTTAATGAGTAAACGAAACAGTTTTCGTTCTATTTTATTCGCAAAACCATAAAGTAACTGAGCGTCTTCACGAACAACAAAATGCGTATAAATTATTGCTGCTTCATTTAACTCGGGTAATGCATAAATACTGGTCATGGGCATTGTGACTTCGTAGCCTACACCTGCACATTCTATTAATATTTCAGGGGGAAATTTTTCAACTAAATTGCCAGACAAACGACCAATCACAAGGTAAACCTACGCTAATATTATTTAACCAAAAGCATACCACTATATATTTATACAGTAAAGTGCAGTTTTTATCTCTTGTATTAAATGTACTATTTGGCTAGATTAATTTGAGTAAAGTGGCATAGTTAATTTAGCCACTTCATTTTAGCATTAACGGTAATTAAAGTTAGTCAGGTATTGAAGAATTGACTCTGGTGGTAACGGTTTTGAAAAATAATAACCTTGTATAAAGTCACAGCCTAGCTCAGTTAACATATCAACTTCAATTTCTAGCTCAACACCTTCTGCAACAACAGATATATTAAGCGCTTTAGCCATAGAAATAATTGCAGATACAAGCACTACATCACCTTCAACTTTAGTCATCTCCATAATAAAACTTCGGTCAATCTTTAAGGTGTCAATAGGAAATCGTCGTAAATAACTCAATGATGAGTAACCTGTACCAAAATCGTCTAACGCTATTGTACAACCAGCCGTTTGTAATTTATTCAGCAAAGCTATATTACCGTCGCTTTCAGGAGCAATAACACTTTCAGTTAACTCAAAGCATATATTTTTAGGAGCAAGTCCATACATTTTAATAGTATCAATCCATAAATTGTTGTCCTCACTTTTAAGCGGAAACTCATAAATAGAACGATTTACATTAAAAACAAGATCAGTAAAACCTTGTTCTTGCAGTTTTTTCAACTCACTACATGCCTTATTTAAAACAATATCACCTATTTGTTTTATTAAGCCAAATTTTTCCGCCATTGGAATAAACTCTACAGGAGAGACCCAATTACCATTGTTGTTCCAGCGAACAAGCGCTTCAAATTTAGTTACAGATTGGTTTTTTACCGATATTATAGGTTGAAAAACAACACTAAACTCATCATTTTTAATAGCTAATTCTAATGCTATTTTAAATTGTTCTTGTTTGTTTTGCTCATCCAATATGTGTTGACTATAAAATCCATAAGAATTACAACTACTATTTTTAGCATAAAACATAGCCTGCTCTGCTTTTTCAAATAAACCAAAGGCATCTAATGCATCTTTACTAAAATAAGCAATACCGATACTTAATGTTAATTTAATGCTAATACTATCAATAACAAAAGGTTTTAAGAAAGCATTAGTGATGTTATCTATAATCTGAATTATAGCCTTTTCATTAGATAAATGATTAACAAAAAAAGTAAAATTATCACCACTAGTGCGCGCAAGAATATCTCCGTTCCTAACAAGTGACTGTAGTCGATTAGCCGTATTAATCAGTACTTTATCACCAAATTCATGACTATAAAGGCTATTAAATTTTTTAAATAAATCAATATCTATAACAAGCAAGGCCGCAGCTGTATAATTTTTTAATTGAAGAGGGTGCTGTATTAGAGAACGCTCAATAAACTCAAAAAGCATTTTTTTATTTGCTGCTTTAGTTAAAGGATCAAATAAATCTTGAAATTTTACTTTCTCTATTGTTTTATATTGCTCGGTAATATCGAGAAAAAAAGCATTGTAGTAACTTACATTATTATATTCATCATAAATAGTAGTTATGGATAACCATTCTAAGTATTCTTTACCATCTTTACGTTTATTCCATATTTTGCCTTGCCAACATCCTTTTTCATTAATGTTTTGCCACATTAACTGATAAAATACTCTACTTTGCCTTCCTGAACTTAAAATTCTAGGTGTTTTTCCTTGTATATTAGTTTGCGTATAACCAGTCATACGCGTAAAAGAGGAGTTAACAAAAATAATTTTTTTATTTTTATCACAAGTCATAATAGCTTCATGAGAATTATCAATAATATTTTCAAGTATTGAGGTTGTTTTTAAATAACTATTCTTATGTAATTTTTTTTCAATTAAACATGAAAACTGTAAATACAGTGCTTCAATTTCATCTATTATTTTCAATCTTGAATTTAAAAATAAACCCGAAAGTGAATTCTCATCAATACTCTCATAAAATAATGCGACTAAAATGGCATGCACATCGCCTGTATTACTTTTTAATGGTATGCCTACATAGCCTTTAATATTCATATCTACAAGTAAGGGGTCATTAGGATATAACTGTTGAATATCAAGACAATGAATACAAATTAATTTATCCATCATATCAACAATAGGCGTTCCCGCTAATGTAAAACTAAAATTATTTTCTATACTACCTTCATTTACTACGGCAATGGTAGTTGCATGTTTATGACTTTCATCAATAGTTGCAATAAATACAAAATCTGCCCTAAAAATTTTATTTAACGACAAACAAACTTCATTAAAAAAATGATGACTATTTATATTAGATAAGCTTTCTAAAATAACATTAATGTTAAAACTATCCATTAATATTTACACCTCAAATTTATCTTAAAAGACTACTGCCAATTAGGTTATTCACTTACCTTGAAAAACACAGTCACTTACTTTTATCATTTGTATTTAGGTTAAAAGCTAATCAGAAATTACTATTGATATAGGTAATAATACCTCTTGAATCAGTGATATAAACAAGTTCTTCGTCAGGTAAAAGTGTAACTTCTGTATTTATTATTTGTTGGTTTCGTCGATTCATTACAGTTCCTTGTTAAATTACATATTTATCATCTAGCCTTAACAAAAAAATTACTTTTTATTGTACCTAATCTGATAACTATACTTTTCTTAGATGTGGTGCTCTGCACACGGAGCAATAATGATTCATTTATTTGTAAAAATCAAGCTCCATATCAGGAGCAACAAATGAACAAAATAGGTCCTCAAATTAGAGCCATTCGCCAAAAAAAACAATTAACTCAAGATCAATTGGTAGCACGATGTAATTTATTGCCTTGGGAAATAAGCCGTAGCACACTAGCTAAAATAGAATCAAGAGTAAGAAGAATTACAGATATTGAAATTATTATGATAAGTAAAGCACTTAACGTAGATGTTCAAGTTTTATTTGAGTAATAAAAATAAACGTGCCTATGCATTTCACTCAGGTTCGTCATTCCCGTGGTGTATTAAACGGGAATCTAAGTATAAAAACACCTAGATCTTCGATTAAAACACCTCGAAGATGACGATTACAACTGATGCCTGAGTTATCTATCAGCAATAGAGCGTATTGAAATTATAAAACAGGCTAAAATGAGGAAGTGATCAATTTGTTTACAATAAATAACTTACTGATAAATTATATTAACCGCCCACGCACTGTTTTCTTAGCTTGCCCCGCAAGTTTAGCTAAGCTTTCATGACTATGGGCATGGCATAAAGCAACAGCAAGTGCATCGGCTGCATCAGCTTGTGGAGTACCAGGAAGTTGAAGAATAGTTTTTACCATGTGCTGAACTTGGCTTTTGTCGGCAGCACCCGTACCGACAACGGCTTGTTTAATTTGTCTGGCAGAATACTCAGCAATCGCTAAATTAGCATTTGTTGCCGCAACTATAGCAGCGCCACGTGCCTGACCCAGTTTAAGCGCTGAATCTGGATTTTTCGCCATAAAAACTTGTTCAATGGCAAACATATCCGGTTGAAATTGTAGAATTATTTCTGAAACACCAGAAAAAATAGTTTGCAAACGAGCGCCTAAATCTTCACCTTGGCTTAGTGCTTTTATACACCCACTGCCAAGGTAAGTAAAAGACCGCCCTTGTTTTTTGATCACCCCGTAACCGGTAAACCGTGAGCCGGGGTCTATTCCTAGAATTATGGACATCAGCTATAGTTACCCGTTATTAGTATATGTAGGTCGATGCTTGCCTCGACAGCTAGCTTTAAAAAAGCAAAGTTTAAATAAGCTCTACTTAATTAATTGTCGAGCCTCGCTACGCTCGTGTCAACCTACAACTTACTCACTTTCCTTACTAATAACTTGCACCCCTAATTCTGCCAATTGTGCAGGGTTAGCTTTACCCGGTGCATTCGTTAACGGACAAGCAGCGGTGGTTGTTTTAGGGAAAGCCATAACGTCACGAATGGAACTAGCACCGGTCATTAACATCACTAATCGGTCAAGACCAAAGGCTAAACCGGCATGTGGCGGCGCGCCATATTGTAGAGCTTCAAGTAAGAAACCAAATTTTTCTTGCGCTTCTTCATCGCTAATACCTAAAATTCTAAAAACTGCTGCTTGCATATCTTGATTATGAATACGCACTGAACCACCGCCCAATTCACAGCCATTTAACACCATGTCGTACGCATTTGATAATGCGCCAACTGGGCTCGCTTCTAATTGCTCAGCGGTTAAATTAGTGGGGGCGGTAAACGGATGATGTAATGCATGCATGTGACCATCAATTTCTTCAAACATGGGGAAATCAACAACCCATAACGGTTTCCATTCGCCTTGTAATAACGCTAAATCTTCACCTAATTTCAATCTCAGCGCGCCTAATGATTCAGTCACTACATTATAAGTGTCAGAGCCGAAGAAGATAATATCGCCCGTTTTAGCTTCTGTTCGTGCTAATAACGCTTTGGCTTCATCCGCGGATAAAAATTTTAAAATGGGTGATTGTAAACCCTCAACGCCGGTCGCTAACGCCGCATCAATGTCGTTGACTTTTAACCACGGCATACCTTTAGCGCCGTAAATACCAACAAATTTTGTTAATTCATCAATACCTTTACGTGAGAATTTTGCAGCACCACCCGGTACACAAATAACCGCAACACGACCATTAGCATCATTCGCAGGACCTGAAAATACTTTAAACTCAACTTCTTTTAAAATGTCGGCAACATCAACTAACTCTAATGGATTACGTAAATCAGGTTTGTCTGAGCCAAAACGCGTCATCGCATCAGCATAAGTCATACGTGGAAAAGTGCCTAAATCAACATTCATTAGCTCTTTAAACAAGTTAACGATCATGGTTTCTGCAACTTCCATCACTTGATCACTACTCATAAATGATGTTTCAATATCAATTTGAGTAAATTCAGGTTGGCGATCAGCACGCAAATCTTCATCTCGAAAACATTTAACAATTTGATAATAACGTTCCATACCCGACATCATCAATAATTGTTTAAACAACTGTGGTGATTGTGGCAAGGCAAAGAAGTTGCCTTTATGAGTACGGCTTGGCACTAAATAATCGCGCGCACCTTCTGGCGTTGCGGCAGTTAATATCGGTGTTTCTATATCTAAAAAGCCTTGTGACTCTAGCGAACTACGTACCTTAGACGTTACTTGTGCACGAAAGCGCATGCGCTCTGTCATCTCAGTGCGACGCAAATCTAAATAACGATATTTTAAACGCTGCTCTTCTGAATTATTTTGGTTTGAATCAAGTGGTAATGGCGCAGATTTATTCAAAATATTAAGTGCTAAACCTAAAATTTCAATACCGCCAGTTTTCATACCTTTATTCACTTGCCCTTCAGGGCGAGCACGCACTTTACCGGTAATTTGTACACAAAATTCATTACGTAGGGTATTAGCTTTGGCAATTACGTCGGGTAAATCAGGATCATAAACTACTTGTACAAGTCCTTCTCGATCACGAAGATCTAAAAAAATCACTGCACCTAAGTCGCGACGTTTGTTTACCCAACCGCATAAAGTTACTTCTTGGCCAATATGAGATTCATTCACCTCACCACAATAAAGATCACGCATGTATTTTGCCTTGCATTATTCGAAAAATTAAAATGGATATCGCTTACTTAAGTACAAAATTAAGCAAGTAGATTTATGGCGCACATTATAAAGCAATCATGCATAAAGTCACTTATTTATCTTACTACTATTATCAGTTAAAATAGCGCTTCGTATAATCGTTATTAACTGAAAGAAAATTTATTACCATGCCTTCTTCTGATACAGATTTAATTTATTCTAATCCGCATGCTCACATAAAAGACTTTGCTTTTGACGAGCAGGTTGTGGAAGTATTTCCCGACATGATCAGCCGATCGGTACCCGGTTATAGCACTATTATTGACACCATTGGCCGCATTAGCCAAAAGTTTGTTCAAGACAATAGCAATATTTATGATTTAGGATGCTCGTTAGGCGCAGCAACCCTAGCCATGCGCAAAAGCATAACCGCCAACAATTGTCAGCTTATTGGTGTTGATAACTCTGCCGCCATGGTGCAGCGCTGTAAAATGCATATCAACGCGTTTAAAGGAAAAACGCCGGTAGATATTATTGAAGGTAATATTCAAGATGTAGTTATTGAAAATGCGTCAATGGTGGTGCTAAATTTCACCCTACAATTTATTGAAAAAAATCAGCGCCAAGCATTAATTAACAACATTGCACAAGGGTTAAATACTGGGGGTATATTCGTTATTTCAGAAAAAGTTTCTCATGATGACACTGTTGCCGATGAACTGTTAATTGATTTACACCATGATTTTAAACGAGCCAATGGTTATAGCGAGCTTGAAGTTGCCCAAAAACGAACGGCACTGGAAAAAGTAATGTTGACTGATTCAGTAGAGCAGCATTTAACTCGACTAAAATCTGCGGGGTTTAGTCATGTGTCACCTTGGTTTCAGTGCTTTAATTTTATTTCTTTCATGGCGATAAAATAAAATCGGCTCTAGTTTCGAACATTCCAATTTCGAGCATAAGACTATAAAGATAATAAAGACAAAAATTCCTATGACACACTTTAATAAATTTTATCAACAAATTTCAACAAACCGATTAAGTCATTGGTTAAACACACTGCCCGCACAGTTAACACATTGGCATGAAAATAACTTACACGGTGACTATAAACAATGGCAAAAAAGCTTAGATGCCCTGCCAACAGCAAAAACTGATAAAGCATTAGCTGTTGATCTGGCGACTAGTGTTACCGTAGGTAAAACTGAAGATTTAAACCAAGGTGAGCATAAACGTTTAGAAAACCTACTTAAAAAATTCAAACCTTGGCGTAAAGGCCCCTATCATATTCATGGCTTACACATAGATACCGAGTGGCGAAGTGACTTTAAATGGGACCGACTTGCTGAGCATATTAGTGATTTAAGTAACAAGTATGTGTTAGATATTGGTTGTGGCAGTGGTTATCATTTATGGCGTATGCGTGGTGCAGGCGCAAAATTTGTTGTCGGTATTGACCCTACACAATTATTTCTTATGCAATTTAACGCCGTACAACATTTTATTAATGACGATAACGTTAACCTACTACCGCTTGGTGTTGAACAACTGCCTGAACTAAACGCATTCGATACCGTTTTTGCTATGGGCGTATTATATCATAGACGATCACCTATCGACTTTTTATACCAATTAAAAGCTCAGTTAGTCAAAGGCGGAGAGTTAGTTTTAGAAACGTTAATTGTTGATGGCGATGAAAATACCGTATTAGTGCCGGGAGAACGTTATGCCAAAATGCGTAATGTTTGGTTTTTACCGAGTACTAAAGCGATGTGTGCATGGCTTGAGCGTTGTGGTTTTAACAATATTCGTGTGGTAAATACTGATATTACTGCGCTTGAAGAACAACGTAAAACAGACTGGATTGATACCGAATCATTACAAGATTTTCTTGATCCCAACGATAACAGTAAAACTATTGAAGGCTACCCTGCTCCGCAACGCGCTATTTTTATTGCGCAAAAATGACCACAAGACTTAAAGCACATTAAATGTTTTAATAAACTTAATATGGAAATAACATAAACAATCTAAAGGTCGCTCTTTTTATAGGCTCCATGGGTTAGATCGTTTATTGCTGTACTTCAGTATTTCATTCTTTTTAATATACTGAACTAACTAGGAATATCCCTTAACTTTTATACGAGAATTAATTACTCGGAGATTTTATGTTTATTAAAACCCTTCCTTTAAAATCTAAACTACTAGTCGTTTGCAGTGTATTAATATTAATTGTTTCTTTTAGTTTAGTTTTTCAATCTTTACATGAATTAAACAGTTTAAAAATCACTCAGGTAGCAGAAACCAGAGAAACACTAATCCAACAAAAACAAACTGAATTAAAAACACTGGTTGGCATTGCATTATCTTCATTAGAATCAGTATTAAGTTTACCTGCTTCAGACGAGCGAGATCGCGCTGTTGCAAATCAAGTAAATCAACTTAGTTATCAGCAGTTTTAGGTGAAA
>JAOPTQ010000014.1:46473-125081 GCA_051531915.1 Colwellia sp. | reverse complement strand
ACGCAGCATGTAAGCCTTTACCTTTTATTAGGTACTTGCCCTGTGGGAGCTTGCTCAATGCTCACTAACGTCGTTGAATTTATTTGATTTAGAATGACTAGACCTAAACAAATTCGCCTTGTTACTGAACATTGAGCATAGCTCTGAGTTGGGAAGAAATTTAATCAAATTGGTATAATATCAATGCCGTACCATATACTTATTATTCTTGAGGGGGGCATCATTCAAAATGGTTTATTAATAAATTTGGAAATGTGCCAAAGGAGTGGGAAACGTTTGTTGAATACTCGCAGTTACATTTATTGTTTTTTCGTTGATTAAAATATATTTGAAATTTTATTGGGGTTTTTACTCATCCAATTGTTTTATATGTGTAACAAGTATTTTTGAAAGTGGATAACATTACTATTAGTTAAAACTACAATAATAGTTTGGATGCTTTTACTATGATTTATCCGTATCTCTACTTTATTTCTTGGTCATTTAATTAATTGTTTAAGCTAAAGTGAAGCAGTGATAAATATAATAAATTTATGTGGGTGTCTATATGGTTTTTCAACTAGTGACTATTAAGTTATGAAACGAGAATTAAGTGAAGCTAGAAAAAAATATAGCAACTCTACTTTATCTAGGTTGACAGAAAGTTTTATTACTCACAATGTATTTTTAAGAAAATATTTAACTCGTTATGTTAAAGAGCATCGAGATATAGAAGATATTTTGCAAGATGTTTATATAAATGCCTATAAGGCTGAACAATCTAAAGAAATTGAAAATCCTAAAGCTTTTTTGTTTAGAGTTGCAAAAAATATTGCATTAAATCAATTAAAGAAAAAGTCAACGACAATGACTAGGTATATTGAAGAGAGCCAAACTGAGATTGTTATGGAAAAGACAGATGATCTAGAGCTTGAAATTTCTGCTGAACAATCCCTTGAAATATATTGTCAAGCTGTTGAAAGTTTACCAAATAAATGTAAGCGCGTTTATATTTTACGAAAAGTTCAAGGTTTAACGCATAAAGAGATTTCAGAAAAATTAGATATTACAGTGAGCTGTGTTGAAAAACACCTTCATACTGGACTATTGCGTTGTAGAAGATATATTAGAGAGAGAAATGAACAAGATAATACGGATAATTCTGTACATATACAGAATAGAAAAGGAGCTTAGATAATGGATAACCTTTATAAATTTCCATACATAAATACCATTGAAGAAGAAGCGGCTACGTGGTTAATTAGACTTGATGGCGAACAGGTACTTAGCCTGAATGAAAAAAAGGACTTAAAAGAGTGGTTAAGTCGAAGTCCAACTCATCGTGATGAATTGCATGAGCAAAATAAATTTTGGGGAAATCAAGTGTTAACAGAAATGTTAATTCCTAAAGTTGAAAGTGTTACGAATAAAGGAACTCGAAAGTCAATTTTACCTTTTTGGCACGGTTTGTTTCCCTCTCATGGATTAAAAGCTGTAACTGTAGCATTTTCAGTTGCGATTGTTGGGTTGTTAGTATTTTTTCAATCAAATGATGTTTTGTTAAAGTCCAATGGTGTTTACACTACTAAAATTGGTGAACAAACAAGAACCGTATTGGCGGATGGCTCAGTTATTGAGTTAAATACTAATAGCCAAGTAAATGTTGAGTACGGTGAGGATTTTCGAAATATTCGTTTACTTAAAGGTGAGGCTCATTTTATTGTAGCTAAGAATTTACAACGACCTTTAAGAGTTTATGCTAAATATGGAAGAGTAGAAGCGGTAGGTACTGAATTTACAATACATATAAAACAAAGAGATGTTGATGTATTAGTTACTGAGGGAAGGGTAGAGCTTTCTGCATTAACTCAGCAGAATGCTGGTATTAATAATGACTCGATCAATTCGGATAATTTTTATCAAGGTTATTCAAAAAAATTAACGACTATAGATGTTGGACAAAGCGCGACTTTTACCCCTTTTACTTCGTTGAGTACTTTAACAAGTGATAGTTTAGCCATTGTTAATAATAAAGATCTTAATCAAAGCCAAGCATGGCGTAATGGTTGGTTGATATTTTCTGGTGAGTCTTTAGAGCAAGTGTTAGAGGAAATGAAACGTTATTCTAATGTATCAATTGATATCCTTGATTCTGAAATTAAACAACTACCTATTGGCGGTAGATTTAAAGTGGGTGATATTAATGGAGTATTGTTTGCGCTAGAAAACAACTTTGACATTAAGATTACCCGGTTAAATGAGAGTCATATTCAACTGTCAAAATCCTTGTAGGTAAACTAGAAAATTTTATTACAAATAAGTTACATTAGGGTGTTGAGCTACAGATTATAATAATATAGGCTGAATTAGATAATACCTCGTAATAGCAAAACATTTTTATTTTGTAATGGTGTGACATTTTGACCGAAACTCTTTTTTTTATTAAGCAAGGCTTGAGAACTTTTTCTGCCTTGCTATGTAAAAAAATTCTTTATATTTTAATGGCCTTATTTTTTTATCATAACTTTGCATATGCTGTTCTTGCTAGTAAAGCACTTTTACCTGATACCAATAAATATTATGATTTTTATATTCCAAAAGACAATGTGGCATTGGCACTTGATCAACTAGCGGCTAAAACTCAAACATTAATATTATTTCCCTATGACACTGCAATTAAAAAACAAGCCAATTTCGTTGTTGGTCGATATACTTTAAAAGATGCTCTTTTAGTAATGTTAAATGGCTCAGGTTACACTGGAGAAGTTTTAGGAAATGGCTCAATAAAAATTTCATACTCTCACGCTAATGATCTATCTTTAATCTCAAATAAAAAAAGTCAGAGAATTAGTCCAGAAATGATAAGTATTAAATCTTTCAAAAATGAAATGGAAATTATAGAGATTTCTGGATTTTTGGGGAGTATCAAACGCTCTTTGAATTATAAGCGTTATTCAAATGTTATTGTAGATAGTATCTCAAGTGAAGATTTGGGGATATTTCCAGATCAAAATATAGCTGAAGCTTTACAGCGTATTACAGGGATATCTATTGATCGTTCAAGTGGTGAAGGTCAGTTTTTAACTGTTCGTGGCTTTGGGCCTGAATTTAATGCTGTTTTGTATAATGGCCGTATATTACCGACTGAAAACTCAGGGAGAGAGTTCAGTTTTGATGTACTCTCAGACAATTTAATTGGCAATGCCAGTGTGTATAAGACAACGTCTGCAAATATCTCTTCAGGTGGTATAGGTTCAACGGTTAATTTAACAGGGTTAAAACCAATGGACTATATGGGGTCACGATCATATGTTTCTATCAATACTAGCTATGATAGTTTGTCGGAAGAATACTTCCCCCAATACTCTGCCTTAGTAAGTTATTCTACTGACAAGTTTGGTGCTTTGTTTTCACTTAATTATCAAAAGAGAAAATATCAAATAAATTCTGCTAATACTAATGGTTGGTTATTAACAGACTTGGATTATGTAAATAATAAAACAGGGGAAGGTGATTTTACTAAAGCTAGAATACCTACCAATTTAGATTTTCGAATGGACCGAGGAACTAGGGAACGATTCGGTGGCACGCTCGTATTACAAGCTAATATTACAGATGAAATTTTTGCTACTTTTGATTACTTATATTCTAAATTTATAGTTGATTCTAATGTAAGTTCATCTGCTAATTGGACTCATTATTTAGGAAACTCTTTTGACTCTGTAAATCTTGATAAGAATGAAACGTTAGTTGCCTATCAATATAAAAACAACTTAAATTTTGCTACAGATTTTGTTGAACTTTCCTATAATCGTCCAACAGAAACCAATCAAGTTGGTTTAAATATTAACTATCAGGCTACTGATAATTTAGCTTTTATGTTTGATGCATCTTATGCTTTTGCAACAAATAATAATGGTGGTAACGACTCTTTTGTTATTGTGGGATCTCCAAATGCAAATCCAAATTATAATTACAATTTGGGTGATAATTATGCGTCAGTAACCTATGAACAACCTGTTGTAGTGAATGATCTTCGAAGTCATGGTGTTACTTTTGAAGGCGACGATACGAAAGATGAAATTATCCAATTTAAGTTAGATAGCAATTACAGTCTTAACCATGGTGTTATAGATGGTATAAGTTTTGGAGTCTATCAATCGATCAGAGATAAAAACAAGGAAACTTACAAAACGTTATGGGGGGCTGAGTTTGACGGTTATATATTAGATGTACCCAATCATTTATTTACAAAGATTAACGCTGAAAATTTTTTAGATTCTTTAGTGCCATTTTCTCTCTATTCATTTGATACGTCTGAATATATTAAATTCTTATGGTCAGATCAAAATTTAGATCAACAGGTTCAGGATTTAAAGCCTGAATCATATGAGTACTTGAAACAATTACAGAATTCAGGGGGGGATAATGCCGTCTATCGTCCTACCGATTCATGGAATGTTAAAGAAGATATAAAAGAGGCATTTTTTAATATCGATATATCAGGAAAGGTTGAAGAACTTCAATGGATGAGTAATTTTGGGTTACGTTATGTAAATACAAAAATAAATTCTATTGGTTTCCCACAGTATATTACAGAAATACAATATAATATTAATGATCCGACTAACTTAAATTTGATACTCACTGAGCCAGAATTCAAGAGTGAAAGTCATCATTATTCACATTTTCTACCATCTTTTAACGTAAAACTAGATATAAATAGTGAGCAAGTTCTCCGTTTAGGAATGTCTAAAACAATAACACGACCTAACCTTAATGACTTGTCTGTATCAACAGGGCAATACAATGCACGTGTTGAAGCAAGTACAGCTTGGAGAGGAAACCCTTATTTAGAACCGTATGAATCAGCTAATTTTGATTTGGCTTGGTCTTGGTATTATAGTTTAGATAGTTTTGTTGGAATGGAGTTTTTTTATAAAAACATTTCACAATATATTTCTGAAGTGAGTGAGTATGAAACATTATTTGAACATCCAGAAGGTGAGTTTTTAGTTACTAATTTACAAAATACTAACAATGCAAATATACAAGGTCTTGAATTTGCATTTTTGTATCAGTTTAATGAAAGTAATATATTACTCAATGGATTAGGTGTTCAAGCAAATTACACCTATGTTAATAGTAAGGATAATTATCATCCAATAAGTAATCCAACAGTTTTTGCTTTAGAAGGCTTATCAGATTCATATAATGTAATTCTATTTTATAATAAATTTAATTTTCAATGGCGACTTTCTTATAACTTTAGAGATGAATTTTTAAGAAAAACTAAAGGAGCGCAAGGACAGCCTGAAATGGTAGCGGCATATGGACAACTTGATGTCAATTTAAGTTATCAATTAAATGATAATATGACTTTATTTGTTGAGGGAACAAATATCTTAAATGAAAAGCTACTTACTTTTTCCATCTATCAAGAGCGTTTATTAACTTATGAAGATAGTGGTGCTTGTTATAGCTTAGGTGTTAAGTTGGTTTTTAATAATTAGTCTTTGTTATTGCTAGTAGATTCACGTTTTACTAGCTTAGGAATGTATTTCAAGTTGGAAGTGTTATTTTCTTTGTTAAAGGTTATTTTAAACGTTAAATTGGCTGCTTGAATAGCCATGACTTCGATAGGGTAGTTGAATGTTGAAAATTTTGGTCTTGAATTGCGTGATAATAAAACATCATCAAATCCAAGTACTGAAATATCATGAGGTACGCAATAACCATTGTATTCTAAGGCTGAGATTACCCCAATTGCTATTGCATCGTTATATTCAATCAGCTGTTTATTTAAAATTACTTTGACGTGCAATAAATTCCACCCCATTTGCAAGTGACGCAAAAAAGGATCAGTTAATTCAGGAATGACAACATCAATGGTTGTACTTTTTTGAGTAACTAATGCATGAGTATTGACATTAGGTGCATAGCCTATCTCTTTCATAATTTGAATTAGTTTTTTGAATTTTTTTACTAACTTTAGGATCCTTATTTGCCACACGAGAAACTGTTGCAACTGAACCCCCTACAATACGGGTAATATCTTTTATTGTTATTATAGGTAAATGTTTACCTTTTTATTTTTTATCTTTGTATGCTCTAAATGCTAATGTATTAAAGAGGTTGTGTTGGTAGTACATTAATTTAAATTAATGCTTGCAATAAAAGATGTAAACGTTTACATTTTTAAAAAGTAAAAATACAACTAATAAGTTTTTAACGTTATGACTATCGAATTTGATCCTACAGAGTATCCACATCGCCGATACAACCAACTTTTAAATTAATGGGTTTTAGTTTCACCTCACCGAGCTAAGCACTCATGGCAAGGGCAGGTTGAAGCATTAGATGAAGAGAGAAAACCTATTTATGATGAAAAATGTTTTTTATGTGCAGGAAATACGCATATTAACGGTGAGGTTAATGATAGTTATGAATCTCCATTTGTTTTCATTAATGATTTTGCTGCACTTAAGCAAGGCTAAATAAGCGCTATAAGTTATTTTCATAAAATGAGAGAACACTTGATGGTGCGAAAGCGATGGCTGAAAATGACATGATGACTTTGCAATGTTTGATGGCTGAATCTCATGAGTCTATGCGTGATGGTTTTGAAATTACTGTACCTGAAATTGATCAGCTTGTAGATATTATCAAGTCAGTTGTAGGAGAGCTTGGCGGTGTTCGTATGACAAGGGGTTGTGTAGTTTCTATTGTACCAGACAACCTTGTTGCCCAAGTTACAGAGGAAGTGAATGATAAATACCTTAAACTATGCGGCTTAACCCCCTCTGTATTTGTTTGTTCTGCTGAAGAAGGTGCAAGTTGAGTTAATTAAAAATTATATAAAAATACACAAGATTTATATCGGCTAATGTAATTGGCTGATTCATACAGTTATAAAAAACAATGAATAGAGGAAAAAATGAATATTATACTCGATCAAATAGATATTAATGTCTTTATTGCCTACGTGATAGGTTTACTGGCTATAGCTTGGTGGATTTCACGTGGTGAAAAATCGCATGAAACCAATACAGAAGATTATTTTTTAGCCAGTAAAGCCCTCCCTTGGTGGGCTATTGGTGCGTCATTAATCGCATCAAATATTTCAGCGGAACAAATTATTGGTATGTCTGGCTCAGGTTATGCGATGGGTTTAGCCATCGCATCATATGAGTGGATGTCTGCGATTACCTTAATTTTAGTTGGTAAATATTTGTTACCTATTTTCTTAAAAAATGAAATTTATACTATGCCTCAATATTTAGAACAACGTTTTGATAGCCGTGTAAAAACGGTTCTGGCTTTGTTCTGGCTATCAGTATATATTTTTGTAAACTTAACTGCAGTTTTATGGTTAGGTGGTTTAGCCATTGAATCAGTTGCAGGAGTAGATTCAACCTATGGTATGATTTTTCTCGCGGTATTTTCCATTGCTTATTCATTGTATGGCGGGCTAAAAGCGGTAGCTTACACTGATATAATACAAGTAGTATTACTTGTTTTTGGTGGCTTGTTATTAAGTTATTTAGCTTTAGATGCAGTAGCTGATGGGCAAGGTATACTTGCCGGATTTGGCATATTATCTGAAAAACTTCCAGGTCATTTTGATATGATTTTAAGCCCTGAAAGTGAACATTATATGAGTTTACCGGGAATATCCGTATTGGTTGGCGGTTTATGGGTTATGAACCTGAGTTATTGGGGATTTAACCAATATATTATTCAACGTGCATTAGCGGCGAAAAATTTAGGTGAAGCACAAAAGGGGATTGCCTTTGCTGCTTATTTAAAATTATTAATGCCGGTTATTGTTGTACTGCCGGGCATCGCCGCTGTAGTTTTATATCCTGATTTAACCTCACCAGATCTTGCTTATCCATCAATGATGAGTTTAATGCCTGTTGGTATAAAAGGTTTAGTGTTTGCTGCACTTGTAGCGGCTATTGTATCGTCTTTAGCCTCTATGACTAACTCTATTTCGACAATATTCACCATGGATATATATGAGAAACTAAACACGGGGGAAACTCAAACACATTACGTAACTGTTGGGCGTATTGCTACTTTAATCTCTTTAGTTATCGCACTATTAACGGCTAAACCACTGTTAGGCCAGTTTGAACAGGCATTTCAATATATTCAAGAATTTACAGGGCTATTTACTCCTGGTATCGTGGTTATATTTATCACAGGTATGTTTTGGAAACGAGCAACGTCGATGGGGGCATTGGCTGCGGCTATTGGCTCTGCCATATTCTCAGTTGGATTGAAATTTGCTTTACCAGAATTACCCTTTATGGATCGCATTGGCTTGGTGTTTTTGCTTTGTTTAGTGGTGACAGTGTTGGTTTCATTGAAAGATAAACCATCAGAACATGATAGTAGTGTAAATTTAGACGATGTCAGTTTTGTGACTGAAAAAGGTTTTAATATTGCGGCTATTGGTTGTGTTGTTATTCTAATTTTCTTTTATGTTACTTGGTGGTAATTGTTTCATTATTTGCCCCTTAAATTCCGTCATTCTGAATTCAATTCATAATGACGGATAAGGAGTCTATTAAAGCTTAGTTGAAGGTTAATGGCAGGACAGCTTATTGCCGCCTGTCAAATTTAGTTAAGCTCTGATACTTTAAAACATCTGATCAAGTTTTAGCTATTATAAGTTAACTTACTCGTAAGCAATAGGATCTTGTAGTTTATTTTCACTAAAGGCTTCTAAACGTTCTTGGCAAGCACCACATTTACCGCATGCTTTATCGCGTCCGTTGTAGCATGTCCATGTGTTGCTATAGTCTAAGCCCATGGTTAAACCATCGGTTAGAATCGCGGTTTTATTCACATTTAAGTATGGGCTAAATATTTCAACACTTTCATAGTTAGCTATTTGACATACGTCATTCATTTTTTGTACAAATTCAGGACGACAGTCAGGGTAAATAGCATGATCACCGGCATGAGCACCATAATAAACTTGAGCAGCCTCTACAGAAACCGCATAACCGACTGCAAGCGATAGTAAAATCATATTGCGATTAGGCACAATAGTAGATTTCATATTTTCAGCTTCATAATGACCTTCGGGAATGTCTATGTCATCGGTTAATGATGAACCCGCTAATAGTTGATTAATAGCTGAAATATCAATAACTTTATGATGAACACTCAAGCTGTTACAAACGCTACTTGCACATTCCAACTCTTTTACGTGGCGCTGCCCGTAATCAAATGATAAAGCATAAACCTTTTTACCATCTTTTATTGCACGGTTTAATACGGTAAATGAATCCATGCCACCGGAATAAATAACAACAACTTTTTCAGCCATTTGTAATGTCTCTTAGGGTATAATAAAAATCTAGCGCATTTTACTCGAAATAAACCACAGGCTAAAGCATAAAGTGATCAGCATTGAATATAAAGTGAATGAATTATTTGAAACAATACAAGGTGAAGGTGCTTTTACCGGCCAGCCTTCTATTTTTATTCGTTTGCAAGGTTGTCCAGTTGGCTGCTCATGGTGCGATACAAAACATACTTGGGAAATAGCCTTAACAGAGCAGGTGAGTGCTCAACAAATGTTAACTAAAAAGGAAGAAACAGCGCAATGGGCAAGTTTTTCTGTAGAACAAATGCTAACGTTAATTAAGCAAAAAGGTTTTCAGGCTAAACATATTGTTATTACCGGTGGTGAGCCTTGTATGGTTGATTTAAACCCACTATGTCATGGTTTTGAAGCGTTAGGATATAGCACTCAAGTAGAAACTTCAGGCACTTTTGAAATTAATGTGTCGACAAAATGTTGGGTGACGGTTTCGCCAAAAATTAACATGCGTGGCGGCTATGCTATTTTACATAGTGCCATGATGCGCGCCAATGAAATAAAGCATCCAGTGGCTAAACAACAACATGTAGATGATTTAAAAGCCTTATTAGCAGAGCATGAAATTAATAATACGCCGGTGTATTTACAGCCGATCAGTCAGAAAAAGCATGCAACAGATTTAGCCATTGAAACCTGCATTGCTAATAATTGGCGTTTATCGGTACAGGTTCATAAATATATTGGCATAGAGTAGCTTAACCCGTCGTAAAATTAATCAAAAATTAGCCTTGATATATTCTTGGTACTCTATCTGAGACTCGTGTTAGTAGTTCATAATTGATGGTGTCAGCATGACTCGCCACCACTTCAACGGCAAGATTATTTCCCCACAATTCAACGGCATCGCCAATGTTGACCTTTTCAATGTCGGTAACATCAATCGTAATCATATCCATAGAGACTCTTCCTACAATAGGCGCTGTTTTTTGATTGTTAACTAACCAAACAGGTGTTCCTGATTTAGCGTGTCTTGGGTAGCCATCGGCATAACCTATGGCAATGGTTGCTATTATTGTTGGTCGCTTAGCTTGCCATATTCCGCCATAACCGACGAATTGACCAATGGTTAATTCTCGCAGTGCAATAATGTTAGATTGCAATGTCATTACCGGCTTCAAAGTAACGGGTAGTTTGTTTTTTTCTATGGGTGAAGCCCCATAAAGTGCAATACCTAATCGATTAAAATTTGCATGGCTTTGTGGCCAATTTAAAATGCCAGCAGAGTTGGCAATGCTATATTGACAGTTATGTTGCTTAGCTAACGTTTGTAATAATTGCAGTTGCTGTTGAGAATTATTGTTTGATGAATCATCAGCGGTTGAAAAATGAGAGCATAACACTAGGTTACTCTGTTGACTTACCGAAAGCCTATTTATGATTGCTGTGGTTTCTTGTGGCATAAAACCGAGTCTATTCATTCCTGAATCTATTTTCAGCCAAAGTTTACCGGTAAAAGCAGGCGTTAAATTAGTTAACCAATCAATTTGGCGAGGATTGTGTATCATTAACCAAAAATTATTTTGCTCAGCAAGCGCAAAATCTTTGTCTGTTAACGCCCCCTCAAGAATTAAAATAGGCAGAGAAACCCCCGCTTCACGTAAAACTATCGCTTCATCAATAAAAGCAACGGCAAAAGCAGGCACATATTTTTGCATCGACAGTGCTATTTTTACCGCGCCATGGCCATAAGCATTGGCTTTAATAACGGCAATAGTTTGGCTTTTTTTAGCCAAGTTAGCTATTTGGTGATAATTTTCTTTTAATGCGCAAAGATCAATTACTGCTTGGGTACGTCGAGAAATATAGGTCATTGATAGTTAATAGTTCTATGTTGAAAAACGGATAAAAGTAAAATATGAATTCACCCTTGTTTTAAGCAGTTTACCCTATTTTATCACTAAAAATATAAAAGAACGTTAAAATTTATTATTCATAAGCGTATTAAAATAATATATTTTTTTGGGTATAAGTATTGAAATAGTAATAAACTATTAGCCTATAATTTTAATAGAAAACAACGTAAAATTCATAAAATATAGGTGGATTAATATTGAAACAATTAAACCACCTAAAACGACTAAAATAATTAAAGCAATTATAGGCATTAAAGGTAAATCATGAATTCAACGTTGATAAAAAGGCAAACACAACTCATTGATGAACTTAAAAGTATCAGTACAGAAGAACAAAACCCAGACACCCTAGATATTGATTTACTTGATTCTGTTGGCGTTTTAGAAAAAATAAATAATGAAGATCAAAAAGTTGCGGTTATCATCAAACACTTAATTCCTCAGATAGCGCAAGCGGTAGATCAAATAGTTACCGCTTTTACTGGTGGTGGTCGTTTACTCTATATTGGTGCAGGTACGAGTGGTCGTCTTGGTATTCTTGATGCTTCTGAATGCCCGCCAACGTTTAGCGTTTCACCTGAGCAAGTTATTGGCATTATCGCCGGTGGTGTAACCGCTATCCAAACAGCGGTAGAAGGTGCAGAAGACAATAAAGCGTTTGCTATAGAAGACTTAAAAGCCGCTAATCTTTCAGATAAAGATGTACTTGTTGGCATAGCAGCAAGTGGCCGAACTCCTTATGTTCTTTCTGGCATGAATTATGGTCAAACAATTGGGGCGACCGTTGTTGGGGTAAGTTGTAGCTATAATAAAAACTTTGATGAAGCAAATGATATTAATATTTGTGCTGTTGTTGGTGCGGAAGCCTTAACGGGGTCAACACGGCTTAAATCAGGCACTGCGCAAAAGTTAATTTTAAATATGCTAAGTACCGCCAGCATGATCCGCTCAGGAAAAACTTATCGTAATTTAATGATCGATGTAAAATCGAGCAATGAAAAACTTTATGCTCGTGCCATTAGCATTGTGATGCAAGCAACCGATTGTGACTATGATTTGGCTAAAACAAGTTTAGACAATGCAAATAATAATGCTAAAGCGGCAACGCTTATGGTGCTGACTGGAAAAAGCTATCAACAAGCGCTGAAATCGTTAACTGAGGCTAAAGGTTTTTTACGAAAAGCGGTCAACCAAACTAATTCAGCAATGAGCGAGTAACTTAAGTGGTTAAGCTTGTTAAATGGAAAATAGTTAAATACTTATATTTTAAGGAGTAAAATTATTTTAAAGCAGGTTATAACAATAAAAATGACAATAATAACACTGTTTTTATTCATGTCTTATTTCGCTAATGCAAGTGATCCTATTAATTCAAATGATCAGATTATCGTGGGAGCAGAACAAACAGCGTACTACTTACCACTGTTGCAAGGTAAAAAAGTTGGTTTGGTTGTTAATCAAACCTCAATGGTCAATAACCAGCATTTAGTCGATTTTTTGCTGGAAAAAAACATTTCCATTAAAGCGGTTTTTGCGCCTGAGCATGGCTTTCGTGGCGATCATGACGCAGGTGAAAAATTTAATACTCGTATTGATAAAAAAACCGGTGTGCCACTTGTTTCCATTTATGGAAAATCACGTAAACCATCTGCTAATTCAATGAAAAATATTGATGTTATTATTTTTGATATTCAAGATGTTGGTGTTCGTTTTTATACTTATATCAGTTCAATGCATTATATGATGGAAGCAGCAGCAGATGCAGGTATTACTTTTATCGTTTTAGATAGACCTAATCCAAACGGCTCTTTTGTTGATGGCCCTCTATTAGAGCCAGCTTTTAGCTCTTTTGTCGGACTGCATGAAATTCCTCTACTTCATGGCATGACAACGGCAGAACTTGCACAAATGTTTACAGGACAAGCTTGGTTAAAAACAGATAAAACCTTAGATCTACGCGTTGTTACGATGAAAAACTATCAACGAACGTTAGCTTATTCGCTACCGGTAAAACCAAGCCCTAATTTACCCAATGATACCGCTATTGCTCTTTATCCCTCATTAGCTTTTTTTGAAGCAACGCCCGTTAGTATTGGTCGAGGAACAAACTTTCCCTTTCAGGTGATCGGTCATGATATTGTTTCCATCGACAATTTTAGTTTTATGCCAGTATCTATGCCGGGCGCTGCAACTAAACCCAAACTGATGGGTAAATCATTATTAGGTCAAGATTTACGACAAAGTAACGTGCAAGGGTTAAACCTTTCTTTTGTGATTAATTGGCATAAAGCATTTAAAGATAAGGGCGAGCCTTTTTTTACTCGTGCAGATTTTATGGATAAATTGAGTGGTACCGATAAACTGAGAAAAGCCATCGTTTCAGGAAAAAGTGAAGCTCAAATAAAACAAAGCTGGCAACAAGGGCTTAATAATTTTATTACGTTAAGAAAACCCTATTTATTGTATTCGGTACTGTAGTCTAATTTTTTGATTGTCTAAACTCAGTGACAATAGCATTATTATTTACTGCTTCAGTATTTACTGCTTCAGTATTTACTGCTTCAGTATTTAAAGTATCGATGATTGCTAACTTAACTTGTTATTTAAATTGACAATAAAATAAAGGGGCAAAAAATTTATCATTTGAAAAAACCAACAATAAAAGTTTAGTATAGTTTGAACAAATAAAATAATTTTGTTCTTAATGGGACGTATATAGTTTTATGAAAACAGTAAGTGATACTCGTAATTTCGCACGTTTTAGTGACGAGGTAGCAAAAATTTTAACTACCGACAATATCATATCTCGCTATATCCAACGGTTTGCTTACGGAGGCGATGCCAGTTTTTATCGCTTAGTACCTAGAATCGTATTGCGAATAGATAATGAATCACAGCTGATTTCAGTGCTTTGTTTGGCAACAACCTACCAGTTACCCGTAACGTTTAGAGCGGCAGGCACAAGTTTGTCTGGGCAAGCGATAACAGATTCAATATTAATTATACTGTCACCTAAATGGAATAAAATGAATATTCACCATAAAGGTGAAAAAATATCTCTACAGCCCGGCATTATTGGCGCTCAAGCTAATCAAGCACTTGCTAAATATTCAAGAAAAATTGGCCCGGATCCGGCTTCAATAAATAGTTGTAAAATTGGAGGCATTGCCGCTAATAATGCCTCAGGTATGTGTTGTGGCGTAAAAGATAATAGTTATCATACTTTGTTTAGTATGCAGCTTATTTTCGCCGATGGCTTTACGTTAAATACCGCTGATCTTGTCTCACGCTCTCAGTTTAAAAAACACCACGTTAAATTTATTAACGAATTAATGGCTATTGTTGTCGATGTAAAAAAATCACCCGCATTAGTTGACAAGATAAAACACAAATATCGATTAAAAAACACCACCGGTTATGGGATAAATGCCTTAATTGATTATCAAGAGCCTATTGATATTATAAGCCATTTGATGATTGGCTCAGAAGGCACCTTAGGCTTTATTAGTGAAATTACCTACAACACGGTTGAAATTTTGCCGCATAAAGCAACCGGTTTATATATTTTTGAGGATATGCAAACCGCTTGTTATTTAGTTGAAAAGCTCGCCAATGAAACGGTTGATGCGGTAGAAATTATGGATGGCAGAGCGTTAAACTCGGTTAGAAAACAGTTAGCTCAATTAGTTGATTTACCCAAGATCTTATCTGAACAACACACGGCCTTATTAATTGAGTTTAGTGCGGATAGTACAGAAAATCTCGTACAATTAGAAAGCAATTTAACCCAACATATCAATTGTTTTGCAAAAAAATTATTAACAAAACAAAATTTCACCGCTAATTCTATACTTATTGAAAAGTTATGGAAAATTCGTAAAGGGATGTTTCCCGCTGTGGGCGCAGTAAGAGAAACGGGTACTACTGTTATCATTGAAGATGTTGCTTTACCTTTAAATCTACTCGCCCAAGGTGTTGAGCAACTTCATCAATTATTTATAAAGTTTGGTTATCGTGACGCGATTATTTTTGGTCATGCTTTAGCTGGTAATTTACATTTCGTTTTTACCCAAGCATTTGATCAAAACACCGACGTAAATCGCTACCATGACTTTATGGCTGAAGTGACTAAAATGGTGGCGATAGAGTATCAAGGCTCCTTAAAAGCAGAGCATGGTACGGGACGAAATATGGCACCATTTGTTGAAATGGAGTGGGGTAATGATCTTTATAAAATAATGCAGCGATTAAAGAAACTTTTTGATCCGCAAAATATTTTAAATCCTGGGGTTATTATTAATAACGATAAAAATGCTCATATCAAACATTTAAAAATAATGGCTCCGACAGAAAAACTTATCGATAAATGTATTGAATGTGGTTTTTGTGAGTCTGTTTGTCCTTCGTTAAACTTTACCTTAACACCAAGACAACGTATTGCAGTTTGGCGACAAATTGCCTTATTGAATCATAAAAAAGAGCAACATCGTCTTGATAAAAGTGAGCAACAACAACTCATTGAGTTAGAAAAAGACTATCAATATTTTGGTGTAGACAGCTGTGCCGCTACGGGGCTTTGTGGACAACAGTGCCCGGTAGCAATTGATACCGGAAATTTTATTCTCGGCTTAAGGCAGCAACAAGCAACCGACGGTATAACGAGTAAATTAGTGGCAAAGCATTTTTCATCGGTTACTGAGGTTGCGAAAGTCGCGTTGAATATGGTGAGTTTATTAAATAAGATTGTTGGTAACAAAGTGCTGTACAAGGCTTTTTCGCTATTGAATAAAGTCAGTGGTAATTTAGTACCTAAATGGTATGAAGCTTGGCCAAAAGGCGCAAAGCAATATAAGCTACCGTCAATCAAGTCATTAAAACCAGTAAAGGATTTAAATGAGTGTAAGGCGATTCAAAAAGTGGTTTATATTCCTAGTTGTAGTAATAGAATTTTTGCCGCCGACAGTAACTCGATTGATCAGCGACCATTACCACAAGTTATCCATTCTTTGTTAAATAAAGCTAACATTGACGTTATTATTCCATCCGAAAGCAAACAACTTTGTTGTGGCATGCCTTGGTTTTCGAAAGGATTAAATGATACTGCTAATGAAAAACGCCAAGCGTTTATTCATATTATCAATAAGTATTCAGAGCAGGGGAAATGGCCAGTGGTCACGGATGCAAGTCCGTGCGCTTCAACCATTATCAGTGCGGATAAAAACACGTCTAAAGCGGCTGTTATTTACGAAGCGACGCAATTTATCGCGCAACATGTACTTAATAAATTAACGATAAATAAATCCGATGAAACTTTTATGCTGCATACCACCTGCAGTAGTAAAAAAATGGATGAAGGGTTTTATTTAAAAAAAATAGCCCATGCTTGTAGTCGTGACATTATTATTCCGAAAGATATTTATTGCTGTGGTTTTGCAGGAGATAAAGGCTTTTATTTACCACAATTAACTAAAAGTGCACTTGCACCGTTAAAAAATCAAATTCCTAAGGGCTGTACACGAGGGTTAAGTAATAGCAGAACTTGTGAAGTTGGCTTAAGTGAGCAGTCGCAAATATCGTATCAATCGGTGTTGTATTTGTTGGATCAATTAACTGATTAGTACTGTATTGAGAAATATAAATTAGCTGAAAATAGTTAGATAAATGAACAACCTCGTCATCAATGGGTTGTAATATTTTAGCGGCCACTCTAATACCATCTATTAATATTTGATTTAATGCTAAATTGAACAGGGTGAGAACATGAATGTTTATCACCCCGTTTGGTTAAGTGAATAAAAAATATATTAATGAGTAGCTTTTAAATTCGTTTAACCGTCAATTTGATTTTTCCTAAGTTATTGCCGTAACGTTTTTTCATATCATTAGCAAAAGGTAGAAACTCTCCTGATTTTTCAATGATTTTATTGACAGGTCCATTGCCAATAACAAACGCCAAATCATCATCTTTGGTTACACACCCGCATAAGGTAAACCAATCACAGTCAACTCGTCTAAATGGCTGCTGTAAGCGTATAAAAGGTTCGGCTAAGCCTAAAGTTACGCTATCCAAATTCCACCCAGTCGGCCCGCATTTTATAGAAGCGTCTTGCCATTTTTGATTTGCATGAACGGTAAAACAATACTCTATATTTTTTTCTAGCATTAAACCGGTGAAGTTATGATACTCACTAGCAAAGACGGTAACGACCTCTTCATCACCAGAATTTTCAAGAAATCGCATTGCACATCTTGGGTGCTCTATATGTTCTTTAAGACCTTTGCATTGTGCTGTTCGTTCATCAGCAAAAATAAGTGTGTGTTCAGTTTCTTTTAATGACTCTGGACGGTAATCTTTGTCTTTGTATACCCTTGCAGCAACGGCAGCATGGACAAGAGGTTTATTATTGGATATTTTATCATTTTGAATAACACAACATTTTCTATTGGTAAGTGTCAATAAAGAGAGAGGGAAAACTCTACTTTGTTGATGGTTTTTACCAAAAGGATTCGGGTTACGCTTTATGTCGTCTAAACCAATTTGGTATTTAACGCTATCGGGCAACACGGTGCTAAGCGTATCTTTATGAGGCGTGTCAAATATTAACGTTGGTATATTGTCTTCAATCCAATTTAAATAATATTCAAGAGATACGTCACTTAATCCATCTCGGTTATAACCACCACCTACATCTGAATGAGCACCTGAAAACCAAACTTCGTGTACAACTTCTGATTGGTAGTTCATCAACGTAGGTTGAAAAGCATCGCGTTTATCGTCAAGCGACACACAATGCAAAGCTTTTATCACATTTTTAGGTAGACTGTGGCCATTTTCAAATAAGACCTGAGATTTAGGTCGGTCAGATTTTGACATATTAGGGATACCAAAACTGGCAACAGTATCGTATAAAGCTTCGTAGACAAAGGGGGACAGTCCTTGATAATTAGGGTCGGTTAATGCGAATTTTTGATGCTGTTCTTCAACTTTAGCGACAAACCTTCTGGCTAAAGCTGAACCTCTACTGAAACCACCAACTATTAGCATATCACCGGGGGTATAGTGAGCTTTAAAGTCAGATAAAGCGCTCTTTAAAATATTGGCTACATCGGAGTTTTTATTCGCAACACCGGCATTATATAGTCGTTTTAATTTTGAACCGTAAGTGCCAATGCCATGATAATAAAAAACCTGCTGATTGGCATTGGGCCATGAGCATAAGCTATATTCGGGGTGATTTCTTTCTTTTAAATTTCCCCCGCACATCAAATGAAACTTTAATACATTGGTAATGCTATTATCTTCTTCAAGGCCTTTTTTAGTTAGTTCTTGCTCTGCATCACTTGGTTCATTGCTAGTACCATCGAAATTGAAAATAAGTAATTTTGACATAGTTATTCCTTGTTAGTTGTTATAAATTTTTATGTTTTCAATATGAATACTGCTTTTTTTATATTAATAGCACACAGTTAAATCATTGAACTGTGATGGCTAACCCACTTTAATGTTGTTAAGCGCTTTTAATTATGTAACAAAAAGCTAACTTACTATTCTGTAACGTATACCTTTATCACCTTTATCCTTTTTACCTCCCTTAAATAATAAAACTTCAATCGAACCTTCTTCTTCTGCTCTAATTTTGCTTTGTTCTGCCTTTTTTATTTTGATGAAAAATATAGCTTCATTGAATCTCAAAACAACCGTATTACCTTGATCAAGGTTGAAATAATTAATTCCGCTGCTAGAGTCTTTTAAGCTTATTTTCAGATCCATATTGTTTTTTATATTCCCTACATTGGTTAATTTTATGGTGTAACCCCCAATTTCCTTGCCAGTTCCTTTACGTGTTAACGCCATCTTTTGCCATTCAGGTGATACTAACCCGGTTGATTTTTTAAAATTAGAAAGCAAAAGTTTTTCTTCTTTCAGAGCTGATTTTAAATTTTTTATTTCTTCTTTATATTTATTAAATAGAGGGTTCATCTTGATTAAGTTTGATTTGGCTAATTTGTACTCTTCTTCTTTTGCAGATAATTCTACTTTTAGTGCTTGGTGAGCCTCCAATAGTGCCTTTTCTTTATTTGAAAAATTCACTTTATCTGAAATATTTGACAGTTCTATTTTTTTCTCTTTAATACTTTTACTCAGCTCATTTACTTTTATTTCAAGTCTATCAGCTTCATTTTTTAGCTTTTGAGCGTTTTGGGTATTGTCCTTTAAGTTGTGAATTTTTAAGTCGCTTTTATTTATTTTAATCGTCTGTGACGTGATTTCGTCTTCAAGTAGTTTTTTATCGTTTTCTAATCCCTTTTTTTTAAATTCAAGTACTTCAATATTAGAGTCCAATGCATCTTTATAGCTTCTCGTATTATTTACCCCCGATTGTGAAATAATAACGATTACAGATATAAGTGCGGTTAAAGAGGTAATAATTCCAGCCCAGCGATTAAATTGCATTCCTGCAATTTCTTTTAGTAACTTTTTACTTTCGATAGCACTTTTTAATTCCTCAAAACTTTCAATTTTATAATCGTCTTTTTGATTTTTAGCTTCTTTTAATATTTGAGTGGTTTCCATGTTAAATACCTTGACAATAGTTAGCTAATGACTTGGATATTCGTAATGAAGCCACTTTATTTGAAGATAGGTGTAATTTTACTTCTTTAGGATTTTTCAAAAATTGTTGAGTGTGTAGTAACAATGTATTGCCTAATGAATTTAAATGCGTTTTAGCTTCTTTCGCATTTTCACAATAATACTGTTTCAGTGTGTTATGGCCTGAAATTAAATTTTTACGGGTATGTCCAATGTCAATAACTTTACCGACAATCATATTCATATTTTGCAGGCTTTGCTGAGCAGCATTTAATTTACTTTGTAGTAAAGACCAGTCTGAACCTACACCGTACTGCTCACCTTGATTTAAAAAATCAAAATCGTGGTTCTTACTTATCTCTTCCATTGAGGCGAAGGGTAGAACCAGATACAAAAATAAACAGTCGCGATCGGGGGCTTTTTCTTCTAAGCTTCCACATGCTTTTTGACCGCTATTAGCGACTTTAAATAAATCATTTACTGATGAAGTCTCTTTAGCCTGCCAATAGGCCGTTGCTGCAATTCGGTAGTAGGATATAGCGAACGATTTGTATTTTTCTTTTTTTACTAACTCATCTGCTTGTGTAACGGCATGAACTGCTATTATTGCTAGTTCAGATTTTAGATTTTTACCTTTACTGGTTAGTACTTGGTTAAGGTGTTGCTCGGTATTAAGTAAGTCTGTTGATTGCTGAACTTCTTTTAAGGTTACACAAGCGGTTAATGTAATACTGATAAAAAACGCCGCAATAGTTTTTGTTATAAAATTCATCGGTATATTCCTTTATCTGTTGGTTGGTATTAAATCGATTAATGGTTGTTGCGGTAGCTCTCCGGTGGCGAGTACTTTTGCTATGGTGCTTTGAATATACAGTACTAAATTGTCGCTACCCCATTGTGTTGGAGCATTATTAATGACTGTGGTTATTTGTTCGAGGTAGTCGTCAATTAAAGTAGCGTGTTGCACTAGCCCTTTTATATTCCCAGCTAAACTTTTAATAATAACCTCCATAACTTGATGCAAGGTATCACTAAATAATAATGAAGATACTGCTGTATCTTGCCATGAATTATTTGCGATAGTTAACACCGATTTAATGGCGATAACGGCTAATGCATCACTTTGTTCTTGTGTGTTTAAATTAAATAAACGTGCGGGGTTAAGCGAGGCTTTTTCTGCAGCTACAGCTGCTATTTTCAACCAGTTTTTGTTGGTTAACAATAAGTGTTCATCAGCTAGCATTGCCTGTGAAATACCACTAATAATTACGTTTATTTCAGTTTTTTCGGAACCTAACATTGAAGGTGTTTTAGTGACTTGTGTTAATACTATTTTGACGAATTCAAATAATTGCCCATCACTAAAGTTACTTAAAAGTGATTCTTCATTTTCTAAGTCCTTGGTAATACTTGAAGATATTTGCGTTAATACCGAGGTTGCGATTTGTTCCCATGGTTTGTCTAGATCTAGTTTTAGTAATTGTGGAGCATTACTGGCAACTGACTCTACAACCATTTTTGTTAAGGCACTTGCCATGGGACCTTTAAATCGAGGGTGGTTATAAAGTATTTGAGCGCTACCTGAAAATAACTCACTTAATAGTTTCGCTTTGGCACTGTCATTTTCAGTGTTGATAAACAATGTTGGTTGATCTATTGCAACTTTTAACATTGATTTATAAAGTGACACTGCTCCTTGTTCGCTGAAAACCTTAATGACACTTTGTTCGCCGGCTAATTTACTGGCGTTTTCAAATAATGCTGAAGTGATTGCGCCTAATGCTTTTTCATCGCCGAACTTTTTACCAAAGTATGCGCTTGTATTTTGTGAAATAATTGATAGTGCCGCTTCTGCCGCCGGACCTAATATAGTGTCTACTATATCCCTATAAATTAATTGTTCTGCGATAGTTTCGGGTAATTTATTAACAATGGGTTCAACTATGCCCGTGACCAATTTTTTTATATCGTCATCTTCAAAAATAGTGTCGCTATTGCTGATTAATGCACTAAGTCCTGCGCGAACAAAAATACCAACTACACGGTCTGCAAAATTCGCTTTTGTTCCAAAAGCATTAACATTATTAGGAATTAATGTGGTTATTTGATTAGCAAACGAAACTATAAATTTTTCGCCTTTGCTATTTAGCCCTAAAATTGAAGGGTTACTGCTAACAAATTCAAGACCAATATCGGTTAGTGTTAATGCCATACGAGCGAATGCGCTAGGAGGTTTACGACTTTCCCGCCACTGCTCAACTATTCTCCCGCCAGATAATAGTTGTGCTTCACGTTCTGCCTCTCTACTATCAGCACCTTTACTGATTAATAATAGTTTTGCTTTGTGTTCTAACATCATGGCATAGGCTGACTCGATAGGCTCTTCTGCTAATGTATTTATAAATTTTTGCTCAGGGTCCCATATGTTTTTGAACTCTTGTATTGAATTGAGTAGCTCATTATTCTCAATTAAAAATTTATTAAGTTGTTGTATTTTTGAGCCATCAGGTAGTTTTAAATTGGGTAGGAATATTGGTTGATTTTTGGCGTGTTCAGCATACAAATCTGCTCCTGCTTGTGCTGCTCTTATTGACGCTTGAATACCTGCAATGATTAATTGATTCATAAAAGTACCTGTTTTGTTATATGACTGAAATTAACTTCTAAAACCTTTCGGTGCTACTGCATCAGAAGTGGTTTTATCCTTGTTTTGTAATAACTGTTGTATTTTTACTATTGACTTGAATTCGTCTACATGAAGTGCAGAATTTTCGATGAAGTTAACATTTACATTCGTTTCTGTCACACCATCTTTTCTGCGTGGTGTTAGTACGTTGGTAACTTGTGAAACAGCTGAGAACCGCTTTACTAAATCAAACCAAAAAGGAGCACCCAACCCTATTAATATGCCGGTGGCGATGGTTGATATAAACCAAAAAAATATATCTAACCATTTCATTTTATCTTTTGGTGGTGAAAAGGGATGTGGATTTTTCCAACCAATAGGTAGTCCCAATTCCTTGACGTTCGTGATGGCATTTTTTAATTCTGTAATGGAAGCACTAAGCTCTTCAGGGGAGGTGTTTTTATCACCATTATCTTTTTTATTTTTGGCTATTTTTTCAACTGTTGTGGAGTAATGCTGTGTTACTAAATCTGCATTATTGATCATGCTTTCAGTTAACGTTTGATTTTGTTGAAAGGTTTTAATAAGTTCTATGGCATTAATATTTAGTGCTAGTGCCAAACAAATAGAAACTATCGTGGTTATTATTTTTGATTTTGATCTAAATCGTTCACTGGCAGCAGCGCCATATGAGTCATAGCGAGTCACTAATTGATGTACAATTTGGTCAATATTCCCCTTAGCATGCTCTGCTAGTTGTTGACCAATGTTTGTTTCCGCTAAGCGTCTGATAAACTCTATTGATGTTAGTGTATGACTACCGCCATTCATTGATTCTAAATGAGTACTTAATTTTTCTGGAGTTTCGATGTTTTCGTTGTTGTTCAGAAAGGGCTTAATACGTTTTCTAACTTCTTGCTCATAAATAATATTTAGCATAAAGGTTAAGTTTTTACCTTTTGTTCTTAATATTCGGAAAATCACTTCAACTATCATTGATACCAAGGTGGAAAATATCAACATACTTATGGCAAGAGCGAAAGCGGTTTCGAGTTCCTTCATGTCGTTATCCTTTTTTTACTTTCGTTAGTAACCCAAATAAACAACAGAATGGCCTGTTTGTTTTTTGTACAGCAAGATAAGCTAACATCGTTTATTCCAAATATCAAATGCTCAGGGCAAGAACATAAGCGGTCAAAAAATAGTCGCCCGTACTTTTACTGTATAATCATTATCTAGTGAAGCTTTAAATAGTTTTGCTTTTATCCCTTTTTTTATGTTTTTTCTTGTCTCACATACTTAACGTTATATGCCTTGCTTTAGCCATATTTTAGCGCTATTAGGTAAAATGTTGAATTACCGTCTAAAGTGAAGATAACCATTGAAAAATAATTTACCTTAATTTGATGAAAAATAATAATGATAGCCTAACGGCAAAACAAGGATGTGCAGAGGGATATATCGTAAATGATCCCTTGCATCATTTATTTGATCACGTAGATAGCATTGCCGTACAAGGTTATGATAAAAACCGAAAAGTAATATATTGGAATCAAGGGAGTGAGCAGTTATACGGCTATTCGGCATCTGAAGCTTGTGGAAAAAAACTTGAAGAACTTATTATTCCTGAGTCTATGCGAGAATTTGTTATTAAGGCTCATACTGACTGGGTAGATAATAATATTGAGATCCCAGCATCTGAATTAACTTTATGCTGTAAAGATGGAACATCAGTGCAGGTGTTTTCAAGTCATGTATTATTTAAAAATAAGCATAATGAAAATCAAATGTATTGCATCGACATTAACTTATCAGACGTAAAATCTAGTGAAGCTAAAGCTCAATATACAGAAAATGTTTTAGTTGCCGCCTTTGAAGCCATACCAGATTTATTTTTTTTAATGAATGAACATTCCGTTATTATTGACTTTCATGCTAATAATCATGGAGATTTATATCTTGATCCAAAAGATTTCCTTGGCAAAGCCATGCTTAAGATTTTACCTGAAAATGTAGCCGGTTTATTTAAAGAAAATATCCAAAAACTTAAAGATGAACAAGGCGTTGTTACCTTCGGCTATAAACTCAGCCTACCTGAAGGTGAAAAATATTTTGAAGCGCGTTTAAGTTTATTACCGAATGAAAAACATGTTATCGCCATTGTTAGAGATATTTCAGAACAACATAAAACAGAACAAATTATTAAACATCAAGCGCACTACGACAGCTTAACATTATTACCTAATCGCTTTTTAGCGTTAACGCGTTTAGAACAATTATTGAGTGAGGCTAACCGTAATAATGAAAAAATAGCGGTGTTATTCTTAGATTTAGATGATTTTAAAAAAGTAAATGATTCATTAGGACATGATGTAGGTGACAAAGTACTGATAGAGTCAGGTCAACGATTAATTAAAGTCGTACGAAAAGAAGATACTGTAGGTCGCTTAGGTGGCGATGAATTTATTATTTTATTGAGAGGGCTATCTATTAGTAACGATGCTTTACCCATTGCTGAGGGGTTGTTAAAAACGTTCAGAAAACCCTTTAAAATTAATGGTCGAGAGTTAATTATTACGGTAAGTGTTGGTATTGCTATTTATCCTGATAATGGTATAACTTCTGAAAAATTACTTTGTAATGCAGATATAGCAATGTATCAAGCAAAAGGTTTTGGTCGTAATACTTATTCTTTTTTCACTAAAGCCATGAACGTAAAAATGCTACGCCGACTTGAGGTGGAAGAGCAAATACAAGGGGCATTAGCGCGTAATGAATTTGAGGTTTATTATCAACCACAAATAGATGCACTTAATCATAAATTGATAGGAGCAGAAGCTTTATTGCGTTGGCATAATATTGTATTAGGAGAGGTAGCACCCGATGAATTTATACCTATTGCAGAGCACACGGGGTTAATTATTCCTATTGGTCAATTTGTGCTTAAACAGGCACTTGAATTTTTAAATAAATGGATGAGATCTAAAAATATTAATTTACGGATGACCGTTAACTTATCACCTCGTCAGTTTAGAGATCCAAAACTATTGTACTTAATTAAACAATTATTACTGGATAATAGCCTGAAAGCTAAAAATCTTGCGTTTGAAATAACAGAAGGTGTTTTAATAACGGGTCATTCGTATGTTGATGATGCTTTAGTCGCTTTAAATCATTTAGGCATAAAACTTTCAATGGATGATTTTGGTACAGGATACTCATCGTTGAGTTATTTACGCCAATATGCATTTGATATTGTAAAAATAGATCGAAGTTTTATTCATAATATCACCACGAATAAAAGTGATTGTGATTTAGTGAATGCAACCATTGCCATGGCACACAGTTTAGGCTTAAAAGTGGTTGCTGAAGGTGTTGAAACAAAAGAGCAACTTGACATTTTAAGCACCTTATTTTGTGATTATGTGCAGGGCTATTATTTTAGTAAACCTGTTCCAGCCAAAAAATTACTTGATTACACTCAAAAACGTTAAGTTGTAATTAGTTTTTATAGACATAGCGTTCATAAATTTATAGGCTTACCCCTCATACAAATGGTTTAGGTGCTTTTAAATGTTTAATAAAGGCTTTACGCTAATTGAATTAGTGGTTGTTATTGTTATTTTATCTATTTTGGCTGTTACCGCATTACCTAAATACATTAACTTGTCGAGCGATGCAAAAATTCAAGTAATAACACAAATTAAAGTCAGTGCTAAAGCCGCGAATGATTTACTTTTTTTAAAATCACATATGCCAAGTTACTCTACTAGACCTGTTACGGGTAGAGATGATCTACTTGATATTGATATGAATAAAGATGGTAATTTTGATGTTTTTGGTCCAAACAGTGTCGATGTTCGCTTAAAGTGGCGTTATATAGACAATACTGATATTTTAAAACGCATTGATATATCCGCTGACTTTGTCTCTCAAGAAGAGGGGATTGACTTTACTTACATTGGTTACGATTTAAACAGTAACAATCAAGTAAAAGATGATAATTGCTACTTTAAATATACCCAAGCACAAAGTGAAACTGTTGCCGCTGCCTATGAAGTCATTTCTACAGGCTGCTAAATAACCACATCATAAAAATACCATTGAATAATATTTTACAATTAATGGCTTATTGTCAATATTAGGGTAAACTCATCTGATAATAAGCCACGGTAAACAGATCATTCTAATGCGTATTATTCATACCTCAGATTGGCATTTAGGCCAATACTTTTACGGCAAAAGCCGTGCTTACGAGCATCAACAATTTTTATCGTGGTTAATAAAACAAGTTAAAAAACATAATGTTGACGCTATTATTGTTGCGGGTGATATTTTTGATACCGGCACACCACCGAGTTATGCCCGTGAAATGTATTTTAACTTTATTGGCGAGATGCAAGCGTTAGACTGTCAATTAGTTATCTTGGCAGGGAACCATGATTCTGTTGCCATGTTAGGTGAATCAAAAGCGTTATTAAGTAGCTTATCTACTCATGTAATCACGCATGTTAATGCTAATATTAGTACCACTGATATTGATACCAGTGGTGTTGATGAAAAGCTCAGTCCGCAAGTTTTTACGCTAAATAACAAAAAAAACAAACCACAAGCCATTTTATGCGCTATTCCTTTTATAAGACCACGAGACATTATTAAAAGCCAAGTAGGGCAGTCTGCTAGTGAAAAACAACAAAATTTGCAGCAGGCGATCAGTCAACATTATCAAACGCTATATACTCAAGCTCAAAAAATGGCTGATGCTTTAGCCAAAGGGCAGTCTGAGCCAATACCAATCATTGCTACCGGACATTTAACTGCGCTTGGTGTAACGCTGACAGATTCAGTAAGAGATATTTATATTGGTAGTTTAGAGGCTTTTCCTTGTGATGCCTTTCCACCAGCTGACTATATTGCTTTAGGGCACATTCACCGTGCGCAAAAAGTGGGTAAAACTGAGCACATTCGTTACTGTGGCTCACCTATACCGTTAAGTTTTGATGAAGCAAAGCAAAATAAAAGAATTTTAATGGTTGATTTTATGCTAAATAAACTCTCGTTAGTAACCGACATTATTGTGCCTTGTTTCCAACCGATGGCAATGATCAAAACCACGTTAGATGATCTACACAACAAAGTATCTCAAGTCGTTACTGCTTTGGATGAAAATGACGCTTTAACGGGAAAAATATGGTTAGATATTGAAATTGAAAGTGGTAGCCACCTTAACGATCTACAACAAAGAGTTTCCAATTTAGTCGATGATTTTCCGGTAGAAATTCTATTGGTTAGGCGTTGCAAAGAATCACGTAAACTATTGCAACAACATCAACAGCATAAGGCGACCTTGAACGAGCTTACGCTTGACGATGTGTTTGAATCTCGCTTGGCTCAAGAGCCTTGGAAAACAGAGCAGGAACTCAAGCGAAAACAGTCGATTCAGGTTTTATTTAAACAAACTATTGAGCAAGTTTTATCCGCTGATCAAACCGACGAAGCTAAAAATAAGTTTAAAGATAAGTCTAAAGATAAGGCAACAAACTCATGAGAATTTTAAGTTTACGCTTTGAAAATATCAACTCACTCAAAGGAAGTTGGTTAATAGATTTTACTAAAAAACCTTTTGACAGTAATGGTTTATTTTCTATTACTGGCGCTACTGGCTCAGGGAAAACCACCATACTTGACGCTATTTGCTTAGCGTTATATCACCAAACACCCCGTTTAACGATATCAAAAAAACAAAACCAGTTAATGACCCGCCATACGCCCAACTGTTTAGCGGAAGTTGAATTTGAAGTGAAAGGCCAAGGTTATCGTGCTTTTTGGAGTCAAAAACGAGCACGTAACAAAGTTGATGGCAACTTACTAGAGCCGGTGGCTGAATTAGCCAAACTTGATGGCACCATTGTCGCTGAAAAATTAACTGCCGTTCGTCGTGAAATAGCACAAATTACTGGCTTAGATTTCTCTCGTTTTAGAAAATCAATGATGTTGTCGCAAGGCGAGTTTGCCGCCTTTTTAAATGCGCCTGCAAATGAACGTGCACAATTACTTGAGCAATTAACGGGTACTGAAGTGTATGGTCAAATATCAAAGCAAGTATTTGATAATTATCGCGAATCAGAAAGGAAATTACATTCGTTACAAGAGAAAAGTGCGAATGTTTGTTTATTTAGTGATGAACAGTTAGCCGAACAAGAACAACAAATTGTTAGCATTACCCAACAAGAGCGGCAGTTAACTGAGCAACAACAAACGCTGCTAACAACAAAAAATTGGTGCTTAGCATTCAATGATAATCAACAAATACTACTTAGTTCACAGCAACAATTAGCAGATATTAATCAGCGCGAAAAGCATGCTGAAAATCAGCTGCAACAACTTGCGTTGTCTATACCGGCACAAGTGTTAAGCCCTGCATTTGAACACAAAAATTATTTACAAACGCAGTATGAACTTTGTGTTGAACAACAAGAAAAAACCGCTATTGAATGGGTAAATGCCGAGCAGTTAGCTAAATTAAGCCATCTTGAGTTAAATGAACTGTCATTAAAATATGCAGATACTGAAGATGCTCGTAAAAAAATTGAAAGCTTAATTTTAGAAAAAATTGTGCCTATTGATAATACCATTGCTAATAATCAAGCACGTATTTGTGAAACGGAGCAAACATTACAGCAATTAAATAAAACCTTAACTGTTGAACATGATGCTTTGCTTATTCAGCAAAAGCAGCAGAAAATATTAATTAATACTATTGAAAAACAAGAGAGCTATATAGCAGCAAATGGCGCTTTAGCACAGTTACCAGAGAAGTTACCTTTATGGCAAAGCCAGTTTTTTTTGATTGCTGAAGCTGAGCAAAAGGTAAATCAACTGGTTGAATTAATGACTACGATAAGTAATGAAGATACGCAGTTAAAAAAAGAGCGGATATTATTACAAGATAAGCTGCAAAAAGAACAAATGCGTTTACTGCAATTAACCGAGCAGATTTCGTTAGTAAAACAAAAAAAGAAAGTTATTTTCTCTGATGAATTCTATGTTGATTTCTTTATTGCCGATGACATTTTAGATGAGTCATTAGCGCAAGAGAAAAAACTTGATTCCAATGAGAAAAAGCTTGTAGAAAAGCTTAATACTTTACACGCCAATCAAGGCTTGTTATCACAAGCAAGTCAATTTGCTCAGCGTAATACACAATTGACACTTGAACGCCAACAGCAAACAGCTGAAATATATAAACATAAGCAGGAACTTAGTCAAGTAGAGCAGCAGTTAACACAAATGCGTAGTATTTTTACACGCACTAAACAAGAACAAAAAGATATTGAAAACCTCATTGTTCAGCAACAAACTATTATGGCGTTAAGCGAGCATCGTGCTAGGTTACAATCAGGAGAAGAATGTCCATTATGTGGTTCGTTAGAGCATCCTGCCATTACGCAATATAGTGAAATAAATATTACTGAGCACCAACATAGATTAAACAAAATTAAAGAAGCATTAACTGAGTGTGAAGAGCAAGGAAAAGCATTAAATCACCAACAAAGTCAATTAAGTGTAAAGCTCAAAGGCAATGAAAATCGTGTACAAACACTGGCGACGGAGCAAAGTAAAATACAAGAACAATGGCTAATTACTTATAATAACTTATGCAACAGTGATGATAACTGGCAAAGTATTCATGGCGATATAACCCAATTAAGCGCTATTGAAGCCATAGTAGAATCAAGTAATGCTCAGCTTAGTCAGTTAGTTTTATTGCAAAAAGACATAGAAGAACTGTCTAAACAACAATTTGTTGATAGTAAAAAAGCCATAGAGGTTGAAGCTTCAGTACTTAAGATTAAAAACCAATTACAAATTATTGAACATGAATTTAAACATAAACAAGAAAACAGTACTAAATTAGAGCAAGATCATCATCATCAACGGGTTAGTTTGCAAAAAATGCAGCAAGCACTTTTTTCTGATATTGAACTGGCCGAAATAGAAGACACTTTTCAAAGTAACCAAAGCTATCAAAGTAATAAAACTCATCAAAAATATGATGAAGCTTGGTTAGCATTAATCGTTAAAAAAGTAGAACACTATCAACAGACTTTAACAACGTTACAAACAGTGAATGAACAACTGACTACCTTACAAAAATATTTGGCGGTGAAAGAAAGTCATTATCAGCAAGGTATTATTAATCAACAGGACTTAAATGAAAGTTTATTAGGTTTTAACGTTAACTTAAAACAACAAAACCAGTTACGCGTAACTTTGTTTTCTGAAGAAGGCTATAATGCTGAAGCTAATCAATGTATTGATTTTATAAATAAAAATATTAAAGATAAACGTCAGGAAGAGCAATTACATCTTGAAGAGGTCAGTAATCGAAAGAACCATAATTTACAGCAACAACAACATTGGAATGGGCAGTTAAAAGCTATTAAACAACAATTTTTAGAGCAAAAAGACAATGTAAATGAAGCTAAAAACACTTGGGAAACATTATTGATAAAAAGTGAATTTATGGATGAAAAATCTTTTTTAGCGGCGTTATTATCGCCAGAAGAAAAAGAAAAGCTGAGTCAACTGTCAGAAGAAATTAAACAAACTAAACAACATGCTCAAGCGATCATTGAACAAGCTCAATTAAAACAGCAAGCATTGACCAATGAAAAAGAATTATTAGAAAAATCGGGAATGAGTATTTTTGAACTGTCGATTATTAATCAACAATTACAAAATGACGCTGAGCAATTAAAGCAACAACAGTTACAACTTGGTCAGTTAACGCAAAGCATTAAACAAGATCAAGAGAATAAAAATCAACAGCAAAAAATATTGACACAAATAAACGACGCTCAAACCGAATTTGATGACTTATCCCATTTAAATGGCCTTATTGGCTCTGCTGATGGCGCAAAATTTAGGCGCTTTGCGCAAGGGTTAACCTTGTCACATTTAGTTTATTTGGCCAACGAGCAATTAAATAGGCTACATGGTCGCTATCAATTACAATGCCAACAGAGTGATGGTTTAGCGTTAGAAGTGTTAGATACATGGCAAGCTGACAGTGTACGTGATACTAAAACACTTTCTGGCGGCGAAAGCTTTTTAGTGAGTTTAGCCTTAGCATTAGCCTTGTCTGATTTGGTGAGTAATAAAACCAGTATCGATTCTTTATTTTTAGACGAAGGTTTTGGCACGCTTGATACAGACACTTTAGAAATTGCCCTTGATGCTTTAGATAGCCTTAATGCCAGTGGTAAAATGATTGGTGTTATTAGTCATGTTGACACATTAAAAGAGCGTATAGCCGTACAAATTAAAGTTAAAAAACTCAGTGGTTTAGGCGTTAGTTGCTTAGATAAGCAATTTAAATTTATGTCATAATACAGCCACATTATGAATACTCTCAAATTACCTCTCGTTATTAGTACGATATTTATTAAAGGAATATGTTAGTGGAAATTTGGATTTATTTCACTTTGCTTGCTGCAACCATGCAAGCCGTTAGAACCGCAGGACAAAAACAGTTATCAAGTAAACTTAATACCATGGCAACAACGGGCGTTCGCTATTTTTATGCATTGCCTTTTGCTTGGTTTTATTTATGGGCAATGCTCGAATTTAGAGAGGTTGCTGTTCCTGTTTTAAATAATGATTTTCTTCAATTTTCCCTTATTGCTTGTGTCACGCAAATTATTGGTACTGTTTTTTTAGTGGCAGCATTTCGCTATCGTAATTTTGCCGTTGCCACTAGTTTAGCAAAAACAGAAGCGATCCAAGTGGCCATTGTGGGCGCTATACTTTTTGCAGCGCCTTTAAGCGCTATGGGATGGTTTAGTGTTATCGTTGGTGTTTTAGGTGTGTTTTTAGTGTCAAAAGTACGATTCACTTTTCGTGAAATATTTAGCGGCTCAGATGCGATTGTGGGACTTGGTTTTGGCTTAGCTGCAGGCTTGGGTTTAGCTATAACTACATTACTCATAAGGCAATCAAGTTTAGCATTACATACAGACCTTATGGTCAGTGCAGCTGTCACCTTAGTTTTTATGATCACCGTGCAATCTGTTATTTCTTTTATCTACCTTTACCTACAAGACAAATCACAATTTTCCTTAATGCTAAAGCATTGGCAGTTATGTTTATTTGTGGGCATTACCAGTGTTTTAGGCTCTATTGGTTGGTTTACCGGCGCTAGCTATCAAAATGCGGCTTATGTGAAAGCGCTCGGGCAAGTTGAGTTTTTTATTACGCTTGCACTTACTTATCGGTTCTTTAAAGAAAAAATCACCTTAATTGAATACCTTGGCATGTTCTTAATCATTTTAAGCGTGATGATTTTACTGTTGTGGGCATAGTCAAAAATTAGGCGTGTTGCGCAAGCGTGAACAGAAAATATCGCGTAAATGTTAAGATAAACTATTGCTAAAAGTAAGAAAATAAATGTTACACTGCGCGTAAATCAAATCGTTCAAATTAATAAGTAAGAGATCCTCATGAAAATAGCCGATAAAACCGTTGTTCAATTCCACTATACTTTAAAAAATGAAGCTGGCGATGAAATAGAATCATCACACGGACATGAGCCTTTAGCTTATTTACATGGTGCTAATAATACCCTAGTCGGTTTAGAGAAGGCGTTAACGGATAAAGCGGTAGATGATAAATTTAGCGTTACTTTGCAGCCAGAAGACGCTTACGGTGAACGCCAAGAAGATATGATACAACGTGTACCGGTTAAACATTTACAAGGCTTACCCAGTAAAAATGCCAAATGGAAAGCCGGTATGATTGCCAACGTACATACCGAGCAAGGGCAACGTCAAGTCACCGTAATTAAAGTTGGTAAATTTATGGTAACGGTTGACATTAACCCGCCACTAGCAGGAAAAGTATTAACGTTTGATATTAAAGTGGTTGATGTTAGAGCGGCAACAGATGAAGAAGTTGAACATGGACATGCTCACGGTGTAGGTGGGCATCACCACTAAAGTATCTCATTAAAGTATTTGCTTCCATTGTTAAGGGGGAGTTCATTATCCCCTATATTGGGCTACTTATTTCTGTTCATGAAGAAAACTAAGAGCTTGCACCCTGGTAAGCAAAGTTAAATTTACAAAAAATATTTTTTGCATAAAAAACCAGAAAAGCTTAATATTTAACAACTTTTATTCTTCTAAAAAAAATTATGCCTGTCAATTTACCTGAAATAATTCCCGCTTTACTCAATCCCATTCAAGGCATTCGCCTAGGTTGGGCTGAATCAAATATCAAACAGCCAGATCGTAAAGATTTACTGGTTATTGAATTATCTGAAGGTTGCACAATATCAGGCGTTTTTACCCAAAATCGCTTTTGTGCAGCGCCAGTCACCTTATGTAAAAAGCATTTAGTGAGTGTGAAAAATGGTGATGTATCGGCCATTAAAGCCTTGGTGATTAATACCGGCAATGCCAACGCAGGTACTGGTGATCAAGGTATGCAAGATGCATTAACGACTTGTCAACATTTAGCGAAAATAATGGCTATTCCGGTTGAATCCGTTTTACCTTTTTCAACCGGGGTTATTTTAGAACACTTGCCTATGGATAAGCTGTTAACGGGGTTGCCGCAAGCGGTTGCTAATTTACGCGCGGATAACTGGGCAGATGCTGCTTCGGCAATTATGACTACAGATGTAGCGCCAAAGGCTTATTCTACCAGTGTAGAGATAGGTAAAGCGCGTGTTACCATTACCGGCATATCTAAGGGAGCAGGAATGATCCACCCTAATATGGCCACCATGTTAGGTTATGTCGCAACGGATGCCGCTATTGCTCAACCGTTATTAGATGAAATAACAAAAGAAATAGCTGACTTATCATTCAACTGCATTTCAGTTGATGGTGACACCTCAACCAATGATTCATTTATGATCATTGCCACGGGGAAAAGTAAAACATCAGTAATTAAACAACGTAATGATGTTGGTTTTAACGATATATATACCGCATTGCTAGCAACTGCACAGTATTTAGCTAAAGCGATAGTACGTGATGGCGAAGGAGCAACAAAGTTTTTAACTATAACCGTTAACGGTGCTTTAACGATTGATGAAGCAAAAACCATTGGTTTTTCTATCGGCAAAAGCCCCTTAGTAAAAACAGCTATGTTTGCCTCTGATCCTAATTTAGGACGTGTACTTGCCGCCATTGGCTATGCCTCAAGAGAGTGTGAATCGTTGGCTGATTTAGACACTGAAAAACTAGAGCTTTATTTTGGTGGCGTATTAGTTGCTGAAAAAGGTGGCAGAGCGGCAAGTTATCAAGAAGATGAAGGGCAAGCGGTAATGAATGAAGCAGAAATAGATATTACCGTACAACTTCATCGCGGAGCAGAACAAGCCACTATTTGGACTTGTGATTTTAGCTATGATTACGTCAGAATTAACGCCGAATACCGAACGTAAATTTCTAGGGGCTAAATGGTTATTTTGCGATGGTGTATTTCGTAAAGTTTAGCTTAGACAAACTACTTAGCAATAAAAATTGATTTCTACTCTTTTTTGCTAACTTAACAACTATTTTTCGCCGCTTAATAAAGCGCGAAATGATTGAACAATAATGGAGAGTTACCATGAAGTATTCTATATTTTTGCCTTGCCTTTTTATCATGGGGTGTGCATCAACTAATTATGATCCACTGTTTGATGATAAAATATCTCAAAACCCAATGTGTCAATCTACGTTACAAATTTTGGTTGAAAATGATGCATTTACTGAAGTGAAAAGCTTAATCGATAGAGAATGTAGTAACATCGTTGTTAAAGGTTGGGTAAAAGGTAAAATCAGCAATAGGTTTGATAAACGCTGTAAGGCATCTTTTAGATATTTAGCTGAAAGACCTGCACTACTAAAAGTAGCGAAAAAATTTGTTAAGAATGCATGTTATCCTGAAAACCCGGATAAATTTTATTGGAAACCAATACAGAGCGTTGCAAAGAATGGCTAATAAGCTATGAACTGAGGACTTTTAATAAGCTGCTATATGTTCAAGTGAAAGGTGCTTTTTACAACGTTTCAAACATTAAGTTAGCTTGTTTTTCCTCGGCTTTATCAAGCCGGTAGCAAGCGCTACGCCTAATAAAATAAAGCCGCAACCAACGAGCATCCAAAAAGTTACTTTTTCATCTAAAAATAAGTGACCCCAAAAAAGTCCAAAGGCTGGAATTAAATAAGTGACAGAAATTGCTTTTGAAGGACCTAAATTTGCAATTAAACGAAAGAATATAATATAGGCAACGCCCGTACATAACACGCCAAGTAAAATGACCGAAGTAACCCCTTCAACACTCGGCATTTCAGTTGGAATAAAAAACAAGCTGATGGGTAAAAGTATACACGTTGCCGCCACTTGGCTTCCTGATGCTAATACTATTGAACTAATACCACTTAAGTACTTTTTAGTGTAGTTGGCGGCAAAACCATAACACAATGATGCTAACATAGCGGCTAATGTAGGCAGTAAAACATTGCCTTGATTCAATTGTAATTTGTCAAACATTAAAAAGTAGACACCAATAAAACCAATGCATAGCCCGAACGTTGCAAAAGCGGTTAATTTTTCTCTAAACCATAAATAAGCGACAATTGCGCCGAACATCGGTGTGGTAGCATTTAAAATTGAAGTGATTCCGCCAGAAAGCGATAATATTGCATAGCCAAATAAAACAAAGGGGATAGCGGTATTAAAAATACCCATGATAAATATTTTTAATTTATAGCCTTTAAACGATGCTTGCTTTTTTGCAATAAAAACTAAAGGAAGTAGAAATACACTGGCAATTAATGTGCGTAAAGCCATAAAAAGTATTGGACCAAACTCTGGGCTGCCAACACGCATAAACATGAATGATGCTCCCCAAATGGCGGCAAGTGTTAGCAGTTCTACTAATTGTTGAGAGCTCATTAATTATCTCGTGTGATCTTTTTTATGCTTAAAACCTCAATAGTATGCAAGGCTATCATTTGCCATTGAATGTTTAAATCATACAAATTCATACCATAAATTTTATTGTCTTCTTTACCTTGTTTGTAAGCTGGACGAGGATCTTGCTCAAGCACTTGCTGAATAAATAGCGTAAGTTCGCTATAGTTTTTAGTCAAAGGTTGTAAATCTAACTCAGCTTGTGGGCTAAACGTTACTTGTATATTGTTTTCCGGCTTTACTTGCGCATAACCACCATCGGCATGCGTTAATGCGTCAGAATAAGGGATGTAAGGCTTAATATCGATAATTGGCGTATTGTCTAATAGATCAAAATTTGAAATATGAAGAATGACTTGATGATCCGCTTTTTTTGTTTCATTAGCACTTGTCGTTGGTGTTGTAGGAGGGGATTTCATCAATTCTACACGGTCTAATTTTACCACTGACATACCAATAGGGTTTGGCCGAAAGGTTGATCGCGTTGCTAATACGCCTATTTTTTTATTGCCACCTAAACGCGGTGGGCGTACTAACGGCTTCCAGCCTTGCTGTTGAGTGCCATGAAAAATAAAGAGTAGCCAAATATGACTAAACTGAGCCAACTCCTTAACTAAGTCGGCATTGTTGGCATCACCTTGAAGTAAAATTTGTCCTTTCGCCGCATTAACTAAGCCTGGTTGCCTTGGGATAGCAAACTTTTCCTTATACGGTGATTGAACAATTGCAATTGTTTTTAGTAGGTGTTCAGAAGTATTGCACTGTGCATTTTGAGCTATCATGATGATGTTTGATAAGCTTTTGCATAACAAATTAACAGTAGAGTACACTGCTTTGTTTCTATTTCAGTACAACCGGTAAAAATAATGCCGTTAGCTTCTTTATGAAATGCCTGCTTTCTTGCTGCCGTTCTAGCATTAGACTTCTGCGGGCTAGCATGATGTGGTTTAGCTTGGCAGTCTTCACCTTCAACAATACCCATAAAGGTAAATGGTTTTGGTAATGTTGATTCCTCGGTATAAATTTCCACCTCACCGGCAGCAAAATATTCTGTAAAGTTACTTTTATCTAAGTTGGTTGAAAAGGAGTAATTATTACTACAACTTGTAATTAAAAAAGCACATAAACACAAAAGAAAATTTTTTTTAAGCATAATTATAGCCATTAGGTTATTAGTTAAGGTATTAGTTCGTTAGGTTATTGGTTTATTAATATTATTTAGGCACAACAAAGTTGGGTTTTTTACCCGCAATCCAATAAGTAAATAATTGGTCAATACTGTTACTTTTCTTTTTCATTTCAATCCAGTTTCGCATGAACAACTCAAATTTTTCATCATGCTCATTTATAGCAAATGCCATTGATAAGGGGGGCTGAGCAGGGCTAGGAGCCACAACAGAATATTCGGGATGTAATAATGTCCATGCCGATGCAGTAGCGGCACCAAATAGCATGGCATCAATGTGCTTATATTTATCTCTAAAAAATAATCGAGGCGTTGAAATTTCCCAAACCTTTCCATGATGAAAATAGCGATTTACTAAATTTTCACTAAAATATATTTCAGGAATACCAATAATAAGATCATCCCTATTGAAAATATTGCTCCAATTGGTAAATTCATTACGCCTTTCTTCTTTGACAATAAAAGCAATAGATTGACTCGAATAAGGAATTGTTAAGGTAAATTCTTTTATAGAGGTTGGCAAAACAGGAACCCCTGTGGTCATATCTAAATAACCGCTGCTAAGTAAAGATTTAGCTTCATGGCGAAAAATACGAACAAATTCTATAGAGACACCAAGATCGTCAGCAAGCAAATTAATTATTTCAATATCAAAACCAACGAGTTTTCCTTCTTTATTATGAAAAGCGTAAGGAAGATCATCTCTGAAAAAACCCACACGAATAAAGCCCCGTTGCTTTATACGGTTTAAAACACTCATATTGTGCTGAGGCTCAATTTCATTGGTTTGAGGTTCGTCTAAAATTTTAGCTTCTACATTTAATAGTATAAAATCGCGATCAATAAACTTGGTATAACCTTGATATTGATGCGTAATAGAATCAAAAGTAAAACGTAATGATAAAAAAACGATGATCGAAATAACAGGAAATATTACTAAGTAGCGGGAAAAAGATCGCCATTTGAAAGTGAATTTATTTAGCATGCTAGTTGCTGTTAATAAAACTAAACTGATTGAAAAAATAACAGAGAGTAATGCGCCAAGTCGCCCTACAATTAAGTTTTCGGCGACAAGAAATATTTCAAACATTGAAGTAGGAACATTAAATAGTGCTAATAAATTAGGCATAGCAATTGTATTAGAGCCAAATAACTGTGGTAGACCTGCAATGAGTAAACTGAAATAGTTATTAGCAGTTACTTGTGAACCAGAAAACCATGCGGCAAATAGTGTAAATAATAAAGCTAGCAATTTCCCTCCTATTGGAAGGCTATAACAAATAGGAACGATGATATTTGGTAAACTATTAACATTTTGTTTTAAAGCATAGTGAATTGAATTGTTTTTTGACGTAATTTCAGCCGTATTGTCTGAGGTGGCGTCGGCACTTTTTTCGGGTGTAACTTCTGGCGTAACTTCTGATGACTCTTCTAAAACAGTGATTGAACTATCATGCATTGATAACTGTTTAATTAACACTTTAGTTTTTTCAACAATAATAGGAATGACAATGAAAAAACTACCGGTTGCAAAAGCGGTAATCATTGCTTCTCTCGACGTCGTTAATATTTGCCGGTAAGTTAACGGCGTTATTGTTGCCACGCAAGCGGGCAGTATTATAAAAGTAAGTAAAATGACGAGTGCAGCAGCAGTAACAATATAAACAAGCAAGCCATCAAGTTGTGAGCTGTCAACCGTAGCCGCTGCTCGTAATGCGATACAAAATATACCAAGAGGAGCTAAACGCATAGCCATATGGCTAACATTGATAACCGCATTGTTTAAGCCCGTAAGCGCGAGCAAGGTGTATTTTTTTGCTTTTACCTGCATTAAGCCAAGACCAATAAAAATACTAAACAAGACGATGCTAGGAATTAAACCATTCGCTAAGGCATAAAAAGGATTAGTGGGAATGAATAAAGCAATAATGTCAAACTCGCTGACTGTTTTTATGGTATTTAAGCTGTAAAAATCAGCACTTTGCCAATTTGGAAAGGCAATGGGCGCTAAGAATATAAAAAACAGTACCGTGGCTAGTAAGGCGACTAAAAAGAGTAAAGCCTTTTTAAAAGTACTGCGGGTATCAATGGCTGATAAGCTGCCAAGACCAATAATTAATGATAAAGAAATATAAGGTATGGCGGTCATTTGTAATAACATGACAAAGGCATTAGCAACTTCATCAACGCCAAAAAAAACAGTAGAGGTTGTAGCGCCAACAATAAGGCCTATTACCATTGCTGTAATGATACGAAAAGACGAGGACGTTTTTTTAATAGACTGATTTAATAACGTTATTATTTTTAGACTCATGGTTAATTTTTTATCGCATAAGGCATTAAAGAAAAAAAGTAATAGTGTAAAAAAAAGGTACTGTTATTACAATAAAATAAAATAAAATACAATACCTTATCTTTGAATATCTATTTTACCCGCATACCCGGTTGAGCACCATCATCGGGATTTAATATCCATAAATCTTTGCCGCCAGGGCCTGCCGCTAATACCATGCCTTCAGAAAGTCCAAAACGCATTTTTCTGGGGGCTAAATTAGCCACCATAATAGTATGTTTACCAATTAAATCTTCTGGATTGTAGGCAGATTTAATACCGGCAAACACTTGACGAGTTTCACCCTCATTGGTTGACTCCAAAGCAAGCGTTAATTTTAAGAGCTTTTCGGCTTTTTCTACATGCTCTGCATTAATAATTTTAACAATACGCAAATCAATTTTTGCAAAATCATCAAATTGAATTTCTTCACTGATTGGATCTACTGCTAAAGGGTTTGCTAGTGCGGCAGAATTATCAACCACTTTTGCTGGTTTCACTGCTTTAGCTTTTTTCTTAGATGACACTGGTTTTGTATCACTCTTAACCGATAAATTATCTTTTGAGGCTTCGGTCATTGCATTGACTTTATCCATGTCAACACGTTGTAATAACGCTTTGAATTTATTTATTTTATGATTAGTTAATAAGGTTTTATGTCCGTCCCACACCAATTCATCATTTAAAAATGTCGCTGTGCTATCGGCTAAAATGGGTAACACAGGCTTTAAATAAATCATTAATATGCGAAACATATTAATGCCCAATGAGCAAATATCTTGCACTTCTTGCTGTTTTTCTTCATCTTTAACTAATTGCCAAGGTTCTTTCACGGCAATATATTCATTAACTTTGTCGGCAAGCGCCATAATTTCACGCATGCCGCGACCAAAGTCTCTTGACTCATAATGCTCGGCAATACTATCACCGGCATTCATGACATCATCAGCCAAAGCTTGATCATCAATATGAGTAGATAGCATGCCATCAAAACGTTTAGTGATGAAACTAGCACAACGCGAAGCGATATTCACTACCTTACCAACGAGATCTGAATTGACGCGTTGAGCAAAATCTTCTAAGTTTAGATCTAAGTCATCAATACGATTTGTTAATTTAGCGGCATAGTAATAACGTAAATACTCAGGGTTTAAATGTTCTAAATAAGTACGGCCTTTAATAAAGGTGCCTTTAGATTTAGACATTTTTGCGCCATTTACGGTAACAAAACCATGAGCATAAACTGAGGTAGGCTTACGGTATCCCGCACCTTCAAGCATGGCGGGCCAAAATAAACTGTGGAAATAAATAATGTCTTTACCAATAAAGTGATAAAGCTCGGCGGTTGAGTTTTCATTCCAGAAGCTGTCAAAATCAATATGCTTATTTTTGTTGCATAAATTTTTAAAACTCCCCATGTATCCTATAGGGGCATCTAACCAAACGTAAAAAAACTTACCGGGCGCATTAGGAATTTCAAACCCAAAATAGGGCGAATCACGGCTTATATCCCATTGTTTTAATCCTTGTTCAAACCACTCAGCGAGTTTGTTAGCCATTTCTTCTTGTAATGCACCGCTACGTGTCCAGTTTTTCAACATGTCTTCAAAGGCGGGTAAATCAAAGAAGTAATGCTCTGAATCTTTTAATACCGGTGTTGCACCTGACACCACAGAGCGAGGGTTTACAACTTCTGTTGGCGAATACGTAGCGCCGCAATCATCACAGCTATCGCCGTTTTGATCTTCACTCTTACATTTAGGGCAAGTTCCTTTAACGAAACGATCAGGTAAAAACATACCTTTTTCTGGGTCATAAAGCTGTGAAATTGTACGCGTTTTTATATGGCCTTGAGTATGTAATTTATTATAAATTTCTGTCGCAAAAGCCTTGTTTTCATCACTATGTGTTGTGTGGTAATTGTCAAAGCTGATATAAAAATCAGAAAAGTCGGCCATATGTTCTTCACGAACGGCGTTAATCATTTCTTCGGGAGTAACACCTAGCTCTTGTGCTTTGAGCATAATAGGTGTGCCATGGGCATCATCAGCACAAACAAAATAAGTTTCGTGTCCGCGCATGCGCTGAAATCTAACCCATATATCTGTTTGAATATGTTCAAGTAAATGGCCTAAATGGATTGAACCATTGGCATAAGGTAATGCACAAGTCACTAAAATTTTACGTTTTTCGGGTGACTTTTTTAATGAAGAGTTTGATAAATTAGCGTCAGACATGAATTAATAATATTTTTGGTAGTAATAAAGGCTGCAATAGTACAGAATTTAGCGAGTAGACTCAAGCTAGTACAATAGATCTTCATTCCAAGGTAAACATTTATGTTTGGTAAGCTTTTCTCCCGTAAACCTGCAAATAATCTGGCACCCAATATGGCTAATTCTGATCTTGAACAGCTTATTAATGAAACACTTAATGGTTATGTTTCTGATAACTTTCCTCAGGGTATTACCGCGGTTTGTTTACAAAAAACACTGGTGATAGAAAAAAATATTGCCATTGAATTATTGATGCCATTTCCTTGTCAGGGAGAATTAGACGAAGTTGCTCTAAGTTTGTCAGATGTATTTAATAAAAAAGTTCACATTAACGTGTCATTAAACGTGGCAGCTGTGAGAGATTTTTCACTTAAGGGCAGTAAAAATAACATTGCCAATATTATTGCCATAGCATCGGGAAAAGGCGGAGTAGGGAAGTCAACCACAGCCGTAAATCTTGCTTATGCGTTAATGGCTGAAGGTGCTAAAGTGGGCATTTTAGATGCGGATATTTATGGACCATCAATTCCGCTGATGCTAGGGCTTAAAGGTGCAAAGCCAAGCTCTGTAGACGGTAAACTTATGACCCCGTTAAACGCCCATGGTTTACATGCTATGTCTATAGGCTTTTTGGTGGATGAATGTGATGCCACTGTATGGCGAGGACCAATGGCTAGTACGGCATTTAATCAATTGTTAAATGAAACGGCTTGGCCTGAATTAGATTATTTATTCATTGATATGCCCCCAGGTACGGGCGATATTCAATTAACGTTAGCGCAAAAAGTACCGGTTGCTGCTGCTGTTATTGTAACAACGCCACAAGATATCGCTTTGGTTGATGCGGTTAAAGGCATCATCATGTTTGATAAAGTACAAGTACCGGTTTTAGGTGTGATTGAAAACATGAGTTATCATTTATGTGAAAACTGTGGTCATCAAAGTCATATTTTTGGTGAAGCAGGTGGGTTAAATATGGCAAAAGAACATCAAACTCAATGTCTTGGCCAATTACCCTTAAATATTACTATTCGTCAAGACGCTGACTTTGGTCAATCTGATATAATTGAAAATAGCGCTGGTGAAATAGCCAGTGAGTATCGTAAAATAGCGCGTAATATTGCAGGACAGCTATTTTTACAGCTAGATTGTCGAAGCCCACTTACCCCTGAAATAATCAATATAGAAGAATAAAGCATTATGAGACTTTGTGATAAAGATATAGAGCAATACCTTGATGACGAAAAAATAATTATTACGCCTAAACCTAATAGCTCAATGATTTCAGGTGTTAGTGTTGATATTCGTTTAGGTAATGAATTTAGAGTATTTCAGGATCATACCGCGCCTTTTATCGATTTAAGTGGTCCTAAAGCGGAAATGCAAGCAGCAATGAATGCGGTGATGAGTGATGAAATTATAATTGCCGATGGCGATGCTTTCTTTTTACATCCGGGCGAGTTGGCCTTAGCAGTTACTTATGAGTCTGTAACTTTGCCTGATAATATTGTTGGTTGGTTAGATGGTCGTTCTTCTTTAGCAAGATTAGGCTTGATGGTGCATGTGACTGCGCATAGAATTGATCCCGGTTGGTCAGGGCAAATCGTACTCGAGTTTTATAACAGCGGTAAATTACCTTTAGCACTTCGCCCTAAAATGAAAATAGCCGCATTAAATTTTGAAACCATGTCATCAAGTGCTTTACGCCCTTATAATAAACGCGAAGATGCCAAATATAAAAACCAAAAAGGGGCAGTAGCAAGTAAAATTAGTGAAGATGATGGTGCTTAAGTTTTTTGTAAAAAGCGGTGGAACTAGTTAGCAATATGTATTTGTTTTTCTTGGCTGAATTGTCTTTCTGGGCAAAATTGCATTACACAATTTTCAAGCGCATTTATTAATTTTTGTTGATCATGGTGGTGCGCTACTTTGCTGTGCACTAAATCTTGACAGATAATATCAACTTTATTTGACGTTATTGACTCATCTTGACAAATAACACTATCAATAGGTAAGCAGCCAATATTGTCCTCTATCCACAAAAGTTTTTCATCCAATGTTATCGCCGCCGCTGGGCTTAGCTCTGGAATAATGTTGTCGATAAAAACACAATGCCCTTTACGCTTACAAAGTGCTTTACTGATATCTCTTACTAATAATGGTGGAATAATACTGGTCAGGAAGCTTCCTGGGCCTAAAATGATTAAATCAGCATTATTGATTGCATCAATACATTGACTCAGTGATTTCACTAAAGGCGCCAACATCAGGCTTTTTGGCATTATCGGCATTTCATCAACGGATAGTTCACCAAGTCGACAGCGACCCTTAGGGTAGAACGCCATTAAATCGGTGGGTGTTTCTGACATAGGAAGTACTTGCGTTTTTACGCCTAAAATACGTCTTACCAGTTTTATTGAATCTAATGGTCGTGACTGTATTCTTCCTAAACCATACAGTACTAAATTTCCTAAATTATGACCGCCAAGTTCATCATTACCATCAAAACGAAAATTAAATAGTTGACTGCCAATAGAATTTTTATCGACCAATTCGGTTAAGCAATTACGTAGATCACCCCAAGCAATAGAACTACTTCTTTTTCTTAATTTACCGGTAGAACCACCATTATCAGTAGTCGCTACTATGCCGGTCAATTGATTACCCATAAAAGATAATGTTGATAAAACACGACCTAGCCCGTGTCCACCACCAATAGCAACAATTTTTAAATTTTTTAAAGACATGTTTTATTTGTTGTTCTGTAACAATTTATTCATATTCGCCAACAATACCTGTAAATACATAAAAAATAAAGCTTAGCTAGGGGATAAGTTATTAAAATTTTGTATATTGTCAAAATGTAACTTATTTAATATCAAGGTATAGAGGAGAAATAGCGCCGAACAAACAAACGTTTAGGTAAAAAACAAACAATTTGTAGCTTAAGTAAACAGTTAAGTTGATTCTTGAAAAAAAAAGGCTATTATTTTTAAATAAGTGTTGACAGTATCAAGGTGTCTGCTTAGAATGCGCCTCGCTTTCAGCAAGTGTTAGGTCCACCTGTTTTAAGCGAATTGTTTAGTTGCTATTAGGCCAGTAATTAAATAAACCTGTTTTAAAAGCGGGGCTATAGCTCAGCTGGGAGAGCGCTTCGCTGGCAGCGAAGAGGTCTGCGGTTCGATCCCGCATAGCTCCACCATTTATTTTGAATGCTTAATTTAGAAGAATTTAAAAGCGTTTAAAAGTAAATGAGATAGATTTTCGAGATGTGATTAATACCATTATATCTCGATATTCGGATTATTCCGAACGATAGTTTTTAGTGTCCCTATCGTCTAGAGGCCTAGGACACCGCCCTTTCACGGCGGTAACAGGGGTTCGAATCCCCTTAGGGATGCCACTATTTAAAACAGTTTTTCTTATGCTGTCTAAATAATAAGAAAATAGAGTGTTAATAACAGCTTTGAATAAAAGCGTTTATTAATTCAATAATAAACTTAATACCATTAAGTCTATTATTAGATAGTTTATGTCCCTATCGTCTAGAGGCCTAGGACACCGCCCTTTCACGGCGGTAACAGGGGTTCGAATCCCCTTAGGGATGCCACTATCGTTATTAAATGATGTTTTATTTATCAGTATTGATAGATTTATTTAATAGAATCAATAAATTAAAAAGAAAGCCTACGCAATATGAAAATATTGCGTAGGCTTTTTTTTGTTCTTTTTTCCTGTCTCCTGATAATAAATGACCATATTGTCGACAAAACAATCATTTATTTCTTGTTAAATATATCTATTAGGCTATTATTAATTTCAAAACAGAAATATGTCGACAATAGATGATTTCATTCCATTTGGAAATAAATAAAATTATGTTTTTAGAAAACCCAACCAAACAAGCCGTAGTAACCACAGCCGATAAAGTATTTGAACAGATACAAAGCGCCATTGTTGAAGGTGATATTCCTTCAGGTAGTAAAATTAGTGAACCTGAATTAGCGAAGCAATATCAAATTAGTCGCTCTACCTTAAGAGAGGCATTGAATAGACTGGAAAAGTGTCACCTCATTGAGCGCAAGGCCAATGTTGGATCGCGTGTTGTTGATTGCACAATAAGAGGTTTATTAGAGCTTTATATTACCCGAGAGGCTTTAGAAGGAATGGCTTGTCGCCAAGCTGCGCTTAATATGACCGATGAAGAAATACAATATATGCAAGCAATGCTAGTCAAACATGCGAGTTCACAAGCATTAAAAGAGGGAGTTGCCTATTATCAAGAAGAGGGGGATTTAGATTTTCATTATCAAGTTATTTTAGGCAGTCATAATCAACAATTAATTAACCTTATTTGTGGGCAACTTTATCATTTAGTACGTATGTATCGTTGTCAATTCGGTATGAATAGCCCTAGAGCAAGTAGAGCCTTTGCTGAACATTCAAGAATTATTGAAGCAATTGCTGATCGCGATGGTGAGCTTGCTGAAATATTAATGCGTCGACATATTGCGGCATCAAGAAAAAATATTGAAAAGAAAATAACGATTAAAACTCAGCAAGAAATCAACGACTTATAAATTTACTTAGAGGATAAATAAATGCCAGTTTCAGCAAAAACAATATCACCGGGTGCTAAATTTAGACAAGCACTTGAAAAGAACAAACCGTTACAAGTGGTTGGCACCATCAATGCCTATTGCGCCATGATGGCAGAGCAATTAGGTCATCAAGCTATTTACCTTTCTGGTGGCGGCGTCGCTAATGCTTCTTATGGTTTACCGGATTTAGGTATGACTTCTTTAAATGATGTTATTGCCGACGTACAGCGTATTACGGCTGCTTCAAGTTTACCTTTATTAGTTGATATTGATACCGGTTGGGGCGGGGCATTTAATATTGCTAAAACTGTTCGTGATATGGAAAAAGCCGGTGCGGCGGCGGTTCATATTGAAGATCAAGTTGCGCAAAAACGTTGTGGTCATCGTCCAAACAAAGAAATTGTATCAACACAAGAGATGGCAGATCGTATCCGCGCTGCAGTCGATGCTCGAACCGACACTGATTTTTTCATCATGGCACGTACTGATGCTTTTGCTCAAGAAGGTCTTGAGGCGGCTATTGAACGCGCTAAAGCTTATGTTGAGGCCGGTGCAGATGGTATTTTTGCAGAAGCGATCAAAACTGAAGCACATTATCGTGCTTTTTCAGCCGCGTTAACTGTGCCAATTCTGGCAAATATTACTGAGTTTGGACAAACTCAATTGTGGAATAAAGAACAATTAGGCGAGTGGGGCTGTGCCATGGTGCTTTATCCTTTATCAGCCTTTCGAGCGATGAATAAAGCGGCAGAGTTAGTGTATAAAACCTTATTAACCGATGGCGATCAAAAAGCGGTCATTGACACCATGCAAACTCGTATGGATTTGTATGATTATCTTGGTTATCACGATTATGAACAAAAATTAGATGCACTTTTTTGTGAGGAAAAAAACAAATAGAACGTAGAAGCTATAACTCAATAATTAACGAATAAAAATAACTAAAATAACTAAAATAACTAAAATAAAAATAAAAGTCGGTATATATACCATCTTGATAAAAACAAAATAGTATGAGGAAAGAACAATGAATGATAAAAAATTAAGCGGTGCCGGGCTACGTGGTCAAAGTGCTGGCGAAACAGCTTTATGTACCGTAGGTCAATCAGGTAGCGGATTAACCTATTGTGGTTATGATGTTTCAGATTTAGCAGACAATACTACCTTTGAGGAAGTTGCTTATTTACTTTTTAATGGCGAATTACCCAATGAAAAAGAATTAGCAACGTACAAAGGTGAATTAGCCGGCATGCGTGATTTACCACAACCTTTAAAAGCAGTATTACAACGTATTCCAAAAGATACGCATCCAATGGATGTAATGCGTACTGGTTGTTCATTTTTAGGTAATTTAGAACCAGAAAATGACTTCTCACAGCAAAGAAAATCGGCCAATCGCTTGTTAGCCGCTTTTCCTGCCATTATGTGTTATTGGTATAAGTTTTCACATGAGGGTGTTGAAATTGATTGTATTTCTGATGAAAACTCTCTTGGTGGACACTTTCTGCGTTTATTAAATGATAAAACACCCTCGAAGCAGCATCGTCGAGTGATGGATGTGTCATTAATTCTTTATGCAGAGCATGAATTTAATGCCTCAACTTTTGCTGCGCGAGTTTGTGCGTCAACTTTATCTGACATGTACTCTTGTGTCACGGGTGCTATTGGTACATTACGAGGACCATTGCATGGTGGGGCTAATGAAGCAGCAATGGAGATGATCCAAAAATTTAAATCACCAGTCGATGCTAAAATACAAATGGCAGGTATGCTTGAACGAAAAGAAAAAATCATGGGTTTTGGTCATGCGATATATAGCACCTCAGATCCCCGTAATGTCATTATTAAGCGATGCTCTGAAAAATTAGCGCAAGAAAATGGTAATACTGTACTTTATGACATTTCAGTGGCTTGTGAAGAATATATGTGGGATACGAAAAAGTTATTTTGTAATGCTGACTTTTTCCATGCCTCTACATATAACTACATGGGCATTCCAACCAAGTTATTTACGCCAATATTTGTATGTTCACGGTTAACCGGTTGGGCAGCGCATATTATGGAGCAACGTGCTAACAATCGAATTATTCGACCTAGTGCCGATTACACGGGTTCACAACCCAGAACGGTTATCCCTATTGCACAAAGATAATATGGGTTGGACTTTAGTCCAAAAAATATTACTGTGCTGAAATGTGTCGGGTTAAAACCCGACCTACATCTACATCGCTCGTTTCTTTTTCTTTACTAGGAACTTATATTATGAACTATGATTACCGCAAACCGCTGCCTAATGCCAATATTGATTATTTTGATACCCGATCAGCCATTGAAGAAATAAGCATCGGCGCTTACGCAAAACTTCCCTATACCTCACGTGTTTTAGCTGAGCAACTTGTACGTCGATGTTCGCCTAAAACACTAACGGATTCTTTAAAACAATTGATAGAGCGTAAGCAAGATTTAGATTTCCCTTGGTACCCAGCACGAGTGGTTTGCCATGACATTCTCGGTCAAACAGCTTTAGTTGATTTAGCAGGCTTGCGTGATGCTATTGCTGATCAAGGTGGTGATCCTGCTAAAGTAAACCCTATTGTGCCCACACAACTCATAGTTGATCACTCTTTAGCCGTAGAGCACGGTGGTTTTGAAGCTGATGCTTTTGATAAAAACAGAGACATTGAAGATAGACGCAATGAAGACAGGTTTCATTTTATTGAATGGACAAAAACAGCCTTTAAAAACGTGGATGTAATACCTGCGGGTAACGGTATTATGCATCAAATCAATTTAGAAAAAATGTCACCGGTAATTCAAGTAAGAGATGGCGTTGCCTTTCCTGATACGTGTGTTGGCACGGATAGTCATACGCCACATATTGATGCGTTAGGGGTTATTGCTATTGGTGTTGGCGGACTGGAAGCTGAAACGGTTATGTTAGGTCAACCGTCTATGATGCGTTTACCTGATATTATTGGCGTAAAGTTGATTGGCAAACGACAAGAAGGCATTACGGCAACGGATGTGGTCTTAGCGATCACCGAATTTTTGAGAAATCAAAAAGTGGTTTCAAGCTATTTAGAGTTTTTTGGTGAAGGCACCACACAATTAACCATTGGCGATCGAGCAACAATTTCTAATATGACTCCTGAATATGGCGCTTCTGCGGGCATGTTCTATATTGATCAACAAACAATTGATTACTTAACTCTGACCGGTCGTGAACCTGAGCAAGTTGCGTTAGTTGAAAACTATGCTAAACATACGGGGTTATGGGCGGATAGTCTTGTTGATGTGGATTATGAGCGTGTACTAGAATTTGATTTATCAAGCGTCTGTCGAAATATGGCAGGCCCTTCCAATCCACATCGTCGTTTAGCTACTTCTGATTTAGCCGCTACCGGCATAGCAAAAGAATTAGCGTCATGTAAAGCACAAGAAAAAGCAGGAGAACTGCCTGATGGTGCGGTTATCATCGCTGCTATCACCAGTTGTACTAATACTTCAAATCCCAGAAATGTTGTTGCTGCGGGGCTCGTTGCGAAAAGAGCGAATGAATTAGGGTTAAGCCGAAAGCCTTGGGTGAAAACATCGTTTGCACCGGGCTCAAAAGTTGCCAAATTGTATTTAGAAGATTCAGGCTTGTTACCGGAAATGGAAAAATTAGGTTTTGGTATTGTTGCTTATGCTTGTACAACATGCAATGGCATGAGTGGCGCGCTCGATCCAATTATTCAAAAAGAAGTTATTGAGCGTGATTTATACACCACCGCAGTTCTTTCAGGTAATCGTAATTTTGACGGTCGTATTCACCCTTATGCTAAACAAGCATTCCTTGCTTCGCCACCGTTAGTTGTTGCTTATGCCATTGCCGGTACAATGCGTTTTGATATTGAAAAAGATATATTAGGGCAAGATCAAAATGGCAATGATATTACCTTAAAAGATATTTGGCCAAGTGATAATGAAATAGATGCCATTGTTAAAGCAAACGTGAAACCAGAGCAGTTTAAAAAAGTTTATTCGCCCATGTTTGATTTAGGAACGTTTGAACCGGCAAAAAGTCCTTTGTATGACTGGCGCGCTCAAAGTACTTATATTCGTCGTCCGCCTTATTGGCAAAAAGAAGGCGATGGAGCCTTGGCAGGCGAGCGAACCATGAAAGGTATGCGCCCATTGGCGGTGTTAGGTGACAATATTACCACGGATCATTTATCGCCCTCTAATGCCATTATGCTGGATAGCGCGGCAGGTGCGTACTTAGCTAAAATGGGTTTACCCGAAGTTGACTTTAACTCATACGCCACGCACCGAGGCGACCATTTAACCGCGCAGCGGGCAACGTTTGCTAATCCTAAATTGCTTAATGAAATGTGTCGTGATGATCAAGGTGAAATTAAGCAAGGATCACTTGCTAGAATTGAACCCGAAGGCGTTGAAAGTCGCATGTGGGAAGCGATAGAAACGTATATGGCGCGTAAACAACCGTTAATTATTATAGCAGGTGCTGATTACGGGCAAGGCTCGTCACGCGATTGGGCGGCAAAAGGAGTGCGTTTAGCGGGTGTTGAAGTGATTGTTGCACAAGGTTTTGAGCGAATTCACCGTACTAACTTAGTGGGTATGGGCGTATTACCGCTAGAGTTTTTTAAGGGTGAAACTCGTCATACTTATGCTATTGATGGCACTGAAATATATGATGTTGAAGGCGAAGTTGCTTCCGGCGCGCCAATGAAAGTCATGATAACACGTAAAAATGGTGACACTTTCGTCATCACCGTGAAATGTCGTTTAGATACCGCCGAAGAAGTGTCGGTTTATAAAGCGGGCGGCGTATTACAAAAATTTGCGAACGATTTTTTACAATCGAATAGCTAACCACCTGATCAACTTTGCAACAATAAAATAAAATGGAGAGCGTTATGGCTCATTTATCTCCAGTACACATGCCTCAAATAAAGATACCTGCTACCTACATGCGTGGTGGCACGTCAAAAGGGGTATTTTTCAAACTAACTGATTTACCCGCAGCGGCACAAATCGCGGGCAAAGCGCGCGACAACCTGCTTTTGCGTGTTATTGGCAGCCCTGATCCTTATGGTAAGCAAACCGATGGTATGGGCGGCGCAACATCAAGTACCAGTAAAACGGTTATTTTAGCGAAAAGTACTCAAGCAGATCACGATGTAGACTATTTATTTGGACAAGTTGCTATTGATAAAGCTTTTGTTGATTGGAGCGGAAATTGTGGCAATTTAACCGCAGCGGTTGGTTCATTTGCAATTAGTTCAGGTCTTGTTGATACGACACGAATTCCTGAAAATGGTATTTGTATGGTAAGGATCTGGCAAGCGAATATTGACAAAACCATTATTGCCCATGTACCTATAACCCAAGGAGAAGTGCAAGAAACCGGAAACTTTGAACTTGATGGCGTTACTTTTCCTGCTGCCGAAGTAAAAATAGACTTTATTGCACCGGTTGACCCAAGTGAAGCCATGTTTCCAACAGGAAACGTAGTTGATGAACTTGAAGTGCCTGATATGGGTAAATTTACAGTAACCATGATCACCGCAGGCATTCCAACGATATTTTTGAATGCTCAAGATCTTGGTTATACCGGTACTGAGTTGCAAGAAGCCATTAATAGCGATGAAGCAGCGTTAGCTCGTTTTGAAACTATTCGTGCTTATGGTGCTGTTCGTATGGGGTTAATAAAACATATTGATGAAGCGGCAAGTCGTCAACATACGCCTAAAGTAGCTTTTGTTGCACCAGCTCAACCCTATGTTACTTCGAGTGGTAAAAGCATTTCCCCAAAAGATATAAATTTACAAGTGCGCGCTTTATCAATGGGTAAATTACATCATGCTATGATGGGAACAGCAGCCGTAGCTATTGGCAGTGCCGCGGCTATCCCAGGTACATTAGTGAATCTAGCTGCCGGTGGCGATATTGCAGAGTCAGTTACTTTTGGACATCCATCGGGCACCTTAAAAGTAGGAGCAGAGGCTGCACAAAGTAATGGCGCATGGCTAGTGAAAAAAGTAAGTATGAGCCGAAGTGCTCGAGTATTAATGGAAGGTTGGGTTCGTATACCTACAGATTAACGTTGAATAGTTACTTGAATAATTAAATTTTTTTTGTTTAGCTTAGTAAAAGCTGTTAATTAGAAATAGTTAACGGCTTTTTTGTTTCATTTTATTCAAAGCAACTCAATAAAAGCTAAATAATAACGGTTCCACTTGATAAAAGCTTTAATTTAAGTGGCTTTCAAGGTATGTTAAGCGTTTTTATGCTTTGAATTATTCTTTGAGCTGAGAAAACTTATTTTATTATTAGCTAATGGGTTACCATAATTGTCAAACAAAACAGAATTTTACCAACAATTACTCGCGAAAACCCGCGCTTTAATTAAAGATGAAACTGATATTATAGCCAATATGGCCAATATGAGTACTTTACTCTTTGATGCGTTGGCTGAGGTTAACTGGGTCGGTTTTTATCGCGTTGTGAATACAGAGCTTGTTTTAGGCCCCTTTCAAGGAAAGGTTGCTTGTATTCGTATTCCTTTAAATGTAGGAGTCTGTGGCACTGTAGCGGCAACAGGTATTACTCAACGAGTTGCGGATGTACATCAATTTAGTGGACATATTGCGTGTGATGCAAGTAGTAATGCTGAAATTGTTATCCCTATTAAAGTTGCTAGTGTTATAATAGCGGTTTTAGATATAGATAGTACTATTTTTGAACGATTTGATTGTGAGGATCAACAAGGTTTAGAAGCCATTGTTGAAGAATTTGAACAACAATTAGCACTAAATGGGCGAGTTGAGCGCTCTAAATAATGAAAGAATTTGTAGTAATACACGATTATCTTGTTACTGAGAGTATTGTTGGTGACTGGGATGGCGAAGAAGAAATTGTCGCAGAAAAAGTAAATGAAATTTATCATACACTCTATGATTTAGCTGAAGAAGATATTGAAACCGAAATTCTTGAGCGATTATTAGCATTGGTATGGGATACTTGGATTGGACAAGATGTTTTACCTGATGTTGAAACAGATGATATTTATGATTGGTGTAGACATGTGCTTGATAACCGAGAACAACATCTTCAGCAACAAAGCTAAACAGTTAATACATTGAAAGTATTAACTTAATTTTAAACTAATATTTAACCTTAATTGTAAAAAGTTGTATTTATGGAAACTGAAACAGAAATCAAACGTACAAGTACTAAAGAAATCATCGCTTATTTAACTGAAAAATTCCCTGCGTGTTTTTCAATTAAAGGAAAAGTTAAACCATTAAAAATTGGTATTTTTCAAGATTTAGCTGAGCAGCTAAATGAAGATGAAACGGTGAGTAAAACTCGTTTGCGTCAAGCATTAAGACACTATACGAGTAGTTGGCGTTATTTGAAAGCGATTAAAGTCGGTGTTTCTCGTGTTGACATTGAAGGTCAAGAGGTTGCTGAAATTGATGAAGAGCAAGCAAACTATGCCAGTAAAACATTAAAAGAAAGCCAAGAAAAATTTGGTAACAAAAAAGAACAAGACAACAAAACAAAAAAACCGTATAAAGTAAAAAGTGTTAAAGAAGGGGAAAACAAAAAACCTTCAAGTAAATCCAATACTGATAATAAGCGAGATGCAAAATTTAAATCAGTAAAATCGGCTAAACGTACAGCGGCTAAGAAAGATTTACCACCACTTAAACCGGTAGAATTATCAACCATTAAGCTTGGCAGTAGTGTTAAAGTAAAATTAGGTAATTCACCAATGAATGCAACGATTACGGAAATTTCGGGTCAAGATATTAGTGTTCAACTTGATTCTGGAATGGTTATAAAAACACAGATGCAAAATATTTTTTCGTGATTTTGTTTTTATTGTTGCACACAAAATGTAATTTTTTTAGTTCGGAGTAATATGCATGCAAAAAATGGGTCGTATCGTACTTGGTATTTCTTTATCAATAGGCTTATCAGTAAGCAGTTTTGGTTCACTAGCTTTTTATAGCTCAAATAGTGTAAAAACGCCGGACTCCTTGCCTATTTTAATACCTGAAAGTCAGCATGCGACCGCTAGTAAACGAATTACCGCTCGCTTTACTCGTGCACATTATAAAAAAGTAACAATAAATGACGCCTTATCACAGGAAGTATTTGATCGTTATATTAAGCAGTTAGATTATGCTAGAAATGTGTTTTTAGCTTCAGATATTGCTGATTTTCAAAAGCATAGCTTAGCATTTGATAAGGTGATTACACGTGGTGAATTATCATTAGCCTATGATATTTTTAATTTAAATTTGCAACGTCGTTTAGAACGTTATGAATATGCCTTGTCTTTACTTGGTAACGAAAATTCTGAGTTGGAAGAAAAAGCGCCTTTTGACTTTACTAAAGACGAAACCTACTTATATGACCGCGAAGACGCGCCTTGGCCAACGAGTAAAGCTCAATTAAATGAGTTATGGCGATTAAAAGTTAAATCAGACGCATTAAACTTAACCCTAGCAAGTAAAAAATGGCCGAAAATCAAAGAAGTATTAACTAAACGTTATAACTATGCCATTAAACGGTTAAAACAAAGTGAAAGTGAAGATGTTTTTCAATTAGTGATGAATAGCTTTGCCCGTGTTGTTGAGCCTCATACTTCGTACCTTTCACCACGAAATGCAGAACGCTTTCAAATGGAGATGAATTTATCACTTGAAGGCATAGGCGCTGTGCTTCGTGCAGAAGAAGATTATACGGTTATTCAAAGTGTTGTTACCGGTGGTCCCGCGGATAAATCTAAACAGTTAAAAGCGAAAGATCGTATTGTTGGTGTTGCGCAAGATATCAACGAATTTGAAGACGTTATCGGTTGGCGTTTAGATGATGTTGTTGAAAAAATAAAAGGGCCAAAAGGAACAACGGTTCGATTACAAGTATTATCTGGTGATTCAGATGATGATGCAAACATTAAAGTGGTAACAATTGTAAGAGATACCATTAAATTAGAAGATAGGGCCGCTAAATCTGAAGTGTATTTAGAAAACCAAGATGATGAAACAAGTAAAAAATTGGGTGTTATTACCATACCCAGTTTTTATAACCATCTTTCTCGTGATGTTAAAAAAGAAATTGCTAGCCTTAAAGCACAAGGAGTGCAGGGTATTATCGTTGATTTACGTGGTAATGGTGGTGGCTCTTTAACAGAAGCAACCTTGTTAACCGGTTTATTTATTGATAAAGGTCCCGTTGTTCAAATCAGAAATGGAGCTGATAGAGTTGAAGTACAAAGAGATGTAGATGGTATTAGTTATTACGATGGTCCGTTAACCGTAATGGTTGACCGCTATAGTGCATCAGCGTCTGAAATATTTGCCGCTGCTATTCAAGATTATGGTCGTGGCGTTATTATTGGTGAACACACTTTTGGTAAAGGTACTGTTCAGCAACACCGTGGCTTAGGGCGTGTTTATGATCTTTATGAAAATCCATTAGGCAGTATTCAATATACTATTGCTAAGTTTTATCGAATTAATGGTGGCAGCACTCAACATCGTGGCGTTTTACCCGACATCGCTTTTCCAACCGCGGTTGATCCTAAAGATTGGGGTGAGAGTAAAGAAGAGAATGCACTACCTTGGGATCAAATAGCGCAAGCACAATACAGTCCGCTGAGTAATGTTACTGCGGATGTAGAGTACTTAACCTCTCTTTATCAACAACGCATTAAAGGCAATCGTGAATTTAATTATTTACTCGCTGATATTGTGACCTATAAAGCTGAAAAAGATGATAAAACAATTTCATTAAACCTTAATGAGCGTAAAAGTAAACGCGAAGAGGGCAAAGCTAAGCAATTGGTCAGAGTTAATGAACGTTTGCTTGTCATGGGTAAAGAGAAAGTAACCGACTTAGAAGACTTACCTGATGAATTAGATGATTTAGATCCATTTTTAAATGAAGCCGCGCGTATTACTTTTGATTTTGTTACATTAGGTAAAGTCGCGAAAAAGTAATAAGTTAACGCTTTAAAGACTTTTTAGCCGCCTTTTTAAGTAAAATTTTAAGGCGGCTTTCTTTTATCTACCTGAATTTTAGTGATTACAAAAGTAAACTATCTGTCGAAGCAAAAATCTACCTATAAATGTATTCTGAATCATCGACATAGGCATGAAAAATAATAACAAGGTTAAACGAATATAATGTCAGAAAACACTCATCAAATAAAAAACATCAAACAACCAAGTATGTTAGATGCTTTTATTCCCATTGCCTTTTTGATCGTTTTTTTAGCTTTTGCCGTTGTTTACTTTGGAGATAATTCTTCTTACGGACCAAACCAAATTGCGTTATTAGTTGCCATGGGTATTGCGATTTTAGTAGGACTTAAAAATGGTCATGGTTGGCGAGACATTGAAAAAGCTATTATTAAAGGAATATCCCTCTCATTCGGCGCTATTTTAATATTATTAGCGGTGGGATCATTGATAGGTACTTGGTTATTATCGGGCACTGTACCAACTCTTATTTATTATGGATTGAAAATTTTAGATCCAAGTTGGTTTTACGCTGCAACTTGTATTATTTGTGGTATTGTTGCTTTAAGCATTGGCAGTTCGTGGACAACGGCGGCAACAATCGGCGTCGCCTTTATTGGTATTGCACAAGGATTAGGCTTAGATCCCGCTATTACAGCCGGCGCTATTATTTCAGGTGCCTATTTTGGTGATAAAATTTCACCACTTTCAGAAACCACTAATTTAGCACCTGCCATTGCGGGTAGTGAGTTGTTTGAGCATATTCAGTATATGCTTTGGACAACCATCCCTTCAATTTTTACCGCCATTGTTTTATTTTTATTATTGGGTTTTTCTGAAGATATTACCGCTAGTACCACCGCAATTAGCGATTTAAGTGAACAATTAACACAGCAATTTTCGATCAGTTTCGTTAATTTACTGCCGTTATTTATACTGTTAATACTTGCGATAAAAAAAGTTCCCGCTTTTCCTGCTGTCGCTATTGGTGCCATATTCGGTGGTTTGTGGGCGGTATTGTTTCAACAAGAACTTATTATGCGCTTGGCAGATGGCGAAACCGACACCTTAACTGCGAATATTATTGTGGTATGGACCGCTTTTTTTGATGGCGTATCAATTGCGACCGGTAATGCTGAACTTGATAAGTTACTCAGTGGTGGTGGTATGTCAAAAATGTTAAATACTATTTGGTTAATTATGTGTGCATTAAGCTTTGGCGCTGTTTTAGAATATTTAGGCATGTTACGAAAATTTGTTAGTGGCATTTTAGCCGTCGCAAAATCAACAGGTAGCTTAATTGCCAGTACAGTAGCCACCTGTATAGGAACAAACTTAATTACCGCTGATCAATATATGGCTATTGTTATGCCTGGTCGTATGTATAAAGAAGAATATGAACGTAGGGGGTTAGATCCTCTGGTATTAAGTCGAACGTTAGAAGATTCAGGCACGATCACCTCACCTATTATTCCATGGAACACATGTGGAGCCTATATGTATAGTGTGTTATTAGTAAACCCTCTGGATTATATTTTTTATAGTTTCTTTAATTTAATCAACCCAGTATTGGCGGTTGTTTATGGTTTTATTGGTTTTAATATTAAAAAATTAGTTACTAAAGCTTAATTTCATTATTGTCGTTTTCTCAAGGTATATTTATGTCTCACTCTACACCTCGTTTTTTAGCTGATTATAAAACAGCTGAATTCACTATTAACACCGTTAATCTAACCATAACGTTAGACGATCATCAAAGTGAAGTTTGTAATGAAATGTCTGTTGTTCGCCAAGGTGAACACCAACAAAGTTTAGTGTTAAATGGCGAGCACTTAACTCTTATCTCCGTTCATATAGATGGACAAAAACTGTTGCCAGAACAATATCAATTATCGGCAACGCAATTGTGTATTCCTACCGATAAAAGCCATTTTAATTTAACCGTAGTGACACAAATAAACCCGATAGAAAATACCGCGCTTGAAGGTTTATTCAAATCAGGAGATGCTTTTTGCACACAATGTGAAGCAGAAGGTTTCCGTCGTATTAGTTATTATTTAGATAGACCTGATGTTATGGCAACATTTACCACCAAAGTCATTGCAGATAAACACTTGTATCCTTATTTATTATCTAACGGTAATAAGGTGGCTGAAGGGGATTTACCCAATGATCACCATTTTGTCACTTGGCATGATCCCTTTCCAAAACCTTGTTATTTATTTGCCTTAGTGGCGGGTGATTTTGATTTATTAACGGATAATTTTACAACCTGCTCAGGGCGAGATGTCGCTTTAGAAATTTTTGTTGATAAAGGCAATCTAGCAAAAGCCAAGCACGCGATGGTTTCATTACAAAAATCGATGCTTTGGGATGAACAAACCTTTGGTTTAGAATATGATCTAGATATCTATATGATTGTCGCAGTTGATTTTTTTAATATGGGCGCGATGGAAAATAAAGGCTTAAATGTTTTTAATAGTAAATATGTTTTAGCCGATAATGACAGTGCTACCGACAATGACTACTTTAATATTGAAGCGGTGATAGCACATGAGTATTTTCATAATTGGACCGGAAATCGCGTCACCTGCCGAGATTGGTTTCAATTAAGTTTGAAAGAAGGCTTAACCGTTTTTCGAGATCAACAATTTAGTGCCGATATGCATTCAAGTGCGGTCACTCGTATTCAAAATGTAACGGTGCTGCGCTCGCATCAATTTGCAGAAGATGCAGGTCCTATGGCGCATCCTATTCGACCTGAGAAAGTATTAGAAATGAATAATTTTTATACGTTAACGGTTTATGAAAAGGGCGCTGAAGTTATTCGAATGTTACACACCCTGTTAGGAAAGGATGGTTTTAGACAAGGCATGGATCTTTATTTCAAGCGCTTTGACGGTATGGCAGTAACGTGTGATGATTTTATTGCTGCGATGGCAGATGCTACGGATAAAGATTTGACTCAATTTAAACGGTGGTATAGCCAGTCAGGTACACCGGTTGTTTCAGTGCTAGAGTCATTTAATGTTGAAAACGGGGAATTAACAATAACCTTAAAGCAACAAGTAGCTAAGCAAAGTAAAGCACTTCATATCCCGATTAAAATAGAATTGCTTGGTCTTAATGAAACCATGCAAAATTCGCATTTATTGGAATTAACCGCAGAAAAACAACAGTGGGTTTTTAAAGGGTTATCGGATAAACCTACCGTTGCTTATTTAGCTGACTTTTCAGCGCCTATTAAGCTTAATGAAGAAAAGCAAGATGAACAGCACAGCAATCAAGCGTTAATGACCATTGCTAACCATGCTAATAATAGTTTTTGTCGTTGGGATGCAGGACAAAAACTGTCAATGTTTTATCTTACAAAATTAACCCTTGACGTTAATTATGTGTTACCCGCTGAACTTGCTGAATTTTATAATCACTTACTGCCATTAGACGATACACCATTAGACAAGACACCATTAGAGAAAAATCGCGCGGATCAGGATAATGCTTTTATAGCCGAGCAGTTAAAATTACCGAGTTTTGATGAAGCTGCTGCACTTATTGAACACGTTGACCCTATTGCTTTAGTGAATGCCATTGAAACACTAACCTTGTTTATTGCTAAAGCTACCGAGAAAAAACTTTTAAACTGTTATTTAAGCCTTAACGTCACTATGGTTGATAATGAACAGCAAGCGACAGCGAATAGAGCATTAAAAAATGTTTGCTTAAATTACTTAACCGCTTTACCTCAACATACCTATTTAGTTGAGCAGCAATTTGAAGGCGCAGAGAATATGACTGATAGCCTTGCGGCTTTAGTTTGTTCAGCTAAATATAATTTATCAACCTTTACCAAACAAATGCAGCACTTTGAAGATAAATGGTCTGATACGCCGTTAGTCATGGATAAATGGTTCACAATTCAAGCCAGTTTATTATGTGATAATATTTTTGAAAATTTAGCAGAATTATTAACACATCCATTGTTTTCATTGAATAATCCAAATAGAGCTCGCTCATTAATTGGCGCTTTTGCCATGATCAATAAACGCTATTTTCATTGTAACTCAGGGAAAGGCTATTTATTTCTAGCGCAGCAGATTGAAAAATTAAATGAGATAAATCCTCAAGTGGCTTCGCGGTTAATTACGCCTTTGATTCAATTTAAAAGCTATGCTCAATCAAATCAAAAGTTAATGAGAGAGCAATTATTAATACTTCAAGCATTACCTAACTTATCGAATGATGTTAAAGAAAAATTAGATGCTGCGTTAGCTTAAAATGGTGTGAGTATAGATAAATAAGGTTCACTTTTTAGATGAAATACTATTTTTCAATATCAATGACACGTGATGAATTTTTGCCTTATTACCAAGGCAAAATTCATGCGATTGTTACAAATACCAATGAAGGCGTTAGAGTACAGTTTCCAGCAATGCATTTAAGAAAATATTTAACCGCCAATGGCATTAGTGGCTATTTTTGTTTAGAAACTCAGCAAAATAAATTTTTAGCGCTGCATAAATTATCTTAATTCAATTTTAATTCCACCTTAAAGTTATTGATGCTAACTCTTTGTAGAGTAATAACTTTAAACAGTGGTCTGACCTTGTAATGAATTATTTCATGATTTAGATCAAAGTAAATAGAAGTTAATTCATTAACTTAGCTTAAATACTCCTACTCATTTCTTTATAAGTTTTAAACGCTAGTTTAAAACATGCTCTTGTTATTACCAAATTATTTATTGCAACTCATTAAAATACAAGCTCTTAGTATTTTTTTTTGCGCTTGCGCCCTTAGTAAAATGATGCAATTATTGTTTCATACTCATTTATGTCATATTTAATAGGAAGTTTAATGGCGTATTTGTGGATAATAATAAAATAAATATTACTATTAAGTCATCACATAAAATTATTTTCTCAAGAATCTTAATTTTATGATTTTTGATATGCTACTGGGGAGAGAATAAATGAATAAGAAACCTCGCAATAGGTTTTCTAAAAAGCCTTTAGTCGTTGGTATTACCGCCGCACTTTCAATGACATTGTTATCAGCAACAATAAGCAATGTTCAAGCGGCAAAATTTGATTTTGGCGATGTAGAAATAAGTTTCGACTCTACATTTAGTGCCGGCTCTAGTTGGCGCATAGAAGATCGTAACTGGGATGATAATGTTGCCATAGCGAATAATTTAAATAATGGCTTTGACCTTAGTACTTATCATCCTTTTTTAAATGCAAAACCCGATAAATATACGCTTTGGCAAGGTGCAGGTAGCTATTCCGCCAACGGCGATAATGGTAATTTGAACTTTAACTCAGGCGAAGCTTTTTCACAGTTGATTAAAGGCACCCATGAATTAGATGTTCATTATGACGGCATGGGGATTTTTGTTCGTGGTATGTATTATTACGATTTTGCCATGATGGACAGTGACCGAGATTGGAGCAATCAGCTCAGTGGTCAAATAAATGATCCTTGTGATGATAGTGAAGCTAAAGAACAAGTGTGTGCTGATATACGGTTACTTGATGCTTATTTTTATGGAAATTTTGATCTAGGTGAAATGCCTTTTTCTGTACGTATTGGTCAGCAAGTGATTAGCTGGGGTGAAAGTACCTTAATTAGCCATGGTGTTAGCGAAATTAATCCGGTAGATATTGCCCGTTTAAGAGCGCCCGGTGCTGAGTTAAAAGAAGCCTTCATTCCGTTTGGCGCAATTTGGGGCTCTTTAGGGATCACTGAAAATTTCAATATAGAAGCCTTCTATCAATATTCTTGGGAAAAAACCGTGTTACCACCACCGGGTAGCTATTTTTCTACTAATGATTTTGCTGGTGATGGCGGAAATAATAATAATGTACAATTAGGCTTTTCAGGTAATCCAGATATTGATGTGACCACGTTACTTACCGGTATCAATCAAATTGGCGCTATGGTACGTACTGAAAATCCTGCACTTGTTGCCGCAGCAGCAGAGGCATATTTAGCTTACCCAACTAAAGTTACCTTACGTTCACCGGGTAAATCTGCGGAATGGGAGCCAGAGGATGGTGGGCAATATGGTTTACGTTTATCTTGGTATCTCCCCGAATTAAATGAAACAGAGCTAAGTCTTTATTATGTTAACTATCATAGTAGAAGACCTATTTTTGCAGGTTTAACGGCGGATTTTACAGCGGAAACTATTGGTAAAGATCTGATGTATCTAGCAGCCAATCCCAATGTTACCTCCGATGATCTCTATGATAACCTTTCAGCCTTTTCACAAGTAAAATTACAATATCCTGAAGACATCGCGATGTATGCCATGAGCTTTAATACTACTGTTGGCACTACTGCAGTAGCGGGTGAAATAAGTTACCGACAAGATGAACCACTACAAATAGATGATGTTGAGTTACTTTTTGCCGCTATGCCACAACAATTAGCGAATGCGTTCCCTGAAAAATACGGTGCTTTAGACGGAATATCACAATTATTAGACCCTAATACCGGCGAAGCATACGGATCAGGTGCTACAGCCAATGGCTTTGTTTTGTCTGATACTGTGCAGGCTCAAGTGACCTTAACGCATTTATTTGGTCCTAGTTTAGGCGCAAGTCAACTTGTTGGCTTAATTGAAGTTGGAGGCATTAATATTAATGATATGCCAGAAAAAAGTGACTTGCGTTTAAATGGCCCAGGTACGGCAAGAAGTGGGAGTACGTCAGGTTTAATGCTTGATGTACAAGGTGGTTATGAAACAAACCCATTTCCAACAGAATTTGCTTGGGGTTATAAAGTTGTTGCTAAACTTGATTATTCTAACGTTTTTGCGGGGATAAATATCGCACCTCGTATGGTGTTCTCTCATGATGTAAAAGGTATAACACCCGATCCATTATTTTTATTTATTGAAGATAGAAAATCGGTAGCTTTGGGTTTAACCTTTGATTATCAAAGTAAATGGAAAGCAGATGTAAACTATAATAGTTTCTTTGATGGCGTTGGTACGACCAACAAGATGGAAGATCATGATTATATCTCTTTTAGTATTAGTTATTCAATTTAGGAAAAGGCAAAGATTATGAAAACCCAAACCTTTAATAAAATAAATGTTAAGAAAAGCTGTTTATTATCGTTAGCTGTATCTGTTGCCATTTTTTCAACGGTTGTCAATGCAAAAATTTCTGTTGCCGAAGCTGACAAGTTGGGGAAAGAACTCACCCCCATGGGCGCAGTTAAAGCGGCTAATAAAGATGGTTCTATTCCAGAATGGACAGGTGGTATTACCAAAGTACCTGCCGGCTATAGTGCCGGAGATCATCATCCTGATCCGTATCCAAATGACAAAATAAAGTACACTATCACTGCTCAAAATGTTGAAGAATATAAAGATATTTTAACGCCTGGTCAGTTGAAGCTTTTTTCTAGTTATCCTAAAACCTTTACAATGAATGTTTATCAAACTAGACGAAGTGCTTCATTTCCTGCTCATGTTTATCAAGCCGTGAAAGATAATTCAACTCGTGCCGAACTCGTTGAAAATGGTAATGGTATTAGTAATGCGGCGGTAGGTATTGCTTTTCCAATCCCCAAAACTGGTTTAGAAGCTATTTGGAATCATATTCTTCGTTACCGTGGTGAAAGCCTTATTCGACAAGGTGGTCAAGCTGCTCCTACCGCTTCAGGTAGTTATACCTATGTTGGTTTTGATGATCAGTTATTATTACCGTATAACGTTAAAGGAGTAACGCCTGCTGAGTTAGAAAAAACTAATATTTTATTCAAATTTAAACAAAAAGTAACCGAACCAGCGCGCTTAGCCGGCACTGCTTTATTGGTTCATGAAACCATGGATCAAATAAAAACGCCACGCCAAGCATGGACTTATAATACCGGTCAGCGTCGAGTTCGCCGTGCACCGAATGTTGCTTATGATGCCCCAGGTTCAGCGTCAGATGGTCTAAGACTTACTGATGACTTTGATATGTATAATGGTGCGCCAAATCGTTATAACTGGACATTAAAAGGCAAGCAGGAATTGTTAATTCCATATAATGATTATCGTTTACATAGTGACAAGGTGAAGTATGATGATATTTTACAAGCAGGGCATATCAATCCTGACTTAGTTCGCTATGAAAAACACCGCGTTTGGGTTGTTGAAGCTAACCTTAAATCAGAGACTCGCCATACTTATAAAAAACGGGTTTTTTATATAGATGAAGATAGTTGGCAAGTTGCCGTTTCTGATATTTATGATAATCGCGATGAGTTATATCGCATTGCTGTTGCTCATGGTTTAAATTATTATGAAGTACCAACACAATGGTCTACACTTGAGGTATACCATGACTTTCAGTCTCGTCGTTATATTGCGATGGGATTAGATAATGAAGCTAAAATGTATGATTTTTCAGTACCGTTAAAAGACAAGAGTTTTACCCCTTCAGCGCTTAGACGAGAAGGTCGTAGATAAACTATTGTGATTGAATTAACGGCTGACAAATGTCAGCCGTTTTTCTTCTATCTATAATATTTATAAATTGTTTTATTTTGTTGCTAAGTAACTGATTAATACTAAGAGTACTTTTATATGCGTTTCTTTTCTTCACTTTATAATGTTGTTTTGTTGCTGAGTGTTTTATTTGTTTACAACACGACTGTTGCTTCAACTTTACCCGCGATAAAAGCGAGTCTAGCAAGTAAAAAATTGTTATTAGATATCGCCAGTATTGGACCCTCTAGGTTGGTGGTTGTTGGACAGCATGGTCATATTTTAACGTCAAATGATGCAGCGCAATGGCAGCAAGCAGAAGTGCCTTTACAGTCCACATTGACGAGTGTTTTTTTTATTAATGAATCACTTGGTTGGGCTGTTGGACATGATGCCACAATTTTGCATAGTAAGGATGGTGGCGTAACTTGGGTTATTCAACAGTATAAGCCTGAATTAGAAAAACCTTTGCTTGATGTGGTTTTTAAAAACCCTCAGCAAGGGATCGCTATAGGTGCTTACGGACAATTTTTCCGTACCGAAAATGGCGGTGAAACTTGGTTAAGTGAATTTCATCAAGAATTTTTATTGCCTGATGATGTTGATTATTTATCAGAGCTTAAAATGGAAGATGAAGAAGCTTATCTTGATGAAATAGGATCTATTTTGCCACACTTTAATCGATTAGAAATTGATGGTAGAACATTATATATGGTCGGAGAAATTGGTTTGATTGCCAAAAGTAATGACTTTGGTGAAAACTGGCATAAGTTGGATGAAATATACTCAGGCTCATTTTTTGATATTGTGCGAACTGAACAAGGTAATTTACTGGTTGTTGGTTTACGCGGCCATGTTTTTCGTAGCTTAAAAAATGGTACTCCTTGGCAAGAAATTCAAACGAACACCACCGCATTACTTAATGATATTGTTTTAAGCGATGATAATCGTATTTTTTTATTAGGAAACAATGGCACAGTATTAGAGAGTATTGATGATGGGAAATCATTTGAATTACGCCCTCAACGTGATGGCAAAGCCTTAATTTCAGGGGTGTGGTTCAAAGACGAATTGATTGCTGTTTCTGATATTGGAATTAAAAAATTACGGCTACCCTAATAAAAAACAAGAAATAATAATGTTTGCTCAGCTAAACACTATAAATTAATTTTTATCGCTATAATTTTATCGAAATAATTAAATAGCTATAATGTTATCGCAATAAACAATAAAGTTTGGATTATAATATATAATATGAAAATTTCCTTCGCTAACCGTGTTGAAATCGGCTTATTCAGAAATAGACTTTTTGTTTTAACGCTGTTTATCGCCGCTAGCATATTCCTGTTGTTTCAAGCTTCTCAAATAAAATTAGGCGCATCATTTACCAAAAATATTCCGTTAAACCATTCGTACATGCAAACATATTTGAAGCACAGAGCTAATTTCGGTGGTGCGAATAATATTTTAATTTCAGTGTGTGATGCCCAAGGCGATATTTTTAATGCTAACTTTTTTAATGCGTTAAAAGGTGTACATGATAAATTATTTTTTATTCCGGGTGTTGATCGTATTCAAGTAAAATCTATCTTTTCTCCCAGTACTCGTTTTGTTGAAATTGTCGAAGATGGTTTTGCCGGAGGCCCCGTAATTCCTGCTGATTTTCAAGCCAATGAACAAGGTCTCGCGGTTGTAAAAGGTAATATTCAAAAAGCAGGGATTGTTGGCAGTATTGTTGCTGATGATTACAGTTGTGCCATGGTGAAAGCATCGTTGTTAGATATAAACCCCACAACAGGTGAAAAGCTAGATACTTTACAAATGGCTGAACAATTAGAGCAAGAAGTTCGCCAAGAATTTGAACAGGGTAATATTTCTGTTCATATTATTGGTTTTGCTAAAATGGTGGGCGATGTCGCCGATGGTGCCAAAGGGGTTGTTGTATTTTTTGCTATAGCCATCGCCATTACCGCATTTATGGTTTATTTTTTCTGTCACTCAATAAGTTTAACTTTATTACCAATAGTGTGCTCTTTAGTTGCCGTTATTTGGCAATTAGGCATGTTATCAACACTTGGTTTTGCTTTAGATCCAATGTCTATATTGGTGCCGTTTTTAGTGTTTGCAATAGGCGTTAGCCATGGCGTTCAAATGATCAACTCTGTTGTTAAAGAAGTTCATAATGGCTTATCTAGCCAAGCCGCAGCACAAGCAAGCTTTAGAGCCTTATTAATTCCAGGTGGCATAGCACTATTATCTGATACCGTTGGCTTTTTAACCTTATTTTCTATTGATATTGGCATAATTCGTGAATTAGCGATCACCGCCTCATTAGGTGTTGCTATGATTATTTTAACGAACTTAATGTTATTACCTTTATTAGTTTCATATTTAAGAATTACTCCTGCTGATCGAGCAAATCAAGCCGGTAATATTGGCGCAGAAAGTATCGTTTGGCAATTGATGGCAACCTTTGCAACTAAAGGACCCGCTCGGTTTATCTTAGTATTTACAGCACTATTATTTGCTGCGGGTTTTTATCATTCACAAGCGTTAAAAATTGGTGAATTACATGCCGGCGCTCCTGCGCTACATGAATCATCACGTTATAATCAAGACACATTTTTAATAACGGATAAATATGCTATTAGTGTTGATTACATGTCAATAATTATTGAAACAACCCCCGATGCTTGTACTTATTACGAAACGATGAATACCATTGACCGTTTTCAGTGGCGAATGGAAAATGTTCCAGGCGTTCAATCGGCGGTGAGTTTGGCGTCAATATCTAAAATAGTCAATGCGGGTTATAACGAAGGTAATTATAAGTGGCGCGTTATTCCGCAAAACCAACAAACATTAGTCCAATCAATTGCTCGGGTGCCATCGTCAAGTGGTTTATTAAATAGTGACTGTAGTGTGATGCCAGTGATTCTATTTTTAAAAGATCATAAAGCAGAAACAATAGATATTGTTATTGATGAAGTATTACTTGCCGCAAAAGAGTTAGGCACTAAACAAATACAGTTTAAATTGGCTTCTGGCCCTGTAGGGGTAATGGCGGCTACCAACGAAGCGGTTGCTGATGCGCAGTTACCCATGATGCTTTATGTTTATGGCGCCGTTATTATTTTATGTTTTCTTAGTTTTAAAAGTGTTCGTGCAACCATTGTTGTGGTACTACCGCTTTATGTTGTATCAACGTTGGCTCAATGGTTGATGACTGCGCTCGATATTGGTTTAACTGTTTCAACATTGCCGGTTATAGCTCTAGGAGTTGGTATTGGAGTTGATTATGGTATTTATATACTATCAACGATGAGCATTAAACTTAAAGAAGGAGCTAATGTACACGATGCTTACTTAGCGGCTTTAAAAGAACGTGGTAGTGCGGTACTTATTACCGGAGTTACGTTAGCTATTGGTGTGTCAACATGGTTCTTTTCTGATTTGAAATTTCAAGTCGATATGGGGGTTTTATTAACCTTTATGTTTTTAGTTAATATGTTAGCTGCTGTTATTGTATTACCGGCATTAGCTGCCTTTTTATGGAAAGATAAAGAGTAAAATCAACTAATACTTATTGAAATAATGAATAGCTCAACTTAGAACTGCAGTAGTGAGCTTAGAACTACCATAATGAGTTGTACCCGTGCTATACCTGAAAATGCTCGTTTCAGTCATTTTTTGATATCTGTTTGCTACTGAGTTTGAAGTGTTTTAACTGTATGATCAAAGTTGAATTGATTTGTCATGTATCATTCTTTATTTACTGGTTTTCTGAAACCACATAGGCTTTTGAACACTACCAGAATTTACTTTTCAATTATAACTGTTGTACAAAAGAACTATATAAATTGTCTAAATCAATATACTCTTCTTGACTAATCCCTAACACATTTAAAACATCCTTTGTGACATACTTCCAGTCGGGGGATTCACAATGTCTTTTATTTCGATCTACTAAGTTTTCAGCAAGTTTCAAAACAGCATACCCCTGTTGTTCATCCGATCCCGTTATTTTAGTCAAAAAATCAACGTTGTGATGATGAAGAATAATATTACATACTTCATTTGGTAAATGCCAAGATTTGGCAATAAAATAACCAATGATCGCATGATTCGCCCCATACTTATTCTCTTCTAATAGCACTGAATTACATCTAGTACCGTTAGCTTCAATGAGCGTTTCTTTATAATCGCTATATTTATTTGAGAATGCAGGAATACCACAATCATGAAAAAGACCAATAGTATATAGGCATTCTAGCGGTATTTTATTTTTTATATTTTTATTAATAAAAGTCATTGCATTAGCTACATCTTTTGAATCATCCCAAAATCGCTCCAATGACAAACAAGAAGGAATACTATCAAATGCATTTCTAAATAATAATGCAGTAACTAGATCATTAACGATGTTCATTCCTAGAAAACATACCGCTTGGTGGATATCACTTACTCTTCTACTTAGACCAAAAAATGGAGAATTTATGGTCTTAAGTATGGCAGAAGAAAGAGCTACATCGTTTGCTATAACCTGAGATTCATCACTTATATTTGATTCTCGTTTGCTCATAACGTGTTGTAACTGTGTCAACGTTTCAGGTTTTGCAGGCACATGAAAGCCATGTGCTACATCGTCTATCACTTTATCTTCAATATATATCATAGAGTTCTCTAATTCAGAGTGTAAAATGTACTTTAGTGAAAATATTTATTCTAAAGTTTTCCCAATTAATAAATCAGGAGCATTATATACTTCATGAAAGAAGTAAAGCAGTATTACTTTGTTAAGATGGGTGGACAACAGTCATTTAGACTAAAAAATATTTACACAGTTTTATTACGTGTTGGAATGGTTATAAAACCATTTGATTAAATTCCCATGAATGGGAAATAACGTAATCAAGTTGGTATTACATTCGTTTACTCTTTTGTGTGTAAAAGGTGAAAAAAACACTCGCAATCACTTAAATTTATTCATAAAATCTAAATCATGGTCTATTCTAATAGACAATAATAAAAAATTATTAACCTCCTTTAAGTTATCTTTAAATGAACTTTATTATGTAAATAAAATGAAAAATGTACATATATAAAATATTGATAACTTTCTTTTTCAAAAGTTAAAAGTAAAAGGAAAATGGCATGACTTTAGTTAACGGTTCACCTTCTGTGATACTTACCAATGTAGCACAACTAATACAACAAAAAGTACCCCAAGATACAGCCCCCTTAGTAGAAAAATTTGCAAACTTATTGTATAGCAATATATCTGCTCAAGATTTATCGGGTCGAAATGACAGCGACATGTATGGCGCTACTTTAAGTTTGTGGAGCTCGCTCAATGAACATAAAAATGATGTTCCTGTTATACATGTTTTTAATCCATCGGTAAGTACCAATGGCTGGAACTCTAGTCATACTATTATTGAAGTGATAATAAAGGATATGCCCTTTTTAGTTGATTCCTTAAGAATTGCGTTAAATCGGCTCGGATTATCTCCGCATTTAATGTTAAATTCGCCTTTAAAAATGCTTAGAGATAAAACGGGAAATATTGTTAAATTAGCGTCTTCACGAGATAGTCAATTTGACGCATCATCAACAGAAACTATCTTTTTTATTGAGATTGATCGTCAATCAACCCAAAAAGAATTAGAGGCGATAAAAAAGGAATTGTTATCAGTTGTTGAAGATATATTTTTAACAGTAAACGACTGGAAGCCAATGCTTGAGCGGTTAAATAGTGTTGTTGAAGAAGTAAAACAGGCGAAATTGCCGGGATCTAAAAAAGCTAAAGAAGATACCGTTGAATTTTTGTCATGGATAGCGGCAAATAATTTTACGTTAATGGGGTATCGTTCCTATGATATTAACGCGGTAACAGGAGATATTAAATTAGAAGCGAATATGTCTTCTGATCTAGGGTTAATGAAAAACTCTAAAGGTAATCATACTCGCCTCATTTCTAGCTTAACCGAGTCAGGGCGAGAAGCCGCTTTAGGTGAGAATCACCTAATTTTAACAAAAACCAATTCACGCTCTAGAGTGCATCGTCCTGCGCAATTAGACTATATTGGCGTAAAACGTTTTGATAAGAATGGAAATGTTACCGGTGAAGAACGGTTTGTAGGGCTGTTTGGCTCAGCTTATTATACCAATAGCGCGTTAGAACTACCTTTAATCAAATCAAAAGTGATAGATGTTTGTTTAGCGTCTGGTTTTGCAAAAAGTAGTCATGACTTTAAAGCCTTAATAAACATTTTAGAAACGTACCCAAGAGATGAAATATTACAATGCTCTGTTGAAGAATTACTGCAAAATGTAATGGGGATTTTGCAAATGCAAGAGCGTGATCATTGTGGCTTATTTGTTAGGCGTGATGCCTTTGATCGTTTCTATTCTTGTATGGTTTATGTGCCTCGTGAGCGTTATACCACCAAGCTGCGTATTGAAACTCAGCACTTGCTTCAGGAAGCATTGGGTAGTGATAAAGAAGTTGAATTTACTACTTTCTTTTCAGAATCAGTACAAGCAAGAACACATTATATTGTTCGGGTGAAATCAACAAAAGTAGATATTGACGTGAAAGAAATTGAAAAGAATTTAAATGAAGCGGCTCGTAATTGGGATGATAAATTAGTCAGTGCGCTTAGCGTAAACCGTGGTGAAGCAGCAGCTAAAGCCTTAAGTAAAAAATATGCCGGCTTTCCTCAAGCCTATAAAGATGAAGTATTACCCGGCTCGGCAATTGTTGATATTGAAAAGCTAGAAAAAATAACCGCAGATAACCGTTTAGAAATGTTGTTTTACCAACCGCTTGAAGAAAAATTGGGTAGCCGTTTTGTTAAATTAAAATTATTTCATAAAGGTGAGCCTATTCACTTGAGTGATATATTACCAATACTTGAAAACTTTGGTTTACGCGTTATTGGTGAAAGCCCTTATGCCATTCATACTACAGAAGATGAGAAGTATTGGATATTAGATTTTTCGATGTTAATCACCGCAGAAGGCGATTTTGATTTATATAAAGTTCGATCATTATTTCAAGATGCTTTTGCCAAGGTGTGGTATGGAAATTTAGAAGATGATGGCTTTAACCGACTTATTTTAGGGGCGGGAATTGAAGGTAGAGCCGTTTCTATTTTACGGGCATTTGCAAAATATGAACGTCAAATAGGTGGGCGCTTTAGTCAACGTTATATTGAAAATACCTTTGCACGTTATCCTAATATTGCAGAATTATTAATTACTTTATTTAAACTAAGGTTTGACCCTAAAGATAAAACAGCAGTTAAAGCTCAAGAAAAACTACTAGAGACGATTGAAAGCTCTTTAGATAACGTTGCTAACTTAGATGATGACCGCATTATTCGCCGCTTTGTTGAAATGATTAATGCCACCATTCGCACCAATTATTTCCAACTTGATGCAAATAAAAAAGAAAAGTCATACATTTCTTTTAAAATTACCCCTGAAAAGATTAGTGAAATGCCACAGCCGGTACCTGCCTTTGAAATATTTGTATACTCGCCACAAATTGAAGGCGTACATTTACGGGGTGGTAAAGTCGCGCGCGGTGGGTTGCGTTGGTCTGACAGACGAGAAGATTTCCGCACAGAAGTACTTGGGTTAGTCAAAGCACAACAAGTTAAAAATGCGGTGATTGTTCCTGTAGGTGCTAAAGGTGGTTTCGTTTGCAAACAATTGCCTACAGGCTCTCGCCAAGAAATACTTGAAGCGGGTAAAGCATGTTACCGTACCTTTATTCGCGCTTTATTAGATATCACCGACAATATTGTTGCCGGAAAAATTGTCCCACCCGTTGATGTTGTCCGGTTAGATGAAGATGATCCTTACTTAGTGGTGGCCGCTGATAAAGGTACCGCCACATTTTCTGATATCGCCAATAGCATTTCTGATGAATATAACTTCTGGCTAGGTGATGCCTTTGCCTCAGGTGGTAGTGTTGGTTATGATCATAAAGCGATGGGCATTACCGCCAAAGGTGCTTGGGAGTCAGTTAAACGCCACTTTAGAGAAATGGATGTTGATTGCCAAACAACTGATTTTACCTGTGTTGCTATAGGCGATATGGCAGGTGATGTGTTTGGTAATGGCATGTTGTTATCTAAACATATATGTTTACAAGCTGCTTTCAACCATATGCATATATTTATTGACCCAACCCCAAATTCTGCCAGTTCTTATAAAGAGCGTTATCGTTTATTTAACTTACCCACTTGTAGTTGGGAAGATTATAACAAAAAACTTATCTCTGAAGGTGGTGCGATTTTTAGCCGGCATGATAAGTCAATAAAGTTAACGCCACAAATCAAAAAAATGTTATCTACACAAAAGCAAAATATGTCGCCTAATGAGCTAATTCAAGCGATTTTAAAAATGAAAGTAGACTTATTGTGGAATGGTGGTATTGGCACGTATGTTAAAAGCTCAAAAGAAACACATTTAGAAGTCGGCGATAGGGCGAATGACATCTTGCGTATTGATGGTTGTGAGCTACAAGCTAAAATTATTGGTGAAGGAGGGAACTTAGGTTTTACCCAATTAGGTCGTATTGAGTTTGCTGCCAAAGGTGGACGTATTAATACCGATGCGGTAGATAATGCCGGTGGGGTTGATTGTTCAGACAATGAAGTTAACATCAAAATACTACTCAATGGTTTAGTACAAAATGGTGATTTAACCGTTAAACAACGTAATAAACTTCTTCATGATATGACCGATGAAGTGGGAGATTTGGTCATAGAAGACTGTTATCGTCAAACACATTCATTATCGGTAACGGTAATTCGTGGTGTTAATCAATTAAATGAGCAAGTACGATTTATTCATGCCATGGAAAAAGCAGGGAAACTCAATTGTGCCTTAGAGTTTATTCCTGATGATGAAGAAATCGCAGAGCGTTTATCGCAAAATAAAGGCTTAACGCGTCCAGAGTTATCGGTATTGCTTGCTTACAGTAAAATGGTACTGAAGGAAGATTTAGTTCATCCAGAAATTACTGATAACCCCTATCATGATCAATTATTATTTGAAGCATTTCCTAAACAGTTACGCACTAAATATCAAAATGAAATGCAAAAACACCCGCTACGTGCTGAAATTATTGCCACTAAATTAGCCAATAAAATTGGCAACGACATGGGCTTTAATTTTGTTAATCGAATGCAAGAAGAAACAGGTGCCAGTGTTACTGAAATAGCTAACTGTTACACCATGGCTTGCGCGGTGTTTGAATTAGAAGATTTTTGGCAAAAAATTGAAGTGTTGAATAATAAAATTTCAACCGCTATTCAAACCGAAATGTTATTTCAATATCGTCGCACTGTACGCAGAGCAACCCGTTGGTTTTTACGTCACCGCAACAAAGCACTAACTATTGAACAGGCAATTTCACTCTATCAACCCACTTTTGTGGTGATGACAGAAAAACTTTCTGAATTTTTAATTAAGTCAGAAGTGGAGCAATTGAAACAACTTGAAAGTGACTTAATTAAAGAGAGTGTACCAAAAGTTATCGCAAAACGTATTTCTCAACTCAGCTCTATTTTTTCAGTTATGGACATTGCTGAAATCGCTGATGAAGATGGCCGCGAGGTTGAGCTTGTTGCTAATTTATACTTTAAACTTGGTGCTCGATTAGAACTACATTGGTTCTTAGAGCAAATTAATCGTCAAACGGTTGGTAATCATTGGCAGGCACTTGCAAGGGCATCATATCGAGAAGAATTAGACTGGCAGCAACGATCATTAACGGCGGTAGTACTTCGCTGTAATTGTAGCTCTATCGTTCAAAATTTAGATAAAATGCTTGATGCATGGATTGATACCAATGAATTGCCATTAGAGCGTTGGAGACATATTTTAGCTGACTTTAAAGTGGAGAAAACCCATGAGTTTGCTAAATTTTCGGTTGCTTTGCGTGAGTTAATGCTACTTAGTTTGAACTGCCAACGAATTTTAGATGAATAATAGCCTTGCTATAAACGTGCTATAAATTGACTATAACTTAGTTATAAATTAGCAATAAGCTTTTTAATAAAAGCGTTAACTGTTAAAATCCTCGCCTAGCGGGGATTTTTATTTTTTATCATTTATATTTAGTTAGAGGTACTATGTTTTATCCACTTATTCGTAAAGTATTGTTTCAATTCGATCCAGAAGTTATACATGAGTTGACTATTAATGGGCTAAAAAAAACTGGCTCGACACCTTTAAATATTTTTTATAAGCAAAAAGTGGTTGATAATCCTGTTACGGTAATGGGAATAAAATTCCCAAACCCTGTCGGTTTAGCGGCAGGTTTAGATAAAAACGCTGAGTGTGTTAATGCTTTTGCGGCAATGGGCTTTGGCTTTGTTGAAGTAGGAACGGTAACACCAAGGCCACAGCCAGGTAATGACAAACCGCGTATGTTTAGATTACCACAAGCAAAAGCCATTATTAATCGCATGGGTTTTAATAATAAAGGTGTTGATTATTTGGTTGACCAAGTTCGCGCGGCTAAATTTACCGGTGTTCTAGGTATTAATATTGGTAAAAATAAAGATACGCCCGATGAAAATGCAAAAGATGATTACATTCATTGCATGAGAAAAGTCTATAATTTTGCCACTTATATCGCGGTAAATATATCTTCGCCAAACACGCCAGGTTTACGCGCATTACAATACGGTGAAGCCTTAAATGAATTGTTAGGCGCATTAAAAGCGGAACAATTGAAATTAGCTGAACAATATAATAAATATGTTCCTATTGCGGTAAAAATAGCGCCGGACTTAACAAAAGAAGAAGTTCAGTCTATTGCTCAAAGTTTACTTGATAATGAAATAGACGGTGTTATTGCCACCAATACTACCTTATCTCGTGAAGGTGTGGAAAATTTAGAACATAGCAACGAGCAGGGCGGTTTAAGTGGTGATCCGGTGAAAGAAAAAAGCACAGCCTTGATTAAGTCGCTAGCAAAAGCATTAAATAATAAGTTGCCTATTATTGGCGTTGGTGGTATTGCTTCAAGTGATGATGCGAATGAAAAGCTCGCAGCGGGGGCTACTCTAGTGCAAGTTTATACTGGTTTTATTTATCAAGGCCCACCATTGATAAAAGATATAGTGAATAATCTTTAATACTAAGTTGATCAAATAGGTATTATTCATTGAAGCCTATTGTTTTAAGCATTGCTTTAAACATTACTTTAATCATCGTTTAAACTAAAAAAGGCTTACTAAAATAAAGTAAGCCTTTTTATTCAACAGTTAATAACTAAGCAATAACTACATAATAACTATGCTGTTATTAATAGCTCTCGTTATGAACACTTAATACTGCACGACCAGAGGGATCGGCATTATTTTGAAAGCTTTCATCCCAAGCAAGTGCTTCTTCTGTACTACAAGCGACAGATTTTCCACCTATTACACAATCAGCTGCTGTTGTTAATGGATACTTTTCTTCAAAAATTGTCCGGTAGTAATAACCTTCTTTGTTATCAGGTGTATTAACTGGAAATCTAATGTGAGCATTTTCAAGCTGTTGCTCGGTAACCAGAGATTCAACATGTGCTTTTAAACCGTCAATCCACGAGTAGCCGACACCATCAGAAAATTGCTCTTTTTGACGCCATAATATTTCTTTAGGCAAATACCCTTCAAAAGATTCACGTAAAATAGCTTTTTCCATTTTGCCATTGCCGCACATTTTATCTTCTGGATTGATGCGCATAGCAACATCCATAAAGTGCTTATCTAAAAAGGGTACACGAGCTTCAATACCCCATGCTGACATTGATTTATTAGCACGTAAGCAATCAAACTTATGTAAACGATCAAGCTTACGATTAAGCTCTTCATGGAATTCTTGTGCATTTGGCGCTTTGTGGAAATATAAATAACCACCAAAAATTTCATCCGCACCTTCGCCAGAAAGTACCATTTTTATGCCCATGGCTTTGATTTTTCTCGCCATTAAATACATAGGGGTAGAGGCACGAATAGTGGTTACATCATAGGTTTCTAAATGATAAATAACTTCTTTAAGGGCATCGATACCTTCTTGCTCAGTAAAAATAACACTGTGATGAATAGTGCCAATACTGTCGGCAACGGTTTGCGCGGCAATTAAATCTGGTGAGCCCGCTAAGCCACAAGCAAAAGAGTGAACTTTAGGCCACCAAGCTTCACTTAAATCATTTTCTTCAATACGACGAGCCGCAAATTTTTGCGTGATTGCAGAAATCAATGACGAATCTAAGCCGCCTGATAACAATACGCCATAAGGAACATCAGTCATTAAATGGCTTTTTACCGACTCTTCTAATGCTTCACGTATTTTTGTTGTGCTAGTAGTGTTGTCTTTTATCGCGCCGTATTCTTGCCAGTTGCGTTTGTAGTATTGTTGTAATTTTCCTACGCGACTATCTAAAATATGTCCAGGAGGAAATTCTTCAACTGTTTTACAGATAGGCATTAGCGCTTTCATTTCAGAAGCAACATAAAAGTTACCTTCAGCATCATAACCAGTATAAAGCGGAATAATACCAATATGATCGCGAGCAATTAAGTAGCTGTTGTCTTCTGCGTTATATAAACAAAAAGCGAACATACCTTGTAGCTTATCAACAAATTCAACACCAAATTCTTTATATAAAGGAAGAATAACTTCACAGTCTGAAGCGGTTTGAAAACTGAAATCAACGTTTAACTCATTAGCGAGTGTTTTATGGTTGTATATTTCACCATTAACAGCAAGCACATGAGTTTTGTCTTCATTATAAAGCGGTTGAGCACCATGTTCGGTATCAACAATAGAAAGACGTTCATGCACTAAAATAGCATTGTCGTTGTTATAAATACCTGACCAATCAGGGCCACGGTGACGTAAAAGGCGAGAATATTCTAAAGCTTGCGGACGAAGTGCATCAGCACCTGTTTTTATATCTAATATACCAAAGATCGAACACATTGAAGCGCTACTCCTTTAAGTTATTTTACCAAATTGTGAGTTTCAAGCTAATTTTAGTTATTGTTAACCAAAGTTGCTGAAAAAATATTCAGATAGCTAGCCGTCTGAATGTCATACTTTGCCATTTTTCATGAATAAAGCAATAATTATCTTCATTTATTACTTTATTTGACTAAATATTAGGCTTATAAAGAATAAAAACACATAATTAAATGGCTATGTTCCCGTTAATAGCTGTTACATTTTTAACTGGCTGATTTTCAATGT
>JAOPTQ010000014.1:41278-46440 GCA_051531915.1 Colwellia sp. | reverse complement strand
AACTAAGCTATCAGGCGAATAAATTTGCCTCTACAGTTGATTAACAACAGTTAAGCACAACAGAGCCAATTAAATTTGTTCTTAAGTATTTGTTAAGAAATCATCAATATACTATTATTTTAGTTTATTACACCTTTGAAAATAGTTAACTAATAGGTAGAGCATTTTGTCGCATGTAAAGCGTTTAGCTACATTTTTTTTATTCACTATCGTGTTAGTTATGAGTGTAGTGCCATACACTTATTCAACTGAAGTTGTCTCTAGCCAAAAAACATTAGAAAAGGTATTAGCACAACATAAAGGGCAAGTTATTTATCTAGATTTTTGGGCATCTTGGTGTGGACCTTGTGTTAAATCTTTTCCTTGGATGAATGCTATTCAAGCTAAGTATCAAGCAAAAGGTTTTGTTGTGATCAGTGTTAATTTAGATGCTAATGGTGAATTAGCCGCTAAATTTTTAGTTGAAAACCCGGCATCATTTGACGTTGTTTATGATCCCAAAGGAAAAATTGCTAAGCATTTTTCAATTAAAGGTATGCCCAGTAGCATGCTTATTGATAGAAACGGTGCTATTAAATATAAACACACTGGCTTTTTTACATCTAAAATACCCACTTATGAAAAAGAAATTGAGGACTTACTTAATCAAAAATAATTTACTAACGTTATTTTTTGAATAAGCATTGTTGAAAACAATAGAGGGCATTATGAAGAAAACACAAACAAAATTAGCGTTACTGCTACCGTTAATGATTAGCGCATCAGGCTGTGCAAGTTTAGGCGTTGAACCCTGGAAGCGTGATTTGCTCGCGAAAGAAGCAATGTCGCTTAATGCATCACCGGTTGATTCTGCTTTAGATGATCATATTTATTTTAGCAAAGAAGCCTCAAGCGGCGGAAAAAGCTTTGGCGGCGGTGGCTGCGGTTGCAATTAATAATGGTAGCGACTCAGTTGCTTACTTTATAACGTGGCTAGAACTGTTTGGCTAGAATTGTTTGGATATAACGATGACAATCATAAAAGAAAAATTAACGATAAAAACAGCATTAACATTAGCAACCACAGCTTTACTTGGTTGTAGTGGCGTAGCGCAAGCAGAAACTTCTGAAAAAGATAGTTGGGACTTTGAAAGTGCTTTTTTATTTTATAGTGAAGTCGACCGTGTAAGTGCTGGAGAGGCCGTTTTTAATGCAAAAAAAACGTTTGTTAATGATGAGGTTTTAAACCTAAAGTTGACGGTTGATGCACTAACCGGTGCCTCTGCTAATGGGGCTGTTGCTCAACCTTCTGTGCAAACATTTACTCGTCCTTCAGGTAATGGTCAATATAAAATTGCGGCAGGAGAGACTCCACTTGATGATACATTTCATGATACTCGCGTTCAGTTAAATGCTCAGTGGTCACAAGCTATAGCCTCTAATTACAACGTCAGTGGCGGTGTTCATCTATCTAAAGAATATGACTATTTGTCTTTGGGTATTAATGGCAATATTGCTTTTGATTTTGATCGGAAAAATTCAACTATTTCTGCCGGCTTTAGTCATTTTCAAGATACATTCACGCCAGAAGGTGGAATCCCTAAGCCATTTTCGTCTATGTTAATCGGTGATAGTAGTTCACCTGACTGGGATGAAAATTTCGCAAAAACCCGTTTAGTCAGTGAAGATGATAAAACAACAACTGATATTTTATTAGGTTTTACTCAAGTTATTAATCGTCGCATGCTGATGCAATTTAATTATTCTTATTCAATGGTTGATGGCTATTTAAATGATCCATTTAAAATTGTCAGTATTGTGGGTGACACAGGTGAACAAAGTGGTGTTACTCAAGACTATATTTATGAAAATCGTCCTGATTCTCGGGTAAAACAAAGTGCCTATGTGCAAACCATGTATCATTTTGACACCACTATTTTAGATGTCTCCTATCGATATATGTGGGATGACTGGAATATTACCTCACATACTATAGATTCTCGTTTTAGGATCCCTTTAGGGAGCACTTTCGGTAAAGAGAGTTATATACAACCACACGTTAGGTTTTATCAACAAGAAGCGGCTGATTTTTATCATCCATTCCTGTTAGAAAGTGAACCTACACCTGAATTTATTAGTGCTGATTACCGCATTGGTGAAATGACCGCGTTTACTGTTGGAATAAAGTACGGGATGGCACTGAAATCAGGTAATGAACTATCATTTAGACTTGAGTATTATCATCAAACGCCAACGGATACCGGTTTTGATGAATCGGGCGTATTAAATGATGTTGATCTTTATCCCACCATCGATGCCATTATAGGGCAAGTAACGTATTCTTTTTAATGATGTGATTTAATTGAAAAAAAACAGAACGATAAATTTGACTGAACAGCAGGGCGGTTATTGCATTAGTTTTAATGCCATGGCCAGCCCTTGTGACGTTATTGTGCAAACAACCACTAAACGATTAGCCGAAAAAGTAGGGCGAGCGATCAGTAATGAAGTTTGGCGCATTGAAGACAAATATAGTCGTTATGATAAAAAGAGTGTTTGTAGCATTATTAATGCTAATGCAGGACAAACCACAGCAATAGATCAAGAAACATTTCAACTACTTAGTTTTGCCGAGCAATGTTATCAATTAAGCGAGGGGTTATTTGATATTACCTCTGGTGTACTTCGCAAAATTTGGTCTTTTCGCGGTGCTATCATTGAGAGCGACAAACTCCCTTCTAAAGTGGATGTTACCAAACACCTTAAACTGGTAGGTTGGAATAAAGTTAAAGTTGACCCTAAACAGATTACTTTAGCAAAAAGCATGGAAATTGATTTGGGGGGGATCTGTAAAGAGTATGCAGTTGATCGAAGTATTATTTTAGCCAAGCAATTAACCGACAAACCAGTTTTGGTAAATTTAGGCGGCGATTTGGCTGTTACCGGTTCTCGTTTAAATAATGAGAATTGGCATGTTGCTATTGAACATCCTGATATAGACAGTGCTACTGATAAGTCTACACAAGATATGGTAGTTTCCCTTAATCATGGTGCCTTAGCGACTAGTGGTGATGCAAGGCGATTTTTACTACATAAGGGTAAACGTTATAGTCATATACTGAATGCAAAAACAGGCTGGCCGGTAAAAAATACCCCTCGCTCTATTACGGTTGTTGCACCACAATGTATTCAAGCAGGAATTCTCGCTACGTTAGCTTTATTGCAAGGTGAAAATGCAGAAAGTTTTTTAACGGCACAAGACATTAAGTTTTGGTCTAGAAGATAATTATTCTACTAGTAGCCATAGAGTATGAATTTTAGTTTACGGATAAATTGATTACAATTAATCGCATGCCAGTAAAGCTAATTCTCGCCCAATCCTACATCTTGAGGTATTATGTTTTTATACAAATTTAAAGTGATTGAAGTATTAAATGAAAAAATTAAAAAATGAAACCGAATTACTAAAAAAGGCCTTAATTATTGGTGAGAAATATGCAGTAAACAGAGGGTATAAAAGTTTTGATGCTACAAATGCTGCTAAAGAGAAAGTGGAAAGCCTTTATCGTTTGTTAGTTAGCGATAAACTCATTCAGCCGTTAGCGGTTGATAGTGAAGATCAACCGCATATGAAGCATAAATTAGCCTTATGGATTGCTAAACAGTTACCAGAAGGGCATGCACTATTAAAATAAGAAATTTGTCACTATTCACCTTGTTACTACTATAATGACTCAATTAAGGTGTCAAAAGTACTCATTGATTAACGTCAACTGCGTGCTTTTTCTTTTTAATTTGAGCGGATTCATTCCCTGTCGCTTACGGCGTATTGTAGGTTGGGTTTTAGCCCATCAATTTGACGGCATAAATGCCGACCTACATTTTAGCTCATAATAGTTCTTTCTTTGCGAAGAAAATTTGAGCCTTGGCGCGAGGTTGTTAATTTTAAACAGTCAGTTTAAACAGTGTAAAGTTGAACAGCTAGCTGAAAAAAGTATAAAAAGCACAAAAATTCTTTAAAGGTTTGTTTCTAAATTATTGCCAAACTAGTTGTTTAAAATGAGCTCTACATAGCGACTGGTAGCGTTCATTTCCGCCCACTTCAACTTGTTCGCCATCGGTTACGGCATTTCCATTTTTGTCTAAACGAGTCACAAAGTTAGCCTTGCGCCCACAATGACAAATGGTTTTTAATTCAACTAATTTATCTGCCCATGCGAGTAGGGCAGCACTTCCGGTAAATGTTTCCCCTAGAAAATCGGTTCGCAGACCATAAGCAAGTACCGGAATATATAAACCGTCAACAATATCTGTTAACTGTTTAACTTGCGCGGTGGTTAAAAATTGAGCTTCATCAATTAAAACACAGGAAATTTTTTGCTGACTTGCTGCTAGCTCGGTAACTTCATTTAATAAATGGGTATCACTATTAAATAAATGCGCCTCTGCATCAATACCTAAACGAGAGGAAACCTTACCTTTAACAAATCTATCATCAATTTGCGCGGTGTAAATAACTGTGCGTAAGCCACACTCATTGTAGTTGTATGATGACTGTAATAAGTTAGTTGATTTTCCTGCATTCATTGAGGAATAGTAAAAGTAAAGTTGTGCCATAAGTTTATTATTGTTGCTTTATATGAGTTAATTGATTGTAACACTTATATTAGTAATGTATCTGCCACTCACACTAAAATGAAAGTTTCTTAGTTTTATCTCCGTCAGGTAGTTACTTTTTACTGTTTATACATAAAATTTTTAAATGCCATTTTTCCCTATTTTCTATTGGTATTAAGTCAATAACACTGGTAAATTAGCGAATGAAAATTTCAACTAAATATCTGCATACTATAAAAAGCAATTTACGCTTTATTACCCTTAAATAAGCAAAAGAAAGAGACGTTATTATGTATCAAACTGACGATGTTCGCATCAATAAAATCAAAGATTTATTACCACCTATTGCATTACTAGAACGATTTCCAGCGTCAGAGAAAGCAACTCAATCGGTAGTTACCGGTAGAACAGCTATTAATAAGATTTTTACGGGTAAAGATGACCGTTTACTTGTGGTTATTGGCCCTTGCTCTATTCATGATCCTAAAGCAGCGCTTGAGTATGGTCAAAACCTTGCTCAACTACGTAAAAAATATCAAGATAATTTAGAAATTGTTATGCGTGTT
>JAOPTQ010000014.1:0-41167 GCA_051531915.1 Colwellia sp. | reverse complement strand
TGGCTGATTTTATGTGTTGGGGTGCTATTGGCGCACGTACAACAGAGTCTCAAGTTCATCGTGAATTAGCGTCTGGTTTATCCTGCCCGGTTGGCTTTAAAAACGGCACTGATGGTACTATTAAAATTGCAATAGATGCTATTGGCTCAGCGTCTGCGGCACATAACTTTTTATCAGTCACTAAATTTGGTCATGCTGCAATTGTAGAAACAACGGGTAATAAAGATTGTCATATTATTTTACGCGGTGGAAAAACAACCAACTTTGACGCGCAAAGTGTTAAAGACGTTACTGACACGTTAAAAGCTTCAGGTTTAAATACAAAGATCATGATTGACTTTAGTCATGCAAACAGTAGTAAGAAATTTGAAAACCAAATGTTGGTTTCTACGGATGTTAGTAGACAAATTAGTCAAGGTAATCAAGACATTTTTGGCGTGATGGTTGAAAGTAATATAGTGGAAGGCAATCAAAAATTAGTTGATGGTAAAGCACAAGTTTATGGTCAAAGTGTTACTGATGCATGTATTGGTTGGTCTGATACTGAGACCTTATTGGCGCAATTAAATGAAGCTGTTTCACAAAGACGCTCAAAATAAACTTAGTTACATTAATTGCTAAAGCATGTTAAAACGCCTATGTAATATAGTTTACATAGGCGTTTTTATTTTTAGGAGAAGCTATGCAATTATTAGTTAATACTATTTTAGCCAAAGTAGAATCTGTTGTTTTAGGCAAACCACATGAATGTCGTTTAGCTTTAGCTTGTTTATTAGCTCAAGGGCATTTGCTTATTGAAGATTTACCCGGCATGGGTAAAACCACGTTAGCGCATACGTTAGCAAAAACACTAGGCTTGAGTTATCAACGCAGCCAATTTACCAGTGATTTACTGCCTGCGGATGTTATTGGTGTTTCAATTTTTAATACAGATACTAAAACTTTTGAATTACACCAAGGGCCTATTTTTAATCAAGTTGTTTTAGCGGATGAAATTAATCGCGCTAGCCCTAAAACGCAAAGTGCCTTACTTGAAGCCATGGCTGAAAGACAAGTTAGTATTGATGGTGTTACTTATGATTTACCCACACCATTTTTTGTTATCGCAACGCAAAACCCACTGTTTCACGCAGGCACATATCCTTTACCTGAATCTCAGCTTGATCGTTTTATGATGAGAATTTCTTTAGGGTTCCCTGATGTTAAAGCGGAAAAACAAATTCTTCTTAGCACCGAAAACATTAGGGTAGGAAACATAAGCACGGACAACGTAAGCACAAAAGGTGATAATGAAAATACGCCAACCAATCACCCAAGCACTAAATTAATCAATGAAACGCAGTTTTTAGCTATGCAATCAGCGGTTCAACAAGTGTCGGTATCAAATGAAATCATAGAGTATATTATTGCCTTGTGCCATGTCAGTCGAGGGCAACAGAAAACCCATACTATAGAGCAAGCTATTTCCTGTAAACCTTTATCACCAAGAGCAGGAAAAGCGCTACTTTTAGCGGCTAAAGCTTGGGCATTTATTGATAACAGAGACTTCTTATTGCCTGATGATGTACAAGCTGTTTTTAGTGCGGTTTGTCAGCATCGGTTAGAAATAAATGCCCATGACGTCAATGCAAGTAATGCAGTGGCTAAACAAATACTGAACAGTGTTGATGTGTTAACGCCATTAGCTCACTAATGAAAGCTATCAAGCAGTTCGTTAAAGTCTTTATTAAAACATTCATTAAAAGCCGCTTTGACCGTTGGTTGAAGCGCAGAATACCGAGTGCTTTTGAACATCAATTAACCAGTCGCAATATATTTATTTTACCTACGCGATTTGGCTTTGCTTATTTGTTTTTTGTTTTACTGCTCTTTTTGTTGGGTACAAATTATCAAAATAATATCATTTTGTTGTTTAGCTATTTGTTGGCAAGTTTATTTATAACGATCATGATACATAGTTTTTATAATTTATCTCATTTGGTTATTAAATCTTCAGCCAAAAAGTCAGGTTTTTGCCAACAAAAAATTGATTTTCCTATAGTCATTAAGGCTGATAAAACATATTTTGATTTAAACTTTACCTTTACAGAACAAAATAAACGTTGTGATAAAGAAAAATTAGCACAGTGTAGTAAAGGACATACCGAGCTTTTATTACCTTTTTTTGCTCAAAACCGAGGAGAATATACGTTAGGAAGAGTTAAAATTTCAAGCGAGTATTCCCTTGGACTATTTATAACGTGGACAATACTTGATTTTGACCATCAAGTTATTGTTTTTCCAAAACCTAAAACACTAGAAAGTCACCAACTTCACTTAACAGGGCTAAATGAAAGTGACCATGTAATACAACAAAATAATATTGCAGGAATTGATGATTTTTCAGAGCTTAAACATTATGTGGTAGGGGAGCCTCGTTCACGCATAGCATGGAAACAACTTGCCAGAGGTCAAGGACGTTTTACTAAGCACTACCAAGAGCAAAAAGGCGGATTAACGTGGTTAAAGTTACAAGACATGCCAAGTCACAATAGAGAAATTCAGCTTAGCTTTCTTTGCTTTTTGGTACTTGAACATAGTTGTTCTAATCAAGTTTTTGGTCTAGCACTAGGAAAAGTCAATATAGAACCGGCAAGCGGCTTTCAACATCAGCAAGCGTGTTTAACTGCTTTGGCGCTTTATCATGATTAAATTTCGCAAAGCTAGCAAAAGTAATTTATCAACAGACTTTAGCTTAAGTTTATCGAATACTTGGTTATTATGGTTTTGCCAACTTTTTAACATTCTCACCTTATTCATTGAATTAAGCGCATGGATGTTAGCGCTTATTGCACTGTGTTTATGTTGGCAAGCATTGTTAATTTCAAAACAAAAGTCAATCTCCAAGCAAAAATCAGTTTTAAAAGAAAAGTTACTTTCAAAAGAAAAAAACAGTTCGAGTAAAAAAACATTCTCCCACTATGAAAGCCCACCGATTAAAAACAAAAAAGTTACGGGTGATAACCCGAAGTTAAAGCGTGTTACTAAAGTATCCTCTGTTTTTCTCGTTTTTTTTGCTATCGCCGGTTGTATCGCCATTGCTATTTCAGCTAAAGAGTTAGGGGTGCTATTAAGCATGGTACATTTGCTGAGCTTTGCTTATGTGCTTAAAGCTTTTGAAATAAGGCAAAGAAAAGATTTTTATCAATTAATGCTGCTAGGCATTTTTTTATTAGCATCATCATTAATTTTTAGGCAAAACTTTATTTTTTCATTGCTTATTTTGCTTGGTTTGATTTTTAATTTAATGGTATTACTACAGGTATTTTCTGCTTCAAAAAAATTGCCGCAATCATTTAAATTAATCAGCATTTTATTATTACAAAGCTCATTGTTAGCGATTGTTATCTTTATTGTTTTTCCAAAGTTGCCACCTTTTTGGCAAGTCCCTATTGCCAACTCAGCAAAAACAGGTTTATCTGATACCGTAAGTCCCGGTGATATTGCTAATTTAGCCTTATCAAGTGAATTAGCCTTTAGGGTTAATTTTAATAATGAAAAAATACCGGCATATTCACAATTGTATTGGCGAGCTATGGTGCTAGAGGAGTACGATGGACGAAAGTGGACAAGATCAAAACAAAAGAGAACAGCAATAACAACACATCAACTAGAAACAATTGGCGCGGTTATTAACTATCAAGTTATTGCCGAGCCTAGCTTTCAAACATGGTTGTTTGCTTTAAAAATGGCAACAAGTAATGATGCTAGCGTGAGTATTGTTGATGATTATACGGTTCAAAGTAAACATATCATTAGTCAAACTAAACGATATCAATTGCAAAGCTATCTACAAACACCATTAGCACTAGAAATAAGTGAACAAAGTAAAACGCGTAACTTAGCTTATACTCAAGAAAATAATCCAAGGTTAGCGTCTTTAGCGCAAAAATTAAAAAAACAATATGATCAGCCAGAAAATTTAGTGAAAGCCGTGCTAAGTGAGTTTCGCCAACAACAATACTTTTATACCTTACAGCCACCGGCATTAGTAAATAATAGTTTAGATCAATTTTATTTTGATACTAAAGCAGGGTTTTGTGTGCATTATGCAAGTGCTTTTACTTATTTAATGCGCGCTGCCGGCATACCTGCTCGCGTTGTTACTGGCTATTTGGGCGGTGAATATAACAGCGATAATACAGGGGCTGATGCTTATATTGGCGCTTCTAAAAGTACGTCTAAAAGTGAAAAGGGGCATTTAAGCATTTATCAATATGATGCGCATGCATGGTCAGAAATATGGTTAAAAGGTAAAGGTTGGACAAGAGTAGATCCTACCGCTGCGGTAGATCCCCAACGAGTTAATAGTGGTTGGTCAACTGCATTGTTACAGCAACAGTCCCTTTTAAATAACGATTTAATGAGCTTATATCGTTATAAGCAGATTGCTTGGTTAAATAACTTAAGGTTAACGTTAGACTCTCTCGATTACCAATGGACACGTTGGGTTTTAGGTTATTCCAATAAGCAACAATATGATTTACTTAAACGCTGGTTTGGTCAGCATATGCCTTGGAAAACATCAGCGATAGTGGCGGGCACATTAGTGCTGATAATGGTAATGTTCACTATGATTAATCAAATTAAGTTATTACTTATTAATAACACCAAGTCGTTAAGTATTTGGTTAGTTTATTATCAAAAATCAGTAAAAATGCTTGCCGTTAAAGGCCTAGTAAAACCAATAGATATGACCGCGAATGAATTTTTACCGAAAGTGATAACGCAATATCCCTTACTTGAAGAAAGCTTTACTGCACTTACTCGAAGCTTTGTGCAATTAAATTATCAAAACCTTTCCAAAGTACAGCAGAAGCAGCTTATCGTAGATATACGACATCAATTCAAGCAATTTAAATCGCAGTTAAAGGTGCAGTTAAAAAATAGTAAAAACATGATTAGCGTATTGCCAAGTCAAAGTTAGCCGTTAGTTAAAATAGTCACTAAAATATAATCATCCATAAAATAAATATTAAAAATATATTGTCATATTTTTGAAATGTTTAGCCTGTATTTTACTCTCTAGCGTAAATTATGCGCTTGTTGAATGATAAAATTCAGTCTAAATTATAAAGGAGAGCGTGTTATTTTATCGCTTATTTTTAATGGTTACGTTGCAAAGGAGTATTAGCACATGCAGTATCATTTTTTGGATGAAAATAAAGAAAAAAATACCATTATACTGCCAAAAATCTATACTCAGGCAGATCATCATGTTTATCAAATGGCAAAAATTGTCGCTGTTATCAGTTACTTAACCATAATCGGTTGGTTTGTTGCCATTGTGCTATATGGTAATCATAAATCACGTTTCGCAAGCTTTCATTTACGTCAGTCACTCGGCCTTATTATTACTACGGCATTACTGACACTTATTCCCTTTATTGGTTGGTTATTTTATATTGCTGTTTTTATCGCGTGGCTTTATGTTACATATTGCGCAATTTTAGGACAGAAAAAGAAAGTGCCATTATTAGGCGATTTTTACCAACAACACTTAGATTTCATTAAATAGCACTTTTTTGAACTTGTATTTTTGCTCTGATGCCTTTACAACCTTAAGTTACGTTTCTAATAGTTTAGCGGTAATAACATAGCGTAAACTCCCGCCTGATTCTAACGCCTTAAAAGGATAGCAAGTTATAAGTACTAAGCTAGGATCGTGCTCATTTATTGAGAGTGGCGATTCTTGACTATCTATTATTTCCATTTTTTCTACTTGATAAAGCTGATTATTACCATTTTTATCTGTCATTGAAATGATGTCTTTCATCATAATTTCCTGTAAAAAAGAAAAGTGTGTATCGCGGTGGCCGGCAACAATAAAGGGCGCTTGCTTTGTTAAATTTGCATATTGATGCATTACCCCAGCCGAAAATGCTAGGGTTGTTGGATCAACCCCTTGTAGCAGTACCAACGATTTTTTCAGCCGAGGAATACTCATTTTTGCTATCGCGTGTGTGTCAGCCCAAGGCCATGGTGGCGATGGGATATTTGTGCTTTGGTTTTGCTGCCAATTATGAAATATCAACTGTTGTGCTAACCACGCTTTAACGGGTAACCATGCGCTATTAACAATAAGACAAAATGCGACGCTTGCGATTATTAGTGCCACTTTACTTTTGGCACTAATAATCGTGTTAACGTTTTTCATTTTTTCTTATGCTTATACTTTTAATCAGCCATGAAAGAATAAGTAATAGCAGCCCTATTATTAATTGCTGTTGCCAAGCCGTTGCCGTTACCGGAAAAGGTACTTTTTGCTGTTTCACATCATCTACATCCGTTTTTTCTGCTTGTTCAACGGCAATAAAACTGGAATATGGTGATATCACTTGATGTAATAAAGAGGTTGCTAAAACCTGTTTTTTTACCGTGTCTGGATTTTTGCCCGTAATAAGCCCATCTAACAAGTTTTCTATTTTTGCTCTAGCCCAAATCGAGGTTATCCCAACACTTTCTTGTTGTGTTAATAGTTCAACTTCTTGTTGCCAGTTTTGATCTGCTTGTTCACCAAAAACCTGAATGTTCGTTGGCATAAGTTTTGTTTTAAAAGCAACAACTAAAGGCTCGCCATAGTAAAGATCGGGTATTTTCTGTGGATATTGTTCAATACTTCCTAAATGAAGAGGTTGAAATTGAAGCGCTATATTGCGTAGCGCAGGTTTGCTAATTTTTTCGAGTAAAGTCGACATTTTTTGTTGAACTTCATTGGTTTTACTAATATAGGTATAACTGCCACGCCCAAACTGGGCTGCTTTTCTCATAAAATAACCGTTGGGAGCTGAGCCAATACCAACAGTGAATAATCTCGGTATGTGTGGGGTATTATGAATTAATTTAAATAACGCTAACTCATTACTTACTGCGCCGTCAGTAATAAATATTACTTGTTTTATCGCTTGTCTCTCTAAGCTATCTACCGTTGGCATAGCTAAAGCATCCGCTAAAGGACGATACATTTCTGTGCCTCCATCAGCAACCAGTGTTGAAATAAACTGCTTAGCTATTGCTAAGTTTTTTGTGGTTGCCATTACCGTTGATGAAAATGCCTGTGTTGAACTTGATTCAAAAGCGATAATATTAAAGCTATCGCGTTGAGAAAGTGTTTGTAAGGCAAAGCGTAAACTTTGTTTTGCTTGTTTAATAGATGCTCCTTGCATAGAGCCCGAGGTATCAATAATAAAAGTAATGTCACGGGCAAAGGTTTGCGGATTATTAACTTTATATTCCAATGTTATTGGTGAAATACTTTCAGGAAGCAAGGCTTCATTTGTTGGTGGTAAAATCATAGCTAAAGCATAATGTTCGCCATTAATCATTTGTTTAAATACACTTAATCTTGGCTCTGTTGAAAGTGTTGGTTGCCATTGCAAGACAAAATCTTTATCCATGGGAACTTGTACATTTCCCACTGAGATATTTAAAATTTCTGTTGATGTTAGAGATGTCAAAGGTGCTTGTGCATGCTTGTTAATTTGAATTTTATGAGATGGACTTGTAACATCAAGTAAATCAACGCCTGCATTTAGCTTTACCGTTAAATTAATATGATGAGATAGCGTTTGATGTGTTGAGGTTTGACTAGAAAAATTAGCTAATAAAGCAGGGCGTTCAAGTATTGTTTGATAGCGAGGGGTAATTTTCATCGGAAAGCGCAGACTAAATTGGCCATTAATGTAATCAACGTGTTGAATATATTTGATAGTGACGGTAATTTGCTCATTTGCCGCAATATTGGCAATGTCATTGGTAAATAAATTGGGGCGATGTTGTCGTAGTAAACTGGCTTTTTTACCTGAACGTTTAGCTTGCTCAAACACTTTTTTAGCTTGAGCCTTTTCCATTATTTTTCCTTCAATAACTCTATTACCCACTTGAACTTGCAAATAATTCACCGCTGAGTTTTCAGGTAACGGAAAGGCGTATAAGCCATTTAACGTTTGATCACTCTGATTTATAAATGATTGAGTTAACGTAACAGTAGTGATTAAACCATTAATATCAAAAGAGGCCGCTGAGTTTACTAAAACAGCTGCTTGGTAATTATCTTGTTTAGCATAAAGACTCGCATTTTCATTTTTAGCTAGTTTAAATAAAAGTTGACCGCTTCCTATATCCTCTAAATCATATTTTTTCGATAAATCAAAAGCGTGTGAGGTATTGATATAAAATAGCGTTGCGCAGGTTAAGCTAAAAAAGAGTAAAGCCCATTTGCTTAACGAAGATCTTTTTTTATGTTGATGAAAAGAGTGATGGTAAATTGATTTCTTTTCTTTCGGTTTTGATTTAAGCACTTTAGTTCTCCTAGTTGGTGTAATACCAAGTGAAGTGAGCTATTCATCATTTCAATTGGTATGGTTATTAAAACAACTAACCTAGACCCTGAAAGGGCAACATTATGGAAATTTAAAGAACAAAGGTGGCAGAATTATGGCAGCTCAAATAGCAACTTAGAGAAAAAGACATTTTTATTAACTTATCGGTGTAATTCACCTATATACCAAGGTTATAAAAATGGTAAAGTTTTATCTATTAGTCATTATTCAGCTTGTATATAGGATCGGCATTTGATTTATCTTTATCCTGCTAACAAAATGGAAAATTTGTTAGTGCTGCTCAACAAAATATCCCAAGTTTCTCCTTTAGGTGTTTTTAGTCAAGAAGTTATCGTTGTTCAAAATGCGGGCATGCAACATTGGTTAAACCTTTCTTTAGCTAAACAACGTGGAATTAGCATTAATACGCGTTACGTGTTACCTGCTCAATATCTATGGAAGCTAATAAGAACACTCGCTAGCGATGATGCCACCTTGGATCAGGCTCCCTACGCTAGAGAAGTGCTTTCTTGGCGTATTTATGCCTTATTAGCCACGAAGACAGTGATTAAAGACAGTGATTTTAGCCAAGCTACACAGTATTGGCATCAACAAAAAGAAGACTTATCAAGCCAAAATCCAACCATGCAAGCTTCAACGGGTGATGATCTTTTATCCGATAATTCTTCATCATTAAAACGTTATCAACTGGCAGAGCAGTTAGCCGATTTATTCGAACAATACTTGATTTTTAGACCAGAATGGCTAGATGCATGGCAGCAAGGTAATTTTAATAATTTAGCTAAAGAAGCTACGGTACAATCTGAGCAAGAACATGAACAAGAAAAGTGGCAGGGCAAACTATGGCAGTTATTAACGCAGCAGCAACCTTATAACCCGGTTTCATTAATTAACAATGCCATTGCAAACATCGCTCAACATAAAAGTAGTTTACCTAAAAGATTATATTTTTTTGGGCTTAATACTATGGCTCCGATGTGGCTTAACTTGATTAATGCCCTGAGTGAACATATTGACGTACACTTTTTTCACTTAAACCCATGTTTTGCTTATTGGGGCGATATTGTTAGTGAAAAAGAAATGCATAATCGATTGAAAAAATGGTCACAAGGGTATGACAATCCAGAAATATATGTTGGCAACCCTTTATTGGCTAATTTGGGCCAACAAGGCCGAGAATTTATTGCTTTATTACAAGATTACAGCACAGTTAATATTGATGTATTTGAACAGGCAGGTAGTAACAGTAAACCAGATGATGAACTAGACAAGGTTACTGTTTTAGCTCAACTTCAAAATGATATTTTAACGTTAACTGACGCCAGAGAAGCGCAAAAAGTGGTTTCACAACATCATGACGACTCTATTGTTATTACCAGTTGTCATAGTGCGTTACGTGAAGTTCAAGGCTTACATGACTACTTGTTGCATCAATTTAATAATGACTCATCGTTAACCCCTAAAGATGTTTTAGTGATGTGCCCACAAATTGAAAACTATGCGCCTTATGTTAATGCGGTATTTGCGCGAGGTTGGCAAGATATTGATGATACTGTGCCGCCTTTACCTTGCTCTATTGCCGATAGAAGTGCAAAAGACAGTGATGTACTTATTGCTACTTTTAGTGAATTATTGACGTTGCCCGACAGTCGTTTTCAAATATCACAATTGCTGAGTTTCTTACGTTTGCCTGCCATGGCACACAAATTTGCAATTCCTTTAGAGTCTCTAGATAAAATTACTGTCTGGCTAGAAAAAGCGACAATTCACTGGGGCATTGATTTAGCGCACAAACAGCAGTTATTAGCCAATAAAAATGCTAATAATAGTTTTACTTGGCAGCAAGGGTTATCGCGTTTATTACGTGGCTTTGCTTATGCCGACAGTGACGTTATCTATCAAGATCAGCTGTTACTTGGCAATGTTGAAGGTGATGATGCTTTGTTACTCGGACAACTTATGCTTGTTATTGAGCAATTACAGTACTTTGCGCTGCAACTTAAAACAGCCCGTACCGCTCAACAATGGCAAGTTTTTTTATTAGCTCAACTAGAGCAACTTTTTGTTAGAAATTTTTCAGACGTTGCTAAAACTAATATAGCAAACACACTAAGCACAACAAATACTACAAGCACTACAAAGAATGTTAACTCGCAGTTAAACCAAAACAATGAAACGAGTTTTGCTATTATTGAACAAGCGATAGCCGAGTTGGTTGAACATTGTCAGCAAGCTCATTTTAATGAAAAAATATCCTTAGATATTATCTCAGAATTTTTGAATCATCATTTTAGCCAACCAGAAACGGGTCGTCAGTTTATGGTTGGACAAGTCACTTTTTGCTCAATGTTACCAATGCGCAGTATTCCATTTAAAATTATTGCGGTACTTGGTTTAAATGACGGTGAATTTCCACGGCAACGCCAGCCATTAGGTTTTGATCTCATGTCGCTTAGTAAATCGAGGCTAGGGGATAGATCTCGTCGCGGTGATGATCGATATTTATTTTTAGAAGCCCTTATTTCTGCCAGAAAATCACTCTATTTAAGCTATCAAGGTCGAAATATTAAAAATAATAGCGATAGACAACCTTCATTAGTGCTTAAAGAGCTCATGGAATATTTATCGCTTGGTTATGGTTGGCAATGCGGTGAAGACTCAACAGATGATATTAGACAGTTACCCATGCAGGCTTTTAGTGAACAAAATTATCAAGGAAAATGGGCAAGCTTTGATGCTAATTGGTTAGCTTTAGCGCGTCAAATACCAGTTATAAGTACTCACAATGAAGCAAACCTTGATAGAACAACCCTGGATAAAACCACTCACAAAAGTAATGCTGATATGGATATATCAACGGAGTTAGCACCATTAACGCTAACTATTGATGATTTAGTGCGATTTTATCAACACCCTGCTAAAAGTTTTGCACAACAGCAACTCAATATCTATTTTGATCAAAAAAACACAGTGTTGTCTGATAGTGAGCCTTTTTCTGCCGATTATTTGCAAACGTACCTATTACGCCAAGCATTGCTAAACAATTATTTAACTGCTGAGCAAGCAGAGAGTACCACTGAGCAGGTTATAGAACGTGCTCATTTGTCAGGAAAATTTCCGGATTTACCCACAACAGCAACATCATTTACCCAATGGCAAGAAGACAGCCAACTGTTTAGTCAAACTATCATTGAGCAACACGCTGATAATCCTGAAGTTATTGATTGTCAGCTAAAGCTTACGATCAATGTTGATGATAAACCCACGGCGTTAATATTATCAACGCCGTTGCCTTTTAAAAATAATCAGTTGGTCTTTTATCGAAGTTCCACAGCAAAACCAAAAGATTTATTTACTCTTTATTTACATCAATTAATGGTGCAAGTATGGCAATTACAACAGCTTGATAATTCTGATCTTAATACACCACAGGATCATGGCGAAGGCAATAAAATCAACGGCATAAACAGTAGTCGAGGTTTTTACTTTAATACCAAGGGTAAAATAGTGAACCAATATATCGTCGATAATATTGTTGATGCTAAAGTACAGTTGCAAAATATTATTAACTATTATTATGTCGGTCAGCAACAAGCTTTATTGCTAAATGGTGATCTAGCAGCTGAGTTTTTTAAAACAACGCGCGGTAAACCTATTGAAATGACCCAAGAAAGTTTTGAAAAATACTGGTTAGGCAGTGAAGGTAGTAATAATTACGCATCAGCCGGTTATGTGGTAAAAAGTTTTGGCGAAGATGATTATATTCATTATTTTTGGCCAGATTGCCCTGAATTGTCCGATCATCAAACATCAATAACGTTAATCTATCAAAATATGTACCAAGCATTACAATCTGTTAAAGCGCCAAAGAAAAAGGGAGCTAAAAAATGACCGTTTCCTTACAAAATTTAGTTGCGCATACTATCCCGTTAACGGGCAAGCATTTAATTGAAGCGAGTGCCGGTACGGGTAAAACCTATAATATTACCCGTATCTATTTACGATTGTTGCTAGAGCGCGAATTAACCGTAGAACAAATTTTACTCATGACCTTCACCAAAGATGCAACTCAAGAGTTACGAGGTCGCATTGACAGTTTTATTCGCCAAGCCTTAAATGATTGGGAAAACTTATGTCAAACAGATGAGTATTTTGCCGCTATTCAAGCGCGGGTTAGTGATGAAAGAGCAAAATTTTTACTGACAAGAGCATTGTTATTTCTTGATGAAGCCGCCATTTTTACCATTCATGGTTTTTGCAAGCGAGTTCTGAGTCAACATGCTTTTGCCAGTGGTTTGCCTTTTAATGCGCAAATGGAATCAGACACCAGTGAATTAATACTCGAGGCTTGCCAAGATTGCTATCGAAATTTAGCAAAATCAAATGAAGATGCTTTTATGCTGTTATCGAATTTTTGGTCAACGCCAGAAAACTTTTTATTCAGTTTTAACAAAGCGATCAGCCATAGTTCACCGTTATCGCTTGTTGATGAACAAACCATTACTGAAAAGTTTCTTGCCTTAGTTGAACAGGCTAAAAATGATTTACATGACAATCAAACTTTAATTGCTACCGCGCTAATCGACACTAAAAAAGGAGCGGAGCAACAAACACGACAAGCAGAATTCGATCAATTAGTTCAATGGCTAGCCGATGCTAAAGTGGATATTAATTATGCTTGCACAGTAAAAATGCCCACTAGTTTTTTTCACGCTGGTCGTTTTACCAAAGCCTATAAAACAGCGTTGTTAAATGTGTTTTCATCGGTTAAATCAGTAAAGTCGGTTGCGGATAAATTGGCAGAAACTTTAAATAAAGCGCAGGCTTATCTTATTGTGCAAAGTGCAATATATGGTATACGAGCACAAGTTAAGGCAAGGAAACAGCAACTCAACGTCTTAAATTTTGATGATTTAATTAAAACACTGGCGCAGTGCTTACTTTTGGAAAACTTAGCTTCAGAAAGCTTAACTTCAGAAAGCTTAACTTCAGAAAGCTTAACTTCAGAAAGCTTAACTTCAGAAAGCTTAACTTCAGAAAGCTTAACTTCAGAAAGCTTAACGGCAACAGAAACTTCAAATAAAGCACCTAAAAAAAAGTTGTCTCAAACACTTTTTGAACAATATCCGGTTGCTTTAGTTGATGAATTTCAAGATACCGACCCACAACAGTTTACTATTTTACAAGCCATTTACTATCACCAAAATAACGATGCCGGGCTTTATTTAATTGGCGATCCTAAACAAGCTATTTATGGTTTTCGTGGTGGCGATGTTTTTGCTTATTTATCGGCGCGCAGTGGTTGTGAATATCACTGGCTTATGGATACCAACTGGCGGTCAACACCTAATATGATCGCAGGTTACAATCAATTATTTCTCGGTGATAACGAACAAACTGATAGTACTTTTGGCTATTCGATACCTTATCAAGCGGTGAAAGCAGGTAAGAAAGAGTGTATTGAAAACTCGACTAATACCGATAAAAGTGATGAGAGTGATCAAAATAAGGCTAGCAACAAAGCACTACAATTTGTTCATTTTGTTAGTGAACATAAGTCAGTAAATCAAAGCGAACGACCAAAAATGGCAGCTTGGTGCGCTAATGAAATTATACAATTATTAGCAAAAAATAATCATCCATCAACCAATGAAATAGGTGCGGGCAAAACCATCAACCCTAAAGATATTGCTATTTTAGTGCGTGATGGTAGCGAAGCATTAGCGATAAAAAATGCATTACAAGCTAAAAACTTAGCGAGTGTGTTTTTATCTAATCGCTCCAATTTACTTCACTGTGAACAAGCCAGTCAATTAATTATATTGCTTAAAGGCATACTCCATGTAGAAAATGAACGTTTGTTTATTGCTGCACTTTGTTGTGAATTGCTCGGTTTTAATAGTGTTAAATTACATCATCTACAGCAAGATGAATTAGCTTATCAACAGCTAAAATTCACTTTTATCGCCTTACGAAATCAATGGCAGCAACGTGGTTTTATTACCATGGCATTAACGTTAATGCACCAACATTTTGTTATTGCAACTAAAAATAAAGATCGCAACTTAACCAATATATTGCATCTATTTGAGTTATTACAATCGGCCAGTCAACGTTTTCATCAACCTCAAGAATTGCTTTATTGGTTTGAACAACAGTGCAGCTTAGACAATCCTGATATTGAAACTGAGTTACGTTTAGAAAGTGATGCTAATTTAATTCGCATTGTGACTCAACATGGCGCTAAAGGGCTTGAATACCCCATTGTATTTATTCCTTTTGCCACGCGTCATAAAGATCCGCTTAAATTTGCGAATAAAGACGTCAGCTATATTGAGTATCACAATACGCAAGGTGAACTGTGTTTGAGTCTAGATGGCTCTGAGCAAGCAAAATTAGCGATGAGTGATGAAGCCTATGCAGAATCAATACGGTTATTGTATGTTGCCGTTACTCGAGCAGAGCAATGTTGTTATCTATTAACGACAACGTTTGATAAGTACCATTTGTCACCATTAGGCAAAACGCTAAAATGGCAAGATCAAGACAGTATTATTAATAACATCAAAAGCCTTATCACTAAAGCGACACAGGCTATTGGTCTGACACAAGTTCATTTTGATGACTTACTTGATGATTCACTTTCTGAACAAAGTGATGATTTAGCTGATAGCTCTCACGAAAATACGGATAAAACTAATAATGAAGCTCATATTAGTGTGAGTCAATTTACCGGAAAAATTGAGCGAGATTGGTGGTTAAGTTCTTTTTCTGCGTTGAGTAGAAACTTACGCCATGGAGGTGTTTCTTCGCCCGATAGAGATAGTCAAGGTATAGAAAAAAACACTAGTTCGTTGTTTCCTGAACAAGTAGAGGAACAAATAAAGGAACAAGTAAACGAACAAGCGCACCGACAAAATGATGAACATTTACTGCGTTTTCAGTTAACTAAAGGCGCTCATAGCGGTAATTTATTACATGATATTTTAGAACACACTGATTTTTGTCAGCCACAGTGGTCAGAAACGAGTAAGTGGCCGTTAGTAAAATATGGTGAATTAGTTAGTGGCTATAGTGAACAAGACTTATATGCTTGGTTACAGCAAATTATTGACACACCAATTGCATTTCAAGATGAGCAAGCAGAGCTAAACAAGCCAATATCAATAGAAAATAGCTTTTCTTTAGCTGAGATTTGTTTAGATAAAACATTGCGTGAAAGTGAGTTTTACTTTCCGATGGAAAAAGCAAGTTTTACTCTTTTAGCTAAATTGCTAACCGATCACCGAAATAGCGCGAAAGCGGCTAATGGGGATATTCGTACGAGCTTGCCCAATAGAAAAGTTAATTTACCAAGCTACCAAACCTTAACAGGAATGATGCATGGCTTTATTGATTTAATATTCGAACATCAAGGTAAATATTATCTTTGTGATTATAAATCGAACCATTTAGGTAATCATTTCGATGATTATTTACATGATGATTTATTACTGAATATAGAAAACAACTACTATGATTTACAATATCTTATTTATTGTTTGGCACTACACCGGCATTTAAAACATGCCTTAGGCGATTATGATGTTAACAAGCATTTTGGCGGTGTTTATTACTTCTACTTACGCGGCATGAATACCAATGTTAACTATGTGGGTCGCGGTATTTATTATCGACAGATCACGTTGGCAGAATTAAACACCTTAGATAAGCTGTTTTCAGGTAAGGAGTGTTAATTCATGATTAAATTAGCTTACTCACGTTTTACTCAAGCACAACAACAATTACATGATATTGAAGCCATTGATTATTTTTTTGCTAAAGAAATGATCACCGCACTTTGTTTTCCTGCTAATCATGATTTTTCTTTCAATCAGGGTTCAGAAATTATCCCAAACGAGCTTGAGTTTACCGCGGGAGAATTATCAACATTATTGCATTTGTTTATGGCCTTAAATGAAAGTTTGCGGGCAGGGCATACTTGTTTGCCTTTAGCTGAAATCGCCCAAAAAACATGGGCGTTTGCCAGTGACGAGCAAGGTTTTATTACTCATCATGGTTTTACTTTTTCCGAACTTGACACCTTGAAATCGTTGTTAATGGCTCTTGAAATATCGCCTAAAATGCAAAAAATAGTGGTTTATTCCAATGAAAAACTTTCTCTACGTCGCTATTTTCAATTTGAATGTGTTTTACAGCAAAATTTAAAACAACGTTTAGTGTCAAATAATGATTATTGTCTTGCTGATATTAAATCAAGTCTTGCACTCTTATTTCCAAAAAATCCGATAAATAGTAACGAAGTCAATGAAATTGACTGGCAAAAAGTTGCTGTTGCCAATGCCATAAATAAAAACTTCAGTGTAATTGCCGGCGGCCCGGGAACCGGAAAAACCTATACGGTAACTAAACTTTTAGCGGCTTTAGTTATTTTACATAAAAAAAAGCATCAACCCAATGCCAACAGCCCGATTATTAATCCCTTAAAAATAGCGTTAGCCGCGCCAACCGGTAAAGCAGCACAACGTTTAAGTGAGTCAATTGCTAAAGAAATTAACGGTTTTAAAAATATTATTAGTGACGATGTTTTAGCTGATATACCAACACAAGCGAAAACAATACATCGGTTATTAGGTGTTATTCCTCATAATCCCAACTTTAAACATAATGCTGATAATCTCTTAGCCATAGACGTTTTATTAATAGATGAAGTGTCTATGGTTGATTTAGCCTTAATGAGCCGAATATTTCGAGCCCTTAAAAGTCATACAAAGGTTATTCTCTTAGGTGATGCGGATCAATTACCATCAGTTGCAGCAGGCAGTGTGCTTGCTGATATTGCGCCACGACCGCATGGTGGTTTTAGCGCGTTAAATTTAACCTATTTAGCCGACGTTACCACGATTACAAGTAAATTATTGACTAGCGCTTTTCAAACAAAAACATCTGCAAATAATAAAACAGCACAGCAATATCATGATTATTTTACAGTGCTAATGAAAAGTCGACGCTTTGATGGTAAAGGCGGTATAGGTTTATTAGCAAAAGCCGTTATTGACGGTAATAGTCAGCAAAGTTGGCAGTTATTAACCCAAGCTTCTGAGAATAACAATCTTTCTTTAGCTGACATTCAACAACCCTCTCAATTATCGTTAGCAAGCGGGCCGTTAAATACATGGCTAACGGTGTTAGTTAAAAAATATTATTTACCGCTATTAACTTGTAGCGACATTAATGACGCTTTTGAATTACTGGCTAAATTTCGGGTGCTTTGTGTTACTCGACAGGGAGAGTTTGGTGTTGAAACTATCAATGAGGTTATTAAATCTTATTTAGGAAAAAATGTTTTTGATGGGCTTTATCATGCTCAACCTATTATGATCAGTGAAAATGACTATCGACTTGGTTTGTATAACGGTGATATAGGTTTATTATGGCGCAATGAGGCAGGGCATTTAATGGCAAACTTTCCTATTGTTAATATAAACATTAAAACGAATACGGCTGAACAAAAAAATAATTTTAAAACACTTTTACCTTCTCAGTTACCAAGGTTTGAAACCGTTTATGCGATGACCATTCACAAAACCCAAGGAAGTGAATTTTCACATGTTGCTATGGTATTACCTGCGCAAAGTGACAATAAACTTTTATCAAAAGAGTTATTATATACTGGTATAACTCGAGCAAAAAAACACCTTACTATTGCTAGTAAAAGCAAAGTATGGCGTAAAGCGGTAGAGGAAGAAGTAAAACGTTTTTCAAGTTTATCATTAAGTTAAAAAGTTCTTATTTCAAAAAGGACACCGGTTAAATAAATTTTACAACAACTCTTTAACCTATTTATTAATAATTTTTATGGAAATATAAATTCAATGCAGTTAATTAAAATTGACAAAGCTCGTTACCGAAAACACTTAAACAGAGTGATTGTTGGCTTTATTTGCACCTTGTTAGTGTTGTCATTAGTGTTTGGCAGTGTACTGATTCATTTTTTATCAGACGTTGATATTGCTGCAGTCAATTTTATTGCAGAGCAAACATCTGAGAATCCTGAAAATTTATCTAATCTGTCTGAATTATCAAAGCAAGAAAGTAATTTTAAGTACAATTTATTAGGGGTTGTTTTATCTTTACTTGCTTGTGCCGCAATTTTACATAGTTTGAAGTCGAAACCTTTTTTTACTGAAATATATTATGTTTGGCAAGTTAAACAACTACAAAATAGCATTTTTAGGAAACTAAAAAAAATAAAAATAGCTGCCGGTAACGATGATATTAATGCGTTGATTATTCTCATTTTTTATTATCAAAGTTTAAAACAAATTTATTTGCTTGATGACAATACCCTAACAATTTCAACCGTAAATAAAAACATTAACGATTTACAGGAAACAATTGCTAACAAAAATTTAACCATTAATGCTGAACAATTTGATAAAAAGTTGTTAGCCTCTTATGCTTAAAGATTCATTTATTCTAAGATAACAACAAAAGGAAAATCTAATGATAGGTTATGTAACTTTAGGTACCAATGACTTTGCAAAAGCAGTTGATTTTTATGATCAATTATTTGCAACCATCAATGCAGGACGCTTTTTAGAAAGTGAAACTTTTGTCGCTTGGACTACAGGCGAGGATCAACCGGGTGTTTCTGTAACCAAACCTTTTAACAGTGAACCGGCAACCGCTGGTAATGGTACTATGGTGGCTATTATGTTGGACACGGATGAAAAAGTAGATGCTTTTTATCATAAAGCGATTGAGTTAGGTGCAACCTGCGAAGGTAAACCTGGGCCTCGCGGAGAAATGCCAGGTTTTTACGCTGGGTATTTTAGAGATTTAGACGGTAATAAGTTGAATGCTTTTCATATGAGTATGCCCGCATAGTTGAGATGCTTGGTGAATTGACACAAAAAAACCAGTATCTTTTTAATCGATGCTGGTTTTTATTTTTAAATAGCGATAATTGACGCTATTTTTTAGCAAGAAAATTATCTAGCGCGGAAAATAATGCGGCCTTTTGATAAATCATACGGCGTTAATTCAACAGTAACTTTATCGCCGGTTAAAATACGAATATAGTTTTTACGCATTTTACCTGAAATATGAGCGGTAACCACGTGACCATTTTCTAGTTCAACTCGGAACATAGTGTTAGGTAAAGTGTCTAAAACCGTACCTTGCATTTCAATATTTTCTTCTTTCGCCATGGGGCGCTAAACCTCTATATGTTGTGCAATAAATTCTATTAATGTAACCATCAATAGAATAGATAAAATAAGTTGCGCGCATGATGCCTAATTGCTGAGCTAAAGTAAAGAAGAATGGACTATTTTTTACCTTTTATTGGGCTGTTAACTAGCGTCCATTTAGTATTATAAAATTTTTCAAAGGGGAAATATCGGTTTTTATAATTCATTTTTTGACAATCATCTATCTGATAGCCTAAATAAAGGTAAGGCAAGTTAAGCGTTTTACAGTGATTGATTTGCGTTAAAATAGAAAACACTCCTAATCCTGACGACTTATAATCCGGGTGATAAAAAGTGTAAACTGCCGATAATCCATTCACTAAAACATCAGTAACGGCAACACAAAGTAATTTATCAGCCTGATTTTCTTTACCTTTAAGCCACGTTTCAATAAACAATTGTTTGGTTAATTGACTGGTTAAAAAGCTTTGAAATTGCGGGTAAGTTGCTGGGAACATGCTGCCATCTTGGTGGCAGGTATTAATATAGTTTTCATAAAGAGGATAATAATTTTCGCTTAATTGCTCTGAATATTTAATGACTAAATGATGATTTCGTTTAAGTGAACGTTTTTGGCTTTTAGAGGGGCTAAAGTCATTTACTAACACTCTGATAGATTGGCAAGCACTACAATAAGGACAATGTGGGCGATAGCTTTGATCACCACTGCGCCGAAAGCCTTCCGTCATCAGTAAACTATAACTGTGATTGTTTTGTAAGCGGTCGTCTATGGCAATAAGCAGCCTTTCTTCTTTTTCAGCCAAATAACTACAAGGAAATACTTTAGTTATGCCGACTTTATAATCACTATCATTCATATTGTTAATTTACTGTTCATTATATGTTGATCAGAATACGTTGATCAGATAAGTTCTCGTGCTTGCCAAAAATTAGCCGCTATTGTCGTACTTATGGCTGTTTTTTTTAACTCAACAAATTCAGCCCTTGATATTTCGGTTGCGCCCATATCCGCTAAAAAAGGATTGATTAGTTGGCAGTCAATAAAATCAACGTTTATTGATTTAAGCAATTTTGCTAAAGCAATAAGGGCAAACTTAGAAGCATTACTGCGTGTATAAAACATTGACTCACCAGAAAAATAACCGTTAATAGCCACTCCATACAAACCGCCAACAAGCTTATCTTCATTTTCTTCAGTATGCCAAACTTCAATAGAATGGGCATGACCAAGTTCATGTAAGCTTAAATAAGCGGCTTGCATTGATGGCAATATCCAGGTTTCGTCATCACGAAAGGGGGCATTAGCGCAAAATTGAATAACTTGCTTAAAGCTTTTATTGAGCGTGATTTTGTAAGGGGATTTATTTAATGCTTTTCTTAAGCTTCTATTTATTTTTAAATCATCAAACTTGATAATAGTTCTTGGGTTAGGTGACCACCACATTAAGGGATCATTTTCACTAAACCATGGAAATATACCTTGATGATAGGCATTTAATAGTCGTTGGGGTTGTAAATCACCGCCAAGCGCTAGTAAGCCATTAGGATCCGTTAGCGCAAATTCTATCGCAGGAAACGCCAAATTATGTTCATCTAATTGATACAATATTTGGCGCATATCTTTACCCGTTACCTATTTGCTGTCTAAATAGCGTTCAGCATCTAAAGCTGCCATACAACCGGCACCAGCAGAGGTAATGGCTTGGCGATATATATGATCAGCAACATCGCCAGCGGCAAAAATTCCTTCAACACTGGTTTGTGTCGCATTACCGTCAGAGCCACTTTGAATAGTTAAGTAACCATTGTTCATCGCTAATTGATCTTTGAAAATGTCGGTATTAGGCTTGTGACCTATGGCAATAAATACACCGGCTACTTCAAGCTCTTCTGTGGCATCAGATTTTGTGTTTTTCAAACGAAGTGCGTTAACACCCATGTTATCACCTAACACTTCATCTAAAGTGCGGTCGGTATGTAAAATAATATTACCATTAGCAACTTTGTCTTTTAGACGTTCAGTGAGTATTTTTTCACTGCGAAAACCTTCACGACGATGAATTAAATGAACTTCGCTAGCAATGTTAGCTAAATAAAGCGCTTCTTCAACCGCAGTATTACCACCACCAACAACGGCAACTTTTTGATTTTTATAAAAGAAACCATCACAGGTGGCACAAGCTGAAACACCGCGCCCCATAAATGCTTCTTCAGAAGGTAAACCTAAATATTGTGCTGATGCGCCAGTACAAATAATAAGTGCATCACAAGTATATTGGGCATTATCTCCGGTTAACTTAAATGGGCGCTCACTAAAGTCAACGTTATTGATATGATCGAAAAGTATTTCTGTGTCAAATTTTTCAGCATGCTTTTGCATACGATCCATCAATGCAGGGCCGGTTAAATCATTAGCATCACCCGGCCAGTTTTCAACGTCTGTAGTTGTGGTTAATTGACCACCTTGCTGCATACCTGTGATCATCACAGGGTTTAAATTAGCGCGGGCAGCATATACAGCCGCAGTATAACCAGCAGGGCCTGAGCCTAAAATAAGTAGTGGACAATGTCTAACGTCGCTCATGAATGAGTTCTCCAGAGTTTATTTTTAATAAATAGGGTGTGATAATTATGCCAAATGACAATAAATAATTAGTTTATTAATTGGGATGATAAGGGGTTCTATCAAGGGTGTATAGTGAGAATATAAAATTTTTAATGATATTTTAATCATATATAATATAGAAAGAGCACAAATAAGTATTTGTACTCTATTTAGTATAGTCAGCTCAATAGGGTTTTAACCGTTTAAAGCAATGCTTGGCTCTACATATTCATACTCTAATGCATCGGCAACGGGTTTATAAGTAACTTTACCTGCTGCAACGTTTAAACCAGCCAATAAGTGCTCATTATCAAGCATTGCCTGTTTCGCCCCTTTATTAGCAAGCGTAACCGCAAATGGCATTGTTGCGTTTGTTAAGGCCATTGTTGACGTACGTGCTACGCCACCGGGCATATTAGCAACACAATAGTGAACCACATTATCTACAATATAGGTTGGCGCTTGGTGCGTTGTCGCTTTCGATGTTTCGAAACAACCGCCTTGGTCTATAGCAACATCAACAATAACAGCTCCTTTTTTCATCATTTTAATATGCGCTTTAGTAACTATTTTTGGTGCTGCTGCGCCCGGAATTAACACTGCGCCGATAACTAAGTCAGCATCGACAATAAGTTTATTCATGGCATCAGCCGATGAATAGACTGTTTTTAAACGACCATCAAATTCAGTGTCTAATTGACGTAAACGCGGTAAAGAACGATCAAGAATGGTTACATCAGCTCCCATTCCTACTGCCATACGCGCAGCTTGAGTACCAACAACACCGCCGCCAATTATTAACACTTTAGCAGGAGCAACACCGGGAACGCCGCCTAATAAAGCACCTAAACCACCTTGCGCTTTTTCTAAGGCATGCGCACCTGCTTGAACCGACATACGTCCTGCAACTTCTGACATAGGCGCTAATAAGGGCAGACCACCGGTAGGTGAGGTTACTGTTTCATAGGCAATACAGGTTGCTCCCGACGCAATAAGTAATTCTGCTTGTTGTGGATCAGGCGCTAAGTGTAAGTAGGTAAATAAAATTTGATCTGGACGAAGCATTTTACATTCACTCGGTTGAGGCTCTTTAACTTTTATGATCATTTCTGCGGTTGCAAATATTTCTGCAGCACCGTCAATAATTTTAGCTCCAGCGGCAATATATTGTTCATTATCAAAACCGATAGATGCTCCACCGTTATTTTCAACAATCACTTCATGACCATTTACGATTAACTCTTTAACACCGGCAGGGGTTAAGCCAATGCGATATTCATGATTTTTTATCTCTTTAGGTACACCAATAATCATAATTTATCCTTCTTCAACGAAACTACTTGTAATTACTTTACATAAGCTTCTATTTCTATTGTTTATATATGGCTAGTATATAGCTAAGTAATTAGTTTAACCTGTCGTTATTATTATAAATGCAGTATATAATGCTAAAAATAACACTTGAGTTGGAGTTATATAAACCGTGACCCAGCAGGTAACTAAAAAAACAGATCGAATAGATAATAACATTTTGGTTGAATTACAAAAAAATGGTCGTTTATCGAATGTTGAACTATCAAAACGTGTGGGGCTAAGCCCAACACCGTGTCTTGAACGCGTTAAACGCCTAGAAAAAGAGCAATATATAACGGGATATAAAGCGATCCTTAATCCTGCCAAGCTTGATGCAGCCTTACTTGTTTTTGTTGAAATAACATTAACTAAAACAAGCCCTGATGTTTTTGATGACTTTGCCAAAGCGGTTGATGAACTTGACGTTATTCAAGAATGCCATTTAGTTTCAGGTGACTTTGACTTTTTACTTAAAACGCGCGTAAAAGATATGTTAGCTTATCGAGAGTTACTAGGAGACACACTATTACGCTTGCCCGCAGTGAGTGAAAGTAGAACTTATGTAGTGATGGATGAAATAAAATCCAGTAATATGTTACCTATTAAGCGATAATTTGTTATTTTATCTGTTAACACCTTTATTTTCATCATAAAAATTTCCAATGGTACTTTAATTGTCTTCTGAACTTGTTAAAAATACTGACGAAGCGCTCAGTTCATCTAAAAACACTCAGCTAAGTGGCGTGCAACGTTTACTTGAGGCTGGTTTATTAATTTTTAGCGTGTTTGCCATGTTTATGATGTTGGCACTCTTTAGCTTTGACCCTGCCGATCCTGGTTGGGCGCAAACCGGTTATCAAACCCCCGTAAGAAACCTTGGTGGTCCGGTAGGCGCTTATGTATCCGATTTATTATTAAACTTTTTTGGTTTTGTTGCTTACAGCTTACCTTTTATTGTTGCCATTATTGGTTGGCTGCTATTTCAAAAGTTTTATCAATTAATGCAATTAGACTATTTAACATTGGGATTGAAATTAATCGGTTTTTTCATGTTCTACTTGGGTATAACCTCATTAGCCAGTATGAATTTTGATGATGTTTTTTACTTTTCTGCCGGTGGTATTTTAGGCGATGTATTAAGTAAATCTTTTTTACCTTATTTTTCTTTTGTTGGTAGCACGTTATTATTTCTCATGTTTACTTGCGTAGGTTTTGTGCTGTTAACAGGTTTTTCTTGGTTAAAGTTTATAGACAGTGTTGGTCATTACACGATTGCTTTCTTATTACTTATTCAAAATTCACCCAAATTTATCAAAACTAAGTTTGGCGATCTTGCGCCTAAAGACGCTGTTGATTTTGATGATAACCTAACAAAAAATACAATCGATATAAATAAGAAAAGCAAGAAAAACAAAGTCCAGTCGAGTACTAAAGCATCAGAAAACACTAAAAACATTTTGTTGCCTGAAATTATAGAGACCAAGCAAGCTCCAGAGCATTTTGTTGATATCAATGACTTAATGGGTGGTCCATTAGAAATTAATGTACAAGAGCATGTCAGTGATGATGAAATAACCGCGGCTTTTGCTAATGTTGAGCAAATTGATGTTGCTGATGACGTACCACAACCACACATAACAACAACCAATAGTGACGGTACTCAAGTAAATTTAGTGGTAGAAGATAAATTTCAAGGTATGCCCTCAACAGACTTACTTGATAGACCTGACAAAGCGCAAAACCCTATTAATCATGAAGAATTAGATCTGGTGAGTCGTTTAGTTGAAGCTAAGCTACTTGACTTTGGCGTTATCGCTCAAGTGGTTTCTGTTTACCCTGGCCCTGTTATTACGCGTTTTGAACTAGATTTAGCGCCCGGTGTTAAAGTTAATAAAATAACGAGTTTATCAAAAGATTTAGCGCGCGCACTTTCAGCAATTAGTGTTCGGGTTGTTGAAGTTATTCCGGGAAAATCTGTGATTGGTTTAGAGCTGCCTAATAAGCATCGTGAAATAGTCCGTTTAAGTGAAGTGATTTCTTGTGATGCTTTTGAACAGTCTTCTTCGCCGTTAGCGATGGTATTAGGTAAAGATATTGCCGGTGAGCCTGTCGTGGTTGATTTAGGAAAAATGCCTCACTTACTGGTTGCAGGCACTACAGGATCAGGTAAGTCGGTGGGTGTTAACACCATGATTGTTAGTTTGTTATATAAGTCGACACCTGAAGATGTTCGCTTAATAATGATTGATCCTAAAATGTTAGAGTTGAGTGTTTATGAAGGTATTCCTCATTTATTAACTGAAGTTGTTACTGACATGAAAGATGCTGCGAATGCATTACGTTGGTGTGTTGGTGAAATGGAGCGACGCTATAAATTAATGTCAGCTTTAGGCGTAAGAAATTTAAAAGGTTATAATAAAAAAATATTAACCGCGATTGCCGATGGCGAGCCATTAATTGATCCCTTATGGCAACCCAGTGATGGTTTAGATCAAACGCCTCCTTTATTAGAAAAACTCCCTAGTATTGTAGTGGTAGTTGATGAATTTGCTGACATGATGATGATTGTTGGTAAAAAAGTTGAAGAACTCATTGCTCGTATAGCCCAAAAAGCGCGTGCTGCCGGCATACATTTAATACTTGCCACACAAAGACCCTCGGTTGATGTTATCACGGGGTTAATTAAAGCGAATATTCCAACCCGTATGGCCTTTCAAGTTTCATCGGGATTAAACTCAAGAACCATATTAGATCAACAAGGTGCTGAGCAACTGTTAGGGATGGGCGATATGCTTTACTTACCTCCGGGATCAGGTGTGCCAACGCGTGTACATGGCGCTTTTATTGATGATCATGAAGTTCATGCAGTTGTTAAAGACTGGAAATCAAGAGGTGAACCTAATTATTTAGAGGAAATACTCTCTGGTGAACACGATCAAGATATTTTATTACCGGGAGAGCAAGCCGAAGGTAGCGAAGAGGAAGAACTCGACGTACTTTATGATGAAGCACTTCATTTTGTTACCACATCACGTCGCGTGTCTATTTCAAGCGTACAACGTAAATTTAGAATCGGCTACAACCGAGCCGCCAGAATTGTTGAACAAATGGAAATGCAAGGTGTTGTTTCCACGCCAGGAACCAATGGGGCTAGAGAAGTTTTAGCGCCACCTCCTGTGCAAAATTCATTTGAATAATTTGATACTTTACAAGGTAGGGCCGATTTTAGTCGTCAATAATTTTAGCTGTCAATAATTTTAGTCACCCATAATTTTAATCGCCAATAAATGGTTAATCAATGAAAATAAAAATGCTTTTAGCGGCAATATTGGCCGCTAATATACTCAATACCGCCGTTCTTGCTAATAGCAACAATAAACAAGTCGATAGCAAACAAACGATGAGTTTAAGTAAAAAAATATTAATGGCTAAACTAGCTAAATTAAATTTTTTTAGCGCCAATTTCAACCAACAAGTGGTTGACGTTTCAGGTGAAACTATTCAGCAAACACAAGGTAAATTAGCGATAAGTAAGCCTAATTCACTTTATTGGGAAACATTTGCCCCTGATGAACTTTTTATCATTGCTGATGGTAAAACCGCATGGTTTTATAATCCTTGGATAGAGCAGGCGAGTGCTTATTCGTTATCAGCAGCCATTGCAAAAACACCAATATTATTATTAACCAGTCAAGATGAATCATTGTGGCAACAATATAATATTACTCAAACAGCACAAGAAAGTAGCAATACCAATAGTTTTGTTATTTCAGCTATTGATACCAATAGTCAAATTAAAAGCCTAACATTAACTTTTACCGTCGATGAAACGAATGATCACTTAAGTCAGTTTTCTTTTCTTGATGCTACGGGGCAATTAAGTCATATAAAATTAAGCCAATTTGAGAGTGAAACAGAGCCTGACTCAAACCTATTTAATTTTATCGTTCCAGAAGGTGTTACGGTTGAAGACCACCGTGAACAAGCGCAACAAACAAATACTACAACCACGACAAATGCACAAAAATAAAAGGTTAATTTTTGACTATTGATAATCGACAATCTGATTTATTAAATTTTGATACCACTGATGCTTTTGCTGATACAGCAAGTGAGATAAGAAAAAACACCGATTTTTTACCACTTGCCGCTAAAATGCGCCCTTTAACGCTTGAGCACTATGTGGGTCAACAGCATATTTTAGGCAATAATTCACCGTTAAAAACAGCAATAGCGCAAGGGCATTGTCATTCGCTTATTTTTTGGGGACCTCCGGGTACGGGAAAAACCACTTTAGCTGAAATTATTGCCAACCATGCCAATGCTGAAATAGAGCGAGTTTCAGCGGTAACTTCGGGCATAAAAGAAATAAGAATAGCCATTGAAAAAGCTAAAATGCGTGCGGGTTCTAGTCAAAAAAAAAGGAGAACGGTATTATTTGTTGATGAAGTACACCGTTTTAACAAAGCGCAACAAGATGCTTTTTTACCGCATATTGAAGACGGTACTATCATATTTATTGGTGCAACAACTGAAAACCCAGCATTTGAATTAAACCAAGCTTTATTATCACGTGCTCGCGTTTATACGTTAAAAAAACTGACTAAAATTGAATTAAAACAAGTATTAACTCGCGCCATATTACTTGTTGAATTAGAACAGAAAACATCCATCCAATTAGACAAAGATGCCAAACAAAGCCTATTAAACCGTGCTGACGGCGATGCTAGGCGGTTATTGAATTTAATTGAAAACTGCATAGACAGCATTGAAACAGTCGACAATCAAAACCAACAACAAATTACCATTACTGCTGAATTAATTGCTCATGTTGCGGGCAGTAAAATTGCGCTTTATGATAAAGGTGGCGATGCTTTTTATGATCTTATCAGTGCTTTTCATAAATCAGTAAGAGGCTCTAGCCCTGACGCCGCTCTTTACTGGTATGCACGCATATTAGCCGGTGGCGGCGATGCGCTTTATGTAGCCCGCAGATTATTAGCCATCGCCAGTGAAGATATTGGTAATGCTGATCCTAGGGCAATGCAATTAGCACTAAATGCTTGGGATACTTTTCATCGTGTTGGTCCAGGGGAAGGGGAAAGAGCTATTGCCCAAGCCACCGTCTATATGGCTTTAGCCCCCAAAAGTAATGCTGTTTATCAAGCCTTTACTAAAGCGAAAGAATTAGCACAGCAAACAAGCGAGCTAGAAGTGCCTAAACATTTGCGCAATGCGACCAGTAAGTTAACTGAAGAGCTAGGTCACGGTGTTGGTTATCGTTATGCTCATGATGAAGTAAATGCTTTTGCGGCAGGAGAGAACTACTTTCCTGAAGCATTAGCACAAGCATTAACAAACTCAACGGGTTATAATACTCAATTTTATCAGCCAACGGATCGCGGCTTAGAAAAGCAATTAAAAGATAAACTTAACTTTCTTAATCAGCTAAATATAAACAGTAAAGAGCAGCGCTATGAATAATGCTATTAGTAATGTAACTTTGTATGCTTTTGTCGCCATTGGCGGCGCTTGCGGTGCGAGTTTACGTTTTTATATTTATCAACTGGTGTTGAATTGGCTCGGAAAGGGGTTTCCTTTTGCAACATTGATGGTTAATATCACCGGCTCATTTGTCATGGGATTGTTATATCAGTTAATAGAACATGAAATATTAGACATTAATATTCATAGAACACTGATAGGTATTGGCTTTTTAGGGGCCTTTACCACATTTTCTACATTTTCATTAGACTCGTTGTTATTACTACAACAAGGGGAGATACTAAAAGCGGCAGTAAATATTTTACTGAATGTTTCGCTTTGTATCGCAGCGGCAGGGTTAGGACTTTATTTAGTTTCAGCTTTAACGAAATAATAGAGTGTAAAACTTTTACTTTTTATTTAACATTTAACTTAAACCAATACGTGAACGATTATGCTTGATGCAAAACAGCTTAGAACAGATTTAGAAAACATTGCGACACAACTGGCAAAACGTGGTTATAAACTTGATACTGCCACGTTAAATGCATTAGAAGAACAGCGCAAAGCAATTCAAATAAAAACTCAAGAATTACAAAATGAGCGAAATACTCGTTCAAAGTCTATTGGTCAAGCTAAAGCGCGCGGTGAAGATATCGCGCCATTACTTGCGCAAGTGAGTCAATTAGGCATAGATCTAGACGCTGCAAAAGCTGAACAAGATGAGGTGTTAGAAAAAATTAATGCTATCGCCAGTACCATGCCAAACTTACTTGATGAATCAGTACCCGATGGTGAAAGTGAAGATGATAATGTTGAACTAAAGCGTTGGGGAACACCGCGTGAGTTTGATTTTAACATAAAAGATCATGTTGACTTAGGCATGGGCATCGATAAAGGTTTAGACTTTGAAAGTGGTGCTAAGCTTGCCGGTACACGATTTGCGGTGATGCGCGGTAAAATAGCCCAATTACATCGCGCTTTAGCGCAATTTATGCTTGATGTTCATACTGAAGAGCACGGTTATCAAGAAATGTATGTGCCTTATTTGGTGAATGCCACTTCTTTATATGGTACGGGGCAATTACCTAAATTTGGTGAAGATCTCTTTCATACTGATTTATCAAACAAACAGTTCTCGCTTATTCCAACCTCAGAAGTGCCCTTAACTAATTTGGTACGTGATGAAATTATTGAAGAAGCCGACTTACCAATTAAAATGACCGCTCATACACCATGTTTTCGTAGTGAAGCAGGCTCTGGTGGTCGAGATATTCGCGGGCTTATTCGTCAACATCAATTTGATAAAGTTGAAATGGTTCAAATTGTTAAACCAGAAAATTCATTTGCAGCGCTTGATGAATTAACTGGTCATGCCGAAGCTATTTTAGAAAAATTAGAATTACCTTACCGTACTATGGTGTTATGTAGTGGCGATGTCGGTTTTAGTGCTACAAAAACTTTTGATTTAGAAGTTTGGCTACCGGCACAAAATACCTACCGTGAAATTTCATCATGTTCTAATATGGGCGCTTTTCAAGCACGCCGTATGCAAGCACGCTTTCGCAATAGTGACACTAAAAAGCCAGAATTATTACATACCTTGAATGGATCAGGTTTAGCGGTAGGGCGTACGTTAGTTGCTATTTTAGAAAACTATCAACAAGCAAATGGTAGCATTAATATCCCCACTGTTTTACAACCCTATATGAAAGGATTAACCAACATAAGTTAGTTTTATTTAAGCACTTTATGATAGAGAATAATGTGTGGCGAAAATAACATAGATTAACCTAGTGTGATCTTCACAAGGTTTGTGTAAACTGTTGTATTCGCCTTTTCCCTATCAAGTGAGAAAACCTACAGCCATGCAAATTTCTTCAAATTTCGATAGCGGTAATATCCGTGTTGTCGACGCCAGTCAAGCAAGTAATATCCAATTAGAAATAGAACATGATAATCAGTCTGATTTTTATCAGTGGTTTCATTTTAAATTACAAACCAATACGCAGGTTAATAATGTTCGTGAAGAGCACGTTATTCATTTAACCAACGCGGGGAAGGCCGCTTATGTAGAAGGTTGGGAAGATTATCAAGCAGTAGCTTCTTACGATCGTGAACATTGGTTCAGAGTGCCTACCGAATATGATGGTGAAAAATTAACCATTACGTTAACACCTGAGTATGACTCCGTTTATTTTGCTTATTTCTCACCTTATAGTTATGAACGTCATCAAGACTTACTGCATAACGCTCAAATGCACCTTGATTGTCAATTACAAGTGCTAGGGCAAACCCTTGATGGTAGAGATATCAGTCTTTTAAAAGTGGGTGAGGAAAGCAAAGAAAAACGGGTTATTTGGTTAATTGCGCGCCAACATCCCGGTGAAACCATGGCAGAATGGTTTATGGAAGGTTTTATCGATCGATTACTGGATGAAGATGACGGTGTGGCACGCGCATTATTGAATAAAGCCGTTTTTTACATTGTGCCAAATATGAACCCAGACGGCAGTGTTCGTGGTCATTTACGCACCAATGCAGTTGGCGCAAACTTAAACCGTGAGTGGCTAGCACCTACAATGGCTAGAAGCCCAGAGGTTTTTTTAGTGCGTGAAAAAATGTTTGAAACTGGCATTGATATGTTTTTAGATGTGCATGGTGATGAAGCGTTGCCGATTAATTTTCTTGCTGGTTGTGAAGGTGTTGTCGCTTATGATGAACGCCACAAAGCTTTAGAAGATAAATTTAAAGAAATTTTATTGGCGATCACACCTGAATTTCAAGATGAACGTGGTTATGACAAAGACAAACCCGGTAAAGCTAACCCTACGGTAGGTACAAACTGGGTAGGCAATCATTTTAAATGTTTAGCTTATACCATAGAAATGCCTTTTAAAGACAATGATTTATTACCTGATTATAGTGTTGGTTGGTCTGATGCCCGTAGCAGTTTATTTGGCAGAGATTTTTTAACCGGTATATATCATATGGTTGATGATTTACGATAAAAATTTGTTACACATATACGGGTGTAAAATAACAATCTATATAATTGTTCAGCAAAAATTCAGGAGATAAAGTGGAAGCATTAGTTAATACCCTAAATGGTTATATATGGAGCTCTGCACTAATTTATTTATGCTTAGGCGCCGGTTTATTTTTCACCATTACCACGCGCTTTGTTCAAGTTCGTCATTTTAATGAAATGTGGCGTTTGTTAATGTCAGGAAAAAGCTCTGAACACGGTATATCTCCTTTTCAGGCATTAGCCGTTTCTTTATCGGGTAGAGTGGGTGCCGGTAATATCGCAGGCGTTGCAGCGGCCATCGGCTTTGGTGGTCCCGGCGCGGTATTTTGGATGTGGGTTGTCGCCTTTTTTGGCGCAGCAACCGCTTATATTGAATCAACTAATGCGCAAATTTATAAAGAAGAGCACGATGGCATTTATCGTGGTGGCCCTGCTTATTACATTGAAAAAGCAATGGGGCAAAAGTGGTATGCTTGGATTTTTGCCATTGCCACTATTTTAGCGACAGGTGTTTTATTGCCTATGGTGCAATCAAATACTATTGGCTCTGCTATTGAACAAGCTTTTGGTGCAACAGCCACTATTGATACCGCTTTAGGTGTTATTAGTTATGCAAAACTCTATACGGCTACCGGTATTGCGTTAGTGCTTGGCTTTATCATTTTTGGTGGAGTTAAGCGTATTGCCAACTTCACCCAAGTGGTTGTTCCCTTTATGGCATTAGCTTATATCATTGTTTCAATGGTGATCATTGGTTTGAATATTGATCAATTACCAACGGTATTTATGATGATAATCGGTGATGCGTTTACGCCAATGGCCGGTTTTGGTGCGGCAATAGGTTGGGGGGTTAAACGTGGTGTTTATTCCAATGAAGCAGGGCAAGGAACAGGTCCACATGCAGCAGCAGCGGCCGAAGTTGAACATCCAGCACAACAAGGTTTAGTACAAGCTTTTTCTGTTTACATTGATACTTTATTTGTTTGTTCTGCCACCGCCTTTATGATCATCATTACGGGAACTTATAATGTTCATGGCATTGGTGATGCTTTTATTGTGCAAAATATTGCTGCTGATGCCGCAGCTAATAGTCCTGTTTATACACAATTAGCAGTTGAAAGCGTTTTTGTCGGTATTGGTAAACCCTTTGTTGCTATTGCATTATTCTTCTTTGCTTTTACAACCATTCTTGCTTATTACTTTATTGCCGAAAATAATATTTATTACATTAAACGCACCTTTAAAATGCCCGGCGCAATATTTCTACTAAAAGTGGTATTAATGAGCGCTACTTTTTATGGCACCGTTAAAGCAGCGAATATTGCTTGGGGCATGGGTGATATTGGTGTCGGTTTAATGGCTTGGCTAAATATTATTGGCATCATCATCATTTTCTTTATGTCTAAACCTGCGCTTAAAGCATTAAAAGATTATGAACAACAACAAAAAATGGGAGTTAAAGTTTATACCTTTGACCCTAAAAAACTAGGGATTGAAAAAGCGGAATTTTGGGAAAAACGGTTGACTGCAAATAAACTCAAAATGACAGAAAACGAATAAAAATAAATTAAAATAAAAAACAAATAATCATATAGTTAGTGAGATTGGCATTAAATTTAGGTAAAATAAAGGCCTAAAAGTTAGATAAAGGTTGTGATTAATGGCAGTTATTAGTTGTCCACATTGTAAGAAAAAGATATCAGATAAATCGAAAATTTGCAGTCATTGTGATTTTTCATTACAAGGGCTCGATGCTGAAAAAATAGCCAGTTTAGAACGCATTAATCGTATAAACCAGTCTCAAAAACTAATGACTTATTCGTTTATTGCTATGTTATTATTTTGTGGCGGTTTTCTATTTATGTTTTGGGATAATGTAGAGCAAGGTACTTGGCAGCATACCGCGGCTATGGCAAGTACTATTATTGGTTTTATTTTTTATATTATTATTCGTATTAGACTTCTTTGGATTAAACAAAAACTTAAATAATTATGGACTTAATAAACACCATTGACAATATGTCATCCGAAATGTATTTACGTTTAAAAAGTGCTGCTGAAACAGGGAAGTGGCCTGAAGGTACTGCTGTTGACAAAGCACAACAGGCAACTGCTCTACAGTTAATTATGGCGTATCAAGCACGTCATTTAAATAGCGACCAAATGTTAACGGTAGGCAGTGATGGGCATTTAGTCAATAAAACTAAACGAGAATTAAAAGCGCAGTTTTCAGAGAGTCATCATGATAAACCGATAATACCCTGTGCGAAGCCTAAAACTTCTGAGCTATCTGATCATTCTACAAGTAACATTGCTCATTTTACCAACTTGTAACCTTTAACTTAACCGACTATTAATAATTCACTGTGATTAAACTATGATCCTTTCAAACTTATTTCAAAAAATCAGCAAAAACAATTGGCAAAATAAAGACTGTAATGTTCGAATTGCAGCCATCAATGACGAGTTAACCTGTGAGGATGCGAAACAAAGTGAAATTTTACTTGAACTTGCCAACAATGATAATAGTGATTTAGTTCGTAGAGCTGCTTTAATTAAGCTGAATAGTTTTAAATATTACCTTGAAGCCAGTGAAACAAATTCTCAAAAAGGTATTCAAAGCTTTGCGCAAAAGCAAGTCAGTGAAATCTTAGCCAACAATCATGCAATTGTTTTATCCTCAAAACAAAAAGAAAACTTGCTTGAAGAAACAAATAATATCTCCTTTTTAGAAAGTTGGTTGTATGGTGAGAATAATGCTTCAATAATTTGTGCTTTATATGAAAAATTAGCTGCAAAGAAAAACAAAACACAATTGTTATTGCAAGTATTTACCAAAAAGCAAAATCTAGACGTACAAAAGCAATTATTAGCAGAAGTTAATGATCGCACTTTATTAGAAAAACTGGCTAAAAAATCGGTAAGTGAAGAGATCAGTCTGATTATCGTCAACAAACTAACGCAAATAAACGACGAAGAAGCAAAACCAAAAATACTCAAAAAACAACTGCAATTGTTACTGTCTAAACTTTTAGCATTAAAAGATATAAAAGACTATGCGCTTTATCTCGAAAAAAAGGATCATTTAGTGCAGGAATGGCAAACGGCTCAACCGCAACTGATTTGTTTAACAGCAGATGAACAGCAAGAAACTATTGAAAAATATAAAAATATTCATAGCCAGTTGGTTAAAATTTTTGCGCCCAAAGAAGAAGCGTATCAACAAGAAAAAATTATTCAACAATTAGCGCTAGACAAGCAACAGGCGAAAGATAATTTTTCTAAGACTATCGCCGTAATAAACCAAGTGATTACCACCGCAGTATTTGAAAACAGTACACTTGAGCAGCAAGCTTTTATTGATAAATTAGACCAACTTAGTGTTGAAATTAATAACTCGGTATTAAATGCTCAAGAGCAAGCTGAATTTACCAAGCAATCGGCATTACTTAAACAGCGTTTAACGCAATTACCTGAAATTGCCGAGTCGGTGACCCAAGCTACCCATTTAATCTCAAAAGTATCACAATTAGCTTTACCTAAATCACTTAACGAACTCAATGAACGTCAGAATATTTTTAATGACTGGTTATTGCAATGGCGCGATGTTGAAAAGAAAACAAGTGGCATATTACCTCAGTCAATTAAAGAGGCTTATCAAGAAATAAAGCAGCTTTGGCAAACAGGATTGAAACCTTTACAAAAAGAGCAAAAAAACTTATTTCAACAGAATAAGAAAAAATTGAATGATTTAAAGCGTTTACTTATTCATGGTAAATATAAAGTTTGTTTTGGTTTGTTTAAAGGCGTCAATCAAGCCATGCATTTATTGACGGAAAATCAACAACAGCAACTACAGCGAGACTTCACTCAGGTGAGTGAAAAAATGACAGAGATAAGTGATTGGGAACATTATATTGCCACGCCACGAAAACAACAATTGCTTAGCGACGTTCAGGCTTTAGTACTTGCACCGTTAGATAACCCCAATGAACAAGCAGAGCAAGTAAAAAGCTTTAGAAAAATATGGAACTCGTTAGGTCATGCGGATGAAGATGTTGATACCGCATTAAATGAGCAATTTAATCTTGCTTGTGAACAAGCCTTTGCGCCATGTCGTTTATTTTACGCAGAGCAAGAAAAATTGCGTGCACAACATTTGATAAATCGAAATAATATTTTAGAACAAGCCCAAGCGTTAATTAAAAGCTTTAATGAAACCTGTGAAGGGCAGTCAATAGACTTTAAATATATTGATGCACAATTGAATAAACTTCAACAGCAGTGGCTCAATGCAGGAGAGGTTGATCGTCAACAATATCAACAGTTACAGCGACAGTTTAAAAATATCTTACAGCCCTTAAAAAATGCCATTAAAGATTTCCATGAAAGTAACGTCACCAAGAAAAAAACATTGATTTCAAAAGCTTCTGCGGAAGTTGAAAATGATAATGTTTTTAATGCTATTGAAAACACAAAAAAATTGCAACAAGAATGGCGTAGTGTTGGTTTTGCTGGTTCGCATCAAGAAAATAAATTATGGCAAACGTTTAGAACATTTAATGATCAAGTTTTTAATAAACGAGAACAGGCTAAGGTTGAGCAGCAATTAGCGCAAGTTGAGCTAATTGACCAATATAATGAAGCATTGTCGGGTATAAAACTCAAGCTTTCAGAACAGCCAGAAAAGCACTCTTTGACTCAAGCAAAACAAGCAGCAGAACAGCTATTAACAGAGGTTATAGCTAAAAAACCAGTCAACAAAAAAGTGGCTAATAATATCGAAAATTTTATAAAAGAATGTCAAAAGCAAATAGCGGAACTTGCTGAAAAAGCACAGCGTTTATCTTGGTTGAGTTTATTTAATTTAATGGAAAAACTGGCTAAAACAGAGACTTCTCATACAACAGATTACCTGACAAGTGAGCCAGACTTTAAACAGGTAAATAATTTCTGGCAAAAACGTTTACATGAGCAAATATTAAAAAAACAGCCAGCTGATAAAGGTCAGCGTTTAATCAAAACGTTAACGATTGAAATCCTAGCACAAGCTGAATCACCAGCAGAGTTCGCCCCGCAGCGTATGGCGGTACAAGTTCAATTAATGCAAGAGAAAATGTTATCCGGCGAAGCTATTGATTTAACATCGCAACTTGTTAATTGGTTGCAGCTAGGAAAATTATCAAACGATGATGTAACACAGCTAGAACGTTTACAGCCGATTTTTGTTAAATAATATAAACATTAATTTTGAGCTTATAGTCAAGCTGTATTTATATTTAAGAAAGACGGCTTGACTCAATTTAGGTTCTAAAAGTATTCGTTTTAAAGCCGTGAAACCACCCAAAAAGCACCTAGCAATACAACCATAACACTCAGTAAAGGCTGTACTTTTGACTTAAAAACAGAATGTTTGTGTAGGCGCCATAGCAAGGGTAATAAGATCATAGCTATCACAATTTGTCCTATTTCAACACCAAGGTTAAATGCTAATAAAATCAAAATATTTGGTGACTCCTCAGCGCCAAAGCCGATTTCACGCAACACGTTAGCGAAACCTAAACCGTGAATAAGCCCAAATACCCCTGTAAGTATCCAGCGTAACTTCGGCTTGTGTTTAGTAAATAGGTTTTCTAAGCCAACATAAACAATAGTAACAGCGATGAATAACTCAACTATTGGTGACGATATACTGATAATTTCTAGTGCCGCTAATGCAAGTGTAATTGAATGAGCAACAGTAAAAAAGCTGATAATGAGTACCGCAGAGCGTAATGTATTACATACTAGCAGTAGTGCAAATAGAAATAGCAAATGGTCGAAGCCTATGAATATATGAACGATACCTTCATATAAAAAATTCATAAATATTTGTGATGTTTTCATGGCCGACATTAAAGAAACTTTGTTGCTAGGGGTTTCAAACGTTTGAACGAAAAGTGCTATTTGTTTATTTTTATCATCAACTACCGTTAACGTTGACCGAAAACCTCGATCATATGCACCTACATAGTTGTTGAGAATAGTCAGTTCTTGATTCGGATCTAATCCATAGTAACGTAATGTAAAGTCAACCGCGTCTTTATGATTAATAATCTTTACATTCGCGGATTTAAATTTAAGGGCTTTATTTCCAGACGTTAAGGTATATAAAGATTTTGCTTTTGCTAATAACGTTTCTTCGATATTGTGTAAATTGGCTTCACTGACTTGATTGTCTCTATCATATATACGAGAAACCCATCCTTCTGCAGTAACTGCTGCAAATCGCACTTCTAATTCAACACTATTTTTATTGATTGTTGCTTTGGTTTCCCCAGTGAACGGATCATGAGCAAAAGCATTAGAACTGGAGAACAAAATTAAAGCAAAGCTATAGAAGCAAATTTTTTTTACGTACTTAAACATCAAAATTTAAAACCTTTCATGCCAAAATATTGGCTATCTATTTGAAAATTGGTAAGTATATTTATAAAAAACAACAGAATTAGTTGAGTGCTAATATACAGAATTTAACAATACACTTTTATAGTCATATGTAATCACATGCACTCAATGTAAGTCAAGTTGATTGCGATATTTCCTATTATCTGTTTAGAACATTTTTGTGTAAAAGGTAATAGTTATAGGACAAGATCATTTATATTGAAGATCTGATCGGGAAATAATTTACAATGTTTTCCCAACATGGATAATAACTTCATCTGTAATGAAATTGGAAAGATTTCTAGCTTAAAATGAGCAAAACCTTAAAGGTATCGAAATGACCAGAAAAGTAAAAAATTAGTATCAGTTCTAGTCAAAAACTAGAATATACCAAATTAATGGTAGATAAAGATAAAGCTTGCTCCAACCAACAAGTCTAGGATATTTCTGATGCTTGTACTGCCGAGATTGATAGTTACCCTATAGCTTCTTATTTCTAACAGGATAAATTTGATCTTATTTAGTATTATGATCCATAAATAAATTTACATTATTTAATTCAATAAAATACTCACGTTTAACGTGCTTATTTTCTGCCAACTTATCTAAATCACCAATTAACGTCATTAGTTTTTTATGTGAATGGTGATTTGTTTTGTTAAAGTCTTCAGGTTGTCCTTCGTTAGCAATACGCTCTTTTTTATCCCTCGTATGACTACTTTCTGTGTTTTCAAGCCAAATATCATTAATTAAGCGAATGTTGCTCTCATTCTCTATTTTTTCATTCAATGCCATTTTTAGTTCATATTGATTTTTATCAGGATTATACTGATAAATTTCTTTGCTAACATCCACTTGGTGTTGTTGATCAAGTCCAACTAATTCTTTATTTTTAACTGCAGTACCAATGTTGTAGCTTTCTGTTTTATCATAGTAATCAGGCCGAGAAAGCTGATAATCGAAATGAGTAGCGATAGTTTTACTTTGGGTTATCCCAGTTAATTCTCCTGATTGGTGTTGCTCGGTTACTTGCTCTAACTCAACACTGACTTTAGGATGTAGTGCAAATAGGCCTTGTGGCTCTTTAGAAAATGAGAATTCAGCATTAAAATCTGCTAATTTAGAAATACCATCACCCAAGGTATTATTTACTTCGCTGTCAAGCCCTTGATAGCGAGAGTCATTGGTGATCATGTTGTCAACTAATTCTGCGACCATTGCTCGGCCATCAGTGAATTGTTGTGCGGCGACTGACTCTATATTGCTATAACGCTGTGCTGCTGATGACATACTAGCAAAAGCTCCTTTAAATATAGCAAAACCTTGTTGCATTTTTAAATCGTCTTTTTCACCAAATGCTGACGTTTTATTTTCACCTTTACTATTGTCACGGCTATCTTCGAGGTTTTTATCTAATGTGGCGATATATTGCTGCATTTGTTTTACGTCTTTACCACCAAAAGTAGACATATCTAACGAAAAATCTATTTCATTAATACCTGCTTGAGAGCTAAACGTGAGAGCTTGTTGGTTTGATTCTTGATCGACGTTATAACTTAGATCGAGATTATTCTCTTGAGAGCCTAATTGTTGACCTTCTGTCGTCGAAAAAGACACGTCAAAACCAGATAATTGTTGATGATTAAACCCCGCCAAAAAATCTACGTCAAAATTCGACTGACCTGCTTGAACATATTTACTGTATGGGTTTTGACTTACCTTAAAAAATTCATCAGCCATTTCTCCAACCCCCGATAATACTTCCGTTAGAGCTTGGTGCTCTGCTTTTGACAAGTCCCCCTCTACTTGATAACTAAGACCAAAGCCATCTACTGTTTTTCCCGTGCTTTCATCATAGCCTTGCGATGAATTAAAGGTGATATTAATAACATCGCCTTCTTTAGTCTTTACCGATAATTCAAAACTGTAGTTATCGTTATCTTCATTATCTGTTCGATTGATACTTTCCATATAAGAGCCCAGTGCTCGTTCAACGCGCTGTTCACTAGAGGCTAAAAATGATTTTTGCTCATGACCCAATTGTCCTAAACTCGCTAATATATCACTGGTATTGGCATAAGCTCCGTGAATGTCTTTTACCGATTGATTCAAACGTTTTATTAGCTGTTCGCTGTTTTCATTATTGAGTAAACCTTCTTGTTGACTGTTTGTCACTGTGCGTAAGGCTAATTCTTTGTCTGAATATTTGTAATCGAAAACTGTAGGCGCACTTGATACTGTAATGAGTGAGGCAAATTGTTGATGAAGTAATTGCTCCACTTTTTCTTCATTAAACTGGCTCAATAATGCTTGAACCATTTCTGGCGCAATACTTTTAAGTTCATCAGTAAGTGTATGGGGTTGCTGATTGACTGGTTGAGAAAGGGACGTTTTTAATTTGGAAGGGCTATTTAATACATTGTCAATCATGATTATCCTTAATAGTAAACCCGCATTAATATCAACTATAGAGCTAAATATTTTATTAATACCAATTTGATTAAATTTCTTCCCAACTCAGAGCTATGCTCAATGTTCAGTAACAAGGCGAATTTGTTTAGATCTAGTCATTCTAAATCAAATAAATTTAATGATGTTAATGGGCATAGAACAAGCTCCCAAAGGGCGAGTATCTAATAAAAGGTAAAGGCTTACAAGCTGCGTTATTGAT